>LJTT01000142.1 GCA_001303585.1 Betaproteobacteria bacterium SG8_41
CTGGCCAGAAGGCCCGGCCAATCTCCATTAACTAACCTTTTTAGCACTACACAGTTCTGAATCTTGTTTTCCGATTAACGGCTACAGCCGAACGGCTGAGCTCATCTGCGAGTGGCGCGTCAGCGCCACGAGTCAGGTGGAGCGAATTGTTAGCCGGATGTCGTTGCATTTGGGGAGCTTAAAATGTTTGCGGAGGCAACTAGCACCCATGATGCAGCGTGCGATGCTTTCTCTATGTGATTCTCCAACTCGTCAGGCGCTACCCTGATCTTTTCTCCATGCTTTTGCGCACAGTTTACTGCTTTGATATAGGTTTCATCGATTAACCCACGCCTATGAACCACAAGGTTACGTCGTTGCGACAAGACCCGAAGGTCCGTTTCTGATAAAGCACTCCGCAGCTTAGAGTCATTGGGAAACAACGCCTCATACACCGCCTTTATTGAATGCAGATCGCTCAGATCTTGCTGTTCCGAGAGGATTGTTCCCATCTTGCCAGAGAGATTGAAGCCATGCGTCGCGAGTGTTTCAAGCGAAATTTTTGCGAGCTCGAACCGACGTTTCGCCACCGTGTCCTTAAGAAGCAACTCCGCCAAAGAGGGACGAAGATTGAGCAACGTGACAAAGGTATCTCGAACAAGGACTTCGAAGTCTCCCCAACAAAGCACAATTCCCTGAAGTATGAGTTCGTTTGCAGATTCAGAAAGCGATTGGTTCTTTAGTGAGCGATCTAGAAAAGAAAGGGAATCGCCAATAAGGTCGTTTCGACCTTCGGAGGATTGGACAAACTCAGCCATCTTATCGTCCGCGATTTGTTTCGCTGTATCGGCACGACGCGCCTCCAGAGCCGTTTCGCTTTCATTTGGCTCCGAGTCAATTTTCAAAGCGCGAATTCCTTCAGCCATACGAATTCTTTGATAAATCTTATCAACGGCTGCGCTATGAGCGAGGAAATATGGAAAAGAAACGGTTGAAAGCAATCCGACTATGTTGGCATGAAATGCGTCTGCGATTTCTTTAACGGGAGATGGTACGTCCTTCGTATTTTCGTTAAACGCTAAAAGAATCTTCTGTCCTTCCGGCGGAACAAGAAACACACCGGTAACTTTCCGAACTAGTGCCTTGAGATTCTTTTCGGCCTTGCTGTTGCTAGACACGTCTTGTTCGCTATTTAACATTTTTAAAAGCGTAGGCTAACTATGAGTAGACGGCCGAATTACCGATAACACGGTTTCGGGCGGGGCAGAAAAACGGGAAGTGCTGGAAATACACATTGTTATGTCCATTCCGGGAGAATCGGACGACATTTCAAAGGGTTGAGAAATTGTGGCTCGAGGGTCGCCTAGGGTGGTTGCGCGGCAGATAAGAAACTGTATAGATATACAACTATCGCAACGTATTCTGCCAGTGGAGGGCAACTACCTTATGTCGAGCGAGCATGGTTTGGGTTCCGGAAGTGCCCCGCGCCTGTTTGACCAGCTTCGGGATGCGCTGCGTCGGCGGCACTATAGCTATCGGACCTGGGGGAGGCAGAGGTTGGCGCGTTCCTGACTGATCTTGCCGTTAAACGGCACGTGTCGGCATCGACCCAGAACCAGGCATTAAGCGCCATCCTGTTCCTTTACAAACATGTTTTGGAGCGGGATATCGGACTGATTCAGGGAGTTACTCGGGCCAAGAGACCAGAGCGAATGCCGGTCGTGATGACCCACGAGGAAGTGCAGGCAGTCTTGCAGCGACTGTCTGGTCGCGAATGGTTGATGGCCTGTTTGATGTACGGCTCGGGATTGCGCGTGATGGAGTGTATGCGTCTGCGCCTGAAAGACATCGATTTCGGTCTGAAGCAGATCATGGTGCGTGATGGCAAGGGTCAGAAGGACCGAGTGACGCCTTTGCCAGAAACGTTATTGCCGGCTTTGCGCCAGCGAATCGAGGAGGTCAAGCGCGTGCGGGACAGCGACCTAGCCGATGGTTATGGCGAGGTCTCTATGCCCTATGCGTTGGCGCGAAAATACCCCAACGCCGCGCGCGAACTGGCTTGGTGGTATCTCTTCCCGGCCTCTCATCGTTGCCGGGATCCATATAGCGACCGCATTCTCCGTCATCACCTCGATGAGTCAGTGATTCAGAGGGCCGTGAAAACAGCGGTACGCTCAGCCAATCTCGCTAAACCGGTCTCCTGCCACGCCTTCCGGCATTCGTTTGCTACGCATCTTCTGATGGCCGGTCAGGACATCCGGACGATTCAGGAATTGCTGGGCCACAACGATGTGAGCACCACCATGATCTACACGCATGTGCTGGGGCGCGGGGCACGGGGAGTGGTGAGTCCGGTTGATTCCATGCTCTCCGTTCCCGCTGAAGGAGCGCGCGCGTAATGCGAGCCGACGTTATGCCATGCCCCAATCCCCGCATTACGCCGAACTGCATTGCGTTTCCAACTTCACCTTCCTGCACGGGGCCTCGCGCCCGGAGGAACTGGTCGAGCGCGCCCACGCGCTTGGCTACACGGCGCTCGCGCTGACCGATGAATGCTCGGTGGCGGGCGTGGTGCGCGCGCATCTTCGGGCGCGCGAGCTGGGTTTCCAGTTCATTGTCGGCAGCGAGTTCCGGCTGGAAGACGGCTTGCGGCTCGTGCTGCTCGCGCCGGATCGCGCCGCCTATGGCGATCTCTGCGAGTTGATCACGCAGGGCCGGCGCGCGGCGGAGAAGGGCAGTTACCTGCTCACGCGCGCCGATGTCGCGCGGTTGGCGGCGGGTTGCCTCGCGCTGTGGCGCGGGGCAGAGGAATCCGGTGAAGCAGCTGCGTTAGCCGATGCACGATGGCTGCGCGAGACATTCCCCGACCGCGCCTGGATTGGCGTGGAGCTGGTGCACGACGGGCGCGCCAGCGCGCGGCTGGCGGCACTGGCTGCACTCGGCGAGCAGGCGGGATTGGCGTTGGTTGCGGCAGGCGACGTGCACCTGCACGCGCGCGGGCGGCGCGCGCTGCAGGATGTGCTGACGGCCATTCGCCTCGGCACGACCGTGCAGGCGGCGGGCCTTGCGCTTGCGCCGAGCGCCGAGCGCTGCCTGCGGTCACGCCAGCGGCTGGCGGCACTTTATCCACCGGAATTGCTGGCCGAGACGGTGCGCATCGCCGAACGCTGCACGTTCTCGCTCGATGAGCTGCGCTATGAGTACCCGGAAGAGCTGGTGCCGGCGGGCGAGACCCCGGCCTCGCACCTGCGCAAGCTGACCGAAATTGGTCTTGCGCGACGCTGGCCGGGCGGCACGCCGCCGAAAGTGCGCTCGCTCATCGAACATGAGCTTCGGCTTATCGCCGAGCTTCGCTATGAGCCGTACTTTCTCACGGTGCACGACATCGTCGAGTTCGCGCGTGGGCGGGGCATCTTCTGCCAGGGGCGGGGATCGGCGGCGAACTCGGCGGTGTGCTTCGCGCTCGGCATCACCGAGGTGGATCCCGACCGTATCGAGACGCTGTTCGAGCGCTTTGTCTCGAAGGAGCGCGACGAGCCGCCCGACATCGACGTGGACTTCGAGCACGAGCGGCGCGAGGAAGTCATCCAGTACATCTACCAGAAGTACGGTCGCCATCGCGCGGCGCTAGCGGCTACTGTCATCACCTACCGGCCGCGCAGCGCGGTGCGCGATGTCGGCAAGGCCATGGGCCTTGGGCTCGACCAGGTCGATCGGCTCGCGCGCAACCTGCAATGGTGGGACGGCAAGGCGCTTGCGCCGGAGCGGCTGCGCGAGGCCGGGTTCGATCCGGAAAATCCCCTGTTGCAGAAGCTGATCGCGCTGGTCGATGCGTTGCTTGGCTTTCCGCGCCACCTCTCGCAGCATGTCGGCGGGTTCGTCATCGCGCGTGACAGGCTCTCGCGCCTCGTGCCAATCGAGAACGCGGCGATGGAGGATCGCACCGTCATCCGCGCTCGGGCTGCTCAAGGTCGACGTGCTGGCGCTTGGCATGCTCTCGGCGATCCGCAAGGCCTTCGACCTGGCGGGCGCATTTCGTGGCCGGCCGATGGGCATGGCCGACGTGCCGGCGGAGGACCCGAAGGTGTACGAGATGATCCAGCGCGCCGACACCGTCGGTGTGTTCCAGATCGAGTCGCGCGCGCAGATGGCGATGCTCCCGCGCCTGAGACCCCGATGCTTCTACGATCTCGTGATTGAAGTGGCGATCGTGCGGCCCGGGCCGATCCAGGGAAAGATGGTGCATCCCTACCTGCGCCGTCGCCAGGGCCTCGAGCCGGTGACCTATCCGTCCGGGGACGTGCGCGGCGTGCTCGCGCGCACGCTCGGCGTGCCGATCTTCCAGGAACAGGTGATCAAGCTTGCCGTGGTCGCGGCCGGGTTCACGCCCGGCGAGGCCGACGGACTGCGCCGCGCCATGGCCACGTTCCGGCGCCGTGGCGGGATGGAAAAATTCGAGGCGCGCCTCATCGAGGGCATGCGGGTGCGCGGCTACAAGGAGGAGTTCGCGCGCCAGATCTTCCAGCAGATTCAGGGCTTCGGAGAATACGGCTTCCCGGAAAGCCACAGCGCCAGCTTCGCGCTGCTGGTCTATGTCTCGGCCTGGCTCAAGCGTCACGAGCCGGCGGCGTTCACCGCCGCGCTGCTCAACAGCCAGCCGATGGGATTCTACGCGCCCGCGCAGCTGGTGCAGGACGCGCGCCGCCATGGCATCGAGGTGCGGCCGGTGGACGTGCGATTCAGCAATTGGGACTGCACGCTCGAACGCGGCAAGCAGAGTAAGCCGGCGGTGCGGCTCGGGCTGCGCATGGTCAATGGCCTCGCGCAGGCTGCCGCCGGGCGCATCGTGAGCGAGCGGGCGCGGACTCCTTATATAGGTATCGAGGAACTGGCGCGCCGGGCGCAACTTGGCCGTCGAGATCTTGACGCCCTGGCGGCGGCCGGGGCGCTCGTGGGTCTTTCCGGCCACCGCCACCGCGCACGTTGGGCAGTGGCCGGGGTGGAGCCGGCGTTGCCGCTGCTCGAGCAGGCGCCGATCGCCGAGGCGTTGCCCATGCTGCGGCCGCCGACGGAAGGGCAGGACATTGTGGCCGATTACGCGAGCGTCGGGCTCACCCTGCGGCGCCACCCGCTCGCGCTGTTGCGTGGCCAGCTCAGTGCACGGCGCCTGCTGTCAGCCCGGCAGATCCGCGAGCGGGAGCACGGCGAGCC
>LJTT01000093.1 GCA_001303585.1 Betaproteobacteria bacterium SG8_41
GCCCACTCCTGCATCGAGGCGTCGTACAAGCGAAGCTTGTCGTGCCCGAGCAGCGTCAAAACAAACATCGTCACCGTCGCCGCGATGCCGCCGCCGCAATAGGCCACGACTTCGCGACCGCGGGTCGCGCCGACCTCATCGAATCTCTGGCGCAGCTGCTCCAGCGGCAGCAGGGCACAGGTCGCGGGATCGATGAGCTCGCGCGATGGAACGTTGACAGACCCCGTAATCCGGCCCGGGCGGCCGAAGCTCACGCCGCCGGTGCCGGCGTGCTGCTCGCGGGACAGCGCGTTGACGACCAGCCTGCTCCGGTCCTCGATCGACGCGAGGACATCGTTGCGATCGCACATGAGGTGAAGGCGCGGCTGCGCGGTGAGCCGTCCGCGCGGGTAGGCCGCTGGCTCGACCGACAACGGCCGGCCTTCAGCCGCCCATTTCCTGAGCCCGCCATCCAGGACGGCCGCGTTATCGAAGCCAAGACAGCGCAGCATCCACCACACGCGGGTCGCCCACTGCATGTCGGGATTACTCGAGTAGAGAACGACCCGGCTGCCGTCGTCCACCCCGAGCCGCTCCAGCGATTCCACGGCCTGCCTGACCGGCGGAAACATGAAGCGCAGATTGGTATGGCGGTCGGAGAGATCGGCGACGAGATCGATGTAGCCCGAGCCAGGAATGTGACCCTTCGCCCAATGGCCGCGCAGGTTCTCCACGCGGTAGACGAGCTCCGGATCCGGAATGAGCCGCATCGTGCAGTCGAAGACGCGGAGCTCGGGATCATCGAGATGCGCGGCGAGCCACTCGGTACTGACCAGATGCTGAAAATTCTCTGCGGGCCCTGCCAATGTAAGCTCCTGATGCGATGAATACCGATTGTGTTCTTCAGGAACATTCCCTGCAACCGTGCAAACGAGAAGGGGGTCTGACCCCTTTTTCCGGTCGGCATTGGCCAACAAAAACCCCGCCGCAGCGGGGTGTGAAATTTGCAGCAATGTCGAGGCCGGTTAACTTCGCGTCGGCACGGAGCGTCTTTCTGATCTCGTCCCGTCGCCCATCCGGCTTCGACGCAATCCTAATGTATGCGCCAGTTGCTCCAGGCGAGAAGAGGGCCGTCGCACTATTCGGATCTGCTCCGATTTGATGTAGGTGCGCTCTCTCATTGTCTCCCAGTCAACGTCTCTCGAATACGCATCATAGGTGCCACGCTGCATCGTTCCACAGCGCTCGCATATTCTGTAGGGAAGAATGGACCTGACATACGGAATACGCGACCTGACGTTGAACGCCTGTCCCACAACCCATTTATGTGCCAGCAGACAACGCATCACCAAACCCCTGAGCTCATCGACGTCATGCTGGAATTCTATGATCGCGGTTTGCCCAGGGAAATGATCGATCACTCCTAGCCCGTATAGAAGGAAGCTACTGTTCCGGGCGCACGTCAGAGTCGCCGGGCTTAAAGGGGATTGGAACCGCGCCAAAGCCGGGCGTGCGCAAAAAAACGGCAACACTGGCTGATTTGAGCAGGTCCCGGCTCTGGGCTCCGGCAACGCCAATCTCGTCGGGTGACCGGCGCTGGATCCCCGCGCCCTGAAAGGCGGTCAAGCCAGGCTGAATTTAACCATTGGCAACCGCGGAAGGGACCTCGCCCGTGACCATGGCCAATCGCCGATAGATCAACAGGCACCCCTTGTAGGCGGCGGCACCGCCCGACGCCGGCGCATTGAGCCGCTCCTCGCGCACCAGAAAACCCTGGGCCGCCATTTGGCGATTGAAGGCCGCACGATTGCTTCGATACGGATCGATGATCCACACCTCTCCCGCTGGCGAGGCGTGACGCGAAATGAATCTGGCGAGCGCCGCGTCTGCGTCACGCTCGTAGAGAACGTCGCTGCCGATAATAAGATCAAATTGTCCCTCGACAACGATGGCTTCCGGCCCGTCTTCCCGCCGCGGCGGCAATTCCAGAGCGCTCCAGTGACCGTGGCGGTATTTCATCGGCGCCAAATGGTTCAGGCGCAGATTCTCCTTCAGAAAGCTCTCCGCCAGCGGATGGTAGTCGCTCGCGGTTACATCGGCGCCCCGGCGATGGCCGACGAGGCTTGCAAGGGCCAGCCCGCACCCGATCTCCAGAATCCGCTCACCGGCGCGCACAGGCCTGAGCGCCATGCGTGCCGCCAGGTGCACGCCAGATGGCCATAGCAAACCGAACAATGGCCACGAGGCCGAGGAGATGCCCATTCGCTCTGCTTCGCCAAGCGGATCGAAGAACTGCTCGCGATCGAGCAGCAAGCGAATGACCAGATCGTCAGCGCCAGCTATGGCGATGCGCTCTTCTTTAGTCAGATAGCCGGGCGTCGGCACGGGCCTGGAGCCCTCAGAAGGCGCTTCGAGTTGTGGATGGCTGCGGAATCTTAAGGCATGCCGCCAGCGGCCGCTACAGGCCGACAGCCGCGTTTGACCCGGGCAGGTCTAATTTTCGCGCATGGCCCGGACGCGCTTGGCGGCCGGGCGCTCCCAGCAACGATGCAGCCAGGCCTGCACGTGCGGCCATTTCCCGAGATCGAGCGCCAGCGCACGGTAGAGCGCTGCCGCAACGTTGAGGTCAGCCACGGAAAACGCCGGCCCCGCGAGCCATGCTGATCGGGTCAGCGCGCCTTCCAGCGCGTCGAGCGCCGGCACAACCTCTTTCCACGCGGCCTCGGCGATCTCCGGTTTGCGCTCGCTCTCGGGAAGATCCTTTGTGTGCCGGGCATGGTTGACGATCTGGCGGTCGAGCCGGTCGGTCTCCCACAGGCTCCACTGCCAGACAAGCGCTTCGAGCTTCGGGTCCGAGGGATAGAGCCCGCCGCCGTGTTTCTTGGCCAGATAGAGATTGATCGCCATCGACTCGTAGAGCACGAAACCGTCGTCGTCGATCACCGGCACGCGGCCGTTGGGATTCAACGCGAAGAATTCCGGCGTCCGGGTCTCTGGCGAGCGCGGAAGCCAGTCCTTGTGCTGGTAGGGGATCCCAAGCTCGTCCGCCATCCACAGCACGCGCACGGCACGGGATTTGGCAGCGCCATAGATGCGCAGCATGGAGCTTTCCCGCGCGGGACCTGCGTTCCGAGCTAGGACTTGGTCTTGGGTTTGCGGCCGGGGGCCAGCGGCGGAATATAGCCCGAGATGCGGCAGAGCATCCCGTTGATCTCCTTGCCGTCCTTGTATCGAATCGAACGGCACACCATCACGGCTCCCCGGGCATGGAGATCCGTGACGCCGGAGCGCACCGTCGCGAGCGAAAGCCCTGTCGCCTCAGCAATTTCGGAATCGAGCCGCTCGCCACTGCCTTTCAGGTATTGCAGGATTTCTTGCATATGAAATCGACCTCACCGCAGCATATTGGTGTTAGCTCGGGCGTGAGCCGCCGTCGCGTAGGGGAGGGAAATGATACACGAATTCGGGGCTTCTGGCTTGAAAATATGGGGAAAAAGACCAAAAAACAGAGGGCTGACCGTGTTTTCGCCAAGAAAAACAGGCTGTCCCCTGCCTTCGCTACGGGTTCTCGATCCCGCTAGCACCGCGCCGTGCGCGTCGCGAAACCAAATGGCCCACGGCATCCTTGCTTGGCGCCCCTGCGCAGCGCCCTGAAAAGGGGTCACGCCCTGAAAAGGGGTCAGGACCCTTTATCCCGCCAGGTCAGGAAAAGGGGTCAGGACCCCTTTCTCCCGACAAAAGTAATGCTTCTAGATCAGCGGCTTGCACTTATAGAAAGGGTTTATAAAAAGGGTCCTGACCCCTTTTTCGTCATTGGATGCCGGCAGTCAAGGCCGCAGTGCCCGATAGAGAAACGGCAGGCTGACGTCCATGCGGTAATCGACATCGGAGTGGTTGTCGTCGAATTCGTCGTAGACATGGCGGACACCGGCGGCCGCGAGGCGTTTTGACAGGATGCGCGATCCGTACTGGATGTGGTACTGGTCGCGCCAGCCGCAGTCAATGTAGATGCCGCGCAGCGATTTGAGGTTGCCCCGATATTTCTCGACCAGATTGATCGGGTCATGCGCGCGCCACCGGCTCCAGCGTTTCCCGATCACCTCGCCCGTTTCGAGATTGAACGGCACGCGGAAACCGAGAGGCGCCTTCGGGTCCGGATCGTAGCTGGCCGCCATGCAGAGGTTCATCAGGCAATGGCCTTCAGCCATGGACAGTTTTTCCTTGTTCCACACGTGCGCGAGGAAGCGCCTGATCCGGCCGTCGTCCAGCCCTTCAGAGAGGCCCCTGCGGCCTGATTCGCGGCGCGCGCCATAAGTGCCGGCTCTGCGCTTCGGCACGCGATGCCGGGCGAGCTCGTTGAGCGTATTCGGCCAGTCGGCCCAGTAGATGAAATCGAAATAGGCATCTCCCGAGTGGTTCGCGACCGCGCCCCAGTACTTCGTGTACTTCATGCCATGGATCATCGCGCCGTAACCGCCGGATGACTTCCCGAAGCAGCCGCGATGCTCCCGGCGCGCGAGCGTGCGGAACTCGTGATCGACGAAGGGAACGATCTCGCGCGTGAGGTAGTCCGCGTAGTTGCCGATCGCCGATGAGTTCACGTACTGGTTGCCGCCCAGCGCGGTGAAGCAGTCGGGAAAAACCAAGATCACCGGCCCCATCTTCCGCTCGTGAATCAGGCGCGCGGCGCGCTCCGGCACGTTGTCGCCAAATGGCTTCCAGTTGGTATGCGCAAGCCCTGAACCGGTAAAGCCCACGAGGTCATAGAGCACCGGGAAGCGGCGATTGCGCGCGCCGTCGTCATACTGCGGCGGCAGCCACACCGCGAGCTTGCGCACGTGCGGATCGCCGAGCCGGTTGTCCTTGAGAATTCTGGAGGCGTGCTCCAGGACGACGAGCGTGCCGGCCGGGCCTTTCGGGCGTTTGAGCGTCATATGGAAAGCGATGGGTGATCAGTCATGTTTCGTTCAGGGTTCAGGGTTCAAGGTTCAAGGTTCACCAGAACAGCGTTGGCTCCAAAACCTTGAACTTTGAACGAGGAACAGGACTTTCCGCGGTTCGTCATCGCCTATAGGGCGATCCTCTGCCGCTGCCCGGTCTCGGACGCGCGCACGATGGCGTCGAGCGTCTTGTGGCGGCGCACGCCGTGGTCGAAGTCGGTCTCGACCTGCCCGCCTGTGCGGATCGCCTCGGCGAACTTCACCCACATCTGGCCGACGTCGTAGGCGCGGCCCACCTTGCGCACCTCCTCCGGCACCCACTTGAGCCGGTCGGGCACCAGCAGCTCCTGCAGCGCTTTGTCGTCCTTCCTGCCCCCCATGATCCTGCGGTTCACCTCCTGGCCGGCCTCCCCGCCGCCGATCATCATCAGCGTGCCCTCCTTGCCGTAGATCTCGAGCCGGTGGCCGCTGCCATGGCAGGGATGGACGCCGACATACGCGTTGGCGATCGCGCCGTTTTCCAGCCGGCCCTGGATCATGATGTTGTCGGGCGAGGTCACGTCCACGTATTTCTTGGTGTCGGTCTCGAACCACTGCGGCACGCGCGTGCTGACGAGCGCCGACACTTCGGTCAGCTCGCCCACGACCATGCACAGCGCATCGAACGCGTGCCCGAACGTGATAGTGAGCGTGTTGGCGCCGAGCGTCACGTCGCGCTGCCAGGTGCGGTCGGAGGTGCGGGTCAACACGCCGCTCCCCATGAGCGCCATGTTGACCGAGAGCACCTGCCCGACGTAGCCGTCGCGGATCAGCTCGCGCATGTAAAGGAACGCGGGCGAGGCGCGCCGCTGCAGGCCCACCATGGTGAGGAGCTTCTTCTTGCGCGCGAGCGCGGCAAGCTCCTCCGCCTCCTTTGTGTTCGCGCCGAGCGGCCACTCGCAATAGACGTGTTTGCCCGCCTCGAGGGCCTCTTTCGTGATCGCGTAGTGTGCGGGCACGCGCACGGCGACGAGCGCCGCCTCGACCTGCGGGTCGGCGCCGAGCGCCTTGACGCTGCCGTAGGCGTGCTTGACCCCGTACTTCTCGGCAGCTGCCTGCGCCGTGTCCGCATGCGCCGTGCACACGGCGTAGAGCTCGGCCTCGGCGACGCCCTGCAGCGCTGGAACGTGCGCCCACGGGCCCCAGCGACCGCCGGCGCCGATCAGGCCCACGCGCAACGGATGGGCGGTAGCCATAATTCTTGTCCTTTTCGAGCGGGTGATGATAACCAGTGATGAGAAATGGTAATGAAAAACCGCCTGGTCTTCACCATCTTACCTCACCCTCTTTCAACACCATCCTTTCTCACGAGCGCGAGCGCTGGCAGCGGCCGGCGATTGGGGAGATACTTCGAACGAAGATGTGGTCTAACCTGGTTTACCTCCTCCGATGATGTCACCGCAGGGCGCACGAAATAAAACGGACGCCGCCGAAGGGCGCATGTGGTCTGCCAGCGTCCTGGGCAAGTACTGGGCGCTGCAGTTGCCGGAAGCCGCCCTCGTCGTCGTGGTCATGCTCTTGCTCAAGGAATGGCTTGAGCTTCCGGCGTGGCTCACCTGGAGCTTGGTGGGCTTATGGGTGGCAAAAGACGCGGCGATCTATCCGTTTGTGTGGCGTTCCTTCGATCCGGCCTACCCGGCAACGCAACATTCGCTCGATGGCGAACGAGGCGTCGCAACGGAGCGGCTTGATCCCTCTGGCTACATCCGCGTGCGTGGCGAGCTGTGGCGCGCCGAGCTGGCGCACGGCGTGCGCCAGGTGGAGAAGGATGAAACAGTAGAGGTCCAATCGATGCGGGGCCTTACGGTGATTGTCGTCCCGGTCAGCGAACCGCACCGACCGCAATGAATCTGGTGATGTGAAGTGGTGATGACGGAAGGTGATGGAAAAGCGCGTCATCCTGCATGACCGGCTGTCATCAACCAATTCTCATGACCAGCACGCATTAGCCGTTCATGCGCGGTTAAGGCGCGCGTTGCCGTCCCGTACGGATAGCGCGAGCGCACGGCCGGCTGCGCGAAAAATGCGCCCCACAAGCCCGGACAAATAATGGCTCCGCAGATTCTGGGCATGATCCCGGCAAGCAAATGGGTCAAGATTTCGGCCGGACTGAGGCTTTGAGGCAGCGAACGGTTTCATGTCGATCTCCTTTACGGTAAATTGTTGCCGCGATGCCATGGTGCCAGCGTGGCGCCAGGGCTCCTTGCAGGAACCCGGGCGGATTCATGAATTTTTCCGGGATTTATCGTGGATTTGATCCCTGGCGGAGCTGGCAAGCCTTGATCCCTTGCGCCCGTGATCCATACTTCGCGACCGGGAGGCGACATGATCTATCGGTTTTCCGATTACGAGATCGACACGGCACGCTTTGAGCTGCGGCGTGAAGGCACGGCCCAGAAAATTGAGCCGCAAGTCTTCGAGATACTGCGTTACCTCGTGGAGCGACATGGACAGTTCGTCGGCAAGGACGAGCTGCACCGGGCGATCTGGCAGGGCCGGGTCGTATCCGAGGCGGCTATGTCGAGCCGCATCAAGGCGGCGCGCCGTGCGATTGGCGACAGCGGTGACAACCAGCATTGCATTCGCACGGTACATGGCCGCGGCTTCAGCTTCGTCGCGCCGGTTACCACCTTGGAGCAGCCTCTCTCCGCGCATGAGGCTCCGGCGAAAACCGTAAAACCCGCGCTGAGCACCCCAGGCGACGCCGGGCGGAGCGCGGTCTTGCTGAGCGCCGATGTTCACTTGAACGAGCTCTTGAACGGGAACGGACCGGTCTCGACGGCAGAACGCGACTTTCTGTCCGAGCGTGCAGTACTACGGAAGAAAATTGAAAAAGCAGGCGGCCAGGTGCTTGCCACAACAGGATCCGGCATCACTGCGCGTTTCGACAGCGCGGTCGCTGCGCTGGAATGCGCCGCGAATCTGCAGCGTTCACGCTCCCCCGCAAAAGGCGGCGCCGGATCGGAGGCATCCCGCTGGCCGCGAATCGGGATTTGCGAACTCTCAGACGGTCCGCAACAAGCCATGCCGATCGCGGCGCGCCTGCAATGCTGGGCCGCCCCCGGCGACATCTGCATTACCGGCCAGGTAGACGATCAGGCTCGCAAGGCGATCGACTTCTCGCGGCGACCTCTTGAGGCGAGCCAGGGCAACGAGCTGAATGAGCTGGGGCTGTACGTTGTCGAGCCCAGCGATCCGGCCTCAAGCCCCCGCAACAGCGGAATTCCGCAACTGCAGTGCGGATATCCTGCTCAACCGCGAGAGCCGGCAGTGGTCCTCCTGCCATTCGAGGCGCTGGGCAACGAGGTGCAAGCTTCCGAGCTCGCGGAAGGTCTGCGTATCGATATTCAGAACGCACTGACAAAAATAGCCAGGATCACATTAATCGCGGCCGCGAGCGCCAACGCGTTTCGTGGCAAGAGCCCGGAGGTGGCCGCGCAGAGTCTTGGCGTGCGCTACGTCCTCCATGGCACCATCCAGGTGGTCAAACAGCAGGCGCGGGTATTCGTCGAGCTGATCGATGCCCTATCCTCGCACGCGATCTGGGCCGAGCAATTCAACATCGCGCTGACCGACGCGTTCACGATCCAGGACGAGATCACGCGCAAGGTCGTCGCGGCGCTAGACATCAAGCTCTACAGCGGCGAGCAGGCGAGGATCTGGCACCAGGCCCTTACCGATCCGAAAACGGTGCGGGTATTCTATCGGGGCGTTCGTCAATTTTTCCGGATGGAGCGCGAGGGCATGGTGGAAGCCCGGAGAGCCTTCGAGGCCATTGCCGACATGCGGCCCGAGTCCTCGATCGGCACG
>LJTT01000084.1 GCA_001303585.1 Betaproteobacteria bacterium SG8_41
TAGGCCCGATTACCATTTATAGCTTTGGACTCATGGTGGCCGCGGCGCTTTTTGCCGGTGGCCTGATCGTGAGCCAGGAGCTCCGCCGCAAGGGACTCGACCCCGGCTTGGGCTGGCAAATAACGTGCTGGGCGGCGATCGGCGGCCTTGTCGGGGCCCGGCTCTGGGCGATGGTCGACGACTTCGACCGCTTTCTCGAGGCACCGGTCCATTTTCTGCTGCTCGGCGGCGGCGTTGTTTGGTACGGCGGGCTGGTCGGCGGGTTTCTCGGTGCGAGCTGGGTCATTCATCAAAAGCGCCTGCCCCGGCTCGTCGCCACCGATTGTGTCGCGATCGCGATTCCTCTCGCCCACGCGATCGGCCGCATCGGCTGCCAGCTTGCCGGAGATGGGGATTGGGGAGCGACAACGACGCTGCCGTGGGGCATGAGCTATCCGAACGCAATCATTGGCTGGGACTACCCGCCGGGGGTGCGCGTTCATCCCGCTCCGCTGTATGAGGCGGCGCTCTACCTGGGAATATTCGGCCTTCTGTGGGCGCTGCGGCGGCGGGTCGAGCGTCCGGGAACCATACTTGCTCTGTACTTTGTGCTCGCCGGCACGGCACGATTTCTCATCGAGTACGTCCGCATCGAGCCACGGGTGCTCTGGGGCCTGACGGCCGCGCAACTGTTCAGCGTCTTGCTCGTAGCGGTCGGCGCGGCGTTGCTCTACCGCGTAACCCCAGGGGACAGACCACCAAGGAAGTTAACAGGCTAATCGGACGGGATTTCAGTCTTGGTGGCCTGTCCCCCAAGCGGCGGTATTCCCCCTGGCTTTCCTACTCCACTTCGACCTCGCGCGCGAGAAAGTGGCTGGAATTCGAGCCGTAGAGCTGTACCTTGGCGACGGCATTGTCGGCCAGCGTGCCCTCAACCTTGCCCAGCTCGTCTGCCTTGGCGTAGTTCACTGGCAGTGTCGTGCCCGCTCCATAGCCGAGCGTGAACGTTTGCGCAGCCCCGACCCATGCCGAAATTGTTCCCTTCGCCTTTACGGTAATCGCCTTGAGCGGTTGCGCGGCGACGCTTTGGGCGATGCACGTGTGCGGCGTCGTGCTGGTGTCGATGGTCTGGCAGCGCACCGTGGTGCGCAGTCCGTCTGATTCCGCGCGCTCCAACAGCCCGTCGAGGCCGTCCTGGTCGGTGACCCCGGTGTAATCGACCGTATACGGGGTTCCCTTCACGGTGAGCGTGAAGCGGTCGATGCCGGCATCCAGGTCGGACACGGTGCCGGCGAGGCTCGTCCGGTAGCCGGCCGCGAGCTTGTTATCGGCACGGACCGGCGAGACCTTGAGGGTGACTTCGCAGGGAGTGGGCGTGGTGTCGACCGTGAACTCCTTGAGATCGACATCGAGCGCGACGTTCTCCCGGGTGCTGGCAATGAGATTCACGGCCCCGGTGATTTCGAGCGCGCAAACGACCTTGGCGGAGTCGTTGGGGTCGATCGTGCAGGCGAGCCGGTTCGGCCGGACGGAGTTGTCATCGTAATAGGACACGAATTTGCACTCCTGGGGCGAGTCGCTGGAAGTTTGCTGGAGCGTGACGTTTTCATCGAGCTCCACGTACAGCCGGTTGTACGGACCGGCCTCGCAGGTCGTGGTGTCGACATGCTCGACGATCTGGTCGCGGCCCAGCTCGGCAGCATCAAACTCAAGCGGCCCGGCGATGATCTCGCAGGAGCGGCCGCTGGGGTGACGCAACTCTGCGCTGTTCACGGTGAGCTTAACGCTCTCATAACCCCCGAGATTGTCGGTGATGTAGCCGAAAACCGTCGTCGAACCGGCGGGGTCGCCACCGCCACCGCCACCGCTGCCGCAGGCGTAGAGCGTGGCGGCTGCAAGCAGCGTGCCTAGAATCGATAGCAGGGTTTTGTGATCACGCATGGCTGTTCTCCTGAAGAGGCCAGGACCTCGATCCCATCCGGGTCTCCCGCCGAGCCCGCGCGCCGGGAGCCGGCGCGGATCAGGTCGCATTCCGCGGGTAGACGAGGTCGCAAATAGACAAGGCTTAGTGTAACGCCCGCGAGCTCGCGCCAACGCGCAGAATGTCACGTCGCACGTCAACTCGTTGTCGCCGCAGGGCGACATCTCCTCGGTGTTGCTTCGGCAGAGCGAGGCGATTCGAAAACAAAAAATGGGGTCGGCAAAAACCTGACACCGTCAGCACGGTGGTAACGGTTGTCGCCCCGCGGCGGCAACGCGACTCGGCCTGATCTCCCCGCTTAGCCGAGCTCTGGCGCCCATCTATTCATGCGGGCCTGAAGCAGTGCTCCTGCATGGCGGGACAGAAGCTGCAATTGGTCTGTCGTAAGGCTCGCGAGATCCGTCGGGATGTTCGAGGCAGACTTGGCGTCTCCTCGATTCTCCTCACCCTTTTGGCTGTCGATTGAGAACCACAGCGACTTGGGGTTTCCCTCGATCTTCTTGGTCGTTACTGCTGCCAGGCGGCTGAATTGAAGCGAGCGTATTTGCTCCATCATGATGCCAATGCTCGCGTAGAGCGCCCCTAGTCCGGACTCGGCTGCCCGCGCGTCGAGCTTAAATGGTTTTCCCCCGTCGCTCACAATCAGGTAGTCCAGGTTCTTTCTTTGGCTGACCAGCGGGTTGACACCCATGTTGTCATACACGCCGCCATCGGTGAGCGTAACGTAGGACTCTTGCCCCCCGGTATCTGTATGCCAATTGTCGTGCAGATAGTCTTCCTCACCAAAATCCCAGCCGATGACCTCCGCCGTTTGATTCTCATCCTCACCCGGCACCGACTTTGGATACTTATCCTGGTCCAGGCGCAGCGGCGGATACACAGGCGGGAAAGCCGACGACGCAGCGACTGCACGACTGATAGGAAAGTCCCCGGCTGAAACCTTGCCCATTTCCCAATCACGCATGTGCTCCGGTCCGTTAGGACCACCCGCGATGAAGGAGAACATGTTCCCGGTCGCAAGGTTGGTCGAATTTAGATAAATGCGAGGCCCGCCGCGCAGGTCGAGGAGGGTTTTCTTGTGAAAGAGGTCCTCGTCATACGAATCGGCCAGCTTGTCCAGCCGGGAGGAAAACGGATCGAACAGCCCCCCCAGAAAGGTCGAAACGGAGATCGACTTCTCGTTAAGGTAGTTTTCGAGATCGACGAGAGCCTTATCGGGGTCATTCCAGTTCAGAGCCAAAAATGCTCCGGCGATGCTGCCACCGCTCACGCAGGACAGAAGTGAAATATTCTCGAGAAGCCCCAAGGCTTTCAGCTTCTTGAACACGCCGAGATGGAAGGCGGCGGCTCGAAATCCCCCGCCAGAGAGCGCCAACCCAATTCTTTTCTGACCGCCGGTCATTTCTGACATGAACTCTTCCTCAAGTAGACACAGAGTGGTCGTTACAAGTCCGCGAATGGCCGATAGGGACTGAATGGGGGCGGAGCAACATCTCCGCACCGACACCATTCTTTAGCAGGCAAAGTGGCTCCGACCCTATTTTCCATCCTGATGATGTTATGCGAGAAGCCGCGCTGCTGCCAGACGATCCAGGAGTCAGCAGCTCCGAAATTTGGCCGCGGATGAAATGGAAGCCAGTGACCAGGTTACTAAGCGACCAGGTGACTAAGTAATAACTTGAAACCTAGAACGTGGAACCTTGAACGCGGAACAAGACCTTCTGCCTTCTGACTTTGGGCGTGAGATAAGTCGCACTTCCCCTCCTTCCGGTGTCCGCAACAGCACTTTGTCCTCCTTTGTTATTCAACAACCTGGCTAGAATCTGACCCTCCAAAAATTACGATCCAGGGAGGGTCGTGTGTCGAGACGGAAGCATCTGCTGCACGAGGTTGCGGATCTGCCGTGGTGGAGCGGTCTTATCCTGGCGGGTTTTGCCTACGTTCTTCTGAGGTTCATGGTTTTTGCGATCTTTCCGCCGAGCCCCGCTGGACAAGGGATCGCGCGGGCGGTTTCAAATCTTGCCTGGCTGGTCACGCTTGCATTCGTCGGCGCGGCGCTCGTTTCAGCGGTCCGGCAGTTCGTCCGCGAGCGGCTGCTCGACAAGCAGTCAGGTCTCGCCTCGATCCGGGCTTTGTCCTGGCAGGAGTTTGAGCAACTGGTGGGCGAAGCGTTTCGGCGCCAGGGCTATCAAGTGGAAGAGCGCGGCGGCAGCCAGCCGGACGGCGGTGTGGATCTCGTCCTGCGCAAGGCCGGCACAAAGTCGGTCGTCCAGTGGGGAACTCTACGGTGTGATGACCGCGGAGGGCGCGGACGAGGCAATCGTCGTCTCCAGCGGGAAATACACGAAGCACGCGCGCGAGTTTTCTGAGGGGAAGCCGATACGCTTGATCGACGGCCAGGCGCTTCTATCGATGATTCGCGAAGAAATGAATGGGGACAGACCCCATTAAAAGAGAAGTAGATTCATTGGGTTAATCTGTCATCGCGGTAGCTGGTTCATGCGTTTTAAGGAGCTGGTGAGGATGCCATCGAACCGCTCCCATGCCGCGGCGCAAGCGCCTCCAGATTGCTGGTCTTCCGACGCACATCATCCAGTGCGGCAACAATCGTCAGGCGCGCTTTTTCGCTGACGACGATTACCAATTCTTTCTATATCACCTGGCGCAGCTCGCGAAGCGCTTTCGCTGCGCGCTGCACGCGTATGTGCTGATGAGCAATCACTTTCAGTTGCCGCTCACGTCAGTGACCCCATTTTTCGTTTTTCGCTATTCATCCAGTCTTCGCAGCGCTCGCGCTGCCCGTCCTGGCGTTGAGCTTCGCCAGCTTCTTCTCACGCTTCTCCAGTAGCGCGAGCTGTTTCCTGTTTCTCTGCTTCTTTCGCCTGGACGCCAGCATCTTGGAATGACTCATTGGGGCTTCCTCGTCGTTGACCTGTTGAGTGGCAGGTCAGTTTGCGCCGTTTTGGGGCTCTTGTGGTGCTTCGCGGCGACGACCGCAACAAATGGGGACAGACCAACACGTATCCGGGTCGGACCAGCGCAACTAATTGGTTGCAGGTAAGAAGCGGCCGAATTCTCGTCCAAAAAGAACCTTAGGAGGCCAGTTTCAAGGGAGAGATCGGCGCTCCAAGCAAACGCTGGATGAAAGTGGCTGGAATCGGTTGTCGCTAGCGCAGCATTTTCGGCGTCGAAGTTGGTGTTCTAAGAATGAAAAAGGCATCACGTTTTAACCATAGATCCCGCCCGAACCGATACTTAGCTCGGTCCGACCCCAAGACCGAAGACCCGAAGTTCTTCTTCCTTACTGGAACCCCTCGGGGGGCGATATTCAGATCCGCTCTGTCCGTGGGCTTTTGATCTACAATCGCGCCGCAGTCCGTGTTAACCAAAAAGGGGAGAAGGAGAATGCCTGCAACATTTCGCAGTCGCGCGGCAATCGTCGCGTTTGTTTCACTATTTGTCCTTGCCGCGCTGTCCGTGGACGTTCTGGCGCAGACGCGGCCGCAGCGCACTGAATTCGAGGGGAAGCCGCCCCAATCGATCCTGTGGGTCGGGAACAGCTTTTTCTACTACAACAACAGCATGCACAACTACGTCGGCCGCATCGTTCGCGCAACGAAGGGCAAGCATCGTTCGAGCTCGGTGACCATCAGCGGGTCCGGCCTGGACTGGCACGACGTCGAATCCTATTTCCGACCGAACGGCATAGGAAAGTACTCATTCGTCGCTGGTAACGAAATCCGGTTTAACAAGTTCGAGAAGCTCTTCGATGCGGTCATCCTCATGGACTGCAGCCAGTGTCCGATCCATCCCAAGCTGAAAGCCGTATTTCACGATTATGCCAAGAAGCACAGTGATACGGCCCGACGGCATGGGGCGGCGCCGATGCTGTTCATGTCGTGGGCCTACAAAGACAAGCCGGAGATGACGGCCCAGCTTGCGGAGGAGTACACCAAGGCCGGGAACGACAATGACGCACTCGTGATTCCCGCCGGCCTGGCGTTTGCAAAGGCTATCGAAAAGCAGTCCGATCTCGAGTTGTATCAGCCCGACAAGCGGCACCCGAGCAAGCTGGGCACTTACCTGGCTGCCGCGACCGTGTACGCAGCCGTTTACCGGAAATCACCGGTCGGCAACACCTATACCGGCGGAATCGACCCGGAAACTGCCCGCTTTCTGCAGGAAGTGGCGTGGCAAACGGTCGGGCAATATTTCCAACATTGAGCCGCGCAGGTAGATGGGGACAGACCACCATTTCGCGCAAGCAATTCCGGGTCAGCCGCCCATGACGAGCGGTTCCGGGACCTCGAAGCGTTCATCCCCGCCGAAGGTGACAACCCAGCCGCGGTCGTTGCGCGTGAACGTCATCGGCTGCGGCACGTCGGCCGCCACGGGCGTTCCCTTGAGGAACAGGATCCGGCGCTTCCCGCTCCCGTCCCAGCGCAACTCGACCGTGGCTGTACCGTCGAAGCCGCGGCGCACCACGAGCGCTTCGCACTCGCGCGTCTTCGTGTACAGCGGCTCGCACTTCACGGTGGTTTTTGCATGGTAGCGAGTGCCGGCAATCAGCGCGTCGATCTTTGCCGACACGGCCGCGAGCGGCTTACCGGTGATCGAGATCGACAACGAGTAATCGCTGCTCTCCTTGCGCCGCGCCGCAGAGCGCATCAGGTAGACCCGCAGCGTGTAGACGCCGTCATCCGGCAGCAAGCCGGCAAACACCCTGCTGCCGGCGCCGGCAATAAACATGGCCGCGTTCTCTGATTCCGGGGGCAGGATATTGAAATAATTGGCGAGGTTCGTTGCCTCCATGCTGACCTTCAGCCGCTGTCCGGCGCCGGCGCGTATCCGGTAGTCAACGTAGTGGTAGCCTGTGATCTTGCCTTTCAGGACGGCACTTGAGCTGCCTTTTGCGAACTGCACTTCCGTGACCGTTTTGTCCCGCTCCGCTGCAGCAGGCGCTCCCGCCACGAACAGCAAAGCAAACACGGCAAGAACGCAGATAAGGGATTTCTTCATGACGATTTTCAAGAAGCTCCGGAAAAGTTGATGTTGCCCAAATGTTGAATGTTAAATGCTGAAGGATCAATGGCAAGAGCCGTGACCTGTGACCGGTGACCATTAATGTAGAAATGGTGATGAGTACTGGTGATGAGTACTGGTGATGAGTCATCGCCATCATTCATCACTTTTTCGTTGGATCTGCGTTTATCTGCGGATAATAAAACGGGCTACGACCTTTCGACTCACGACTTACGATTCACGACTCACGGTCGTTTCATCGGCGTTCATCGGCGGCTAATGGAGCGGGTTACGGGGTTTCGATTCACGATTTCCGATTCACGACCGTAAACGGCGTCTTCGGCTAACACGGCGGGTGCTAGAATCCCCACGCTATGCAAGCCCTCAAGGATTTTTCGGTGCTCATCCATCCCGGCCTCAACGGCGCGGGGGAAGACCATTGGCAGACGCACTGGGAGCGCGCGTTCCCGGATTTCGTCCGGGTGCAGCAGGCGGACTGGGAGCGGCCGGTGTATGACGTGTGGGCAGCGCGGCTGACCGAATACGTGAACAAGGCGCCCAAGCCCGTCATTCTGGTTCCGCACAGCGCCGGCACGTCGCTCGCGATGAAGTGGTCGTTCGACCAGCCCGCGCTGGCGAAGAAAGTGGCGGGCGTGTTTTTCGTCGCGCCGAGCGACCGTGACCGGTGGAAATCGCCAGACGGTGGCGGACCGCAAGGCTTCGGCGGGATGATCCTGAAGCGCCTGCCTTACCCCTCCGCCGTCGTCGCCGGCCGTGATGACGACCGCGTCACCTTCGACCGCGCGCAGGATTTCGCGAAGGCCTGGGGCTCGATGTTTTTCGACGGCGGCATGAACGGCCATCTCGGATCGGCCGCGAAGCTCGGGCTCTGGCCGGAAGGCCTCGTTTTCTTGGGACAGTTTCTCGCCACGCTCCCAGAGTGAAAAGGCAGAAGGCGGAATGAACTGAGAACCCGTCATGCGTTGTGCGCAATGGGTGATGCGTGCTAACACCTGCTATGGGAGTGTCGAGTTCCAGTTTCCAGTCTCGAGTTTCAGGTTTAAGGTCTAAGGTTTAAGGTTTCCGGGATTGGCCGCCCGTCTCCTCTAACCTTTCGTTTCATGCCATCTGCGTTTTTCTGCGGCAAATAAACGCTGTTCCGGGTTCAAGGTTCCAAGTTGCCACTTAGTCACTTAGTCGCTTAGTAACCTAGTCACCCGCTTCTATTTCATCTGCGTTCATCTGCAACCAGGAATTAAAAAGCGGCCGGGCTCGAACATTGCCGGCGGTTGCATCCGCCGCGCAATTCGAGCCTGGCCGCTTTAATCGTGCGGGCGTGGCGCGTCTTATTGCAGGCGGATGTTTGCGTCCCTGATGACGGCGGCCCACTTCGCATTTTCCTTCTTGATGCGCGCGACCAGCCCCGCCGGCGTGCTGGGCTCTTGCTGCAGACCGAGGCGCTCCATCGAGGCCTGCACGTCGGCAGATTGCAGCGCCCTGACCGAATCCTTATGAATGCGCGCGACGATCCTCTTTGGCGTCGCAGCCGGCACGACCAGACCATACCACTGCATCGCCTCGAATCCGGGGTAGCCGGACTCCGCCACTGTCGGCACCTCCGGCAGCGATTTGCTGCGCTTGGTGCCGGTGCTCGCCAGCGCGCGCAGCCGTCCAGACTTGATGTAGCCGATCGTCGAGGCGGTGGAGCTGGTGTTCATCTGGATCTCGCCCGAAATGACGGCGGCGGCCGCGGGACCCGCCCCTTTATACGGGACGTGCACCATGTCGAGCCCGGCAACCTTCTTGAACAGCTCGGCGGCGAGGTGGTTCGAGCTGCCCACGCCGGCCGATCCGTGGCGTAACGCCCCAGGCTTCTGCTTGACCAGGGCAACGAACTCCTGAAGCGTCCTTGCCGGAACCCCGGGATTTATGACCAGCATCTGGTCGGATACGGCAAGGATGACGACGGGCTGCAGGTCTTTTTCGACGCTGAACGGCAGCTTGTAGAGAAGCGGATTCGCGGTGAGTTGGGTGTCGAGCGCCAATAACACGGTCTGACCGTCCGGATTGGCGCGGGCGACGATCTCGCTCGCGATGTTGCCACCGGCACCGGTGCGATTGTCCACGACCCAGTTCTGGCCCATGTACTGGCTCAGCTTCGGGGCGACGATTCGCGCGGTTGTGTCGACACCGCCGCCGGGCGAGAACGGAACGACCAGCCGCACCGGGCGGGTTGGATAGGCGGATTCGGCGGCCTGCGCGGCGCCGGCGGCGATGAAAAAGCCAAGCAGGACAATGGCGTTGGTGATGCAACTTGGGCGGACGCGGCTCATCATGGCGGTCTCCTTGCTCTGGTTCAATTACGTCAATTCGTTTGCCGCGTCCTCGAATGCGGCCGCTCTTGGCGCATAGGATTTTTTGCGGCTCCCGTTTCGCTGACCCTCACTGGGCACTGTATCCCTCGCCAGTTCGGGGATCAATCAGATAACAAGCAACAAATGGGGTCAGACCCCATTAAAAGAGGAATGAGTTCAGAAGCTTAACCTGTACTCGAAATGGCTGCTCGATGTCACGGGTGGGAGGGCCGGGCCTCAAAGCTTGAATGCAAGCTTCAAGACCTGACCCCGTTAACTTGGGTCATCACGGAGGTGACAATGGCACGCATCCGGCACATTGCGATCGGCACGCAGGATCCCGAGAAAACAGCGCGGTTCTACATCGAGGGGCTCGGCTTGAGGGAGGTCGGCCGGGTCAATTCGAAGACCGCCGAGGGCTACTACCTCAGCGACGGCCACGTCAATGTCGCGATCCTGAAGTTCAAGAGCGAGGATCCCGCCATCACTGAAGGCGCGCCACGCTACACGGGGATCCATCACTTCGGCGTCGAGGTCGAGGACATGGTGCAGGCGCGGGCGCGGATTGAAAAGGCGGGTGCGGTGCACCGTCCCTATCCGGGAACGGAAGAGATGAAGAAACGCGGCAATATCGAAGTCAAATTCACCGGGCCGGATGGCGTGACGATCGACTTGTCGGAGGATGGGTGGCTCGGCACTAAAACGCAGCGCCCCGCCGCAAGCGCTGCATGATTGGGGTCATGGCAACATTTCTGCACCGGCGGCGTTCGTCACGCCAGAAAAGTCCGGTCATTTCGGATTTGCGGGACCTTCTCACGCGCTCTCCAGGGCGTCCCCGCCAGTATTGAGCGATCCCGTGTTCCAGGGCAGGGCACATGGACCGGGCCGAACGCTTCTGCGAGCTCCCGTGCCTCGCAGCCGCAAGGAAGCAGAGAAGTCACGGAATCACGGGGCCCAATCCCCCCGCAGCGACACGTGTCAGACCGTGACCGCGGCTTCCGAATCCTTGGCTTTGCGGAACACCTTCAAGCCGATCAGTGGCAGCAACAGAACGGCAATCACCGCGAACCCAGTCATCTTGTAGCTGATCCACGGCAGCGCGCAGAGAATGCCGGCGACAACAAGAACCATCCGCAATGCGAATCCATGATACGTGGAGCCGCCGAGCGACCGCCCACCCCGTCCGGGCCACAGAGCGCCCACGCCCAGCATGTAGCCCTCCAGCGCCGCCGAAATCACGAACATGCCGAAGAGCGTGGTCACGAATGCGGTCACGATCTCGGCCGTCGTGCCGATCAAGAGCAGGGCGGGATCGAGCACGAAGAGGAAGGGCAAAAGGTACTTGCCGGCGCCCATGCGCGCGGCGCTGACCGCCACTCTCATGGGCGAGGTCCTGGCGAGCACCGCTGCCGGAAACGCGGCCATGGCGATCGGCGGCGTGATGTAGGAGAGCATGCCCACGTAGAGGATGAACATGTGCGCGGATAGCTCCGGCACGCCAGCCATGACCAGGGCGGGCGCCAGCACGACGGCGAGGAAGATGTAGACCGCGAGCAGTGTCATGCCCATGCCCATGACGAGGCCCGCGATCGCGGAGAGAATCAGCAGCCAGGCGAGATTACCGCCGGAGAAATTCATCAGCTCGCGCGCGAACGAGACGCCGATTCCCGAGAGCGCGAAAACCCCGACCAGCATGCCCACGCCGCCGATCACGACCATCAGGTCGACCAGGCTCCCCGCGGCGTTCTCCAGGAACACCAGCAGCTTGCGCCAGCTGAGCCGCGCCTCCCTGGACAACTGGGACAGCACCAGGATGCAGGCGGATCCGGCAAATGCGGAGATGCCGATCTTGCGCTCCCAGAACAGGTAATAGATCAGCACCAGCGTGCCCGGAATGTAGAACCATCCGGTTTTCAGCGTCTCCCAGAACGACGGCAGGTCTTTCCGGTCCTGGCCCTTCAACCCGTTCTTCACGGCATAGCCGTCGACCTGGATGTAGAGGCCGAAGTAATACAGGAACGCCGGTATCGCGGCGGCGAGCGCAATGGCGGAATAGGGCATATTGAGAAACGAGGCCATGACGAAGGCCGTGATCCCCATGATCGGCGGAGTGAAAGTGCCGGCGGTGGAGGCGCAGACTTCCACCGCCCCGGCAATGTGCGGCTCGAACCCGGATTTCTTCATCGCCGGAATCGTCACGGCGCCCGTCGTCAGAACATTCACCATGGGCTGGCCGTTTATCGACCCGAACATGGCGCTGGAAACCACGGCAACCTTCGCTGTCCCGCCTCTCATGCGCCCCACCAGGGCGAGCGCAAGGTTGAGGAAGAACGCGCCGCCGCCGGTCTCGACCACCACGATACCGAACAGGACGAATCCGAGCACGATCTCGATGTAGGTGCGCAGCAGCAGCCCGATGGCGCTCTGCGGGCTCAGCATGTGAAAGGTCGCCGTCGCGTCGAACGAGCTGCCGATGCCTTCCAGGAATCCGGGCATGTGCTCCGCGAACAGGGGATAGAACGACACCAAGGCAATGACCGAGAAAAGCGTTGGCCCGAAGATGCGCCGGATCGACTCCAGCGTCAGGATCCATGCGATCGCCGCCAGGATCTTCGCCTCGAGGGGGGCGAAGCGCGACCAGCCCTCAACGATGATCTCCTGTCCGTGCCAGGAGAAATAGGCGAACATCGCGACGCACAGGAAACACAGAAAGGCATCCACCCAGAACAGCCGCGTGGCCCAGGGCTCCTTGAGGTGCGCCTTGACCGGATATTTCAGAAAGGACGCCGCCAGCAGCAACCCGAACACGATGTAGTAGAGCGAAAAGTTGAACATGTGGAAATCAACGAGGAAACGCAGGTTGAACACCTTGTTGATTCCCAGGACGATCACGATGGTCCCGAACACGATGACGACGGCGCGCCAGAAACCGGTCAGCGTCCGGTCATGGCGCACGTTCAGTTTTTCCGCCGTTTCGAGCGTTTGATCGTCGCTCAACTTGCGCAGCAGGTCCTCGGCCATGTTCCAGCGTCCCTTATCGTTGCCTTCGATGCCGCGGCCAGCCCGCGACGCCGTCCGCACCGCGCGACGTCGCGGCGCCGATGCACGGGTTTAGCGCGGCGTTGGCGGGATCAGGCAGAGCACGCACAAAAGAAGTGCAACATTCTCTTGCGAAAATGTTGCACCCGGTCATCGCGCCGCCCGCCGAGACTGTGGCTGCGGCAGTTGGCTGCTCTTGTCCCGGCCGCGAGGCCGCTGCATCGTGTGGCTATCGGTTATCGGTGGGGGGCTGCGCCGGGGACATCCGTCTCCGGCGCCATCCCCCGGCGCCTATTTCTTCCCGTATTTCTCGGCGTACTTCTTCTGCCAGTACTGCGAGAAGGCCTTGGTCTTGATGCCCTCTTTGTTGGCCATTTCGACCACCTGGTCCCAATAGGCGCGAAGTTCCTTCTGGTGCTTGATGCGATCCTGGTTCATTTTTTCGCGCTTGTCGTTCCACTGGCCGATCTCCTTGTAGTACTCGATCGCGCCGTCGTGCAGCGGGGTGATTCCGCCTTCCCACAGGCTCCAGTGCTTCTCCTCCGTCCAGTCTTTCTTCAAGGAGGCGTGCTTTTTCTCCCACGACGAGCGGGTCTCGTGGAGAGCGCGGGTGATCCAGTAGATGGCGGCCTTGTCGACCTTTTCGTAGGTGACGATCTCCGGATAGGCGTTGGTCAGGATCTGCGCCGGCGCGTTCTTTGACATGCCGGGGCCGTCGTCGCGCGACTTGGGCATATGAACCGGCACCACTTTCTGCACCCGCTTCCAGCCTTCCTTGTCGCTCGCAGGCATCTGGATCCAGCGGAGGCCGCCGGGCATGGTCGCCATCTCGACGGCGATGCTGGAGGACGAGTTCATGAATGCTGTATCGATGTGCCCGTCGCGGATCGCGCGGTAGCCCTCGGGCGGACTGGACATCTTGACCGGCGTCACGTCTTTCCAGGTCAGGCCGAAGAACGCCAGGATCGACTCGTTGATGAGCGTCGGGTACGGCGAGCCGGGATAGATCGCCACGGTCTTGCCTTTCAGGTCATGGCCGGTCTTGATTGGTGAGTTTCCCTTTACCGCGAAGCCCATGCCCACGTGCTCGGGGAGGAAGACTTCCCGGATCGGCTGCGGGCCCCATTCGATGCTGGAGTAGGAGCTCAGGCCTTCCTGGATCAGCCACACCGACCCCGCGGTGTGGATCGTGGTGTGCGCATCTCCGGTGCGCGGCATCATGGTCCGTGCCAAGTCGACGCCGGACGGAATCGACCGCCACTTGATATCCGGATACTTCGAGATCAAGGACTCGGTCACCAGGCCGAGCAAACGGTAGCCGCCGGTCCCGATGTCATGGGTGCCCAGAATGATGGTAGACGGCTTGGGTGGCGCAGAAACCGCGGTAGCCGGCATTGTGGCCAGCACCGATGCCAGGCAAACGCCCACGAATGATGCCAATTGTTTGGATCTCATAAACTCCTCCGTTGGTATTGGTTATGTTGAACCGAGACCTTCAGCTTAGCCTGTCGTTCTCGTTGGAATCTAACACGCCCATTCGCGCCGCGTGAAGAATAAAAAATGGGGACAGGCCGCCATTTCCGGATTCTGAAATGGAAAAATGTGGTCTCTCCGCTGTTATTCCTGCAAATTCGACGAATTCGCCACGGGCACCCATGGCGACCCGCAAACCCGAACCGCCCGTTTGTCCCGGCCCCAGCCTGAATCCGCGGAAGGCGTCATTCGCCATGCCGCTCGGCGCCACTGACTGCCACGCCCATGCGTTCGGCACGCGCGGTGGCAGAGCTATGCCGACACTATAGACAGGGTCAGTTCAGCATTTCTGCGCTGGCGCCATCGGCGCCCCGGAAAGTTGCAGGGGGCCCGTGGTTCCGGAGGGAACCGAATACTCCTACTGAAATACGGGACTGAAAGGGGCGCGTTGCGGTTGGCGGAAAGATGTAGAATTCCCGACCCAGTCGAGATCATGGCAAAACGTGATCGACTCGACCATCAACCAGGAGAAATTTTCATGAACGTAGTCGTCAGGACGTATTCGGGAGCCGGGGCAAAGGAATTGTTTGACGTGCTGGAGAAGCACAAGGCGGACGTGGAAAGCATCATGCGTTCGGTCAAGGGTTTCGTGAGCTATACGCTCGCGCGCAGCGGGGATGGCGGTTATTCGGTGACGGTATGCCAGGATAAGGCCGGTGTCGATGAAAGCGTTCAAAAGGCGAGGGACTGGGTAGCGAAGAACGCCGCGAATACTGGCGCCGGCGCACCGAAAGTCGCAGATGGCGTCGTCATCGTTCACGTGAAATAGCTGCGCTCGCGCGCACCGGAACACTGTAAACAGGTGTAAATAGGGGACAGACCACGTAAATAGGGGACAGACCACCATTTCCGGAAAGCAAGGTCCGAAAACGGTAAATTGGGTCTTTCCTTTACTACACCCTCATGCCTATCGTTTCTGCCCTGGCTGCAGCGCGGCAATCAGCGCGTGCAGTTCCGCGACCCTTGCTTCCAGTGCGTCCACCCTGGACCGGAGGACGGCGAGGTCGCCCGCCTCGTTGCTGCGCGACCCTGCTGCTGCGTGCTGCTCCGTAGGGGTAGGGGGTGCGCCGCATAGCAGGTGCGCCCAGCGGTTCTCCCGCGAGCCTGGTTGCCGCGGCAATTCCACCACCAGGGAGCCGTCTGGCCGTTCCGCAAGCTCTCGAAGAAAACCCTCCACCGCAGAGATATCCGTGAACTTGTGGAGCCGGTCGCAGTTGATGCGCAGTTCTCCCGCAGTTTGCGGCCCGCGAAGCATCAGCACGGCCAGCAATGCCGCCGACGGCGTCGGTATCTGGAGCACGCGCTCGATGTTGTGTTCATAGCGTGGCACCCGCCCACCACTTGATTCGATGATGAGTGACTTGGCCCTGAGGCTGTCTAGCGCCTGCTGCGCCTGCGCGTCGCTTACCTCCATGACCGGCTCACGGCTGGTCTTTTGATTACAGCCAGCCACCAGCGTGTTGAGCGTGAGTGGGTAGGTATCGGGAACCGTGCGTTGCTTTTCAGCCAATACGCCCAGGACGCGGACTTCGACGGCAGACAGAGTGGGAAGGGAAATTGCGGTCATGGCCAGATACCAAAGTCAGTGTACGCGAATTTCGCGGCTCGAAAAGGATGATACCGTCCAGCGTAGATTGGTTAACAAATTAGGTGGGTTATCCGTCGACAATCCAGTCGAGGACGGCGCTGACCGTCACGATCAGCGAGTGCTTGGCCGCCATCCCACAACCCCGTCAACTCGTTACGCCGGAGAGGATATTCAGGCAATTCTGCATCAAGTACTGAGGAGACGCTCCTGGCCGATAGCCGACGTCCGCTTCCGACCCGAAGCGGACGTCCCCATAGAAGAAAAACCCCGCCAGAGCGGGGTTTCTTGAGCCGGCTGACCCG
>LJTT01000030.1 GCA_001303585.1 Betaproteobacteria bacterium SG8_41
TCACGCTTCATAGGCTAGAAGCGATATAGGCGCGCCGGATTGTGAACGAGCACCCGCGAGCGCAGGCTCGCGTCCGGGATCCACTCCGACAAAAGGTCACAGAGCGAGGCGTCGTTGGGCATCGAGCCCTTCAACATGACGTGGGGCCAGTCGGTGCCCCACAGAATCTGGTCCGGTGCGGCCTCGAGCAGCGCGTGCGCAAACGACGTCACATCGGGATAGGGCAGCGACCCGGTCGAGATGCGATAAGGTCCCGTCAGCTTCACCCAGCAATGCCCCGATCTGGCGAGCCGGAGCAGCGCCTGGAAGCCGGGGTCCTCGAGCCCTTTGTCCGTCTTCATGTAACCGAGGTGTCCCAGCACGATGTCAACCGGGAAATCCGCGAACGAGCGATCGAGATCGGGAAACTCGTCGACGTGCATCAGAAATTCCATGTGCCAGCCGAGGGGCTGTATGCGCTGTCCCAGCGCGCGCAGCGCGTCGAGCGGCAGCGTGCCGGGCTTGCGGTCTTTCACGTCGACAATGTTCACGCGCACGCCGCGCACGCCTGCGGTGTCGAGCTTCTTCAGTTCGTCGTCCGGGGTATCTTCTTCGACTACCGCGACGCCGCGGAGGCGGTTGCCCGCGGTCCTCATCGCATCGAGCATGACTGTATTGTCGGTGCCGTAGACGCTCGGCTGCACCAGCACGGCGCGCTCGACCCCGAGGCGGTCGAGCATGTGCAGGTAGTCCGGCAGCAGGCAGTCAGGCGGCGTGTAGACGCGCTCAGGCGAGTAGCCGTATTTGTCCTTCGGCCCGAGGATGTGCGCGTGCGTGTCGCACGCATGCACCGGAAGCCGCAGCAGCGGCATGCGCGGATTGAAATCGGGCGGGGCACACGCCGGTGCCTCCGTCGCCGCGGGCTTGGCAGGTTGCTTGCTCATCTCTCTCGCTCCGCTGGAACCGCGTGACCGGTGACCAGTGACCCGTGACCAGAAAGTGTCAAAAACGCAATTTTCATCGTTCTACCGGTCACTGGTTACCGGTCACGCTTTCATTCTGGATCAGGCGGCCTTTGCCTGCGCCTGGCTGATGCCGGGCATGTCGAATTCGAGTTTCTTCAGCCCGTCGATCACGTTTTTCGCCTGCGCCGCGGTGAGGTCGGTCAACGGCGGGCGCACGGTCGCCCAATCGGGATCGTTGGTGAAGTGCGCGACAACTGCCTTGAGCGATGGAATCATCACATACTGCCCGACAGTCTTGCGCACGAGATCGAGCGCCTGCTGCTGTGCTTCGGCATCCGCGCCGCGCCACTCGCGGAAGAGTCGATCGATGGCGGCGGGATTCACGTTGGCCGTCGCCGAGATGCAGCCTGCGCCGCCGTTCTTCATGTTCGCGAGGAGGAACGACTCGCTTCCGACAAAGACGTCGAAGCCGGACTTCGCGAAAGCATCCAGCATCATCTTCGTATTGTTCCAGTCGCCCGAGCTGTCCTTCATGCCGGCGATCACGGTGGGATACTGCTTCATGAGCCGCTCGACCAGGCCGGGCTTGATGCCGACCACCGCGACGGGCGGGATGTGATAGAGGTAGATCCTCAACCGCGAGTCGCCGACACGCTCGATCACTTCGGAAAAGTTGCGGTAGAGCCCGTCTTCGGAAACGTCCTTGTAGTAGAAAGGCGGCAGCATCAGCACGCCCGCGCAGCCGGCCTTGACCGCGTGCTCGGTCAGGCGCACGGTGTCGGTAAGCGCGCAGCACCCGGTGCCCGGCATCATCCGCGCAGGATCGACATCGGCGGCGAGCAGCGCGTCGAGCAGCGCGACGCGCTCATTCGCGGACAGCGAGTTGGCTTCGCTGTTGGTGCCGAAGACGGCGAGCCCGCAGTTCTGTGTGAGCATCCATTTGCACTGCGCGACGAAACGCTCTGGATCCGGGCTCAGATCCTTGTTGAACGGTGTGACGACCGGAGCGAGCACGCCACGAATGCGTTGCGCCTGGGTCATGTGACTCCTCCTTCAAATCCTGGATTGGGGCGCGCGGCGGGAGCCCACCGCGCGGTAACGGCTTGCTGCACCAGAATAGCATATCGACTAGTCCCGCCCAAGCCGTTTAATTGTGCGGGCCGGGGCGGTCTGCTACCCTTGCGTCGCCCACCCTCATCCGGTTCCCGAACTCCGCGTCAGGCAAATGAAACGCCGGACGCGGTGCGGCGTGGGCCGGTGGTCAATCGCGAGGGGAGGCACTGCCAGGAACCGCGTTTGAATAACGCCACGGTTCATTCATCATTCGCCGTGCTCCACTCGCGCCTTGGGGACATAGACGACAGAGATGGCTTCCAACGAGAAACGCGCCGATAGCGCGCTGAAATTGCTGAGTGCCGGCGCCGTCAAGCGCGGCGTGGCGAAGATCGCGCAGGACTTCGAGCGCGAGACTGGAACGCGCGTCACGGTCGAGTTTGCCCCGGTGCCAGAGGTCCGAAAACGCGTCGCGGCGGGCGAGAGCGCGGATGTGCTGGTCGCGACGCCGGCGGCCATGGACGAGTTCGCGGCGCAGGGCGGGATCGCACCAGACACCCGCGGCTGCGTGGGCCGGTCCCGGATGGGCGTCGTGGTGCATGCGAACGCCGATGCGCCGGACGTTTCCGACTCGGCCGCCTTCACGCGTGCCCTGGAGGCCGCGACAGCGGTGATCTATAACAAGGCTTCGAGCGGCCTCTATACAGCGAAATTGCTGGAACGGCTCGGTCTCAAGGAAGCGTTGGGCAGCAGGATCGTCGTCGTCGACACTGGCGCTGCGATCATGGAGACCGTCGCGACGAAAGGGCCCGGCGCAATCGGGCTTGCGCAGATATCCGAAGTGATGGTGTTGATCGACAAGGGCTGTGCAGTCAAGCTCGTGGGGCCTCTGCCCGATGCCATTCAAAACATCACGACCTACGATGTTGCCGCCACCGCCAGAGCGCAGGAGGCCGCCCGCGCGCTCGCGAAGCGCCTCTCCTCGGACGCGGCGAAGAAGATTTTTGCGGCAACAGGAATCAGCTGACCTTGCTGTAGCGTATCTCGAGAATCACAAGGCAGCATCAGCCGCGGACAAGCGCTGACATGAAGTCCGACCGAGTCATAGTCCTTCGATCCTGTTGGGGTTTGTCGGTGTCCGGTGAGGCTTGATTGCGCTCTTTGCTTTTGTTGAGGCCGCAGATCGTGGTGGCCAACTCGCTCGCGGTATTGTGCGCAGGTGCGCGTATGCGTAAATTGACGCCGGCGTCTTCCAGGATGTAAGTACGGTGCAATAACAGTGGGAGGAGGGCACATGATTCGAGCAGCAATCATCGGTTTGGGCTGGTGGGGAAAGATGATTGTCGAAAGCGTGCAGGGCAAGAGCGATCAGATCTCCTTTGTTGCCGCCAACACGCGCACACGCGCCAAGGCCGAGGATTTCTGCCGGGACAAGAAGATCGAGCTGCGCAGTGATCTCGACGAGATTCTCAGGGATCCGAAGATCGACGCGGTTGTCTACACCACCCCGCACAGCCAGCACGAAGAGCATATCGAGCGCGCGGCGCAGGCAGGCAAGCACGTTTGCGTGGAGAAGCCATTCACGCTGACCGTGGCAAGCGCGAGGGCCGCGCTCGACGCAGTGAAAAAAGCGGGCGTCGTCCTCGGCATCGACTACCAGCGGCGCTTCCACCCGTCGATCCGGGAAATCCGCAAAAGCGTCAGGGACGGGCGCCTGGGCGCCATCTGTTTTGGCGTGGCCGAGGCGACGGCGCCAGCCGGGTTGTTTCTGCCGAAGGAGTCGTGGCGAATCAGCCCGGAGGAGACGCCAGCCGGCGCCATGACGGGGATTGGCGTTCATCTGGTCGATGGATTCATCGATCTTTTCGGCGAGATCGTTGAGGTGTATTGCGTCAGCACGCGGCGGGCAGCACCCTTGGTCGACGATACGACAACCGTTACGCTCAGACACAAGAGCGGGATGACCTCGAGTTTCACCTGCTCGATCGCATCTGCCGCCAACTATCGCGTTGCCGTCTACGGCGCGCGCGGTCTCGCCGAGACCGAAGCGAATCTGGATATCTTTCGCTTCAGTCCGGCACCCGATAAACCGGGCCACGCCCCCAGCTCGCAGCCGGAGGTGATAGAAAACAAGGGGTTCAACCCGGTCAAAGCCAGTATTGAGGCGTTCGCAGCCGCGATAAACGGTGCGGCGCCGTTCCCGATCACCGCTGACCAGATCGTTCACGGTGTGGCCGTGTTTGAAGCGATCGTCAAGTCGGCGGCGACGGGCAAGCCGGTCAAGGTGGCTTGAAGAGCGGTGAGCGGCAACTGGTAGTCGGTAAACGGTAAGCGTTAAACCGTAAGCCGATAGAGCGGCCGTGTGTCGCCATCGCTGGTCACAGGTCATGGCATTTAAGAAGGAGGGAGCGTGGACTATCGAGAGCTGAGCGAGATCCGCGACGGCATGCGAATCGACTGGGACGTGCCGGTCAGGATGGACGATGGCCTGGTCCTGCGCGCCGACGTCTACCGGCCGGTCGAGAACGGAAGCTATCCGGTCATCCTGACCTACGGCCCGTACGGCAAGTGGCTGCATTTCGAGGACCTGTACGATACCCAGTGGCGCCGGATGTGCGAAGAACACCCGGACGTGCCCACGGGTTCCACTAACAAGTATCAGAACTGGGAAGTGGTGGATCCGGAGAAATGGGTGCCGGACGGGTACGCGGTCGTGCGCGTGGACTCGCGTGGCGCGGGCCGCTCGCCGGGGCTGCTCGACCTGTGGTCGCTGCGTGAGGCGCAGGATCAGTATCACTGCGTCGAGTGGGCGGCCAAACAGCCCTGGTCCAATGGCAAAGTCGGGCTCAATGGCATCTCCTATTACGCAATGAATCAATGGCAGACCGCGGCATTGCAGCCGCCGCACCTCGCGGCGATTTGCGTCTGGGAGGGCGCAGCCGACTACTACCGTGATCTCAGCCATCATGGCGGCATCTACTGCACTTTTGCGGACACCTGGTTTCCCAGGCAGGTTGTCTCGGTGCAGCACGGTCGGGGCACCCGGGGCTATCGCAGCCGGATGAACGGCGATTGGGTGTCCGGTCCGATGACGCTGCCGGAAGAAGAGCTGGGCGCGGCCCGGCGCGAGTTCCCGGCCGACTGCCTTGCCAACCGGCTGGCGAGCGACGATTACTGGCGCTCCCGCATGCCGGACTGGTCCAAGGTGAAGGTGCCGCTCCTGTCGTCGGCAAATTGGGGCGGCCAGGGCCTGCACCCGCGCGGCAATTTCGAGGGTTTCGTGCGCGCGGCCTCAAACGACAAGTGGCTCGAGGTGCACGGTATCGAGCACTGGACCGAGTTCTACACCGATTACGGCGTGCGGATCCAGAAGCGATTCTTTGGCCATTTCCTCAAGGGCGAGAACACGGGTTGGGCTGAGCAGCCGAAGGTGGTCCTGCTGGTGCGTCACCCGGGCGAGAAGTTCGTCGAGCGCCATGAAAGCGAATGGCCGCTCGCGCGCACGGAGTGGACGAAGTATTACTTGCATCCGGCGGGCCATACGCTCACCGCCGAGGCGCAGACAAAGACCGGGAGCGTCACGTACGGGGGCTTCTCAGAGGGCGTGACGTTCCTCACGGCGCCGCTCGGGCGCGACACTGAGATCACGGGGCCGATCGCCGCGAAGTTGTGGGTTTCCTCGGCCACGGAGGACGCTGATCTCTTCCTGGTGGTGCGTGTCTTTGCGCCCGATCTGCGAGAAGTTACGTTCATGGGCGCGCTCGACCCGCACACCCCGATTGCGCAGGGCTGGTTGCGGGCCTCGCACCGCAAGCTCGATCGGAAGCTATCGCTGGCCTACCGGCCCTATCACACGCACGATGAGATCCAGAAGCTGACGCCGGGGGAAGTCTATGAGCTGGACGTCGAGGTGTGGCCGACATGCGTTGTCGTTCCGAAGGGCTATCGCGTCGGGCTCACCGTGCGCGGGCGTGATTACGAATGGCCCGGCGGGACGGCGCGGGGTCTGGGTAACCTCAATGCGGAATTCACCGGCGTGGGCCCCTTCCGCCACAATGACCCGCGCGACCGGCCCGCCGCCATTTTTGGCGGCGACGTGACGCTGCACGTGGGGCCGGATCGCCCGGCCCATCTGCTGCTACCGGTGGTGCCTGAAAAAAAATAGCCCCGCGGCTCGAGTGCAAAAAGAGCAGAAAAAGGGGTCAGGACCCTTTTCGTTTTCCGAAGCCCTTCTCAGCAAAAAGCTTTTTTGACTCTGAAGAAATGCGGTCGAGTTCCCGTTGGTCAAGGAAGCCAAAAAGGGTCCTGACCCCTTTTTGCCGCTCGAGCTCCTAGCCGGCGCTGGGTGTCGTGGCTGAATTGCCGAAATAGCGAGCGGTCTGCTTTATCAGCGCGTCGCGGAAACGGCCGAAGCTTTCGAGCTGGTTGACCGTTTTCCGGGTCAGCAGCGATACGCGACGCCTCACCGCGGGCAATTCGTGGTAGGCCGAGCGTTTCAGGCCGATGTCCATGACCATTCCCAGGGGCACGAGCCCGTCGCCGAAACCGGCCTTGACCATTTGCAGCGTCGCGCCGAAGGATTCGACAGGAACGAGAGGCCTGCGCAGCAGGTGCGGATGGTGGGCGTTCAATAGCGGCTCAACCGACCGCCAGGTCGCGGAGTTGGATTCGATCGAGATGAGGGGCAGGTCTTTGCCGGATGACGTGCCGAAGCCGCAGTTCACCAGCGCCAGCGGCTCATCGATGACCGGGTAATGGATCAGGTCCCTGGCAACCGGGTAATCGGTGCTGAGCCCGAGGTGGTAACGGCCCAGGCGCACGCTCTCGATCACCAGCACGCTGCGGTGCGCGTGGAGTCCCACTCGCAGATCCGGCAGGGTGCGCAAAATCCGGCTGACAACTCCCGGGCCCCACGATGAGGCAATCGAGTCGGCGAGCCCGATTGAAAAGAACGAGGCGGAGCTGCCGGGCAGAGGCGTCGCCAGCCCGCGCAAGTCAGCAATAACAGGACGCGCTCGCTCGAGGAAACTGAACGCTTCAGCCGTCAGCCGCACGCGGCGGCCGTCGCGCTCGATCAACCGGTATCCGATGGCCGCCTGCAGGGCCTGGATGCGTTTGCTGACCGCCGACTGGGTCAGCCGCAGGCGGATCGCTGCCTCGCTGACCGTCCCGAACTTCTCCAGCGCAATCAGTGCTTCGATGCCGTCTAACATATTCTGAATACTACTATATATCAGTCAACATATTCATAGAATTCTACAATTAAAATTGATTACGAATGCATCGATAACAAGCGGAGGAGACCGACATGACGAGCGTTGAATCGACACCGGAAGCCGTGTCACGCATCTACGAAACGATGGCGCGCAACCTCGCAGTCGTGCGCCGCCGGCTGGGCCGGCCGCTCACCCTCGCCGACAAGGTGGTGCTGGGGCACCTTGATGATCCGGAGCGGGGAGGGCTCGAGCCTGGCAAGAGCTATCTCGATCTTCGCCCCGACCGTGTTGTCTTCCAGGATGTGCTGGGCCAGACCGCCATGCTGCAGTTCATGCAGACCCGCCGCGAGCTCGTCGCGGTTCCGACCACAATTCACTGCGACCACCTGATTCAGGCGCGCGTCGGGAGCGAATCCGACCTGCGCGATTCGGTGAAGGAAAACACCGAGATCTACGATTTTCTGCGTTCGGCGGCGGCGCGTTACGGCGCCGGCTTCTGGAATCCCGGCGCCGGCATCATTCACCAGGTCGTGCTTGAGAACTACGCCTTTCCCGGCGCGATGATCATCGGCACCGATTCGCACACGCCGAACGCGGGCGGGCTCGGGGCCTGCGCGGTTGGAGTCGGCGGTGCCGACGCAGTCGAAACGATCGCCGGCTTGCCGTGGGAGCTCCTCTATCCGACGCACATCGCTGTGTATCTGACCGGAAAGCTGAGCGGGTGGACGGCGCCCAAGGATGTCATCCTTTACGTCGCCGGGCAGCTGACCGTTTCCGGTGGAACCAATGCGATCGTCGAGTACATCGGCCCCGGAGCGCGGACGATCAGCGCGACCGGAAAAGCGACGATCGCCAACATGGGCGCCGAGCTCGGGGCGACGACCTCGATGTTCCCGGTTGACGAGAAAATGGCGGTGTATTTGCGGGCGACGGGACGTGGAGCAATCGCCGAGCTCGCGCTGAAGCACAAGGACCTCCTGGAGCCGGACCCCGAGGTCGAGCGTGATCCGGCGAAGCACTACGAGCGCGTCGTCGAGCTCGATCTCTCCAAGCTCGAGCCGTACGTGGTCGGACCCCATTCCCCCGACCGCGCACGGCCGATCTCGAAGCTCGCGGCGGAGATCGCGGACAGCAAGAATGGTTTCGTCGACAAGATTTCCACTGCGCTGATCGGCAGCTGCACGAATTCGTCCTACGAGGACATGAGCCGTGCAGCGGACGTCGTGGAGCAGGCAAAGGCACACGGCCTCACGACGGCGGTACCGTTCATGGTCACGCCGGGCTCCGAGCAGGTACGCGCGACGATCGAGCGCGACGGGCAGATGAAATCGCTGAAGGACGCCAGGGCCACGGTGCTCGCCAACGCCTGCGGCCCGTGCATCGGCCAGTGGAAACGCAGCGACAAGGCAATGACCGAACCCAATACGATCGTAACTTCGTACAACCGCAACTTCCCGCGACGCAACGACGCCCAGCCAACGACGATGAACTTCATCGCGAGCCCGGAGATCGTCACTGCGTTCGCGATTGCCGGAAAGCTTTCGTTCAATCCGCTCAAGGACACGCTAAAGGGGGCGGACGGCAAATCGTTCCGGATCGAGCCGCCGAAGCCGGCGCCCGAGGTTCCTGCAAAACCCTTCGACCGCGGCCAGTCCACCTACGTGGCCCCTCCAGCGGACGGCAGCAGTGTCCGCCTTGCCGTCGATCCGAAAAGTGAGCGCCTGCAGCTGATGGAGCCGTGGCCTGCCTGGGGCGGAAAGGATTTAACCGACATGCCGGTCCTGATGAAGACAAAGGGCAAGACCACCACGGATCACATCTCGCCTGCCGGGCCGTGGCTTCGTTTCCGCGGCCACCTGGACAAGTTCAGCGACAACCTGCTCATGGGCGCGACTAACGCCTATACCGGTGAAGCTGGAAAGGGAAAGAACGTGGTGAGCGGCGCGGCAGGGCAGGAGATTGCAAAGATTGCGCGAGACTATCGTTCGAAAGGCATCAAATGGGTGATCGTGGGCGACCATAACTACGGCGAGGGCAGCAGCCGCGAGCACGCTGCACTTTGCCCGCGCCTGTTGGGCGGCGCCGCAGTGATTGCCCGCGGTTTCGCGCGCATCCATGAATCGAATCTGAAGAAGCAGGGGCTGCTGGCGTTGACGTTTCAGGATCCCGCCGACTACGACCGTATCCGCGAGGACGACCGGCTGAGCCTCGTCGGGCTCGCCACAATGGCGCCGGGCAAACCGCTGGAGTGCCGCGTGAAGCACGCCGACGGTTCGAACGAGACGCTACAGCTTTCGCATTCCTTCAGCGCGCCGCAGCTCGAATGGTTCCGCGCCGGATCGGCGCTCAATCTGTTTCACAGCGCAAAGGCGTCTGCGAAGGCCTGATCGTTTCAATCAGGTTGAAACAGGAAAAGGTGTCAGGAACCTTTTTCCGAAAAGGTTCCTGACACCTTTTCCTCAAACGGGCGCGATCGGCGCTCGTTTTTTTGTTCTAACCCATCACGCCTTTGGACCGGAGAACTCGAGAATATCGAACCCCGCATACCGATCCACGAGGTACACCAGCCCGCGCTCATCGACATCGACGTCATTGCTCTGCGGCGCGACCTTGCCGGGCGCGGGCTGCGGAATGTAGTAGCCCACTTCCTGCGGCGCGGTCGGATCGGCGATGTCGACGATCCGCAGCCCGCCCGCAAACCACGCGCAGTACATGAGCGTGTCCCCGCCTTTCATGTGCTCCTGGAACTGGTGCGCGCCGAATCGTCCCGGCGCGGCGCGGCTCCAGGGTGAATCGAGCTCGCTCACTTCATAGATCGCGAGCGGCTGGATTTTCGGGAGTTCGGTAACATCGAACACCCACAGGCAGCCGTGCGGGCGGCCGCGGCGCTTCGCCATTTCCTCGGCGCTGTGCGCGTGGTCCTCCTCGTCGATTGCGACAGCGATTTGCCGCCCTGCGATGGGCTTGGTCAGCCCCATGAAGGTATGCGAGGGCTCGGGAAAAGGCGGGTGGTAGTTGTACTCGCCGATGGTGTGGGGTTTCTTGATGTCGGATACGTCGATCACACGCACGCCACCATGCCAGCACCCGGCGAACAGCCGGTCACCGGTGCGGACCGTGTGGTGCAGGCGATGCTGCCGGCCCGGCCAGGTCGGCTTCTCGCCGCCTGCAATATGTTGGCCCGGCATCCACCAACGGGAGACTTCCTCTGGCTTCGACGGGTTGCGGATGTCGTAGACCACGAGAATGTTGCCGATATAGCCCTGCATCTCGGTCGAGATGTAGGCATAGTTCGCGTCCATGTCGAAGCGGTGAACACCGCGGCCATGGGTCCGGTGATGCGTGATGAGTTTCGGCCTGGTGCGGTCCGACACATCGTAGATCTTGAAACCGCCCTGACCGTAGGGCGCCTTCTCCGCCGCTTCCACCGCTGGAATGTCCGATTCCTTCACGCCAAGCTGCGCCGCAATCTCGGCGTGGGTCGGATCCCGCCCCAGCTCTTCGCGCAAAGCGGCGCGCAGCTTGGGCAGTTCGTCCGCCTTGCGCCCGATTGCCGTCATGTTCTGCTCGACGTTGACGATCATGATGTCGCCGATCACACGCGCCTTGTGGCTGTGCGAGCCGGGGTCGCCAACCGGGACCTGGGCAAGAAGCGTCGGCTTCTTCGGGTTGGAGACGTCGAGGATGCTGGTGCCGAGGCCCTCCTTGTTGGTGATGTGGCCGACGTAGGCGTAGTTCCCGGCAACATAGACCTGACCGGCGCCCGGCAGGTCGAGATGCGACAGCGAGGTTACGTTTTTCGCGAGCGATTGATTCTCGGTGGGTGCATTCATGATGGCGGCTCTGTTTGTTCCGGGTTGGGCCACGATTCTACACCAGCGGTGCCGGGCGTTCGCGTGCCGGGCAGTGGCGGCGAGCGCGGCGTGCAGTGGGGTAGAATGACGAAGAGGGAGAGACCGTGTTTCGCCGGACGCTTAACCACGAAACCGTGGTCCGTTCCCTTGCTTACATTGGGCATCCTCGGGGCTGCAAGCGGGAGCGCAGCCCGGTCAAACCGGAAGGAGAACGTCAATGAACGCGCCGAGCAAGCCCGCGCCGGGTTCCCGTGGTTCAGCCAGTCAGCACGCGCGCGATGGCGCCGGCGTGATCGTCGATTACCTGATTCGCGAGAAAGTGCCCTATGTGTTCGGCCTGTGCGGTCACGGCAACATTGGTTTCATCGATCAGCTGCACGCTCGCGCCGCCGAGATCAAGACGGTGTCCGTGCATCATGAAAGTGTCGCCGGTTTCATGGCCGACGTGTATTACCGCGTGTCAGGGCAGCCGACGGCGACGTTTACCTCGTGCGGCCCCGGGTCGGCGAATCTGCCCATCAGCCTCGCTAACTCCTTCTTCGACTCCGTGCCGTTCTACGCGGTAACCGGCAACGTCCCGACCAGCCAGTTCAACCGCGGCGCGTTCCAGGAAACCTACCGGCACTATCAGGCGGATTTCCCGTCGACGGTGCGCGCCTATTGCAAACGCGTTTTCCAGCCCACCACGGCGGCGCAACTGCCGGTCGCGGTGCGCCAGGCGTGGAAGACGATGGTCACGGGCCGCCCGGGTCCCGTCGTGCTCGATGTGCCGTTCGACATGTTCAACGAGCCGATCCCGGAAGAGACGCCGCGGCCGGAGGACTGGAACGCCAACATCACGTGCCGCTGTGGCGCCGATCCGGAAGGGGTTTCCAGGGCAGTGGACATGCTGATGGCAGCGCAGCGCCCGGTCATCCTCGTCGGCCAGGGCGTCCGGTATGGCGGCGCAACGAGGGAGTTGCGCGCGCTTGCGGAGAAACTGCGTATCCCGGTCGCCATGTCCGCGAGCGGCATTGGGGCCATCGACGCAGCGCATCCACTGGCGCTCGGCCTCGTGGCACGCAACGGTCCGTACCAGGCGAACCACGCTGCGCGGCAGGCCGACGTGCTGCTTGCGCTGGGCGTGCGGTTCGACGACCGCACTTCAAGTTCGTGGATACCGGGGTTCTCGTTCACCATTCCGCCCACAAAGCTAATCCATGTCGATATCGATCCGGAAGAGATCGCGCGCAACTATCCCGTCGCGCTGGGCCTGATGGCGGACGTGCGGACCTTCCTGCGGCAATTGCTCGCCGAGATCGACGCGCGCCTTGCGCGCGGCAACATGCCCGCAGAGCGCGGGGCTTGGCTCGACGCGATCGCGGGCTATCGCAAGGAGTGGGAGGATTTCATCGCGCCCGGCTTCAAGGCGGACGCCACGCCGATTCCTCCGCAGCGCGCCGCGCACGAAATCGACCGCGTTCTGCCGGAGGACGCAATACTGGTCAGCGACATCGGCGTTCACCACAACTGGCTCATCCAGTTCTGCAAGCCGAGGCGCCCGGATTCCCTGATCGGCTCGATGGGCTTCGGCCCGATGGGCTTCGGCGTGGCCGGTGCGCTGGGTGCGAAGCTCGCCGCTCCCGGCCGGCCCTGTATCGCGGTGGTCGGGGACGGCGCATTCCTGATGCACGCCAACGTTCTGGGGACCGCTTACGAGTACAACATACCGGTCGTCTACCTTGTCTGGAACAACTACGCCTATGGATCGATCCGTGGTCTGCAGCGCGGCTATCTGGGCGGGCGCGAGCTTGCCACCGATTTCAGGCACCCCGGCACCAACCAGCCCTACAACCCGGATTTCGCCGCGATGGCGCGTGCCGCGGGCATCGACGGGGTGAGCGTCGATCGCGCAGCCGATCTTGCCGACGCCGTGCGCGCAGGCATCGCGAAGGGCAAGCCGTGCGTCATTGATGCCAACATTGACGGCGACCTGAACCCCGGCGGGGCGGGCATCTGGGAGCTGCCGGGCATGGGCCGGAGCAAACCGGCGATCGGCAAGCAGTACGTTCCGGAAGGCTAGAATAGGACCCACGTCGGGCACGATCGACCCTCCTGCGGCCGAAATTCATTTCGGGGATCATTGAGTGGCACGCTCCAGAAAGCGACCGGAAGACTTGCGCAGCGCGCGCTGGTATGGCGGCAATGACCTGCGTGCGACGGGACATCACTCGCGCACGCTTCAGATGGGATACGCGCGGGAGGAGTTCCTCGGGAAGCCCGTCATCGGAATCATCAATACCTGGAGCGACATCAATCCCTGCCACGCGCACTTCCGCATGCGCGCGGATGAGGTGAAGCGCGGTGTGTGGCAGGCAGGTGGCTTTCCGATCGAGATGCCGGCAATCGCGCTGGCCGAGCCGTTCCAGAAGCCGAGCACGATGCTCTACCGGAATTTCCTGGCGATGGAGACGGAGGAGCTCCTGCGCTCGTACCCGGTGGATGGTGCGGTTCTCATGGGCGGCTGCGACAAGACGACGCCGGCACTGATCATGGGCGCCACCTCCATGGGGCTGCCGTTCATATATATGCCTGCGGGTCCGATGTTGCGCGGAAATTTTCATGGCGAGCCGCTGGGCTCTGGGACCGACCGCTGGAAGTACTGGGCGGAGCGACGCGCGGGCAAATTGAGCGATGAGGACTGGAACGAAGCCGTCGACGGGATTGCCCGGTCCCATGGACACTGCATGACGATGGGCACGGCCTCGACGATGACCTCCGCTGCGGAAGCGCTCGGCCTCACGCTGCCGGGCGCGGCGTCGATTCCGGCCTCGGACGCAAATCACCCGCGCATGGCGTCGGCGAGCGGGCGGCGCATCGTTGAGATGGTGTGGGAGGACCTGCGACCGTCGGAGATCCTGACGCGCGAGGCATTTGACAACGCCATCACCGTCGTCCACGCCCTGTCCGGATCGACCAACGCTGTCATTCACCTCGTCGCGATGGCGGGCCGCGCCGGCATCGATCTTGGCATCGAGCGGTTCGACGAGCTGGCGCGCAATGTGCCGGTGCTGGCGAACCTGCGGCCGGCCGGCGCCTACCTGATGGAGGATTTTTACTATGCGGGTGGGCTGCGCGCGCTCCTGAACGAGATCGCGCCTCTGCTGCGGCTCGAATGCCGCACGGTCAACGGCAGAACGCTCGGCGAGAACGTTGCCGGCGCCAAGATCTACAACACCGATGTCATTCGCACGCGCGAGAAGGCGCTCGCGCAGAACGGCGGTTTGGCCGTGCTGCGCGGCAATCTCGCGCCCGACGGCGCCGTGATCAAGCCGCTTGCGGCGGAGTCGCGTCTGCTCGCGCATACCGGGCCTGCGGTCGTGTTCAAGGACTATCCGGATCTTCTCGCGCGCATTGACGACGACGGGCTCAAGGTCGACGAGAATTCCGTGCTCGTGCTGCAGAACGCCGGGCCGCTCGGCGCGCCCGGAATGCCGGAATGGGGCCAGCTTCCCATCCCGAAGAGACTGCTCCAGAAAGGCGTGCGCGACATGGTACGCATTTCGGATGCGCGCATGAGCGGAACTTCTTACGGTACCTGCGTGCTGCACGTTGCACCGGAAGCGTTCGTTGGCGGGCCGCTTGCGCTGGTGCGGGACGGGGATCTGATCGAGCTCAACGTCGAGGCGCGAAAACTCGAGCTCAAGGTAAGTGACGAGGAGCTCGCGCGGCGGCGCAAGGACTGGCAGCCGCGCCCGGCGCACTTTCCGCGCGGCTACGGCGCGCTTTTTGCGCGGCACATCATGCAGGCGAACAAGGGCTGCGACTTCGATATCCTCCAGCACGGGCCGCCGACGCCGGAGCCCGAGGTGCATCACTGATTATGATGCGTGATGGATGATGAACGACAAATGACGTGCCTGGAGGGATAGAGAGGTCAAAATGGAATTACCGCACAACAAATTCAAGGCCGCGATCAGGGCGGGCAAGCCGCAGATCGGTATCTGGTCAAGTTTCTCGAGCCATATTGTTGCAGAAGTACTTGGGAGCGCCGGCTTTGACTGGGTGCTTCTCGATACCGAGCACTCGCCGAACGAGCTGCCCATGGTGCAGTCGCAGCTGCAAGCGATGGTTGGCGGTTCGGCCACGCCGATCGTACGCCCCGCATGGAACGATATGGTGCTCATCAAGCGTTTCCTCGATATCGGCGCGCAGACGCTCCTTCTGCCGTACGTGCAGACCGTCGAGGAAGCGCAGAACGCGGTGCGCTTTACGCGTTATCCGCCACACGGCGTGCGCGGCGTCGCGGGGGCCACGCGCGCGACGGGATATGGGCGCATCAAGGATTACTTCAAGCGCGTGCACGACGAGTTGTGCGTGCTGGTGCAGGTCGAGACACGGCTGTCCTTGAAGAATCTCGATGCGATCGTGGCGGTCGAGGGCGTGGATGGCGTATTCATCGGACCCAATGACCTGGCCGCAGACCTGGGGCATCTCGGCAACTGGCAGCATCCCGACGTGTGGAAGGCCATGGAAGACGCCGCAAAGCGCATTCGCAAGGCCGGGAAGGCGCCGGGCATTCTGGTTGGCGAGGCCGACGGCAAGCGCTGCCTCGACATGGGTTTCCTGTTCGTAGCCGTGGGCGCCGATGTAGGGATGCTTGCGCGGGGAAGCGAGGCCCTGGCCTCCAAATTCAAGTAATTGGTGATGAGAAATGGCGATACGAACTGGTGATATGGTTAAAGTTCGCTCTGAATCTCTGGCACTTGTCACCGGTACTCATCACCAGTAATCATCACCATTATTTCGTCACGGCGGAGCGAAGTGGAGCCCGGATGGCGCAATCGATCGAAGTCGAAAACGTCGGCTCCCAGTACCACACGGCCCAGGGCCCGGTAGTGGCGGTCAAAGAGGTCAGCTTCTCCGTGGCGCATGGCGCGCCGCAACGAGGAGTTCGGGCTCGAGATGAGCGGCGTGGCGGAAGCTGAACGCCGTGAGGTGGCGCTGCGCTTCCTGAGGCTGGTCAAGCTGGAAAGGTTTTCCGATACCTATCCGCGCGAGCTATCGGGCCGCATGCAGCAGTGCGTAGTGGCTCCTCCGGCCCACGGTTGCCATTACCAGTAGATCGAGTACGCAGTAGAAGGCTCCCGCCGCCAGCGGCGGGTTGAGCGTCGACAGGCCGAGCCAGGGCACCGCGCTTGACCACGTCCAGTTGCCGAGCCAGGTGCCGTAGATTTCCATCGCCAGCGCGAGCACGAACATGACGGCGTAGAGTTTCTTTGCCCGCCCGAACGCCATGCATGCCAGAAACACGCAATAGAGAGCAAGGCCGAACGTGTCGGCGCCCACCGCCGCGAGCAAGAGGACGAACGGAGCGGCCGCAAGTGGAACGGCCCAGACGATCCAGTTTGCCGCGCGCGCGGCCATCAGGCCGCCGAGCATGAACAGCAGTGCATGGCCAGGAGGCACGAACAGCGGAACATTGGCGAGCCGGTATTCATACAGCCCCCAAATGAGCGAGAGGAAGATCTCGCCGATCGTGGCATAAACCAGGCAGGCAACGAGCGCGACCTGGGTCGCGGGATGCTCCCTCCAGAGCCAGACGATGAAGAGCAGCCAGACCACGAAATTGACGATCAATTGCCCGTGCGCCGCGAAAATTTGGTCAATCCACAGACCCGTGCAAATGGCCGTGACGATCGCCGCGGCACGGATCAATTCGCCACGGTTGAGCGGAACGCTGATATCGCGGGTCTCGCGCACGGAAAAGTCCGTAGAGTGACTTGCTGAGGCTGCGGCAACGATACCAGAAGCGCATTGGGTCGCCGCAGTCCGCCGCGCGATGATACCGGCTGGGTTGACGCGGGCGCAATCTTGACGGCATTGCGCGGATATTCTGCCTCGTCAGGGCGGCGTTCGCCGGGGAGCCGTGGTGCAGGTTCAAGCGCCCGCCGTGGCCAAGCGTGATCACCCAGTCACTCGAGTGCGCGCCACAGCAGGCGAAGCAGTCCCGGCAGGAGGCGCTTTCATATCGCATGCCCAATTTCTTGAGTGCCCTTTTCCGTTCTGCGCGGCTGAATTTGCGGCGCGCAGTTGAGATCTTTCTCGCAGCCTATTTGCACTGAGACCGGGCCAGGGGTGTGCCCTGGGCTGAACAAAGGCCGCCTTCCTCCTCCCCGGCCGTTATTTTGTTGCAGCGCGTTCACAGAGCAGGATCCTGCACTGCCGCTTTTTCCGGACGGAAAACTTCGCAGCAAGGAGCCAGCCTTCTTGGCTACGGCCCAAAGCCACATTCGGGAAATGGTTGTCCCAGCGGACTTGATCCAAATCAAACCGAGTACGCGAGGCGATGCAATAATTAATCGGTTTTCGATGATGTTGCAGAGACAAATCAAAAGGCTTAGAGAATCGATGAGTTCACAGTGGTAAGGACAAGAGCGAGCGCAGCCGCCGTGTATTGCCGTTTCAATGACTTTCCGATGAAGCGACCGCTTCCTCCGAAGAACTGCGAACCTTCGAGCAACCACTCCGTTCATTAACGCCAAGCCCTTTCCATGTACAAGATCCTTCGTCGCGAAGTGTTTTCCGATACGACCTTCTTGTGGGAGGTCGAGGCTCCCGACGTGGCGGTTTCCGCGGAACCCGGTCATTTCGTCATGGTGCGCCTGCATGAAGGGAGCGAGCGCATACCCCTGACGGTGGCCGATTTTGATCGCGACAAGGGCACCATCACCATGGTCATCCAGTCGCTCGGCAAGACCACGGTCGAGATGCGCGATCATTACAAGGAGGGCGACGGTTTTTCCGATTTCGTCGGACCGCTTGGTTTGCCGCAGCATGTGAGCAAGGTGGGGCACGTGGTGCTGGTTGGCGGCGGACTTGGTGTGGCGCCGGTGTATCCGCAACTGCGCTCGTTCAAGGGCGAAGGCAACCGCACCACGGGCATCATCGGTTTTCGCAACAAGGAACTTGTCTTCTGGGAAGACCGTTTCAAGGAATTCAGCGACAACCTGATCGTGTGCACAGACGACGGGAGTTACGGCACGCCGGGTTTTGTGACAGCGGCGCTGAAAGATGTTCTCGAACGCGACAAGCCGGATCTGGTCATCGCCATCGGGCCGCTGCCAATGATGAACGCCTGTGTCGAGACGACGCGTCCCTTCGGCGTCAAGACCATGGTATCGCTCAACGCCATCATGGTCGATGGCACGGGCATGTGCGGCTCCTGCCGCGTCACCGTGGGCGGCGAGGTCAAATTCGCGTGCGTCGACGGGCCGGACTTCGACGGGCATCTGGTGGACTTCAGGGAACTCATCCTGCGCCAGCAACGCTTCAAGGGACAGGAAACCAAAGCGAGCGAGGATTACGCGCACGTCTGCAACGTGGAGAAGCTGCTGTTCGAGCAGAACAAGCGCAACTACAAGAAGTACAAGGATCTAACGCCGCACGCCGTGAAGATGCCGGAGCGCGACGCGCTTGAGCGCTCGCGCAACTTCAAGGAAGTGAATCTGGGCTACAGCTTGCGTGACGCGCTGGAAGAGGCGGAACGCTGCATCATGTGCACCAAGGCCGTGTGTGTCGCCGGCTGCCCGGTGTCGATCGACATCCCGGGGTTTATTCGCCACCTTCTGGTGCGCGATCTCGATGGCGCGCTCCGCGTCATCAACGAGTCCAACCTGTTCCCGTCGGTATGCGGCCGCGTCTGCCCACAGGAATCGCAGTGCGAAGCCCAGTGCATCATCGGCAAGAACAAGAAGGAACCGATGGAGCCGGTGGCCATCGGACGTCTCGAGCGTTTCGTCGGAGACAACGCCAGAGCATCCAGGGTCGAGCCGCCACACTTCGAGCGCCCGCTCGGGCGAGTGGCCGTGGTCGGCTCCGGCCCGTCGGGGCTCGCGGTTGCCGCCGATCTTGCGCGCTACGGCTGCGAGATCACCGTGTTCGAGGCCCTGCACGTGATCGGGGGCGTGCTGCAATACGGCATTCCTTCCTTTCGCCTTCCGCGCGACATCATCAGCCGCGAGGTCGAGAGCCTGAAAAATATGGGCGTCAAGTTCGAAACCAACAAGGTCATCGGCAAGACCTTTTCCATTCCGCGGCTCATGGAGCAGATGGGCTACGACGCGGTATTCATCGGCGCCGGCGCTGGTGCGCCATCCTTTCTCGGCATACCCGGCGAGTTCGCCGGGCAGGTCTACTCGGCGAATGAATTCTTGACGCGTGTCAATCTGATGGGCGGCGACAAATTTCCCTATCTCGACACGCCGATCTCCCTCGGTGCGAGCGTCGTCGTGATCGGCGCCGGCAATACGGCCATGGACTGTCTGCGCGTGGCCAAGCGCCTGGGTGCGCCGACCGTCCGCTGTGTCTACCGCCGTTCGGAAGCAGAGGCGCCCGCTCGCGTCGAGGAAGTCCGCCATGCCAAGGAGGAAGGCATAGAGTTCTTCTTCCTGCATACGCCGGTCGAGATCCACACCGACGATGACGGCAACGTGCGCGGGATGAGGGTGCAGAAGATGATGCTGGGGGAACCCGACGAGAGAGGCCGCCGCAAACCCGTGCCGCTGGATGAATTCGTCGAACTCGAATGCGATACCGTGATCTACGCGCTTGGCACCAAGGCCAATCCGATCGTTACCCAGTCGACGCCGGGCCTCGGCCTCAATAAATGGGGTTACATCATCGCGGATCCGGAGACACAAGCGACGACTCTGCCCGGCGTGTTCGCCGGTGGTGACATCGTTACCGGCGGGGCTACGGTCATTCTTGCCATGGGTGCGGGTCGCCGCGCGGCAAGGGCCATCGGCGCCTACCTGCAGAGCGGGAAACAAACCTGGCCCATTACGCAGGCCGATGCCGATGCGTTCGTGCCGCCAGCGGTCCCCGGCGCCGCCGCGCCTGCTGCAGCCTCACCGTCAACTGTCCACAGCGAGAATCAACCATGATTTCCTGTCCAAAGTGCCACCGCCCTATCGAAGGCGACGAAGTCTACATCTGTTGCGCCAATGTCGAATTGCGCTGGCGGTGCAACGAGTGCGGCAAAGTGAGCGAGGGCTTCGCCTTTCCTTACGGCATGTGCCCGCATTGCAAAGGCAAGCTCGAGATGCTGGAGCGCGGTGCGATCGATGACACGAAAGGCCTGGACGCCATTCGCGCCGCGTTCGAAATCGAGCTTGGCGGCCACGCTTTCTACCAACGCGCGGCGAGCGAGTCGAAAGATCCGGAGTTACGCGAGCTTTTCGGCCGCTTTGCCGAAATGGAAAAAGAACACATGGAGACCTTGTCCAAGCGCTATCACGCCGACCTGCCCAAACCAGGCGAGGATTTCCAGATCGATCATGCCGCCATTTTCGCCGGCGTGGATCGCAAGCCCGAGGATCCGGCAAACCTGTTCCGCATCGCCATTGCTTTCGAGGAGCGCGCGGTCAAGTTCTTCACCGAGCAGGGCAAGCAGGCGCCTGAGGGCTCGGTCGAAAGAGACCTCTACAAGGAACTCGCCGCAGAGGAACGCGAGCACGTGGCGATCATGACGACCGAGTACGGCCGCTGGAAAGCCGGCAAGCCCGGGCTGCTGTAAGCGCCAACGCCGCAAGGTAAAAAGTGATGATTGAAAGGAAATCATGAGCAAACCCCTGGTCGTCCTCGAGGGCAATGAAGCTGCTGCGCGCGTCGCCCACCTGGTGAGCGAGGTGATCGCGATCTACCCGATCACGCCGTCGTCGACCATGGGCGAACTCGCCGATGCCTGGTCAGCGGACGGCCAGAAGAACATCTGGGGTGCTGTGCCGCAGGTGATCGAGATGCAGAGCGAAGCCGGTGCGGCGGGCGCGGTGCACGGCTCGTTGCAGGCCGGCGCCATGACAACGACCTTCACCGCGTCGCAGGGACTGCTGCTCAAGATTCCCAACATGTTCAAGATCGCGGGCGAGCTGACGCCAGCGGTGTTCCATATTGCGGCCCGCACGCTGGCCACGCACGCCTTGTCAATCTTTGGTGACCACAGCGATGTGATGGCGGCGCGTACGACAGGCTTCGCTCTGCTCGCGTCTGCCAGCGTGCAGGAGGCGCAGGACATGGCGATGATCGCGCACATGTCCACGTTGAAAGCGCGCGTGCCGTTCCTGCATTTCTTTGACGGCTTTCGCACCAGCCACGAGGTCAATAAGATCGAGCTGCTGCTCGAGGAGGACGCCCGCGCGCTGATCGACGAGGAACTCGTCAACGCGCACCGCGCACGCGCGCTGAATCCCGACCGTCCGGTATTGCGTGGTTCAGCGCAGAATCCGGACGTGTTCTTCCAGGCGCGCGAGGCCTGCAACAGCTTTTATATGGCGGTGCCGGGCATCGTGCAGGAGAGCATGGATCGGTTCGCGAAGCTTACCGATCGCCAATATCGGCTGTTCGATTACCGGGGCGCGCCTGATGCCGAGCGGGTGCTGGTGCAAATGGGTTCCGGCGTCGGCGCCTCCGGGGAGGCGGTTGAAGCCCTGGTTAAACGCGGCGAGAAGGTCGGCCTGCTGACCGTGAGGCTCTACCGGCCGTTCGATGCGCAAGCCTGCGTGGCCGCGCTCCCGCGCAGCGTGCGCTCGATCGCGGTGCTCGACCGCACCAAGGAACCGGGTGCGATAGGCGAGCCTTTGTACCAGGACATTGTCACGGCCTTGGCTGAGGCCTGGCCGCAAGACCTCGCGACGCCGAAAGTCATCGGTGGCCGCTATGGCCTGTCGTCCAAGGAGTACACGCCGGCGATGGCCAAGGCCGCCCTGGATGAGCTCACCAAAACGCAACCCAAGCGCCATTTTACGGTCGGGATAACCGATGACGTTACCCATTTGTCGCTGGCCGCGGACGACAGCTTCGACACCGAGCCCGGCGATGTCACCGGGGCGGTGTTCTACGGCCTAGGCGCCGACGGCACCGTCGGCGCGACGAAGAACTCGGTGAAAATCATCGGTGAAAACACGCCGCTTCACGCGCAGGGCTACTTCGTCTACGACAGCAAGAAGTCGGGCGCAATTACAGTGTCGCATCTGCGCTTCGGGCCCAACCCCATCGAATCGACCTATCTGATCCGTCAGGCGGACTTTATCGCCTGCCATCAATTCGAATTCATGGAGAAGCTCGACATGCTGGCGCTGGCGCGCCCGGGAGCCACCTTCCTGCTCAACTGCCCGTATGGCCCAGATGACGTCTGGGACAAGCTTCCGCGTGAAGCACAGGAGCAGATCCTCGAAAAGAAGCTGAAGATGTATGTGGTCGACGCGCTTGCGGTGGCAAAACAGGCGGGACTCGCGGGCCGCATCAATACCGTCACGCAGGCCTGCTTTTTCGCGATCTCAGGCATCTTGCCGCGTGACGAGGCGATTGCAAAGATCAAGGATGCGATCCGCAAGACCTACGGCAGGCGCGGCGAGACCGTCCTCAATCGCAACTTCGCGGCTGTCGACGCGTCGCTTGCGGCTCTGCGGGAAGTGAAGGTGCCCAACCAGGCCAACTCGTCGATCACCCGCCGTCCGGTGGTGCCGCGCGCAGCGCCCGACTTCGTGCAGCGTGTCACGGCGATGATGCTTGACGGCAAGGGCGATCTGCTGCCGGTCTCGGCAATGCCGGTCGACGGGACCTTCCCGACCGGCACGACACAGTGGGAAAAGCGCAGCATCGCCCACGAGATCCCGATCTGGGATGCCGAGCTGTGCACTCAATGTGCATTGTGTCCGCTGATGTGCCCGCACGCCGCCATTCGCATGAACGTGTATACGCCCGAGCAATTGAAGGGTGCTCCACAGGGCTTCAAGAGCGTGCCGTGGAGAGGCAAGGAAGGCGCCCCGTTTCACGGCTGGGCCTACACTTTGCAGGTGGCGCCCGACGATTGCACTGGCTGCGGCATATGCGTGGACATCTGCCCGACACGCAGCAAGGAGATGGTCAAGCACAAGGCCATCAACATGGAACCCAAGCTCGATCATCTCGAAACCGAGCGCCAGAGTTATGATTTCTTCCTCAGCCTGCCCGAAGCGCGCCCACCGTTCGAAACCATCGATTTGCTGAAGGGCTCACAGCTGCGTCAGCCGCTGTTCGAGTACTCGGGGGCCTGTTCAGGCTGTGGGGAGACGCCGTATCTCAACCTGCTCTCCCAACTCTACGGCGATCACCTGCTGATCGCCAACGCCACCGGCTGCTCTTCGATCTACGGCGGCAACCTTCCCACCACGCCCTACGCCCAGAACCGCGATGGCCAGGGGCCGGCGTGGTCGAACAGCTTGTTCGAGGACAACGCCGAGTTCGGCCTGGGCATGCGGCTGGCCCTCGATGCGCAACGCGATCTGGCGCAGACGCTCGTGCATCGGTTGCGCGCGGAGATCGGCGAGGCGCTTGCCGCCCCCCTTGTCGACGCACCTCAGGACAACGACGAGCAGATCCGGGAGCAGCGCGAGCGCGTAAAGCAGCTCAAAGCGATCCTGTCCAAGCTGCGCGTTCCGGAAGCGGGACGGCTAATGGCGGTGGCCGACAGCCTCGTCGCGCGCAGCGTGTGGATCGTGGGCGGCGACGGCTGGGCCTACGATATCGGCTACGGCGGCCTCGACCACGTCCTCGCCTCGGGACGGAATGTCAACATCCTGGTGCTGGATACCGAGGTCTACAGCAATACCGGGGGCCAGGCCTCGAAAGCGACGCCGCGCGGCGCGGTCGCAAAGTTTGCCGCCGCGGGGAAGCCCATCGGCAAGAAAGACCTGGGCATGATTGCCATGGCCTACGGCAATGTTTATGTGGCCCAGGTGGCGATGGGCGCCAACCCGATGCAGACCGTGCGCACTTTCAGGGAAGCCGCCTCATGGCAGGGGCCATCCCTGATCATTGCATACAGCCACTGCATTGCGCACGGTATCGAAATGTCGACCGGGATGAGCCATCAGCGCGACGCGATAAAGAGCGGCTACCTGACCCTTTATCACTATGATCCGCGGCTCGGCATGCACGGCGCAGATCAGCCGCTCAAGCTTGACTCGCGCAAACCGACCGTTCCCCTCGAGCAGTTCACGATGAAAGAGGGCCGCTTCGCGATGCTTGCGCAGGCGGATCCGGCGCGGGCGAAGATGCTTTCAAGGATGGCACAGGCCGCTGCCGATGCGCGGTGGCAGCTCTATGAACAGGTGGCCGGCGTGCATCGCAAAGTAACCGACGACTCCGAACGCAACGACGGCAGCGCTGAGGCGCCCACGGCTCCCGCGCCCAGCTCGAAGGAGGTGGAACAATGAGTGTCGATCTGCGCAGCCGGTATCTGGGCCTGGAACTCAAGAATCCAATCGTGGCGGCGGCCTCACCGATGACGAATTCGATCGACCGTCTGAAGCGGCTGGAGAATGCGGGCGTAGCGGCTGTGGTACTGCCTTCCTTGTTCGAGGAGCAGATCGAACACGAGGAAATGGCAGCCCACAATCTCATGCTGTCGGGAACCGAGCTCTCGCCCGAGGCGCACGGATTCTTTCCGGAGATCCGAAACTACAGAACCGGCCCCGAGAATTACCTGAGGTTGATTGGCGAGGCGAAGCAGGCGCTCTCGGTGCCGGTGATACCAAGCCTGAACGGCTACACGCCTGGCGGCTGGACCCAAATCGCCCGGCAATTCGAGCAAGCCGGTGCCGACGCGATCGAGCTCAATATTTATTTTCTCGCGACCGATCTCGACGACACCAGCACTGAAATCGAGAAGCGATACACCGACCTGGTGGAATCAGTCAGCAGCATTGTCAAGATACCGGTTGCGGTCAAGGTTTCTCCGTACTTCAGCGCCATGGCCAATATGGCAGCGCGGCTCGCGGGTGCCGGCGCGTCGGGGCTGGTTTTGTTCAACCGCTTTCTCCAGCCCGACATTCTGCTCGACGAACTGGAAGTCGCGCCGCACCTGGTGCTGTCGACCTCCGACGAGCTGCGGCTCGCGCTGCGCTGGATCGCAATCCTGCGCGGTCGCGTGCGCGCGAGCCTGGCTGCCACGGGAGGAGCCCATACTCCCGACGACGTGCTGAAGCTGCTCCTGGCCGGCGCCGACTGCGTGATGCTTGCGAGCAGCCTGTTGAACAAAGGACCTAACCATGTCGCGACCCTGCTGACGAGCGTCGAAAAATGGATGGCCGAGCGCGAATACGTTTCCGTAGAGCAGCTGAAAGGCTCGCTCAGCCAGCACGCGTGCCCGGACCCTGCGGCCTTTGAGCGCACCAATTACATGAAGGCGCTGACCTCGTATACTGACAACTTCATGTAGGCAATGTCGCAACGCGCCGAGCAGGCGCCACCGGGTCCACGTTCCACTCCGGGCTTTCAGCTAACGCCGCGTCAAGTGGCGGCATAAGAGCTATGCAATAATGCTACCCCTGCAATTCTGGAGATCGTAATGGCACTGACAATCATCACCGACGACTGCACCTCTTGCGACGCATGTCCAAGCGTTTGTCCGAATGAGGCGATCAGCGTCGTAGATTCCAAATACATCATCGACCCGGCGAAGTGTACCGAGTGCGTTGGGGCACACGATGAACCGCAATGCGTGACCGTTTGTCCGCCGGACTGTATTATTCCGGACCCGAATTGCAAGGAAACGCCGGAGCAGCTGATGGAGAAGTACCACAAGCTGCACGGCTGAGCGCCGGGGAGTAGCTAGCGATGGTTTGTGCCTGCCCGCAGGATGCGTGACGCGAAACCTACTGGAGCGCGGCCTTATTCGACAGGGTGGCGATGCCCTTGGTGATGCCGCGAGCGTGAGCATGGCCGCGGGGAGTCGGTCTCGCACTGCAAAGTCAATTCACGATACGCGGTCCCAGCGCGACTAACACCGGCGCATTTCGGGCCAGTCGAGGTTTCCCATCCCGGGGGCAAATGGCGGCTTAATTTCAGGCTCGCCGGGGCGCGCTGCTGCAGGGCAATAGCGAAAAGCCGATTGACCGGGTCGCGCCGGTATGAGGCGGCACGAGTTTCTACGCCGCTGAACGGCTCTTAATGTCCCCGGTCGCAAGGGCCCCGGGTGTCCGAGCAGGGTGCCCTTTCAGCTTTTCTCTATAATTCAACCAATTCATAACATGACGCCAGGGGAAAAGATGGAAGGTGTCGCGGTCGTCACGGGCGCGAGCTCGGGCATCGGCGAAGCGATTGCGCAGCACCTGCTCGAGGCCGGTCGCACCGTGGTTGCACTGCAGCGGCGTCCGCCACGAATCCGGCATGCGCGATTGCTGTTCGTTGGTGCGGATCTGGCCGATGCGGCGGCGGCGCAGCAGGCCGGGGCCGAAATTGCAGCGCGGCATCCGGTGCGCTACCTCGTCAACAACGCCGGCGCTAACCGGCCGGGCCCCCTCGAGCAGGCGACGGTCGACGACCTCGATTACGCGCTCGCGCTCAACGTGCGGGCGGCGATGATCCTGATGCAGGCGTTCGTGCCGGGCATGCGCGCCGCCAAGTTCGGCCGCATCGTGAACATGTCGTCACGCGCAGTGCTGGGCAAGACCGGGCGCACGGTCTACGCTGCGGCAAAGGCCGGATTGATCGGGATTACGCGCACCCTTTGCCTCGAAGTCGCGGCTGATGGCATCACGGTCAATGCGGTTGCGCCCGGGCCGGTTGCCACCGACCTCTTCGACAATGGGCACCCGATCGGAAGCGAGAAGCGCCAGCGCGTGATCGACAGCATCCCGGTCAAGAGGGTCGGCACGCCCGCCGACGTCGCCCGCACGGTTGCTTTTCTGCTTGCGCCTGAAAGCGGCTACATTACTGGCCAGACCGTTTTCGTGTGTGGCGGGACCAGCATTAGCGGCTCGGGCGGCGACTAAAAGCCCGATTGCAGAACGCGGGCAGCGACAGCGGCCCCTCGCCTTGGGCGACAAGCGTGGACCGGATGCAGTAGGGGCGAGCTCTATAATAAATTGATTAAAAAAGAATAAATAAAATTCTGATCGCCTCGATCAGTTCGTGAGCGCACACTTACAATCGGTCTCCAGGCACCCCTCCGGTTGGCTTGCTCGGCGATATGCCAAGCTCCGTGCCGAAAAGGGATTGGTCCTGGTGAGCCGTCTGCGCACCCCCAATCATCGGGCAATCACTCTCGGACGCAATGAACGCCCGCCATTCGACCGGACGATGGCGCGCATGGGGCGAAGCATTCGCCGACCGGATCTCGAACGGCATGCAAAAAAACGCTTTATACAATTGACACTACGAGGGAAAAGATCGACAATGCCCGGTTTCGTTCGGAGGGGTGCCCGAGCGGCTAAAGGGGGCAGACTGTAAATCTGTTGGCCATGCGCCTACGTAGGTTCGAATCCTACCCCCTCCACCAGGATTGCCGGGTCCGCAGGGCGCCGATAGTGCGGGGTTGGGTTACGCAGAAACGAGGCGGGTGTAGCTCAATGGTAGAGCAGAAGCCTTCCAAGCTTACGACGAGGGTTCGATTCCCTTCACCCGCTCCAAAGGAAATTCGCAGCGGACACAAATACAAGTGAGAACGCCGTGGAGTGCGTTCCGCCGGAGAGCATGATCCGCCGCCCATGTAGCTCAGTGGCAGAGCACTCCCTTGGTAAGGGAGAGGTCGCGCGTTCAATCCGCGCCATGGGCACCAGAATTCGTTTTCGACGTTCGGCCCCGTCGGATTCTGCAGCTGGAAACGGAATGATTTTTTGCGGATGTCGTAGTTAGGTTTCAGGGCGAAGGCAGCGGTAGCGGTCTTGGAAGAGTGGCGTCACCGATAACGGAGCAAAAAAATGGCAAAGGGCAAATTTGAGCGCACGAAGCCGCACGTGAACGTGGGCACGATTGGTCACGTGGACCATGGCAAGACGACG
>LJTT01000143.1 GCA_001303585.1 Betaproteobacteria bacterium SG8_41
GCGCCTATTCAGAGCGGCTGCCACGCGTGTTAGGCGCGCAGCGCCAGTTGGATACGGACCGCCTTAAGACGGCCTACTCCCAGGCGGCCGCAGAGCTGAAACGCATCGAGGCAAACGATGATGTGCTGGCGCTGGCAGACGAAAAACAACTTGCCCAGCGTGCGGCACTTGATCGACTGTCGGCCGCCATCAAGCGAACAGGCGATCCGGCACTGACAGAAAAGTTCTGGCGCCTGAAGGGACTGTTGCTGTGGGACGTGTCGGAAGAATATGTGCCGCGCCTTGCGGAGACCAAGCGCTCGCTTGCGGATGTCGAGCAGCGCATCGCCGATTCCGATGATCGTCGTGCCCGTCTGCAGCGGGCGCAGCGAGACATGCCTATCGTGTTGGATGGTTTTGCGGCGCGCATTGAGGGGCTGAATCGCCGCATCGCGCGTCTGCAAATTGACCTGGCGCGGGCGGCGGAAGAGCAGGGCGCCCATGTCGCCCGGTTGGCGGTTGCCGAGCTGGAGCGCCAACGCGAGCGCACCACGGTCTATCTGACGCAGGCGCGTTTCGCGGTTGCGCAGATGTATGATCAGGCGTCGAGCAACGCACCGGCGGAGGCACCGCCGTGAAGAGGCGGGCGATCGCGGCGACGACTGTAGCGACGCTTCTCGTCGCGTGTGCCACAACCACCGAGGAGGGTGGCACGCTCAAGTCGCTCGAAGGTCGCGAGGTTCCGATCAGCCGCGAGCGGGCGAGCGGCGTCAGCCGCGAAGATGCCATCCTGGCGTATCGACGCCGCATCGGCGATTTGGAAATTGAGGCTGGCGACGATCGCGCGGCGGCGGGAGCCACCAAGGGTCGACAGAATCCCTATGCCGGCGCGATCGCGACTTATGAAGCGTCGCTGCGGGCATTCCCGAAGCATCCCGACAACGACAAGGTCCTGTACCAGTTGTCGCGGGCCTATGAGCAGTCTGGCGATCTCAAACGATCGCGAGCTGTACTCGATCGGCTAGTGCGCGACTACCCAGACAGTGCCTATCGTCCGGAAGCGCAGTTTCGGCGCGGTGAGATTCTGTTCACGATGCGCGAATATGAGGAGGGCGAGCGCGCTTACGCCGACGTATTGAGGCAAGGCCCGGGCTCGCCGTACTACGAGCGCGCGCTCTACATGCAGGGCTGGGCGCGCTTCAAGCAGGCGCGTTTCGACGACGGCCTGGAGAGCTTCTTCAAGGTGCTCGACCGAAAGCTCGCGCGCCCCGGATCCAGTCAGGCGTTTGAGACGCTGTCGCGTGCCGATCGCGAACTTGTCGAAGATACGTTTCGCGTCGTGAGCCTGAGTCTTGCAAGTTTGCAGGGGCCGGCATCGATCCCTGGCTACGTCGCGCAGCCAGCCGGCCGCAAGCAATATGAATTTCGCGTCTACCAGGAGCTCGGTGAGCTGTACATCAAGCAAGAGCGCACCAAGGACGCAGCAGACACCTTCAATGCCTTTGCCCGGCGTCACCCCACGCACCCGGAATCGCCGGCGTTACAGGCGCGCGTGATCGAAGCCTACAAGAATGCGGGATTCGCTTCCTTGGCGCTGGAAACCAAGAAGGAGTTTGTTGTGCGATACGGTGCCGACAGTGCGTGGCGACGCGTGAACAGCCCGGCGGCGTATGAAAGGGTGCAGCCAGTGGTCAAGACGCACCTTGAGGAACTTGCTCGCCATTATCACGCAACCGCGCAGAAATCGAAGAAGCGCGAGGACTATCAGGAGGCTGCGCGCTGGTACCGCACCTATCTTGCTCAAATGAACTTCCTGTTGGGCGAGATGCTTTATGAGGACAAGCACTTTGGCGAGGCGGCAGCCGAATACGAGCGCACCGCCTATGAATATCCGCGGCACGCCAAGAGTGCCGAAGCCGGTTATGCCGCGCTGCTTTCCTACGGGCAGCTCGAGAAGAGTCTGAGCGGCAAGGAGCGGACTGTGGCCCAGCGCCGTGTCCGCAGGATGCACGCGCGCCCGGCGTGTTAAGCAATGCCGCCGAGCAGCTCTATGCGCTGCATGCCCCCGATCAGGCGCGCACCGTCGCCGAGCGGGTGCTCGCATTGTCACCGCCAGCAACGCCCGCGCTGCGTCGCACCGCATGGGTCGTGGTGGCCAACACGCAATTCGAGCGCGGCAGCTTCGATCGCGCCGAGCCAGCATATCAGCAGGCGCTCGCGCTCACCGCGGAAAAGGACAAGAACCGGCCGGCGCTCCAGGAACGCCTGGCCGCTTCGATCTACAAACAGGGCGAGCAGGCGCGCGCCATTGGTAATCACCGAGAAGCAGCCAACCACTTCCTGCGTGTCGGGCGGGCAGTACCCGACGCGACCATACGACCAACCGCGGAGTACGACGCGGCCGCCAGCTTGATCGCAATGAAGGATTGGAAAGGCGCGGCCGTCGTGCTGGAAGACTTCAAGGTTCGCTATCCGAAGCACGCCCTGCAGGCGGAGCTGCCGGCGAAACTGGCCGTGGTTTATCTCGAAAGCGGGCAGGCGCTGAAGGCGGCTGCGGCATTCGAGTTGCTGGCCGCGAGCGGCAAGGACGTCAAGCTGTCGCGCGGTTCGTTGTGGCAAGCTGCCGAACTCTATGACAAGGCCGGCAACCAGAACAATGCGGCGGCCGCCTACGAGCGTTATATCCGCCAGTATCCAACGCCTCTCGAGCCTGCGATCGAGGCGCGCTATCGCCTGATGGAAATCAGCGAAAAGTCCGGCCAGCGCGACACCCGCCAGCGCTGGGCGCGGGAGCTGCTGCGCGCCGAGCAGGCGGGCGGTTCCGCGCGTACCGATCGTACGCGCTATCTCGGGGCCAAGAGCGCGCTGGTGCTCGCCGAGCCGATCGATGCAGCCTACCGGCAGGTGCGCCTGGTCGAGCCGCTCAAGAAAAACCTCAAGCTCAAGAAGGAGCGCATGCAGCAAGCGTTCGACGCATATGGTGTGGCAGCGGGTTACGGTGTGGCGGAAATCAGCACGGCGGCCACCTACCAGTCGGCAACGCTCTATCAGGATTTCGGCAAGGCATTAATGGATTCGCAGCGGCCCAAGAATCTGAAGGCCGACGAGCTGGAGCAGTACAACGTCTTGCTGGAGGAACAGGCCTATCCATTCGAGGAGAAGGCCATGGAACTACATGAGATCAACGTGCGACGCGCCCGCCAGGGTGTCTACGACGACTGGGTCAGGAAGAGTTATGGCGCGCTCGCCAAGCTCCGGCCAGTACGCTACGCCAAGACCGAGAAGTCGGAGGGGGTGTTCAATGGTCTGCGCTAGGCTACGGTTGCTCTTCGCCGCGGCGTTGCTCGCGCTCAGCGGCTGCGCCATTGTCGGTCCCGAGATCTCTGCTCCCGTGACGACCAAGCGCGCCGCGGCCCCTGAGCCAGACCCCGTGGTCAGCCCTGATGTGAGACAGGCTTATCAGGCGGCCCTGTCAGCGATCCGGGCTGGCCAATACAAGGAGGCCGAGGGCCTGCTGCTCCGCGTCTCCACCCGCGAGCCGGGTCTTTCGGGTCCGGTGGCGAACCTGGCCATGGTCTATGATCGGACCAGTCGCGCCCCTCTGGCAATCAAGACCATGCGTCGGGCGATCGACCTCAACCCCCGGCGCGCCGATTACCATAATGTACTGGGGGTAATGCATCGCCAGCAGGGGGAGTTCAAGGAGGCCCGCCAGGCCTATGAGCAGTCGCTCGCGATGGATCCCGGCTATGCGCCGGCGCAGCTCAATCTCGGCATTCTTTGGGACATCTATCTGCAGGAACCCGACAAGGCGCTCGCCTATTATCAGCGCTACCAGCAGCTTGTGCCCGGTGACACGGCGATGATCACCAAGTGGGTGGCCGACATACAGCAGCGCACTCGCGCTGCAGAGCGGAAGCCGAAGCAGGAGGTGAAGGGATGAAGTGTCGACAGTTGATGATTGTGACCGCGTGGTTCGCCCTTGGCGGAGGAGGCGCATCCGCGGCCGATCGCGTGGATCTCGAGGGCACGCAGATTCTCGGCGCGCGTGAGCTGCCGAAAGTGCTGTACATCGTGCCCTGGAAGAAGCCGCTGCCGGGCGATCTGGTCGGCAAACCGGTGAACTCACTGCTCGATGAGGCGCTCGCGCCGGTCGATCGTGATGTGTTCCGTCGCCAGGTGCAGTACCACGGATTAATGGGCGTAGCGAGTGTGCCACTACCGGTGGCTCCCGCCAGGGCCGTATCGGATAAATCGTCTTCAGAGAGGAGAAAGTAATGCAGACGTACACCATGATCGTGAAGTTCTTTCAGGAGGGCGGGTTCTTCATGTACCCGATCGCCCTGGTGCTCGCGGTAGGTGCGGCGATCGCTTGCTGCAGGGCGGAAAGTTCCAGCAGGCGATGAGCGTCGCGGGAAAGTCCGAGATTGCGATTTGCAAGATCCTGAACTACGGGCTTGGACGGCTGCGTTCGGCGCGCCGGCGCGAGGACATCGAGATGGCGATGGAAGAGGGCCTGATGGAAGTTCTGCCGCGTCTTGAGCGCCGCACCCATTACCTCTCGGCGTTTGCCAACATCGCCACCCTGCTCGGACTCCTCGGCACCATTATCGGTCTTATCCAGGCGTTCACGGCGGTGGCGAACGCCGCCGCGGCCGAGAAGGCCGAGCTGCTGTCCTCAAGTATCTCGGTTGCGATGAACACTACGGCATTCGGTCTGATCGTCGCGATTCCCCTGCTGCTGGTGTATTCGGTTCTGCAGTCCAAGACCACCCAGATCGTCGACAGCCTCGAGATGGCGGCAGTAAAGTTTCTTAATATGGTCGGTGAACGTTCGGGTGAGCGTTCGAACGAAAGAGCGTCTGCATGAGACGGCGTTTCCGCCGCCACACCATCGCGCCGGGAGAAATGAACATCACGGCGTTCATGAACCTGATGGTGATCCTGGTGCCATTTCTGCTGATTACGGCGGTGTTCACGCGCATGACGATTCTGGAGCTGAACCTGCCGCCGGCTTCATCCGGAAGTAACGCGAAGAAGCAAGAGCTTCAACTTGAGGTCGTCATTCGCAAGGACGCGCTGGAGCTGGGCGAGCGCTCGAGCGGCGTGCTGAAGCGCCTTGAGCGCAATGAAAAGGGTTACGACTACAAGGGCTTGTCACAGGCCCTGCAGGCGCTCAAGGAGCGCTTCCCGGACAAGACCAACATTACCATTCTTT
>LJTT01000094.1 GCA_001303585.1 Betaproteobacteria bacterium SG8_41
ACTCGCGCGCCTTGTCCGGATCGAGCCCCAGGTTGAACTGGTCCTCCCAGCGAAACTCGAAACGCGCCTTGGACAATGCGTTGTCCCGGATCTGCGCGCCGGGATGGCCCTTTGCAAGGTCCGCCGCGTGGGCGGCGATCTTATAGGCGATGATGCCGTCCTTCACGTCCTCGCGGTCCGGCAGCCCGAGGTGTTCTTTCGGCGTGACATAACAGAGCATGGCGGTGCCGAACCAGCCGATCATTGCGGCGCCGATCGCGCTCGTGATGTGGTCGTAGCCGGGCGCGATGTCCGTGGTCAACGGCCCGAGCGTATAGAACGGCGCCTCCCGGCAGTACTGGAGCTGCAGGTCCATGTTCTCCTTGATGAGCTGCATCGGCACGTGGCCCGGGCCCTCGATCATCACCTGCACATCGTGCTTCCAGGCGATGTCCGTGAGCTTGTCTTGAGCTCGGCGATCTGCGCCTCGTCGTTGGCGTCATGGATCGAACCGGGCCGCAAGCCGTCGCCAAGCGAGAACGCAACGTCGTAGGCCTTCAGGATTTCGCAGATCTCCTCGAAGCGTGTATAGAGAAAACTCTCCTTGTGGTGAGCAAGGCACCACTTCGCCATGATCGAGCCGCCGCGCGAGACGATGCCCGTCATCCGTTTCGCGGTGAGCGGGATGTACGGCAGCCGCACGCCGGCGTGCACGGTGAAGTAATCGACGCCCTGCTCGCACTGTTCGATGAGCGTGTCGCGGTAGATCTCCCACGTAAGCTCTTCGGCCTTGCCTCCCACTTTCTCCAGCGCCTGGTAGATCGGCACCGTCCCGATGGGTACCGGAGAATTGCGCACGATCCACTCGCGCGTCTCGTGGATGTTCTTGCCGGTGGAAAGGTCCATCACCGTGTCCGCGCCCCAGCGCGTCGCCCATGTCATCTTCTCGACCTCTTCCTGGATGCCGGAAGACAGCGCTGAATTACCGATATTCGCGTTGATCTTCACCAGGAAGTTGCGCCCGATGATCATCGGCTCGATTTCGGGATGGTTGATGTTGGACGGGATGATCGCGCGTCCGCGCGCGACCTCGTCGCGCACGAACTCCGGCGTGATCGTTTTCGGCAACGAAGCGCCGAAAGACTCGCCCCGGTGCTGGCGGCGCACCAGCTCGCTCAACGCCTCCAGCCGCTGGTTTTCGCGTATGGCGATGAACTCCATTTCCGGCGTCACCGTCCCGCGGCGCGCGTAGTGCATCTGCGTCACGTTCATCCCCGGCTTGGCACGACGCGGCCGGCGCTTCAGGTCGAAGCGCAGCGACATGAGATTCGAATCCGACAGCCGGTCGCGCCCATAGGCCGAAGACGGGCCGGGCAGCTCCTCTGTGTCGCCGCGCTCGAGAATCCACTGGCCGCGCATGGCGGGCAGCCCCTGCCGGATGTCGATCTTCGCCGACGGATCGGTGTAGGGCCCGGAGGTGTCGTACACGAACACCGGCGGGTTTTTCTCGGCGCCAAATGAAGCCGGCGTGTCGGACTGGCTCACCTCCCGCATCGGAACTCGCAGGTCCGGGCGCGAGCCCGTCACGTAGACCTTGCGTGAATTGGGAAGCGGCTGCACGGCGCCGTCGTCGATGCGCGCAGTGGCCGCGATGAATTTGGGATTTGCTGCTGCCATAAAGTGGCGCTCCTTGGGACTGCCGGTGGAGCGGGCGCGGAGGGTGTGTCGCGCGACGCTTCCCTACGGCGGCATGACCCGCATCAGGTTCCGAGGGTTTCTCTCACCCGCCCGGCACCCCGGACGAGACCCCTAACGTCGAGCGGAGGACGTTACTCCAATCGGGACGGCATTGCAAACCCGGGGCGCGGCCTATTGGTCGCTGCGGAATCGGCCAACAAACCATTTCCGCAATGCACTCCAATAGCCGGTCCCGAAAACGCCCTGAAACGACAGGATCATTAACCACGGAATCACACGGAACTGTAGGGACCGCGATCCGGCGCGGGAAGCGCGCTGTAATGGAATAATGATTTCCGTGTGGTTCCGTGGCTGTGTCGCTATCGAGACGGCTCCTAGCCAGGGCCGGCCAGCGGCAGCAACAGGCTGATGCGATTGCGGTCGCCGGCACGGGTGTATTTGTGGCTGCGCGAGAAGCGCGCAACCAGGAGCACGCCGAGTCCGCCAATGGCGCGCGTATCCAACGGTGCTTCCAGGTCGGGGGTGGCTGCGTCGGCAAAGGGATTGTATGGAGGCGCTGCGTCCTCATAGACCAGGCGGCAGGCACCTTCCCCCGGTTGCAGCGTAAGCCAGACTTGCTTCCCGCTATCGCCGCCATAGCCGTGCTTGACGCTGTTCGTGAACAACTCCTCGGCCACGAGCGCAATGCGCAGGGTATCGTTGCGCGCGATCGCCGCCTCGCGGCACACCGCCTCAATGAACCCGCGCAATTCCCGCAAGGCCCCCATGCGCGCGGCAAATTCTCGTGTCCTCGGTTGCCACATGTTAAATATGCCGCACGACTCGGGAAGTGGACTCGGAGTATTATAGGAGTGCTGACGCGGGGGAGGTCCGACGCGGGGCCTGCGCGTTGAAGCAAAGGGAGAATCTCATGAAGTTTCTAAGTGTGACATTGTTGGCATTTGTGGCCCTGCTTGCCGCCCCGGTGTCATCTGCCGAGGATATCGGCCAGGTCAAGGTTACCGCTGGCGCGGTGCACATCCAGCGCGGCGCTGAGCGACTGCCCGCCACCGTCGGCGCCCGGGTCCGCGTGAGCGACACAGTTGTCACGGGCAGCGATGGTTCGGTCGGCATCACATTTACCGATAACACCTTGCTCTCGGCCGGGCCCAATAGCGTGCTCATGCTCGAGCGCTATACTTTCAATTCGACCACGCACGACGGCAAGTTCCACGCGCGCCTCAACCGCGGGTCGCTTGCAATCGTCTCAGGAAAAATCGCCAAACAAGCGCCTGACGCGATGGTAATCAAGACGCCCTCGAGTCTGCTCGGCGTGCGCGGCACCGAGTTCCTGGTCAAGGTCGAAGGCACGGAATGATGCGCCGCGCGCTGCGGGCAGGCGCGTGCGGCATCATGCTCGCCCTCCTGGCTGCCTGCGCGTCGACGCCCCCGACAACGGTCGTTTTACTGCCCGGACAAAGTGGCAAAACCGGGGCCGTGGTCGTGCGAGACGGAGGCACCGAAACGGTCCTCAGTACTCCATACGCCTCGGCGCGTTCGGGCGGCGGCCAGCCGATCGAGCAGCGCACGACGAGTGAGCCGGAGGTCGAGAAGCAGTTCGGAGAGACGCTCGCCTCCTTGCCGCCCCGCCCGACCAAGTACACCCTGTATTTTCTTTCGGGCACCGACAAGTTCACGAACGAGACCAAAAAAGAAGTCCAGCAAGTGCTCGCTGAAGTCGCCCAGCGTCCGGCCGCTGAAGTCGTGGTCATCGGCCACACCGACCGTGTCGGGAGCGAGCACGACAACGACAAGCTGTCCTTGCAGCGCGCGCGCCGGGTGAAGGCATTGCTGATACCACTCGGCATCCCCGAGGAACGCATCGTCACCGCGGGGCGCGGCGAACGCGAGCCGATCGTTCCTACTGCGGACAATGTGGATGAGCCGAAGAACCGCCGGGTTGAGATCAACGTGCGTTGATCTTTCGTGAATTGTGAAACGTAAAACGTGAAACGGAAAAACTAACCAACGCAACAGACGCCGCTCGATTCACCTCTCACGATTCACGGCTAACATTTTACGTTTCACGATTTACGAGTCGGGGCCGCGCCATTGCAGCGCGAGCACCGTCAGGTCATCCGCCGGCTCGGCCCCCCGCGCAAACTCCGCCACATCCGTTTCGATCTCGGCGACCACCATGACGGGGTCTACCGCGGGCAGGCGCGCGAGCACCGCGGACAGACGCCCGGCGCCGTAGAGCTCGCCCGAGACGTTCATCGCCTCGGTGACGCCGTCGGTCACCATGCAAAGCGTCTGCCCCGGCGCCAGCCAGTGCTCGGCTGCGCCATACGGGTAGTCCTCGAGCACGCACAGTGGGGGCCCGCCGCTGCTGACGAGCCGCAGCGGCTCCATTCCTTCACGCAACAGCAGCGGGGGCTCGTGACCGGCGTTGCAGTAGACGAGCCGGCCGGTTTTCAGATCGAGGAGGCCCGCGAACGCGGTGACAAACATCGCCTCCGGATTCTCGCGCGAGACCTCCGCGTTCGCCGTCTTGAGCACCTCCTCAACGCTGTCAGCGCCGCGCAGCGCGGCGCTCTTGGCCAGCGCCTTGACCACCGCCATGAAGATGCTGGCGTTGAGGCCCTTGCCGGAGACGTCGCCAATGATGAAAAAGAAGTGGTCATCGTCGGCCTTGAAAAAATCGTAGAGATCGCCGCCCACCTTGCGCGCCGGCAGCATGAGCGCTCCCGCGGCCACCCGCCATTCGCCCGCGAGCGCGTCCTCGGGGCGCGGCAGGAATCCCATCTGGATGCGCCGGGCGGCATCGAGCTCGCCGGCCAGCCGCGCGGCCGCTTCCCGCTCTTCCTGCAGGCGCAGCGCAAGGCGCCTGCGCTCGATGTTCGCCTGCCCCAGCGTCACTGCCAGCACGGCTGTTGAGACGACCACCACGCCCAGGCCTGGAATGGAGGGGTCGAACAGCAACCCGGCCTCGTGATACATGAAATAGCCCGCCAGCAGCAGCGCGGTCAACGCGGCAATCAGCGCAGTAACCCCGGCGCGCGGGCCGGAGCGCGGCACCGCGATCGCGACCAGCCAACCCAGGACGAGAAGCGCGAGGCCCTCAGCGGCGCCGGCCCAGGCAGGACGCCGCAGCAGGCTGCCGTCGTAGATATTCTCGATCAACTGGGCGTGGATCTCGATGCCGGGAACTCGCTCGCCCAGCGCGGTCGTGGGCACGTCCACCAGCCCGAGGCCGGTCATGCCGAGAAGCACGATCCTGCCCTCGAGCTGATCGGCGCCGACACGGCCCTCCAGGACGTCCACGGCCGGGATCATGCCCGCAGGATCGGAGCGGCCGAAGTGCACGAACAGCCGCCCATCAGACTGGGTAGGCACGAACAACCCGCCCACGCCCACGCCCTCAACGCCCTGGCTGCTGGTTCGAAGCTCGAACGCCGGCGCCCCGCTCGCCAGGCGCAGCACTTCGATGCCGAGCGTGGGCACAACGGTCGATCCGACCGTCGCGGCGAGCGGTATGCGCCGCACGACCCCGTACTCGGCGTCAGTCGAGAGCAGACCATGGCCGGCGGCCGCGCGGCTGATCTCGGGCAGGCTGCGCAGGGCCGCAGGATAGCGGCGCAGATAGGGGCGTGCGTCCCCGCCGCGCTGGAGCGACGGGCTCGACGGCGCATCGGCAGCCGGGGGGGGTCCCTGCTCCAATCCGGCAAACCCAAGCGCAACGCGCGATCGCGCGATGCTGCGCGCGAGCCGGGCGTCGTTTCTGGGCAGCGCTTCCAGGCGCCGCGCGAGTGCCGGATCGACCGCGGCCAGCTGCCCGGCAAGACGCTCGGGCGATACGCGGTCAGGCTCCGGGAAAATAATGTCGATGCCGACAGCAGCGGGGCGTGCGGCGGCAATCTTGTCGATCAGCTCGGCGACCGTCGATCTCGGCCACGGCCACTGGCCGCGCGCGGCAATGCTTGCCTCGTCGATGGCCACGATGAGGGCCGGAGTCGACTCGCGTTCACGGGGATCGAGGCGCTGGTAGAGATCGAATGTGGCAAGCCGCAGCGCCTGCAGCCCCGGCGGCGCCGCCATCCAGGCGGGGATCTCGAACAGGGCGATCAGCGCAAGCGCGAGCCATAGCGAGCGGCGCGCCGCCGGCTGACGGAACAGGTCTGTCGTGGCGTCTTGCGTCGCCACGTTCAGACGTCCATCTCGAGGCCGTCGTAGGCCGCGCTCACCCGGAGGGGCGGGCGTTCACCACGCGTGATCTCCTCGAGACGCACCGCATCTCTCCAGATTCGGGTGATCGCCGCATCGTCGTAGGCGGGCTCGTGATGAAACAGAACCAGGTGTTTCGCCCCTGCCAGCTGGCAGAGCTCGACGCCGACCACGTTGCTGGAGTGACCCCAGTCTTCCCTGATGGACACCGCTTCCGCGAGCGAGTACATCGCGTCGAATATCACCATGTCCGCGTTGCGGAAGAACGCGGCGAACGCCTCACTCTCCCGGGGATCCTCGAGCTTGTGCTCGGAGTCCGTGGCATAGATGAGCGCCTTGCCTCCATGCTCCAGCCGATAGGCATAGGACTCGCCCGAGTGCGCCTGCAGCATGCCGGTAACGGCGATGCCATCGATGTCGTAGCGCCGCCCCGGCTCCAGCCCGATAAACTCGATCCGCGCCGCAAGACGGTCGAACGGCACCGGAAACGAGGGCGCCGCCTGCTGCCGCCGCAACGCGTGCTCGATCTCGGCGTGGCAGCCGAAAATACGGATGTGGTTTCCCTCAACGTAGGCCGGCGCGAAAAAGGGAAATCCCATGATGTGATCCCAGTGCATGTGGGACATGATCACGTTATAGGTGCGCGGGCGATCGGCCCGCGCCATGTCGCGCGCGCCAAGGCCGCGCACGCCGCTCCCCAGGTCGAGAATCAGCGGGGCAGCGCCCGGGCGCTCCACCTCGATGCAGGGCGAGGCGCCGCCAAACGTGTGGGATATCGAAAAATCGAGCTCGCGCTCGATGAACTGGCGCGCCTCCGCCGCGCTTCGCAGCGGCCTTTCCGAAGCCTTCAGCAATGCTTCGACGAGCTTGGCGTGAAGCCCGGCCGCGTCCAGCGCCACCGGAATCGAGCCGCGTGTTCCCCAGAAGCGCACCCGCATGCTGGTTTCAGGCTCCCTCGCGCGCGGCGAGCGTCGGCGGGGCCGCAGCCGCCAGCGCATCGCGCGCCGAGTCAAAGCACTGGAATACCAGGTTGAAGCGGCTGATTTCGAAGATCTCCTTGACCACGGAATGCAAGCCTGCGACCACCACTGTGCCGCCCTGCGTCTTTGCCTGCTTCGCCGCCAGCATCAGAACGCGCAGGCCCACGCTGGAAATGTAGTCCACACCGGAAAAATCGAGCACGATACGATTCTCGTCGGCGGTGCAATGGCGCAGGAAAGGGACGAGCAGCAGCCTGAACGCCTCAGCCGAGTCATTGTCGACACGGCCCGTGACTTCGAGCACAACGGCATTGCCGGTGCGCCGATCAGTAATGTTCATGCCCAGGTCTGGAGCCGTGGTGAGGGGGTGCGCTTGTGCCCGCGCGAAAAGTCGCGCCCGGGCGTGTTGTTCTGTGGCGCCCATTATATTGGGGCGCCGGCTCATGGTGAATAGTCGCCGGGGATGCGCGAGAAACGGCATGCGCGCGCAAGCTCCTGTTTCCTAGACCCCGTTCGGCGCTGGCCGCCCCCGATTTCGGGGCAAAAGAGTGCTAGAATTTGCGCATTGTGACGCAACCGGCTCATCACGTGGACGTCGAACAGGCCCGATACAACATGGTCGAGCAGCAGATTCGGCCTTGGGAAGTGCTTGACCAGCAGGTGCTGGACCTGCTCTTCAAGGTGAAGCGCGAGGAGTTCGTCCCCCCGCAGTACCGCTCGCTGGCGTTCGTTGACATGGAAATACCGCTTGGCCATGGCGAAAAGATGCTCGCGCCCAAGATAGAAGCGCGGTTGCTGCAGGAGCTGTCCATCCGGCCCGGTGACCGCATTCTCGAAGTGGGCACGGGCAGCGGTTACATGACGGCGCTGCTCGCCAGCCTTGGCGGCCACGTCGACAGCGTCGACATCGTGCCCGAGTTTACCCAGGCGGCCGCAGCCAAACTGGCTGCGCATCACATCACCAATGTGACGCTTGAGACCGGGGATGCCGCGCGCGGGTGGAACAAGCAGGCGCCCTACGACGCCATCGTCATCACCGGTTCGGTCCCGATATTGCCGGAGGCGTTCAAGCAGGGCCTCGGGCGCGGCGGCCGGCTGATCGCCATCGTCGGTGAGCCGCCGGTCATGGAGGCGCGCCTCATCACGCGCGTTGGGGACGGCGCATTCAACTCGATCGGCCTGTTCGAAACCTGCATCGCGCCGCTCAAGAATGCGCTGCAGCCCGAGCGTTTCGTCTTTTAACCCGCGCGAATCGTGAATCGTGCGACGTTGCAAAATGCTGCGAGCCCTTACGATTGACGATTAGCGACTTGCGGTAACCCCATGATGCGACTCCTTACGTTTGTTTCGATCGCGTCCCTGCTGGCGTTGTCGCCGACTTCGCAGGGCGCCGACCTGCTCCAGGTCTACCGTTCGGCCCAGGCGTCGGACGCCCAGTACGCGGCCGCGCGCGCAAGCTGGGCAGCGACACAGGAGCGGCTACCGCAGGGACGCGCGGGTTTGCTGCCGTCGGTTTCGATCTCCGCATCCACGCAGTACAACGACCGCGACATCCGCTTTCGTAATCCGACGGTTCCGGACAATAACTCGAACTTCAATTCCAACTCGGCGAGCGTCTCGCTCTCTCAGCCGATCTACCGGCCGCAGAACTTCCAGGCCTTCGAGCAGGCCAAGACGCAGGTAGCGCAGGCTGACGCGACACTGGCGCAAGCGGCACAGGACTTGATTCTGCGGGTTGCGCAAGCCTATCTCGACGTGCTGTTGGCGCAGGACACAGTGGCATTCGCCCAGGCCCAGCTCGACGCAATCGGCCAGCAGCTCGAGCAGGCCAAGCGCAATTTCGAGGTGGGGACCGCGACCATCGTCGACACCAAGGAAGCGCAATCGCGCTACGACTTGACGCGGGCGTTTGAAATTCAGGCGAAGAACGACGTGGAACTGCGCAAGCGCCAGCTCGAGCTCGTGATCGGGCGGCCCGCGCCTGGCTTGTCACCACTCGGCAAGGGCTTCAAGCCGGAACCGCCCAACCCGAACAATCTCGAAAAATGGGTCGGACAGGCGGCAGAGGGCAATCTGCAGGTGAAGATCTCCGAGCGCAGCCTCACGTTTGCCACGC
>LJTT01000095.1 GCA_001303585.1 Betaproteobacteria bacterium SG8_41
CAAGAACGGGATTCCTTGGTCAGCAGGATCTATGCCAAGGATTTTTTCGTGGAACGCATTGTGCCATAAGGGATTTGTTTCCTACAGGCTCTTCTGGGAGCACTAAGTTGGTGCGTAACCACGAACATCAGCACCATGTTGGTGCAACATTCCACTAAACCCACTAAGCTAGAATTCGAGTTCAATTCCAATGGCCTAGCGTTTCAGTGCAGGAGCGGACCTTCCATGAGCAGGTCCAAGTGATCGCGAGATGACGATTAGTGAGGTCCTTCAAAGAGCCCGCGAGCGCGCAGAGCGGGTGGCCCTGCCCTACGCGGGCGCGCTCACGCCCCGTGAAGCGTACGAGATCTGGCAATCCGCGCCGGGCGCGAAACTGGTCGATGTGCGCACGCGCGCTGAATGGGATTACGTCGGCCGTATCCCGGGAGCGACCGAGATCGAGATTCTCACGTATCCCGGGAATCGACCAAACCCCTCGTTCCTCCAGGAGCTCCTGCAGCAAGTCGACAAGGAGGCGGCTGTGATGTTCATCTGCCGCAGCGGCGGACGCTCGCACAATGCCGCCATGCTCGCGACGCGCGTCGGCTACACGGCCTGCTACAACGTGCTCGAGGGCTTCGAAGGCGACAAGGATCCGCAAGGCCACCGCAACACCGTGGGCGGTTGGCGCGTAGCCGGGCTGCCGTGGAGCCAGGGCTGATATTCGTGAATCGTGAATCGTGAAACGTAAATCGTGAATCGGGCGTCCGTCTGACAAGCGACGGTCGCCAATTTACGTTTAACGTTTCACGAGCCCTGTTCGCGGAGCGAGCGCCAGACGATCGCTCCCGCGACCGATCTAGGGCGCCGCCCCAGCGGCACGTCAGCGGCCACGCCAAGTTACGTTGTAGAGGTCGTGCCGCCGGTCGCGAAGATTCCTGACCGTTCCATTGTTGCGGGCCATGATGAGGGTTTCCGGCCGCAGATCGGCAATCGCCACCGTCTCCGCGTTGGCGGTCGTGTCAGCGGCGATGCCATCCCGCGCGAAGGGAAAATCGCAGGGTGTCAGGATGCAGCTCTGCGCGTACTGTATGTCCATGTTGGCGACGTTCGGCAGATTCCCGACGTTGCCCGACATGACCACATAGATCTGATTTTCCACCGCGCGCGCCTGGCAGCAATACCGCACGCGCATATAGCTTTGACGCTCGTCGGTGCAGAATGGAACGAACAGCGTGTGTATGCCCTGGTCGGTCAGATGGCGCACCAGTTCCGGGAATTCGGCGTCATAGCAGACGAGCACCCCAATCGGCCCACAATCGGTCTCGATGGCGTTGAGCGTGTTGCCGCCCTCGATATTCCACCAATAGACTTCATTCGGCGTGGGGTGGATCTTGGGCTGTTCGTGCATCGATCCATCACGCAGGAAGATATGGGCAATGTTCTCCACGCGGCCGCTTGGCACCCGCGTCGGGTGCGAGCCGGCGATGATGTTTATGTTGTAGCGCAGCGCCATGTCGCGCAGCGCGTCGTTCAGCTTCGGGGTATAGCTCGTCAGGGCTTCGATCGCCTCCGCGGGCGCAAGCGCCTGATCCACCGTTGAGAGCAGCTGCAGGGTAAACATCTCCGGGAACACGACGAAATCGCCCCGGTAATCGGCGACCACGTCCACGAAGTACTCGACGAAGCCGATGAAATCATCAAAGGACCGCACCCGGCGCTGCATGTACTGCACCGTGCCAACGCGAATGGTGTCGGCCATCCGCCCGCCGTAGGTCTTGCGGCGCTCGGTGCTCACCTCGGGCGAGACCCTGGGGTTGCGCCACACCATGTGCACCCCGTAGCCGAGAGACTCGCGATCCACCGGAAGGTACTGGTTGATCACACCGACGATCTCGAAACGGTTGCGCAGCTGGAAAGTGAGCACCGGATCGCGCTGTTTCTTCTGCTTCACCTGCTCGATGTAATTTTCGACCGTTCCGAAACGCCTCATCTGGCGCGACAGCGATGGCAGGCGGCCGACGAATACGATCCCCTTGAGGCCGAACGATTCGCACAGTTTCTTGCGCTCGTTGTAGAGCCGCTGCCCGAGGCGGTAGCCACGGTAATCCGGATCGACACAGACCTCCATTCCGTACAGCCAGTCGCCGTTCCGGTCATGGCGCGACGCGTAGCCATTCCCCGTGATTTCCATCCAATTGTGCGGCTTCAGCGCAATCTCACCGTCGATGACGAAGGTGGCGCAATAGCCGACGACCTTTTCGTCGACGGTGATGACAAACTGCCCCTCCTGGAAGCGGTTGATCTGCCCCGTCACCGCGCCCTCGGAGTAGCCGGTCATGCCACTGCTGCTATAGACGCGCGCCGTCAGGGCACAGATTGCAGGAACGTCACTCAGCTTTGCGTTGCGGACTGTGAGTCGACTGCCTGGCGTCACCAGGCGGTTGTTGCTCGTCATGGCAAGGATGCCCCTTTTCTCGTTTCAGCTCTGGCTGTGAACCGCGATGGCCCAACAAATCGGATCGGCATCAATTTGCGGGAGCTCAGTTTAATGGCTCCAATTCACGATTCCAGTGTAGCTCGTCACCAATACCAATCCGCCGAACGCGATCCGGTAATAGGCAAACGCACTGAAGTCGTGATGGCTGATGTAGCGCAGCAGGCCGCGCACCGCGAAAAAAGCGCTCACGAATGAAGCCGCGAAGCCGATCGCGAACATGGCAAGGTCATCGGTTTGCAGGATCGCCCGGTTCTTGTAGACGTCATAGATCACGGCCGCGAACATGGTCGGAATGGCGAGAAAGAACGAAAACTCAGTCGCCGCCCGCCGCGACAGGCCGAAGAACAGCCCGCCGATGATCGTCGCGCCCGAGCGTGAGGTTCCGGGAATCAGTGCCAGCGTTTGAGCGCACCCGACTTTGAGCGCGTCCTGCCAGCGCATGTCGTCGACAGTTTCGACGGTCACGCGATGGTCGCGCCCCTCGGCCCACAGTATCAGAAAACCGCCAACGACAAAGGCCGTGGCAACCGGCAGCGGATGGAACAAATGTTCCTTGATATCGCCATGGAACAGCAGCCCCAATGCGGCCGCGGGAATGAACGCGATCGCGAGATTCGCCACGAAACGCTGCTGTATCCGCTCGGTCGTGATGCCGGCCAGCGCCGCCCGCAGGCGTCCGCGATATTCCCAGCACACGGCCAGGATGGCGGCGAGCTGGATCACGATGTCGAAGAGCTTGGCTTTTTCGCCGTTGAACCCGATAAGCTGCCCGGCGATGATGAGGTGCCCCGTGCTCGAGATCGGGAGGAATTCGGTCAGGCCTTCGACGATGCCGAGCAACAATGCCTTGAGATAGAGGGCGATATCCATTCAGGACGATATTGTACGCGACCATCTTGCATCTTAGTGACTAGGTCACTAAGTGACAATGTAACTAAGCCGCGACGTAAGTACGCATCCGCGAACACGGTTCGCGCCGAGGACCTAGTCACTTAGTCACCGAGTCACCCAGTCACTGCGTCATTCGTAACGCAATGCTTCGATCGGGAGCAGCCGCGACGCTTTGCGGGCCGGGTAGAAGCCGAAAAAGATGCCGATGACGCCGGCGAATCCAACGGCCAGCGCTATCGATTCCGGCCGCAGCGCGATGCGCCAGCCGGCGAACTGCCCGATCGCGTAGGAACCCGCGACACCCAGCGCAACGCCCAGCAGCCCCCCGATCAGCGCGAGGGTGATGGCTTCGACAAGAAACTGGGTCAGGATATCGCGCGCGCGCGCGCCCACCGCCATCCGGAGCCCGATCTCCCGCGTGCGTTCCGTGACCGACACCAGCATGATGTTCATGATGCCGATGCCGCCAACCAGCAGTGAGACTGACGCCACGGCGGCGAGCAACAGCGTCATGATTCGGCTGGACTCCTCGCGCGCGCCCAGCACCTCGGACAGATTGCGCAGGAAAAAATCGTCGTTCTGCCCTGCCTGCAGCCGGTGCCGCTGCCGAAGCAGCGCGCGAATGTCTTCCTCCGCCTCGGCCATGCTCGCATCCTCGCGCACCTTGACCGAAATATTGTTGACGGTGCGGCGCTTGGATTGCGCCGCGCCCATGATCCGGTTGCGCGCCGTCGAGATGGGCATGAGGATTACGTCATCCTGGTCGCGGCCGCCAAAGCTCTGGCCCTTGCGCTCGAGCACGCCGATGACGGTCAGCGGCACTTTGTTGACCCTGATCACCTGTCCGATGGGGTCCGCGTCGCCGAACAGGTTCTTCGACACCGTCTCGCCGATCACGGCCACCTTGGCCGAGCCCTGAACGTCGGCCTGTCCGAATGGCTTGCCGGCCGCGATGTTCCACTCGCGGGCCTCGAGGTACTCGGGTGAGACACCCCAGAACGCGGTGGACCAGTTGTTGTTGCCGCCCGAAACCTGTCCGGCGCCCCGGAGGGCGGGAGCCGCCGCCTGCACCGCCGGCACCTCGCGGTTGATCGCGTAGGCGTCGTCCTCGGTAATGGTGCGCTGCGAGCCAAAACCCAGCCGCGCCCCGCTCGAGCTGACGGAGCCGGAGAGAATGATGATGAGGTTCGACCCAAGCGAGCGGATCTGCTCCTCAACCCGGGCCTGAGCCCCGGCACCGACCGCGATCATCGTGATCACCGCGCCGACACCAATGATGATGCCGAGCATGGTAAGCGAGCTGCGCAGCTTGTTGACGCGCAGCGCCCGCAGCGCGATGCGTATGCTGGCGAGCAGATTCATGCCTCCAGCTCCTGCTGCCTTTGCGCGGCCATCGCAGCGGCATCATTCGGTTGGTCGATGCGGTGGTCCTCAACGACACGACCATCACGAAAACTGATGACCCGATGCGCGAAGCTTGCAATCTCCTGCTCATGCGTCACCAGCACGACCGTCATGCCGCCGCGATTGAGCTGCTGCAGCAAAGCCATGACCTCGCAACTCGTATGCGTATCGAGCGCGCCGGTCGGCTCGTCGGCAAGGATCAGGACCGGATCGTTGACCAGCGCGCGCGCGATCGCGACCCGCTGTTGCTGGCCGCCGGATAGCTGCGAGGGCTGATGATGCATGCGGTCGCCAAGCCCGACCTCTTCCAGCTTGGCCCGCGCCCGCTGGTGCCGCTCCGCTGCCGGCACACCGCAATAGAGCAGCGGCAGCTCGACGTTCTCCAGCGCGGACGTGCGCGGCAGGAGATTGAAATTCTGGAACACGAACCCGACGCGGCGGTTTCGAATGGCGGCAAGCGCGTCGCCGGACAGGTCCGACGCCCGCTCGCCCGCCAGCAGATACTCTCCGCCGCTGGGCCGGTCGAGGCATCCCAAAAGATTCATGAACGTGGACTTGCCCGAGCCCGATGGGCCCATCACCGCGACGAACTCGCCAGCGCCGATCTCGACCGACACGCCGCGCAGCGCGTGCACCGGGTAGCCCTCCAGGTGGTAGTTCTTGGTCAGGCGGCGCGTAATGATGAGCGGGGGTTCCAAAGTCAGAAGTCAGAGGGCAGAAGGCAGAAGGCAGAACAGGTTCTGATTTTTGTAAAGTATCTGCGTTTATCTGCGGCTAATTAAACGGTTTGCGGTTTACGGGTTTCGACTCACGATTCACGACTCACGATTTACGATTCACGGCAGTTAGAAAAAGCGCGGGCTGCTGCTCCTGCTCCTGCCGCGCCCGGTCCCCGGGGCAGCCGTGCCGACAACGAGCTGCGCACCCTCCCTGAGATCGCCGCGGACCAGCTCCGTATAGGTGCCGTCGGTCAGCCCCAGGCGCACGTTGACCGCTTTGGGCTCACCGTTCTGGTCGAGCGTCCAAACCCGGCCGCGAGTGACCGTCCGGCTCTCGGCCACGATTTCCTCGTAACGCGCGTGCTGCGCGTCATTGAGCATCGCGGCAATGCGGGATCGTCGCTCCGCGCGCAGCTTCGCAACTTGCCGCCGCCTGTCCTCCGGCGTCTCGGCCGAGATGGCCCGTATCTTCTGCCCCGTTTCGCGGTAGATGGTCTCGAGCGTCAGCTGCTGTGACTCATCGAGCTTGAGCTCCCTTGCAAGGCGCTCCCGTGCGGCCTTGCCCGCCTGACCGCTGCCCGCCGGGGCAGACGCTTTGCTCGTGCCCGTCGCCGCCGATGCGGGTCGCGCGGGCCGGAACCGCAGGGCCGCATTCGGTATCTTCAGGACACTTTCGCGCGCGTCAATGACAATTCGGACATTGGCCGTCATCCCTGGCACCAGGGAAAGATCCGTGTTGGCCGTGGCGATCACGGCGATATAAGTAACGACGTTCTGCACCACCTGGGCGGCTTTTCTGACTTGGCTCACCTTGCCTGCGAAGGTGCGGCCAGGAAACGAGTCGACGGTAAAGCTCGCCTCCTGTCCTGCGCGCAAACGCCCGATCTCGGCCTCGTCGATCGAGGTCTCGACCTGCATGTCGGTGAGGTTCTGCGCGATCACGAACAGCGTCGGCGCCTGCAGGCTTGCGGCGACGGTCTGGCCGGCATCCACCGCGCGCGAAATCACGATGCCGTCCACGGGCGCCCGGATTGCCGTGCGGTTGAGGTCCACCTTGGACTGCTCGAGTTGGGCCTCGCGCTGCTTCACCAGCGCCTCGACATTGCGGATCTGGGCCTCCCCCACCGCGACCTGCGCCTGCGCCGTTTTCAGCTGCTCGCGCGCGGCTTCGTACAAATAGCGCGCCTTGTCGAGCGCCGCTCCCGACACGAAATTCTTCTCATGCAGCGCCTTGTTGCGCCCGAACTCCCGCTCGGCATCAGCCAGCGTCACTCGCGCGCGCGACACCTCGGCCTGCAGCGCCACCACATTGGCGCGCTGCGTGAGCACGGTTGCCCGCGCGGACTCCAGGTCGGCCATCGCCTGGTTCACGCGCAGCGCGAAGGTATCCGGGTCGATGCGGGCGATGACCTGCCCCTTCTTCACCGGGGAGTTGAAATCGACGTAGATTTCCTTGATCTGTCCGGAAACCTGCGAGCCCACCTGCACCGACACAACGGGGTTGACCGTTCCCGTGGCAGAGACTGTGGAGACGATCGACCCGCGCTCGACCTTGGCCAAACGGAATCCCGGCGCGTTCCCGCGAGCGCCCCACCATCCGTACAGGCCCGCGCCCATCGCCAGGACGGCGAGCGCCACACCGGCAATGATGACGTTCTTTCGCGAGAGCTTGATCATCTCAACAAAACGGCGAATCGTGATTCGTGGGACGAGCCCATAGCACCTGGCGCGGGCTGCCTACCGTCTATTATTCATTCACGATTCACGATTCACGATTCACGATTCACGGAAATTAGAGCGAAGAATTGTAGCCGAGGTGCCCCGACGCGAGCGCAAAAGCGCCGGTTCAGATGTAACAAATCGTTACCCGGGCAGGCATGCTGGCCAGGGTCAGCAGAGAAAGTCCGCCGGTTCAGGGACGGGGGATGGAGGGTTCGCGGTCGGGCTGGGCTTCGCGGACCAGCTCCTTGGTGCGCGCCTCGAGGACGTGGAGCAGGAGCAGTCCAGTGAGCATGCCATGGGTCTGGAACTCGCGTCCGATCGCTTCCGCGCGCCGGTTGAGTTCTTCTGGCACCGGCACCTCGCGGCCCTGGCTGGCAGCAGCCAGCGAGGCTTTCAGGTAGGCAAACAGGAGTTCGACATCGGACTCGGTGACCCGACCGCCCAGCCACGCCTGGGGCGTCATCATCTGCTCCAGCAAGGCCTCATACTCGGCCGCCGGGTCCTTGTCCCCGGCCATGGTGGGGCTGGCCAGCGCCAGCATCAGTCCCGTTACGGCAACCAGTCTTCGCGCGTTCATGACGGCTCGCTCCTGCATTACCGGCTGTCGCCATTTTACCGCGCCAGCCAGCTCGCGCGCGACTCAAAGCCCCGCCAAAAGAAAACTCTTTTTTGAGGCCACGGCACCACACGGAACCATAGAAAAATTCGCCCGCTAGGCATTGAGAATGCCTAACAGAACGCAGCTCGCGCAATCCCACCCAAACGAACCTTCCCCCTGAGGGGGAAGGAGCCATTTAGTGTTGGTTTACGGGAAAAGAATTTTTCCCTCCCTTTGGGGGAGGACTGGGGTGGGGGTGGGTCCACTACAACTCGGCCGCTTTCTTTCTGTTACAGGCTCTTGGTTTCGTGGTTTTCCTTTTCGCGTCATTCCGTGGTCGCGGATTCCCCGGCTTCCCCACCGCTTTGAGGCTGATCAGGCGCGGCGATAGACCTCCGCGCCGCTCTCGACGAACTCTTTCGCCTTGTCCTTCATGCCCTTGTCGAGCGCTTCCTGCTCCGAGACGCCCTGCTTCTCGGCGTATTCGCGCACGTCCTGCGTGATCTTCATCGAGCAGAAATGCGGCCCGCACATCGAGCAGAAATGCGCGAGCTTGGCGCCTTCCTGCGGCAGGGTCTCGTCGTGGAACTCGCGCGCCTTGTCCGGATCGAGCCCCAGGTTGAACTGGTCCTCCCAGCGAAACTCGAAACGCGCCTTGGACAATGCGTTGTCCCGGATCTG
>LJTT01000096.1 GCA_001303585.1 Betaproteobacteria bacterium SG8_41
AGCGTGATGACGGGGCCGGGCACGAATTCATACATCGTCGGGCGCAAGGGGCTTGCCGTCATCGATCCCGGTCCGGAGAGCATGCCGCATCTGGCGGCACTGCTCGACGCAGTTGGCGGACGGCTCAAATGGATTCTTTGCACTCATACGCATCGCGACCACTCGCCGTGCGCGCAGGCGCTCAAACAGGAAACGGGCGCGGAGCTGCTCGGCTTCGCCACAGTGCCGGACGATGGTCGTCAGGACACCGCGTTCAGACCGGATCAGCCGCTGGTGGACGGTGAGGCGCTGGAGACAGGCGAATTCACGCTGCGCGCCGTGCACACGCCGGGGCATGCATCCAATCACTTGTGTTATCTGCTGGAAGGGAGGGGGCTGCTGTTCACCGGCGATCACGTCATGCAAGGGTCAACGGTCGTGATCTCGCCGCCCGACGGGGACATGTCCGCCTATCTCGCCTCGCTCGAGCGTCTCCTCGAGCTGGATGTAAAGGCCTTCGCGCCTGGGCATGGCCGGATCATCGAAGCACCGCGGGACGAGGTGCAGCGCCTCATCGGGCATCGCCTGACGCGCGAGCAGAAGGTGGTAGATGCGATAGGGCGCAAGAACCCCGCCACGCTCGATGACCTGTTGCCGTTGGTCTACAACGATGTGCCGGAAAAAATCCACGCCGTTGCCCGCCGTTCGCTGCACGCGCACCTTCTCAAGCTGCAGCGCGACGGGCGTGTGGTCGAAGCCGGCGGAATTTGGCGCGCGGCCACCCCTGCGGCTCGCTGACGCGAACTCCAGTATTACGCGACCGCCGGCGGGCGAGCGGGGTCAGGTCCTGGCACCCGCCTTGGAGGTCTCATCGGCTTCCTGCTTGGCTTTCCACTGGTTATAGCAGTCCAGGCCGCAAAAATGAGCAACGTAATCAACGGCTTCCGCGGTCTTGGCTTCAGAAGCCGGGATTTCCTTCAGGCAGATCTCGCATGGCACCTGCTTGGTTTCGGGTTTGGTTTCGCTCATAAAGCACCTCCCGCACTTAATTTGCTGACCCGCTCCGTAAATCGTAAATCGTGAATCGGAATTGAATGGAAACCAACAAAAAACCGCAGATTAACGCCGATAAACACAGATGTTGATAACAGAAGAATCAGAACGAGCCGGATTCTGCTCCTCGGGCGGTCTTCGTAAACCTGTCGCGATCTGCGATTTACCCTCTTTGATCGGCATTCGCCGGCGGTCTATACCCTTCCTTCGATAACGTTGGTTAGACCGCATGGAGCCATGTTTGCTCCCGTCCGGAGCGTGTCAGGGCAGTTTGACCGTCAGCGTTTCCCCGTCGTAACCCCGCGGCTTGTGGCGGGCGCGGATGCGGACTTGCCGAAGCCCGGCGGGAATCTTGACCCCGTAAAGCTCGCGCGTGAACGGCTGCTCGGTTTCGTGCGGATGGTAGAGGGTGCGAACGCCCAGAACTTTGCCATCAGGGCTGAGGACCTCGAATCGATCGCAATAGTAGTCCCAGCCGCGATCGTTGCTGCGGATCGTGACATCGAAGTCATAGGCGCCGCCACTGCCTTTTGTGACCTTGGCGCCGATGACGTCGGCTTCGCCGGCCCATGCTGACGAGGCGCAGGCCAGGAACACACTGGCGAGTAGCTGGACGAAGGTGAGCCGCAGAGCGTTTCGACCGTTCTCCACGTTAGCAGGTCTCCTTTCAGTTGATGCGGTTCGCGATGGGGTAAAGCGATATGGCCTCGACAGGCCCTTTAGGCGATCAGCCACACACCGAATGAAACGATCGTCGCGAGCACACCGACGATGACGAGCACGCGGTACGTTACGCTCGATTCGACCTTTTGGGCGATCGTCTGCAGCCTGGCCTCGCTCACACGCGCCCGGCGTTTCCAGGCCTTTGGCCTCGGGTCGCCAAGAAAGTCCGCCACTTCGTTCAGAAATACTTCTGCCGCAGGTTCGTGCTCGAGAATCTGGTGATTGTTGCTCTCCAGGGCAACGAAGCGGGAACCGGCGATGCCTGCTGCCAGCTCCTGCCCCATTTCGATGGGAACCCGCCGGTCTCCCCGGCAGTGCAGGACCAAAGTGGGCACTTTGATCTGCTGCAGCAGCGGGCGGATGTCGATGTTCTGGGTAGCAACAAAGATCTTCTCGGCGATTTCCGCGGTGGCCGACTGCCGTTGTCGTTCGCTGAACCACTGAAGTTGCTCCGGCGTGCCCTCCGGCAGAAATTGTGAACTGAAAAGTTGCCGGTACGAGGGGTCGTCGCTGCCCCAACCCTGTCTGATAACCACGCGGAGCGCTTCGACGAATTCGGGGCCACGGTCGGGCCGATAGGTCGCCCCGCGGGCATAGGAGCCGAGGAGAACGAGGTGGCTGACACGCTCCGGATGCTGCACGGTGTAGGCAATGCTGACCGGTCCTCCCTGGGATACCGCCAGCAGCGGAAAGCGGTCGAGACCGGCGGAATCCACGACCGCACCGAGATCGCTGACGAAGTGATCGAAGGCGATATCGCCGACATTTCTCTGGGACACGCCGGTGCCCCGAACATCGTAGCGGACGAGCTGACGATGTTCGGCGAAACCTTCCAGCATGTGGCGCAACAACGGCGCATTCCAGTCAAACTCGAGGTGCGTGAACCAATTCCCAACGCGGACGATGGGCGGCCCGTTCCCTGCCGTCGAATAGGCGAGTCTCACGCCGTCGGGTGCGGTGCAAAACTTGATCGTTTGTTCCAGCGCCAGTCTCCTTGAACGCGAATGGGTCAGCAAGGCCGGTGCTTATCTTGACGCAAGGGATAGTTGAAGGGAAGGGCCATTGGGTCTACATTAACCTCGTGTTCCGTGTTCGTAATCCGGTTCTGGTCACGGGTCAACAGAGTCAAGATGCCGGCTAACCTGTCGCCCGAATACAAGGCCGCGGAGGCCGCCTTCCGCAAGGCGCACGATCCGACGGAGCGTCTTGCCGGGTTGCGCGAAATGCTGCGCACGATCCCCAAGCACAAGGGGACCGACCACCTGCAGGCCGACATCAAGAGCCGGATCAAGGCCCTTTCCGAAGAGCTCGAGGCGCCGAAGAAAGGCCCCGCGCGCGGGGCGCCGTCGCACGTCGTGCGCCCGGAGGGTGCCGCGCAGCTCGCGCTGATCGGTCCGCCCAATACGGGCAAATCGTCGCTGCACGCGCGGCTCACTCATTCCGGCACGCACGTCGCGGCCTATCCCTTCACCACCCAGATTCCAGAGCCGGGAATGCTGGCGCACGAGGACATTCATTTTCAGCTTGTTGATCTTCCCGCTGTCTCTCCCGAGCACCCGGTGCCGTGGCTGATGAACGCCTTGCAGACGGCGGATGCCTGCTTGCTCGTGATCGATCTCGGCGAGGCCTCATGCGTGGAGCAGATCCAGTCGGCGCTCGAGTTGCTCGGGCGTCTGCATGTCACGCTCAACGATCAGTGGAATGGAGCCGATCCTGCAATCGGGACGGAGCACGCTGGCGAGGATCCCTTCGCGCTGGCGCTCCCGACATTGATGCTCGCCAACAAGGCTGATCTCATCGCGGATGTCGAGGCGGAGCTCGAGGTCTTTCGCGATCTCACTGGATTGCGCTATCCCGCGCTTGCGGTCTCCGCCAGCACGGGCGAGGGGCTTGAAGCGCTTGGCGCGTGGCTCTTCAGCCACCTCGGTATCGTGCGCGTTTATACCAAAGCGCCGGGAAAGCCGCCTGAAAAGGCGCGTCCGTTTACCCTGCGCCGGGGCCAGAAAATCGAGGATGTCGCGCGCCTCGTGCACAAAGATCTCGCGCATTCGCTGAAGTACGCAAGAGTGTGGGGCAAGAGCGGAATTCCGGGGCAGCACGTTGGGCGCGAGCACGTGGTGGCCGACGGCGACGTCGTTGAGCTGCACACGTGAGATTTAATCGCCGACAAACGCTCAAAATCCGTGAAACGTGAAACGTAAATCGTGAATCGTAAATCGTGAATCGTAAATCGTGAATCGTAAATCGTGAATCGTAAATCGTGAATCGGAATTTAGCCGCAGATAAACGCAGATAAACGCGGATATACTTATCCACGAACCCCGCACCCCGCTATTTGGCCGCCAATGAACGCCGATGAACGCCGATCCGAGGTTGCGTGAGAGCGCGAGGGCGTAATAGCGGGAGGTGGGAAAAACGATGCGTCGATCTCCCGACCTCGCGACCTGCCGATCTCCCGGGTCTTATAGCCTTCTGCCTTCTGACTTTGGGATCTGCCGCCGATGAGCGCCGATAAAAAAACAGTCAGTTCAATCTGATCCGATTCTCATCTGCGTGTATCTGCATTTATCTGCAGCTAAATATTTTCGCCGTTCCGATTCACGTTTCACGTTTTACGATTCACGGGCGAAAGCTCATCAAGTCAGGCGCTGCTCCGACACCACAATCCCGTCCGCATCGCAATAGACGAACTGCCCAGGCAGGAAATCGACGCCGGCAAAGGTGACCGGCACGCCGACGACGCCGAGGCCATGCTTGTCGCTGGCAAGCGGGACGCTGCCCAGGGCGCGGATACCGATCCGTATGCGCCCCAGGGCACGGACATCCCGCACGCAGCCGTTGAGAATGATGCCGCTCCAGCCGCGCCTGGCTCCGATTCCAGCGAGGACGTCGCCTACGAGCGCGCAGTTCAGGCTGCCGCCGGCATCGACGACGAGCACCTTACCTTGACCGGACTTGGACAAGGTTTCGCGGACAACCTCGTTGTCCTCGTAGCACTTGACGGTCTCGATCGCGCCGTGAAAGGACTCGATCTTGCCGTACGGGCGGAAAACCGGGAGCGCAACCTGGACGCTGCCCTTGTACTTGTCGCAGAGGTCGACGGTCTGAAATTTCATCCTTGCCACCAGATTAGTAAGGCGTGATCCTGCAAAACGTCAGATTTAGCCGCTGGTGAACGCTCAAAATCCGTGAATCGTGAATCGTGAATCGTAAAACGTAAAACGTGAAACGCAAACCCTATTTAGCCGCAGATAAACGCAGATGCACGCAGATTCACATATACAAGAACCTTGAACCTTGAACCTTGAACCTTGAACCCGGAACCCGGAACCCGGAACCCGGAACATTGAACCCGGAACACCGTTAGGTAGCCGCCGATACACGCGGATTCGGTTTCAGGTTCAAGGTTTCAGGTCCAAGGTTTATCGGTCCGGCGCGTGGCCGCGGCCACCAAACTTGAAACTTTAAACTTGAAACCGGAAATTCGAACCTGCCATCCGCCGGTCACGCAGTTTGCACTTCCTTGGCCTTTGCGCCTGCCAGAAGGCCGAGCAATTGCCGGACCGGGTGGCGCTCGATGTTAAGAGCCATTTCGGCAATCGCGTCGACGGGCAGCTTCGGGTTGATGCCGCGGAATTTTTCGATGATGCCATGTGCCCCGACCGGGTTGGCCTCGGATCCGAGGGGATCCATGATATCGATGCGTTGCCATTTTCCGTGGTCGTCCAGCGCGGCGATCCAGGCAGCGAAGCGTTGCGGATAGAGCTTGTCGAGCGCCGGATCGTGCTCGAGCTCAAGGCGTGCCGCGAGCGCGTTAAGCGCCGGGTCAGCGAGCTTGGGCTCCGAGAACTGCGGTGGCAGCACCTGCCCCTCGAGCAGGGCGGCTGCGATGACGTAACGCAGGCTCATCTGCGCGTTCAGCGCCGTCGTGGGCAGATATTTGAAGCCGCACTGCACGTCGACGACCTTTGCCAGCCCGACGCGCACACGGCGCTTCGGATTCCACGGTGTGCCCAGGCGCCGGCGCAGCTCGAATGCCGCATCGACGTAGGAGTGCGTGCTGCCGCAGCAGGAGTAAGGCTTGATCCGGTTGCCCTCGAGCCGGAACACCTTGCCGAGATCTGCTGTAAGCGGCGCAGGATCAGAAGCGTCCGAGTACGCCTTCAGCACGCCGCCATCGTGGAATTCGTAAATTTGAGTTGGTCCGGTGAAGCCCATCGCGGCCAGCTCCGCCGCCAGCACGCCGGAGTGCGCTGCCTTGCCCGCGTGGAAACGCTTGCTCATGGTGCCATCGGCATTGAAGGCCCAGGTGCCGGCGCCCTGCGTGCCCGCGAGACCCAACGCCCAGGCGGTTTGCTCGTCGTCGAGCCCGAGCAGCGACGCACAGGCCGCGGCTGCCCCGAACGGTCCGCAGATGCCCGTGATGTGCCAGCCGCGCAAACGGGCGGCGGAAGGGTTCAATGCCAGGCTCGAGCGGATCATGATCTCGTAGCCGGCGGCGAGCGCCGTGACGAGACGCTCCCCGTTAGCGCCGAGTTTCTCGGCCATGGCGATTGCCGCGGGGACGACGACCGCGCCAGCATGAAGCTTGGCGTTGTGATAGTCGTCGAGCTCGAAGGCGTGGGAAGCGGTCCCGTTGACGAGCGCGGCGTCGGCCGTCCTCAGGGAGGGCGCTGCTTCGCCCCATACGGTGGCCTCAGCTTTGCCCGCGCCGGCCTGGGCCCACTTGAGCAACGTTTTCGCCCAGGGGGTCACATAGCCATAAGCGCCGCAGCCGAGCGTGTCGAGCAGGGCGAGCCGCATGGTTTCCGCTGCGCGCGCTGGCAAGTCCGTGTAGCGCAATCGCGAGATCCACGCAGCAAGCTCACGCGTGGGCGCATTGACCGGATGGGAGTCGTTCATAAGCGGGTCCCTCCTTCGCACCTATGTTAGGTTAGCGCAGCCCCGATGGGATAGCGTACAGTCCACATATTGTATGGCACCATCGCCCTGGAAGAGCGGTTGTTGACAGCATTTTTGGGCTCGCCGGATACTCGCGGGGGCAGACGAAGCGGATCGACTACGAATCACGAATTCAGGAAAAGACATGGATTACGACGTCATCGTTGTTGGCGGGGGCAACGCGGCTTTCGCCGCGGCCGTCTCCGCGAAAGAGAACGGCGCGAAGCGCGTGCTCGTGCTGGAAAAGGCGCCCCGGGAGAAGCGTGGCGGCAACACGCACTTCAGCGGAGCGGTGTTCCGCTTCATCTACGACGACGTGTCGCAGCTTGATCGGTTCGTGCCGAATGCCGAGCGTGACTACCCCGGGTTTCACAAGGGCGTTCAGCCCTATCCGGTGGCGGGCTTTCGCGAAGACCTGATGCGGGTCACTCAGGGGCGCACCGATCCGGAGTTATCCACGGTGCTCATCGAGAACTCGTATGACACCATGTGCTGGCTGCAGGACGTCGGCAAGCACCAATTCGAGCTCGCCATATCCGTCATGGGCGTGCGCGTGGGCGGCGAGGTCAAATGGCCCCGGGGCGCGATGATTCGCACGGTGCACGAAGGCGTCGGGCTGTCCAAGACCTGGTTCGAGACCGCCGAAAAGATGGGCATCGAAATCCGCTACGAGACGGGCGCGGTGCGGCTCACGCAGGCCGAGAGCGGACGCGTGACCGGGATCGTCGCGCGCGGCCCGGACGGATTCGCCACCTTCAATGCGAAAGCGGTGGTTCTCGCGAGCGGCGGATTCGAGACCAATCCTGAGTGGCGCCTGCGCTATCTCGGCGCGCCGTGGGATCACGCCAAGGTGCGGGGCTCGAACTTCAACTATGGGGATGGCCTGAAGATGTCGCTCGACATCGGCGCCATGCCGTGGGGGCACTGGAGCGGCTGTCACGCGACGCCGATTGTTGCGACGGCGGCCGATTACGGGGTTCAGAACCTCACGGACAAGACGAACCGCCTGTCCTATCACTACGGCGTCATGCTCAACGTCGAGGGCAAGCGCTGGGTGGACGAAGGCGCGGATCTCAACTCCTTCACCTACGCCAAGTACGGGGGGATGATCCTGAAGCAGCCGAGAAGCCTCGTCTACCAGATCTTCGACAGCAAGGTCGTCGATTTGCTAGAGCCGCGCTACTCGACCACCGAGCCGTTCAAGTCGGACACGCTGGAAGGGCTCGTGAAGCAGCTGGATCTGGATCACGAGCAGGCGATGAAGACGCTCGAGGCGTATAACCGCGCGGCGAACCATGGCGGTCCTTTCAATCCTGCGGTGCTCGACGGCGTGCACACGGAAGGCCTCGAGCCAAAAAAGACGAACTGGGCGCTCAAGCTCGACAAGCCGCCGTTCCTTTCGTGGCCGGTCACCGGCGGCATTACCTTCACCTTCGGCGGCCTCAAGGTGACCCAGGACGCTCAGGTTGTCGCCACCGACTGGAAGCCGATCCCGGGGCTGTATACGTGCGGCGAGATGGTGGGAGGGCTATTCCACTACAACTACCCGCTGGGCACGGGGCTCATGTCGGGGGCGGTGTTCGGGCGCATCGCGGGCCGTGCCGCTGCGCGAAGTTAAAACCATTAGCCGCAGATAAACGCTGAAAAGCCGTGAATCGTAAATCGTGAAACGTGAATCGGAAATCGAATTAACCGCAGATAAACGCAGATAAACGCAGATCTAACTATACAAAAACCTTATCCTGAACTTTGAACTTTGAACTTTGAACTTTGAACTTTGAACTTTGAACCCGGAAC
>LJTT01000031.1 GCA_001303585.1 Betaproteobacteria bacterium SG8_41
TCGTCATCTCGCGATCACTTGGACCTGCTCATGGAAGGTCCGCTCCTGCACTGAAACGCTAGGCCCTTGGAATTGAACTCGAATTCTAGCTTAGTGGGCTGAATGGAATGTTGCACCAATATGGTGCTGATGCTCGTGGTTACGCACCACATTAGTGCCCCCAGAAGAGCCTGTAGGAAACAAATCCCTTATGGCACAATGCGTTCCACGAAAAAATCCTTGGCACAGATCCTGCTGACCAAGGAATCCCGTTCTTGCCGAATTCGTTCCACTAGCCAACTCAGGAGAATCCGATGGCGACCGTCGCCGACGTAATGAAGCGGAAAGGAGCAGCACGTGTCCGTGCCAATCTCGGCGTTCGACGAGCACAAATTCGCTGACGGTCACTTCTTCGATGGCTCGTCGATCGCAGGCTGGAAAGGCATCGAGGCCTCTGATATGACGCTGGTGCCGGACCCGGACTCGGTGCGGATGGATCCGTTCACCGATGAGCCGACCCTGCTCCTTACTTGCGATGTCATCGAGCCCTCCGATGGCAAGGGTTATGACCGCGACCCGCGCTCGATCGCGAAGCGCGCCGAAGCCTATATGAAATCCACTGGCATCGCTGATACCGCCTTTTTCGGTCCTGAGCCGGAGTTCTTTATCTTCGACTCGGTGACGTGGCGGGTTGAAATGGGGCAATGTTTCTACCAGATCCGCTCGGAAGAAGCGCCATGGTCCTCAAGCGCCGAGTTCGAAGGCGGCAACATGGGACATCGCCCCGCCGTCAAGGGCGGCTATTTCCCGGTGCCGCCGGTCGATTCGCTGCAGGATATCCGCTCGGCGATGGTGCTTGCGTTGCAGGAGATGGGCGTTGTGTGCGAGGTGCACCACCACGAGGTGGCGGCGGCCGGCCAGTGCGAAATCGGCACGCAGTTCAACTCGCTCGTGAAGCGCGCCGACTGGATGATGATCCTCAAGTACGTTGTGCACAACGTCGCGCATTCCTACGGGAAGACGGCAACCTTCATGCCGAAACCCGTGGTCGGCGACAACGGTTCCGGCATGCACGTGCACCAGTCGCTCGCCAAGGATGGCAAGAATATTTTCTCTGGCAACGGCTATGCAGGCCTGTCCGATATCGCTCTGCACTATGTCGGCGGCATCCTCAAGCACGCGAAGGCGCTCAATGCGCTGACCAACCCTGGAACGAACTCCTATAAACGGCTCGTGCCGGGCTTTGAGGCGCCGATCAACCTGGCCTATTCGTCGCGCAACCGTTCTGCGGCCGTACGCGTGCCGCTGGTGACGAACCCGAAGGCGCGCAGGATCGAGGTGCGGTTTCCGGATCCGACGGCCAATCCCTACCTGGCCTTCACCGCCATGCTGATGGCGGGTCTGGATGGCATCCAGAACAAGATCAAGCCGGGGGACCCGATCGACAAGAATCTCTACGACCTTCCCGCGGAAGAGGCAGCACGCGTGCCGAAGGTTTGCGCCTCGCTTGAACAGGCCCTCGAGGAGCTCGAGAAGGATCATGAGTTCCTGACCCGCGGCGGGGTGTTCTCGAAGGACATGCTGGATGCGTATACGGCGCTCAAGATGGAAGAAGTGACCGCGTTCCGCACGACCACGCATCCCGTCGAGTTCCAGATGTATTACAGCCTCTGAGCGCTGCGAGCCTCAGCATGGGGCGGGAAAGCGATGGCCTTCCCGCCTTTTTTGCGCACGCGCCTGCTCCGCACCATTTGAGTGCATTGCAAAATACGATTTATTGACATAGACTTAGATACCATTTTTGCGCTTGCCCCTAATCGCGGGCTGATTTTCAACGTTATCTGGATGGAATGAAACCCCATTTGCTTTTTCGAGGGCCTGCCCTGGCGCTGTTGCTGTCTCTTTTCGCCCCTTTGGTGGCGGCCGAAATCTGGGAGTGCACTGACGCCAGCGGCAACAAACGATTCACGAATATCGAATCCGAGGCGAAGGGGTGCAGGCTGCTCGCGTTGCCACCACTCACGACGGTCCCGCCCGTGAAGGCCCCGCCGCCCAGACCCAAGGCTACGGCACCCGCGCCAGCCAACTTTCCGAAGGTCGATGCCGACACTCAGCGCGAGCGTGACGCGGATCGCCGCCGAATTCTTGAGCAGGAGCTTGCAAACGAGGAAAAGCTGCTGGGCAGGGCCAGGAAAGAGCTCGAGGCGCAGGAATCGATACGGCTGGGCAGTGAGCGCAACTATCAACGCGTGCTCGACCGGCTTGAGCCCTACAAGAAAAAGGTCAAGCTGCACGAGGACAACGTCAATAACCTCCGGCGCGAGCTGGCCAACATTCGATAAGACCCGGTTCCCCGGGCTCAGCATGCCCACGCGCGCCGCAGGCGTCTCGCCGCTTTCTTACCCCTCAGCTGTTGGCGCAGTTCTTGCTCGGCTGTTAACCCGGTACTTGTGACATGAAAACTCTGGCGCTTTCCGGCCTCGATCTGCTGCCGACGGCGGTCGTGCTGGTCGACGCCCAGCTCACCGTGAATTACCTCAATCCGGCAGCCGAAAACCTGTTCGAAATGAGCAGCAAGAGCGTGTCGGGACAGCCGCTCGACAGGCTGGTCCACGACATCGCGCTCATCGAACGGGCGATCGGTTACGCGCGCACGAACAACTGCAGCTACACGGAGCATGAGCTCGAGCTGGGCATGAACGGGCGCATGCGTTCCTATCTCTCTTGCACCGTTACACCGGTCGATATGCCCGTGGACCAGTCGAGGGACGATATGCTGTTGCTCGAATTCCGCCACGTCGAGCGCCAGCTGTGGATCGCCCGCGAGGCGAGATTGCTCGAACAGAGCCAGGCCAACCGCGAGCTCATCCGCAACCTGGCGCACGAGATCAAGAACCCGCTCGGGGGCATCCGGGGCGCCGCTCAGCTCCTCGATCGCGAGCTGGATCGGCCCGACCTGCACGAGTACACGCAGGTAATCATGAACGAAGCCGACCGCCTGCAGTCGCTGATGGACCGGCTGCTCACCCCGCACCGGCTGCCGCGGCCCGCGCCGCTCAACATTCACGAGGTGCTCGACCGTGTGAGAAGCGTGATCCTTGCCGAGTATCCGGGCGGGATCGCGGTCGAGCGCGACTACGACGTGAGCCTGCCGACGTTGATCGGCGACAAGGAGCAGCTCATCCAGGCGGTTCTCAATATTGCACGCAACGCCGCCCAGGCCCTGCAAGGGCAGGGCCAAATCAGGTTGAGGACCCGCATTGTGCGGCAGGTCACCCTTGCGCGCCGCCGCTACCGCCATGCCATCGCCGTCGATGTGTGCGACAACGGTCCAGGCGTTGCGGATGAGTTGCGCGAGCGCGTCTTCCATCCGCTGGTGTCAGGGCGTGCCGGCGGCAGCGGACTTGGGCTCACACTTGCGCAGACCTTCGTAACACAGCATCGCGGCATGATCCATTTCGAGAGCGCACCGGGCGAGACGATTTTCACCATCCTGTTGCCCATAGAAGAAACGGGGAACAGGGAATAGGAAGCAGGAAACAGAAAAAATAAGGTTCCAAGGAGACTGGAGATGAACGTTTTTCCCATTCACGATTCACGATTCGCGATTCGCGTTTCACGGACAACATGAAGCCGGTCTGGATCATCGACGACGACCGTTCGATACGCTGGGTATTCGAGAAGGCGCTCACCCGCGAGAATATCGCGTTCAGGACCTTTGCCTCGGCGCACGAGGCAATCGCAGCGCTCGATATCGACGCCCCACAGGTAATAGTCAGTGACATCCGCATGCCGGGCGAGTCCGGCCTGGAACTGCTGCAGAAAGCCAAGGCGCTTCATGCGAGCTTGCCGGTGATCATCATGACAGCGTATTCCGACCTGGAAAGCGCAGTGGCGGCCTTTCAGGGCGGGGCTTACGAGTACCTGCCGAAGCCTTTCGATGTGGATCATGCAGTTGCACTGATCCGCCGCGCGCTCGATGAGAGCGCGCGCCAGGAAGGGGCGGTTGAAACGGCGGAGGCGAGTCCTGAGATCCTTGGCCAGGCGGCCGCGATGCAGGAGGTCTTCCGGGCGATCGGGCGGCTGTCACAGTCCCATGCGACGGTGATGATCACCGGCGAATCGGGCACCGGCAAGGAACTGGTGGCGCGCGCGCTGCATCGTCACAGCCCGCGCGCGGCAAAGCCATTCATTGCCATCAACACCGCAGCCATTCCGCGCGAGTTGCTGGAGTCCGAGTTGTTCGGGCACGAGCGAGGCGCGTTCACCGGCGCCCAGACCATGCGACGGGGCCGCTTCGAGCAGGCGGAAGGCGGCACACTGTTCCTTGACGAGATCGGTGACATGCCGCCGGAGCTGCAGACCCGGCTGCTGCGGGTCCTCTCGGACGGCAATTTTTATCGCGTCGGTGGCCACCAGCCGATCAAGGCGAACGTGCGGGTGATTGCGGCGACCCATCAGGATCTGGACGCGAGGGTCAAGCAGGGCTTGTTCCGCGAAGACCTGTTTCATCGCCTCAATGTGATCCGGCTGCGCTTGCCGCCGCTTCGGGAGCGGCGCGAGGACATAGCGCTGCTCGCGCGCCATTTTCTTGCGAAGAGCGCGCGCGATCTTGGCGTGGAAATGAAGCGGCTTTCCGATGCGACCGTGAAGCATCTGGCTGCGCAGGATTTGCCGGGAAACGTTCGACAGCTCGAGAATCTCTGCCATTGGCTCACCGTGATGGCGCCCTCGGTCAATATCGAGGTCAACGATCTCCCTCACGAGTTTCGGCCCGAACCGGGCAGCCTGGCAGCGCAGGGGTGGGTGAATGTGCTCGAGAAAGAAATCGAGTTGCGCTTGAATCGCGGCGAGACGGCGATCATGGAGGAGTTCGTGCGCTCCTTCGAGAAAGCCCTTATCGTCAAGGCGCTGGCCCATACCCGTGGCCGGCGGATCGAGGCGTCCCAGTTGCTGGGCCTCGGTCGCAACACCCTCACGCGCAAAGTGCAGGAGTTGGGGATCGACGCCGACGGCAAGAATCAGTGACTAGGTGATTAGATGACTAGGTGACTAAGTAGTTAGGTTGCCGCCCACCGGTTCAAGCTTCGTCCGTGTTATTCCGTGTGATTCCGTGGCCGATGATTTTTGGCTTCGAGGGACTTTTAGAGAGCGGTTCGAAACACCTAGTCACCGAGTTACCTGGTCGCTTAGTCACTAAGCTTGAGTTCGGCGACGACGGGTGCATGATCCGAGGGCCGCTCGGCACCGCGCGGCTCGATATCGATCGTGCAGGATGTGCATTGCTTCGCGAGCGGTTCCGACAACAGTATGTGATCGATCCGCAGGCCCCTCTTGCGCCGGAACCCATTCATCCGGTAGTCCCACCAGGTAAAGGCGCCCGCCGGCTGGTCGAAAAGCCGGAATGCGTCACTCAGACCGATCTCCGCCAGGTGTCGCAGCGCCGCGCGTTCCGGCTCGCTGAACAGAACCTTGCCTTCCCAGAGCTCCGGATCGTGGACGTCTCGTGCTTCAGGCGCGACGTTGAAATCACCCAGCACGGCGAGACGGGCATTGCGTGAGATCTCGTCCTTGAGCCACTCCCGCGCCGCTGAAAGCCAACGGAGTTTGTACTGGTACTTCTCAGATCCGACGCTCTCCCCGTTCGGGACGTAAAGGCACGCGATTCGAACGCCGCCTATAGTGGCGGCGAGAACGCGCTTTTGCTCGTCAGGAAATGCGGGGATGGCAGTTACCGTACCGGCGGCCGGCTCGCGGGAGAGAATTGCCACCCCGTTGTAGGTTTTCTGCCCGCTGAACAGCACGCGGTAGCCCGCGGCCTCGATCTCCGCGCGGGGAAAATTGACGTCCTCGAGCTTTGTTTCCTGCAGGCAAAGCACATCGGGCCGCTGCTTGCCAGCCCAGGCGAGAACTTGCGGAAGACGGACCTTAAGGGAGTTGACGTTCCAGGTCGCCAGCTTCATCTGGCCGCAGGCTGGCCCGCGGCCTGCTGACTTGCCTCGCCTCCAGGCGCGCCCTTGGCTGGCGCAGCAGCCGGTTGTTCAACCGGCGCGGGCCTTGCAGGTGGTTTGAATCCCAACGGCGGAGTCCTCGGATATCCCGCGAGGTCGAGCGCGGCATCCCAATCGCTCGCGAGATAGCCCTTCAGCCGGTTTGTCCCGACGAAGAGAACGGGCACCTCGACGCCGCCGGTCAGCTTCTCGAATGCTTCACGGTCAGCCTGGGGGTTTTTCTCCGTATGCGGCACACCGCGGCGCAACAAATGGGCGCGTGCGTTATCGCAGACTGAACCGCAGTCCAAGACCCAGAGCGTCACGGGGAAGTTCTTCACCGCTTGCTGCACGCTATACGGGAGTTCGCTCGTCTGAATGGTGCTGACATCGAGATCGCGGCGCTCCACGTTCTTCGCTCTGGGCGGCGGAGGGGTGTCGCGGTACTCGCGGTTGCCGTACTCGTCCGTCCAGATGTAGACCTGCTGTGCGGCGAACGACACGCCGGAAAAAATGCTAAGCGCCAATGCCAGTATCAAGAGCCGGCCCATAAGCGGCCTCCGCGATCACGAGTTTCGCGGTGACTGTAGCACTTCGACCCGTCTCGCGCAAAACGTGACGACCGTCACGTTCCCGCTGGCATGCCCTCCATACCGCTGTGTTTGAGCAACGCATCGATTTTCGGTTGGCGGCCGCGAAAAGCGACGAAAGACTCGAGAGCGGGACGGCTTCCTCCGACGCCTAGGATCTCATTCCAAAAATGATTGCCCGTGGCGGGATCAAGCACGCCGTTTTCCTCGAACAGGCTGTACGCATCCGCGGACAGGACTTCGGCCCATTTGTAGCTGTAGTAGCCCGCTGCATAGCCGCCCGCGAAGATATGCGAGAAATTGTTCGGGAACCGGTTGTACGGGGGCGGCACGATGACGGCAACCTGCGCGCGCACCTCGTTGAGCAGCTCCAGCGCGCTCTTGGCCCCTTCCGGGTCGTAGTCATAATGCAGGTGGAGATCGAAGAGGGAGAATTCGAGTTGCCGCACCATCTGCATGCCGCTCTGGAAATTCTTTGCCGCAAGCATCCGGTCGAAAAGCGGACGCGGCAACGGTTGGCCGGTGTCGACATGGCCGGTCATGGGCGAGAGCACGCCCCATTCCCAGCAGAAGTTTTCCATGAACTGGGACGGGAGCTCCACGGCGTCCCACTCGACACCGTTGATCCCCGAGACGCCAAGGTAATCCACGCGCGTGAGCAAATGATGCAGCCCGTGACCGAACTCGTGAAAGAGCGTAATGACCTCGTCGTGCGTGAAGAGCGCGGGCTTGCCACCCACCGGGGCGGAGAAGTTGCAGTTGAGGTACGCGACCGGCTGCTGGATGTCTGACGCCTTGCGCCGGCGCGTGATGGCCTCATCCATCCATGCGCCGCCGCGTTTGGACGGACGCGCATAGAGATCAACGTAGAATTGCCCGACCCGGGCGCCTGAGCCATCGCTGATGTCGTAGAACCGGACATCGGGATGCCAGACCGTGGCCTGCGCCGGCGTGATCCGCAGGCCGTAGAGGGTCTCGATGAGCTTGAACATTCCCGGCATCACCCGGGTTTCGGGGAAATACTGTTTCACCTCCTGGTCGGAGAAGGCGTAGCGTTTGAGGCGCAGCTTCTCGGAGGCGTAGGCGAGATCCCAGGCCTCGAGCTGCTCGAGCCCGAGTTCCCGGCGCCCGAACCCGGTCAGTTCCCTCAGATCACGTTCTGCAAAGGGCCGCGCGCGCGCCGCAAGCTCCTCCAGAAACTGGCGCACCTGCTGTGGTGAATCCGCCATCTTGGGCTCGAGAGAGTACTCGGCATAATTCACGAAGCCCAGCAAACCGGCCAGCTCGCGGCGCAGGCTGACGATCTCGCGTATCAGCGGTGCGTTGTCCCACTCGGGCTTGCCGAACTCGGAGGCTCGCGTCACGTAGGCGCGGTACATGAGCTCGCGCAACCCGCGGTCCTCGGCGTATTGCATCACCGGCAGATACGACGGCGCATGCAGTGTGAACTTCCAGCCCGGCTTGCCGTCGGCCTTCGCGGCCTCGGCTGCCGCTGTCAAGACGTCTTCCGGAATGCCGGCGGTGCCAGCACGGTCGGTGACGTGATGCGTGAAAGCGTTGGTGGCGTCGAGCAGATTGTCGGAGAAGCGTGAGCCGAGCTCGGAGAGCCGCTCGCGGATCGCCATGAAGCGCGCTTTCTTCTCGGCGGGCAAGTCTGCGCCGCCCAGCCGGAAGTCGCGCAGCTCGTTTTCCACGATCTTGCGCTGGGCCTGCGACAGCGCTGCGAAGCCGGGGCCGCCATGCAGCGCCTTGAATTTGGCAAAAAGCCCTTCGTGCTGCCCCAGCTCCGTGTAGTACTGGGTGATCTTGGGCAAGTTGGCGTTATACACCTCGCGCAGCTCGGGGCTGTTCATGACCGCGTTGAGATGGCCGACGACGCCCCAGGCCCGGCCGAGACGCTCGTTGGCGTCCTCCAGGGGGTCGACGAACTCATTCCAGGTCGCAGGGACCTCGGGCGCGGCTAGCTGCGCGATCAGGGCGCGGTTGTCTGTTAGCAGCCGGTCGATCGCCGGCGCCACATGCTCCGGGTTGAATTCGGCAAATCGCGGCAGCCCCGAAAAATCGAGCAAGGGGTTCATAGCATTCGCTGTTCCGTGTTCCACGTTCAACGTTCCAAAAGCTACGTTCTTTGCAGGCGTTGTTGAACCTTGAACATGGAACCTTGAACTTTGAACCGGCTACTTGGCTTCGTAGACGACCTGGCCTTCGACCAGGGTATAGCGCACCTTCCCCTTGAGTTCGAATCCGAGGAACGGGCTGTTCTTGCCCTGGCTCTTCAACGCGTCGGGCTCGATTTTCCAGTACTGATCGGGGTCGAACAGGCAGACGTCGGCGACGTGCCCGGAGGAGAGGTGGCCTGCGTCGATCCTGAGCACGCCGGCCGGCGCATCGGTGATCTTTGCCAGTGCGGAGAGCAGAGGCGTTTTCGATTCGTCCGCCCATTTGAGCGTGAGCGGAAGCAGGAGCTCAAGCCCGGTCGCGCCAGCCTCGGCTTCCGCGAACGGCAGTTGTTTGGCGTCCTCGTCCACGGGTGTGTGGTCCGAGCAGATCGCGTCGATGGTGCCGTCCGCGAGCGCCGCCCGCAGTGCATCGCGGTCGCGCTGGGTGCGCAGCGGGGGCATAAGGTGGCAATTCGGGTCGAAGTAGGCTACGTCCATCTCCGTGAGATGCGCATGGTGCACAGCGATATCGCAGCTTACAGGGAGTCCCTGCGACTTTGCCTCCCGCGCCAGCGCCACGCCCTCGGCGCTCGAGAGCCGCGCCAGATGCACGCGCGCGCCGGTGTCTTTGACGAGAATCAGAATCGTGGAAATCGCTACGGTTTCGGCGCAGACCGGGATGCCGGGCAGGCCAAGACGGGTGGCGACCTGCCCGTCATGCGCCACGCCGTGCCGCGCCAGCGCCGGGTCCTGCGGCCGCAACCAGACCGGAAAGCCGAATGTCCCGGCATACTGGAGCGCGCGCCGCAGCGTTTCGTTGTCGCTGATTGGACACTCCGCATGCGAAAACGCGACGCAGCCAGCGTCAACGAGCTCGGCCATCTCGGTGAGACGCTCTCCCTTGAGGCCCTGGGTCAAGGCGCCGACCGGGTAGACGTGCGCCTGGTTGAGATTCTTCGCGCGAAACTTGAGCATCTCAACGAGACCCGGCTCGTCGAGCGGCGGGTCGGTGTCAGGCGGGCAGGCGAGGCTGGTCACCCCGCCGGCGATGGCCGCTTTCATCTCCGACTCAAGGGTTGCCATGTACTCGAAGCCCGGCTCGCGCAGCCGCGCGGCCAGATCCACGAGCCCCGGGCATACGACGAGATTGGCTGCGTCGATTACGCGGTTCGCGGTAAACCCGGCGGGGGCGTCACCGATCCCGACGATCTTGCCGGCAGCGATGTAGACGTCTTTCCGCGCGTCCACGCCGCTTTTCGGGTCGATGAGGCGGCCGCCTTTGATGTGGATCTTCATGGCTGAAGAAGGCGACCGGTGACGCGTGACCGGTAACTGGTGCAGTGTCTACGCATCACTCATCACCCGTTGCCCTTGGTGCCAGCCAGTATGCTCATCACCGCCATCCGGATGGCGATGCCGAATGTGACCTGCGGCAGGATCACGGACTGCTTGCCGTCGGCGACGCTCGAGTCGATCTCGACCCCGCGGTTCATGGGGCCGGGGTGCAGCACGATGGCATCCGGCCTGGCGAGCGCGAGCTTGTCGTCGGTGAGGCCATAGGATTTGTAGAACTCCTGTGGCGAGGGCAACAGCATGCCCTCCATGCGCTCGTTCTGCAGCCGCAGCATCATCACGACGTCCACGTCTTTCAGGCCCTGGTGCATGTCGTAGTACACATGCACGCCGAGTTGCTCCACGTTTGCAGGCAGCAATGTCTTGGGCGCAATGACGCGAATCTCGGGGCAACCGAGGGTCGTGAGTGCGTGGATCTGGGAACGCGCCACTCGCGAATGAAGGATGTCGCCCACGATCGCCACGCGAATGTTCGAGAAATCCTTTTTGTAGTGGCGCACCGTGTACATGTCGAGCAGGCCCTGGGTCGGGTGCGAATGGCGTCCGTCCCCGGCATTAATGACATGGATGTCCGGGGCAACGTGCCGCGCGATGAAATGGGGCGCGCCGCTCTCCCGGTGGCGCACGACGAACATGTCCGCGTGCATCGCCGAGAGATTGTCGACGGTGTCGAGCAGACTCTCCCCCTTGGTCTGGGAGGAGGCGCTGATATTCAGGTTGATGACGTCGGCCGAGAGGCGCTTTGCCGCGATCTCGAACGTCGTGCGGGTGCGCGTGGATGGCTCGAAGAAGAGATTGAAGACCGACTTGCCGCGCAGCAGCGGCACTTTTTTGACCTTGCCGCCGACGAATGACTTCGCGGTATCGAGTATCTGCCACAGGATCTCCGCCGGCAGGCCGTCCAGCGTGAGCAGGTGGTGGAGTTGGCCTTTCTTGTTGAGCTGCGGGTTCGAGGGATTGAGCCACATTACGGCTTCTCCTCGTGCAGCACGAAACTGAGGCGGCCTTTTGCATCGCGGGTGAGCTCCACGCTCTTGCCCGGCGGCAGCTGCGCGGTTGCGCCGATAAAATCGGCTTCGATCGGCAGTTGCCGGCCGCCGCGGTCGAGCAGCGCCGCGAGCTGCACGCGTCCGGGCCGGCCATAGTCGAAGATTTCGTTGAGCGCGGCACGTATGGTCCGACCGGTATAGAGCACGTCGTCGACGAGGACGAGATGGCGCTCCTCGACTTCGAAGGGAATTTCGGACCGCTGCACGTCGGGGTGCAGCCCGCGGCTCTGATAGTCGTCGCGGTAGAAAGAGACGTCGAGGGCGGCGAGCGGGACCTTGAGGTTGAACGCCTGGTGCAGCCGTTCCGCCACCCACACCCCGCCGGTATGGATGCCTATTAAACCCGTTTCCGGCCCCACCGCGGGCCGCATCTGCTCGATCAGCGCTTTCAGCAGCTGCTCGGCGTCAGGTAACGGGTTGCCGGGCATTGTTTTTGAGTTGTGATTCGCGCGATAGGGTATCACATTTCGTCGCTCCGCAGCGAGCAACGAAACGAAATTGGGCAACAGGGAACAGGCAAAACGAGGCAGGGGCGTTACCGGTTCGGCTTTTCACCATTTCCTATTTCCCATTTCCGATTTCCCGGGAGTTGGCGGCAGCGAAATAGGACTCGAGAATGCGCTGCGCGGCGACGGGATCGAGCCGGGATTTGAGCTTGGCCCCGCGGGCACCAGCCGCGCGCAAGTCGTGCTCTGCCTCGAACGAGGTGAGGTGCTCATCCACCAGTTCGGCGGGGATGCCGAAACGCCCGCTAAGTCGTTGTGCGAAGCGGCGCGCCAGCTGTCCGACCGGATGTTCCGATCCATCCGCGCGTGAGGGCAGTCCAACCACGAAGAGCGCCGGGCGCCATTCGGCTACCATCCGCTCGATGGCCGCGAATCGCGCGCGGTTGTCGGCTGCGGCGATGCTGGCGAGCGGGTGCGCCAGCCGTGTTTCGAAATCACCGACCGCGACGCCGATACGCCGCGTGCCAAAGTCAAACGCGAGCACAGTCGTGCTCGCGCTGTTCCGGGTTCGAGGTTCCGGGTTCCGGGTTTTTTCAGCGCCAGAGCTCACGATAGTTGACTCGGAACCTTGAACTCTGAACGCCGAACGTGATCAGGCGTGACCGGCCTGTTCGGAGAGGCTGGCAAAGTCGATGCCAAGGAGCTGCATGGCGGCGGGCAGGCGTTCTTCCGCAGGAAGATCGAAGATGACATCGGGCTTGGCTTGCACGGTCAGCCACGCATTCTGCGCCAGCTCATGCTCGAGTTGTCCCGGCGCCCAGCCCGCGTAGCCCAGCGTTACCAGGAGTTTGCCCGGGCCTTCGCCGCGCGCCACCGCCTGCAGTATGTCCTTTGAGGTTGTCAGTCCGATCTCGGAGCTCACAGCGAGCGTTGACTGCCATTCCCCGAGCGGCGTGTGGAGCACGAATCCACGATCGACCTGTACCGGGCCGCCAAAATGGATCGGGATCGCTTTCAGGGCCTCGCTGTTGAGCGGAATACTGACCTGCTCGAGCAGTGCCTGCAGGTCCATCTCGATCGGCCGGTTTACCACCACGCCGAGCGCGCCCTGATCGTTGTGCTCGCAGATGTACGTGAGCGTTCTGGCGAAGTGCGGATCGGCCATGTTGGGCATGGCGATCAGGAAGTGATGTGTGAGGTTCATTTGTTGCATTTTGAGATCCACCTTCGCGCAGCCCCCGGCCGTCGAGCGGCGCACTTTGCATCCGTCCTCGTGCGTCGAGCTCAACCTGAATGCCGCGTGCGCATCAATTGTAATTGTAAAAGGCCCGTCTGCGCTTCACAATTGCGGGCTGTTACGCTCTCCATTCAAAAATGTCCCGTTACGTTTCAAGCCTGTGCTGGTTCCGCCGCGACTTGCGCAGCGAGGACCACGCCGCGCTCTACGCAGCGCTCAAGGCGAGCGATCGGGTGTTCTGCGCTTTTGTCTTCGACACCGAAATCCTGGATAAGCTCCCCACTCGTCGCGACCGCCGGGTGGAATTCATCTGGGCGAGCATCGCGGAGCTGCGGCGCGGACTGGAAGCGCTCGGAGGCGGGCTTGAAGTGCTCTGCGGCCCGGCGCGGTCGGAGATCCCCAGGCTCGCGCTGGATCTGGGCGTCGAGGCCGTGTTTGCCAATCATGACTACGATCCAGCGGCTATCGCGCGTGACGAGGAGGTCGCCGCCGCGCTGGCCCGGGAAGGCATTGCGTGGCTCACGCGCAAGGATCAGGTCATCTTCGAAAAGGACGAGGTGCTGACGCAGGCGGGCAGGCCCTACACGGTTTTTACGCCGTACAAGAATGCGTGGCTGAAAAAGCTCGAGCCCTTTTTCCTGAAAGGTTATCCGGTCGGAAAATACCGCGCCCGGCTTGCGCCAGCCCGCGCGCAACGGACGCTCCAGCTTGCGGACATTGGATTCGAGAAGACGAACCTGACCGAGCTCGACCTGCCCACCGGCATGTCAGGCGCGAGGAATCTGTTCGCCGGGTTCCGCAAGCGCATGGACCGTTATCACGAGCGGCGCGATTTTCCTGCCCTGAAAGGCCCTTCGTATCTGTCCGTGCACCTGCGTTTCGGCACCATCTCGGTGCGTGAGGTGGCGCGCGCGGCGTGGCTTGCGCGCAGCCGCGGTGCGGAAGTCTGGCTGAACGAGCTCATCTGGCGCGACTTCTACCACATGATCCTTCACCATTTCCCGCGCGTCGTGGAACGTGCGTTCCGTCCCGAGTTCGATTCACTCACTTTTCCGAATGACGAGAAATTGTTCCGGGCCTGGTGCGAGGCACGTACCGGCTACCCGCTGGTCGACGCGGCGATGCGGCAGATCAACCAGACCGGCTACATGCACAACCGGCTGCGCATGGTGACGGCGTCGTTCCTGGTCAAGGACCTGCTGATCGACTGGCGTTGGGGCGAGCGCTATTTCGCAGAGCATCTGATCGATTTCGATCTCGCCGCCAATAATGGCGGCTGGCAGTGGGCCGCGTCCACCGGCTGTGACGCTCAGCCTTACTTCCGCATTTTCAATCCGGTCACGCAGTCACAGAAATTCGACGCGGACGGCAAGTTCATCCGGCGCTATTTGCCCGAGCTTGCGGGTTGCGATGACCGGCACATCCATGCACCGTGGCTGATGACGCCGGAACAGCAGCAAAAAGCCGGCGTCGTGATTGGGCGGGACTACCCCGCGCCTGTTGTCGATCACGACGTGCGGCGCAAGCGCGCTCTGGCGCTCTACCAACGCGCGAAGCGCCCGGCCTAGGCCGGACAGGCGCACCGGTCACGGGTCACCGGTCACGCATCGCCGGATCATTTGCGCCAGAACGCTGCAGTGAAAATGATGAGGAAAGTGAACAGCTCGAGCCGGCCCATCAGCATTGCCAGCGCGCAGACCCACGTCTGAAAATCAGTCAGACCAGCGTAGTTGGATGCAGGACCGACTTCATTGAGACCCGGGCCGATGTTGTTGAGAGAGGCGACTACCGCGGAAAAAGCGGTCATCGCATCCAGGCCGGAGAGCGCCAGCACCAGCGTCATCGTGACCATGGTGGCGGTCCAGGTGAAGAAGAAAGCAAGAACGGCGAAGATGATCTGATTGGGAATCGCTTGCTCGGCAACCTTGAGCGGCGTTACCGCCTGTGGATGCGAGAGTCGGTTGAATTCCCGATAGACCTGCTTGAACAACACGACCGCCCGCACCATCTTTATCCCGCCTCCCGTCGAGCCGGAACAGCTCAGAAACGTGCCCAGGAAGAGCAACCAAAGCGGCGCGAACACTGGCCACAGGCTGTAGTCGGCCGTCGAATAACCGGTGGTGGTGCCCACTGAGATCACGTTGAATGCGGCAAGGCGCAAAGCCGTGACGAAATCCGGATAGTCGTTGCTGAGCCACAGGTAAGACGCAATCCCCAGCACGCTCAGTCCGGCGGTCATCACGAAGTAGCGCACCTCCACGTCGACGAGATAGGCTCTCGCGGTAAGGTGGCGTAACGCGACGAAGTGCGTCGCAAAGCTGATCCCGGCGAGCAGCATGAATACGATCGCGACCGACTCGATCAGCGGCGAATCGAAATAGCGGAAGCTCGCGTCGTGCGAAGAAAAGCCCCCCAACCCCATCGTCGTGAAGCTGTGCACCAGGGCGTCGATCCAGTTCATGCCCGCGCCGCGGTAGCTCAGGCAGCAGGCGGCCGTGAGCATGAGGTAGACGAACCACAATCCCTTGGCCGTCTCCGTGATGCGCGGCGTCAGGTGGTCGTTCTTCATCGGCCCCGGGATTTCGGCCTTGAAGAGCTGGCGTCCGCCGACACCGAGCAAAGGCAGCACGGCAACCGCGAGCACGATGACGCCCATGCCGCCTATCCATTGCAGCTGCCCGCGCCAGACGTTGATGGACGGAGGCAAGTCGTCGAGGCCGGACAGAACGGTGGCGCCGGTTGCGGTCAGCCCCGATACCGCCTCGAAGAAGGCGTCGGTGAAAGTAATGCCCTTGATCGTGAGCAGAAACGGGACAGTGGCAAACAGGGAGCCCCCGGTCCAGACCGCGACTACCAGCAGGATTCCCTCGCGGATGCCGATTTCTCGCTGGTAACGCCTTGTCGCGAGCCAGGCCCCGAGCCCGGTGCCGAAGTTCAGGGCCAGCGAAATGGCGAAGGCCCAGGTGACGCCGTCATGCAGGGCGGCCGATATGGCGATGGGGACCAGATGCGTGAGGCTCATGCCCATCGCGATCAGGCCCAGGAGAGGCAGGCAGCTCAGGATCCAGTTCATGACGTAAGCGCTCGGCGCAATGATACCGTCATCGCGCGGCCGCTGCGGAAATCAACGTGGCTGAAAGTCCGGCGCGCGGGTCAGAAAAAGCCAAGGTCGACTTGGAAGAGTTTCTCTATCTTCGGCACCATCCGCTTGTTCACGACGAATACGATGACGTGGTCCCCGGATTCGATGGTGATGTCGTGATGGGCGATGATCACCTGGTAGTCCTTGCCGCCCGCCTTGATTTCACCCGCTTTCGATTTTCCGTCGCGGCGCTCGCGCACGATCGCGCCGATGGTCGCGCCCTTCGGCAGCTCGACCTGCTCGATACGCCGGCCAACCACCTTTGACGAGGACGCATCGCCATGCGCGATCAATTCCAGGGCTTCCGCCGCCCCGCGCCGGAGGCTATGGACCACCGCGCAGTCCCCGCGCCGCACCCGGGCGAGCAGCGTGCCGATCGTCGCTTGCGCGGGAGAAATCGCGATGTCGATCTGGCCGGCTTGCACCAGGTTGGCATAGGAGGTGCGGTTGATGAGCGCGACCACCTTGCGCACGCCCATGCGCTTGGCGAGCAGCGACGACATGATGTTCGTCTCGTCGTCGTTGGTCAGCGCGCAGTAGACATCCATGTCGGCGATGTTTTCGCTGGCGAGCAGTTCCTCGTCGGTGACGTCGCCGGAGAGCACGAGCGTGTTGTTGAGCTCCGCGGCAAGCCGCTCCGCGGCGGGCTTGTTGAACTCGATGATCTTGACCTCGTAGCGGTTTTCGACCGCCTTCGCCAGGCGGCGGCCGATGTTGCCGCCTCCCCCGATCATGACGCGCTTGACCGGCTTGTCCATGCGGCGCAGCTCGCGCATAACCCCGCGGATGTCCGCCGTATCGGCCAGAAAAAAGACCTCGTCGCCTGCCTCGACGACCGTGTCTCCTTCCGGCATGATGGGGCTGTCGTGACGGAAGATTGCGGCCACTCGCGTGTCCACCTTCGGCATGTGCGCGCGCAGATTCGAGATCTCGTGGCCGACCAGAGGCCCGCCGTGGAACGCGCGCACCGCAACGAGGCTCACCTTGCCGTCGGCGAACTCTAGAACCTGCAGGGCCTCGGGAAACTCGAGCAGCTTCACGACGTAGTCCGTGATGACCTGCTCCGGGCAGATCGCGCTGTCGACAGCGAAATTTTCGCCCGAGAAGATCTCCGGATGAGACAGGTAATCGGCCGAGCGTATGCGCGCGATCTTGTTCGGGATGTTGAACATGGTCGCCGCCAGCTTGCAGGCGACCATATTCGTCTCGTCGCTCTGGGTGACGGCAAGGATCAGGTCGGCGTCGCGCGCGCCCGCCTGTTCCAGAATCGCCGGATGCGCAGCGTTACCGGTGACCGTGCGCAGATCGAGCCGATCCTGCAGTTTCTTCAACCGGTCGAAGCTGACATCGACGACGGTGATGTCATTCGCCTCCGAGACAAGGCTCTCGGCAACCGTGGAGCCCACCTGCCCGGCGCCGAGGATGACGATTCTCATGCGACCCCTGTAAAAAGCGCGATTCTAGACCCCTTTTACGCCCGGCAACAGCAGATGCGGCGGTGCCGCAAGACGGGGCCGGTTGTGCTCGCCGTGGCATAATGTCCTGATGATACAAGGCGCCAAGCCACTGACCCGTTTATATTTTTCCGGTGAGCTGCAGCCGGGCCGCAAATGCCTGCTGCCGCGATCTCAAGCCCGCCATGCCGTGCGCGTGCTGCGGCTGAAGGCCGGGGAAGAAATCATTCTGTTCAACGGAGACGGCACCGAGTATCGGGCCGTAATCGAAAGGCCGACGGAAGATGGTCTTGTCGTGCAGGTTCGCGAATCGCAGGCGGCCGACCGGGAAGCCCCGCTCCCGGTGACCCTGGCACAGGGCGTGTCGAGCGGCGAGCGCATGGACTTTACGCTGCAAAAGGCGGTTGAACTGGGCGTGGCGGCAATCCAGCCGCTCGTGACGAGCCGCAGCATCGTGCGGTTGGACGCGGAGCGCGCCGCAAAGCGTCTGGCGCACTGGCAGGGTGTCGTTATTGCCGCCTGCGAGCAATGCGGGCGCAATCGAGTGCCGAGGGTCGAGCCGCTGCGCGCGATCGACGAGTGGACCCGTGCCCTCGCGCGCGCGCCAGCCGCCGGCGTCCGGTTACTGCTTTCGCCTCGCGCATCGACCGGGCTGCGCAATCTGGAGCGGCCTGAAGCGGGCGTCCTGCTGCTGGCTGGTCCGGAGGGAGGATTGGCGCCGGAGGAGGAGCGCGACGCTTTGGCGGCGGGGTTTTCTGCCGTGCGGTTGGGGCCACGCGTGCTGCGCACTGAAACTGCTGCCCTGGCGGCGCTTGCCGCCCTGCAGGCGCTTTGGGGTGATTTTTGAAGCGGTGATGGCTGAACGGACGGGCGTAAGGCGTCGAACCGACCCGCTCCGTCCGTAGCACTTCTCATCGGATAGCGGTCACCATTTACCGTTCACGGGGCCATCGCGTAATATGTGCTTGAAATACCGCTGGAATAACGCGCCAGGGGAGGCGGACAGCGCGCCGCAATCAAAGGGAGACTGACCATTTCGAGTTCGTCAGAAAAGCCCCCGGTCGTCGAGCCCGGCACGGTGGGAACACTGCCGGTGTCCCGGCGGCAGCGCCTTAGGAGCCAGGATCGTTTCATCGACTGGTTCCAATCGGTCGCGCCTTACATTCACGCGTTTCGAGGCAGGACTTTCGTCATGGCGTTTGGCGGCGACGTGGTCGCAGACGGGCGTTTCCTCGATTTGACGCACGATCTGAACCTGCTCGCCGCGCTTGGTGTGCGGCTCGTCCTCGTTCATGGCGCGCGCCCGCAGATCGAGGAAAAACTGAAGGAGCGCCGCCGCCGCAGCCGCTTCCATTCCGGTCTGCGCGTCACCGACGACGCCGCGCTCGCGTGCGCCAAGGAAGCGAGCGGGCGCCTGCGGGTCGAGATCGAGGCATTGCTCTCCATGGGTCTTCCCAACTCGCCCATGGCAGGCGCAGATATCCGGGTCGCAAGCGGCAATTTCATCACCGCCAAACCGCTCGGCGTGAGAGACGGCGTGGACTTCATGCACACCGGTGAGGTGCGCAAGGTGGATGCCCTTGCCATCCAGCGGCGCCTCGACGATAACGAGCTCGTGCTGCTTTCCCCGCTCGGGTATTCCCCGACGGGCGAGGTATTCAACCTTGCGCTTGAGGACGTGGCAGCCTCGACCGCGACTGCGCTTAAGGCGGAGAAGCTCATCTTTCTGATGGATACGAACGGCGTCACGGGGCGACGCGGCGAGCTCTTGCGCGAGCTCACGGTGCATCAGGCCGAGGCGCTCCTTGCCAGGGGCGGGCAGGCCGATACCGACGTCGGTTTCTACCTGCCGTGGGCGGTGCGGGCATGCCGGGCGGGCGTTCGCCGCGCCCACCTCATCTCGGGCCACGTTGACGATGGGTTGCTGCTTGAGCTTTTTACGCACAAGGGCGTCGGCACCATGCTCACGCCGGATCCGATCGAGACGCAGCGTCCAGCGAAGCTCGATGACATCGGCGGCATCCTCCAGCTGATCGAACCGCTTGAGGCTGACGGGACGCTCGTCAAGCGCAACCGCGACCTGCTTGAGCGCGAGATCGGACGTTTTGTCGTGCTCGAGCACGACGGCATCGTCGTCGCGTGCGCTGCGCTCTATCCGTTCGGCGACGAGGCTGCTGGCGAACTCGCCTGCCTGGTGGTGCGCGACGATTTCCGTAACCAGGGCGCCGGCGAACGGCTGCTCCTGGAGATCGAGCGGCGCGCGCGCCGCCAGAAGCTGAAGCGTCTTTTTGTGCTTACCACGCGTGCCGAGCACTGGTTCATCGAGCGCGGCTTCGCCGAAGCCGGACCGGCGGCGCTGCCGCGCCGCAAGCGCGAACTCTACAACTATCAGCGCCGCTCGGTCGTGCTGGTGAAGCGTTTGCGGCGCGCCTGATGCGGCTCTGGCCGTTCCCGCTGTCGTTGCGGGCGCGCCTGCTGCTCGCGACGGCGCTGGTGCAGATCGTGATGCTGGCCCTCATCATCGGCCACAGCACGCAGCTCATGAACAACCAGCTCGCGGAGCGCGCGCAGCTGCATCTGGAGGAGCAGAAGCAGCTGCTCTCGGCGGCGCTGGCCGATCCGCTCCGGCGCGGCGACGACGCGGCTATCCGGGCGGTATTCGAGCGCGTGCGCCGGGACAACGGCATCGCCTATCTGCTGCTCTATGACCAGCGCGAAAGAGTCATCGCTTCCAGCGGCTGGCACGGGCAAGACGAGCTGCCGCGGCTCGACGGTTCCATTGCCGATCCGGGCGTGATCGAGAAGGGATGGTTCGAGACTGAAACCGCGATCGAGGCAGGGGGCGCGAGCGTCGGGCGCCTGCGTTTTGGGACCTCGACGTCGTTCATGCAGGCCGCGCAAGCGGAACTCATCCGCGACAATCTCATGATCGGGGCGGTGGCGCTGCTCGTCTCGCTCATTTCTATGACTGCGATTGCGTTCTGGCTCACGCGCAGTCTTACCCGGCTCACACGAGCGAGCGAGAGCCTCGCGGCGGGCGACCTCAATCTGCGACTGCCGGTTGGGAGCGGCGATGAGGTGGGGCGTCTCACCCACGCTTTCAACACGATGGCGACCGTGCTGCAGGGCCGGATCAAGGCGCTGGCGGAAAGCGAGGCCAAGTTCACCGCCATCGCGGACTACAGCTATGACTGCGAATTGTGGATCAGCCAGGAGGGCAAGCTCATCTGGATCAATCCGCGCGTGCTCGACATGTTCGGCTACACGCCGGAGGAGTGCCTTGCGACCCAGAACTTTCCGGCTCCTTTCATCAGCGAGCCTGACGTCGGGCGCACGGTGCGGCAGGTCCGCCGCGCCTTGCGCGGAAACAGCGGGGCCAACTACGAGTTTCGCGCTCGCCGCAAGGACGGCTCGGAGTTCTGGGCCGCAGCCGACTGGCGCCCGATCTACGACAGCGATGGCGGCTACCTTGGCATCCGTATCAGCATTCGCGACATCAACCAGCGCAAGGAGGCCGAGCAGCGGCTGGAGAGCACGGTGGTCGAGCTGCGCGACTCGCAGGCTGTGCAGCAGGAGTATCTCACCCGCGCTCGCGATGAGCACGCCCGCCTCTCGGCGCTGCTCGGGGCGATGGATGTGGGGATTCTCTTCGTGTCGCATGACGACAAGGTCGTGTACAGCAATCCCGCCTTCACGCGCATCTGGATGATCGCGCCGGGGGCGAGCTTGATCGGCCGCAAGCCGGATGAAATTCTCGCCAGCTCGGACTGCGTGCTGGCGCGGCCGGACGAGCAGGCCAAACGGATTCTGCAACTTCCGCGCACGGGCGAGATCCTCGGCACACTCGAGCTCCAGATGGCCGACGGCCGTCTCATCACGCAGCAGGTGCACGCTGTAGAGGACGTGTACGGACGCCCCGTTGGCCATCTCTGGCTGTTCGAGGACGTCACCAGCGCGCGCCAGACCGCCGACCAGTTGGTGTACCTCGCCGAGCGCGACGCGCTGACCGGCCTCTACAACCGCCATCGCTTCAACGAGGAGCTAGCGCGCATGACCGCGGAGGCGGAACGCCACGGATCACGCGTCGCGCTGCTGTTTTTTGACCTGGATGAGTTCAAGTACATCAACGACACGTTCGGTCACCGCGCGGGCGACGCGATGCTGATCCGCGTCGCGGGCGAGGTAGCGGGCCAGGTGCGGCGCAACGAGATCATTGCGCGGCTGGGCGGCGACGAATTCGCGATTCTGGTGCCGGACGTTTCCGATGAGACACTGCGCGTTCTGGCCGACCGCATCACGCAGTCGATCGCCAACGTGCGGTTTCAGTTCGAAGGCCGAAGCCTGCGCCTCACCACCTCGCTCGGGATCGCTGTGCTGCCCGACCATGCCGACAACACCGAGGATCTGATCGCGCGCGCCGATACCGCGATGTACCAGGCGAAAGAGTCCGGCAAGAATGCCTGGAGAATCTACCGCAGCGACCTCGACACGACCCGGCAGATGGTCACGCAGCTGTCATGGAACGACCGAATCCTCCACGCCCTGGAGAACGACCTCATGGATCTCCAGTTTCAGGGCGTCTACTCGACCGTCGACGGATCGCTCTCGCATTTCGAGGTGCTGGTGCGCATGCGCGACAAGGACGAGCGCTCGCTCCATATCATGCCCGGGCAATTCATCCCGATGGCGGAGAAATCGGGCAAGATCCTGGACATCGACCGCTGGGTGTTGAGCGAGTCGATCCAAATGCTGGCAGACGTGCGGTCGATACCGGCGCTGGCCGTCAATATTTCCGGGCGCTCGTTCGACCAGCCGGCTCTGCCGCAATTCATCGCCGAGCAATTGAAGCGCTACGGCGTGGCGCCGCGTCGGCTTCTGGTCGAGCTAACCGAAACGTCGGCAGTCTCGGACCTGCACGATGCGCAACGATTCATCGAAGCGCTGCACCAGACCGGGTGCGGCGTGAGCCTGGATGATTTCGGAACGGGATTCTCCTCGTTCGCGTACCTCAAGCACCTGCAGGTCGATTCCGTCAAGATCGACGGTCTGTTCATTCGCAACCTCGCGAACGACGCCGACAACCAATTGTTCGTCAAGGCGATGGTCACGGTGGCGCGCGGTATGCACAAGACGACGATCGCCGAGTGCGTGGAAGATGAGGAGACCCTGAGCATGCTGAAGAGTTTCGAGGTCGACTGCGTGCAGGGTTTCTATCTGGAGCGGCCCCGTTCGAACCATCCGCTGCTGATGGGCACTTCTCGCTTAAAAAACACCAACATGGCGCTGCGGTTTACCTAGAACGGTCACCGCCTTAGTATTTTTCCCAACACATCTGTAACGCGCCAGCGGTACCCTTTAAAATTGGCTTATGCCTCGAATGGTCAAATGCGTGAAGCTCGGGCGCGAGGCGGAAGGGCTTGATTTTCCGCCATATCCGGGCGAGCTCGGCAAACGCGTCTTCGACAACGTGTCGAAGGAGGCGTGGAAACAGTGGCTCGAGTTGCAGAAGATGCTTGTGAACGAGAACCGTCTCAATCTGGCGGACAAGAGAGCGCGCGATTACCTCGCGCAGCAGATGGAAAAACACTTCTTTGGTGGCGGGGCAGATGCTGCCGCCGGATACGTACCCCCCTCCACGAAGCGGTAACCGCAATCACGGACAACGCAAGCGACGAGGCCACGGGCTGACGTCCGCGCCACCTGCGGCGTGGAAATGCCGCGCGGCGGTCAGGCGATGAACAAGCCACGTGACATCCCGGAGCTGTACGTCAACCGTGAACTCGGCCAGCTGGCTTTCAACCAGCGCGTGCTCGCCCAGGCTGAAAATCGCGCGACGCCCCTGCTCGAGCGCCTGCGGTTCCTGTGCATCGTCTCGAGCAATCTGGACGAATTCTTCGAGATCCGGGTCGCCGGGCTGAAGGCGGAAATCGAGGCCGGATCCCTTGCCATCGGGCCGGATCGCATGCCTGCCACGCAGGTGTTCGCGCAGGTGGCGAAGGAAGCGCACGCGCTCGTCGCCACCCAGTATCAGCTCCTCAACCAGGATATCCTGCCCGGACTGGCAAGCGAGGGAATCCGGTTCCTGCGGCGCGGGGACCTCACGCCAGCCCAGGCCGATTGGGTGAAGGCCTACTTCATGCGCGAGGTCATGCCCGTTCTCACGCCGATCGGTCTCGATCCATCTCATCCGTTTCCAAGGGTCCTCAACAAGAGCTTGAATTTTGCCGTCGAACTCGAGGGCAAGGACGCGTTCGGGCGCAACTCCGGCATCGCCATCGTGCAGGCGCCACGGGTGCTTCCCCGCGTCGTGCGCCTGCCGCGGGAGATCGCGGGCGCGGAGTACGATTTCGTGTTCCTGTCGTCGGTCCTGCATGAGCATGTCGGCGAGCTGTTCGCGGGGATGAAGATGGTCGACTGCTACCAGTTCCGCGTGACACGCAACAGCGAGCTTTTCGTCGACGAGGAGGAGGTGAAGGACCTTCGCACGGCGTTGCGCGGGGAGCTGCCGCATCGCCAGTTCGGGGACGAAGTCAGGCTTGAGATTGCCGAGAACTGCACTCCGCAGATCGCGGATTTTCTGCTTGCTCAGTTCAACCTCACTGAGGACGACCTCTACCGGGTCGATGGACCGGTTAACCTGGTTCGTCTGATGAGCGTGCCGGACGGAGTCAGCCGCCCGGATCTCAAGTATCCGGTCTTTCGGCCGGGCCTGCCGGCGCAGCTCGATGGCCCAGAAGACGTCTTCGCCGCGATCCGGGAAAGCGACATCCTGCTCTACCATCCGTTCCAGTCATTCCAGCCGGTCATCGCCCTTCTGGAGCAGGCGGCGCGCGACCCGGCGGTCGTGGCGATCAAGATGACGGTCTATCGCACCGGCGCGGAGTCCGAGCTGATGGACATCCTTATCGGCGCCGCGCGCAGCGGCAAGGAAGTCACGGTGGTGCTCGAGCTGCTCGCCCGTTTCGATGAGGAGGCCAATATCAACTGGGCGCAACGTCTCGAGGAGGTTGGCGCGCACGTGGTCTACGGCGTGGTGGGTCACAAGACCCACGCCAAGATGCTGCTCGTGGTGCGCCGCGAGGACGAGCGGCTGCGGCGTTACGTGCATCTGTCCACGGGGAATTACCATCCGCGCACGACCAAGCTCTACACCGACTTCGGCCTGTTCACGGCCAACGAGGAAATGGGCACGGACGTGAGCGATGTGTTCGTCCAGCTCACCGGTCTCGGCCGGGCGAGCAGGTTGAAGCACCTGTGGCAATCGCCGTTCACGCTGCACAAGCAGATTCTGCGCGCGATCCAGAATGAGGCCCACCACGCGCAGAATGGGAAAAAGGGCCGGATCATCGCCAAGATGAACGCGCTGCTCGAGCCCGCAACGATCGCCGCGCTCTATGAAGCTTCCGCTGCCGGGGTCGAGATCGACCTGATCGTGCGCGGGGTGTGCGCGCTGAAGCCGGGCATACCGGGCACCTCGGAGAACATCCGGGTACGCTCGATCGTGGGACGCTTTCTCGAGCACTCGAGACTGTTCTACTTTCACAATGACGGCGCGGAGGACGTCTATCTGTCGAGCGCGGACTGGATGGACCGAAATTTCTTCCGCCGCGTGGAGATCTGTTTTCCGGTGCTCGACGCCAAGCTCAAGCGGCGTGTCGTCAACGAAGGCCTGAAGCCCTATCTTGAAGACAACTGCCAGGCCTGGGAGATGGATGCAGAGGGGCGCTACGCGTTGCGGCAACCGCGGCGCAGCAAGGCGCTCTCCGCGCAAGAGATGCTGCTCGAGCAGCTTGCTCGCACTCAGGCCTCCTGATCGGGAAGCAGGATAACGAAAAGTGGCAATCGGATAAGGGACAACCGGAAGGTGCTTCCATCCGCCAGTGGCCGCTCGCCGATTTCGGATCTAATGTTTCCCGTTCCCGGGTTCTGACGTTTTTCCGCCCTATCAAGGGGCCGCCATGCCGCAGCGCCATCCAGCGACAGAAATCGAGCTAAAACTTCGGGTCGCTTCCAGCGCAATCCGTCGCCTCGCGAAGCATCGCGAGCTGAAAGGCACCGGGCGCTCGGTCACGCGGCGGCTCCGGAGCATTTACTACGACACCCCCGCGCTTGACCTTATGCGTCAGGGCATTGCGTTGAGGGTGAGGAAAGAAGGTGGCGTCTGGGTGCAAACGGTGAAAGGCGAGAGCACCGTGCGCGCCGGCCTGCACGAGCAGGCGGAGTCTGAAGCGCGGGTAGCGGGACCCGAGCCAGATCTCGCGCGCATTGAGGACCGGGCGCTCGCTGCGGCCCTGAGGCGCCCCGGGATACGAAATGAGTTGAGACCGCTGTTCGCCACTGATATCAGGCGCAGCCGCCGCCTGCTGAAGCCCGTCGAGGGTACGACCATCGAGGCCAGCATTGATCAGGGCATGATTTGCAGCGGCGGGCATGCGGAGCCGTTGGCAGAACTCGAGCTCGAATTAAAAGACGGAGACCGGGCGCAGCTCTATGCGCTCGCGTTGAAGGTGCAGAAAGACATCCCGCTGGCTCTCGAGAGTCGCTCAAAGGCGGAGCGGGGTTATGCGCTGCAGGGGGCGGATCAAGAGCCACCCGTTAGAGCGCGGCCGGCGGGGCTGAATCCGGGCATGTCCGTCAGCGACGCGTTCAAAGCGGTGATGTGGGCCAATCTCGCTCATCTGCACGCGAACGAGCGCGGCATGCTGGCAGGCGCCGACTCCGAGTTCCTGCATCAGATGCGCGTGGCGCTACGACGGCTGCGCTCGGCTCTTGGCGTGTTCTCGCCACCCATCGCTGAATCGGAAACCGAACCGCTGGCAGGGGACTTGAAGTGGCTTGCATCGAGGCTCGGGCCAGCTCGCGACTGGGACGTTTTCTTGGCCGAAACCTTTCCCCCAATCGAGACGGAGTTTGGCGCGCATGGCGAGCTGCGTGCTTTTGGCGCGCGATGCGGCGAGCTGCGGCGCTTGGCGAACGCAGGTGCGCGCCGCGCGGTGCGCTCGCACCGTTATCAGCGGCTGCTGCTGAGACTCGCGGCCTGGATCGCGACCGAGGGCTGGCACCTTTCGGCCGAAGGGCCGGCGAAAGACGCGCTTCAGATGCCCGTTACCGAGTTTGCCGCGACAGTACTGGAGAAGCGCTACCAGCAGGCGCGCAGGCGCGGCCGCCGCCTCGCCAAGCGGTCTCCGGCCGAGCTTCATCGGCTGCGAATTGCGATCAAGAAGTTCCGCTACGCGACTGATTTCTTCGCGAGCCTTTATGAAGGCAAGGCGGCGAGCGAGTTGCTGAGGCGCCTCGCTTGGCTGCAAGATATACTGGGTGCAATGAACGATGCTGCGACAGTTGCCGGCCTGATGACGCAGGGTTTCGGGGGCGCGCGGGGCAAGCATGTGCTCGAAGCCAAAGGGATCCTGCTGGGCTGGAGCCGGGGCCGCGCGGTACATCTGAAGCAGGAATTGAAAGGTGCGTGGAAGGCGTTCCGCGCCGCGAAGCGGTTCTGGTAAACCGCTCCGCGGTGTTCAATGTTCCGAGTTCCATGTTCGAAGTTCAATGCGAGGAACTTCGCGTACAACCATCGCCCAAACTTGAAACTTGAAACTTGAAACTTGAAACTTGAAACTTGAAACTTGAAACTTGAACGCGGAACACGCAACATGGACCTTATACTGTGGCGCCACGCCGACGCCGAGGACGGAATCCCCGACGACGG
>LJTT01000032.1 GCA_001303585.1 Betaproteobacteria bacterium SG8_41
AGAGGCGCAGACACCGAGGATACCAAAATGCCGGGCAGCCCGGTCCGTGCTCGTGCGGCAGAACTACCTCGTGGCGGAACGGGGCGACTCGGCCTCAGTGCGCCTGCGCAGCATCTGGCTACCAAGAACGGAGATGAAGAGTGCAGCGCCGGCAAGGTCGGTGACCAGGCCGGGCTTGATGAGGAGCACGGCCGCGCCCACCAAAAACACGCGCTCCCAGACGCGGGCGATGCCGAGGAAATAGCCGAACAGCCCCGCCGCGAGGCAGACGGTGCCGATGGCGGCGGTGGCGAAGGACTGCAGGATCCCGGTCCACTCTCCGATCATCAGCAGCGAAGGCTCGAAAATGAACATGAATGGAACAATGAAACCGGCGGCTCCGACGCGGACGGCGGTCAGGCCCGCGTCCCACAAATTTGCCTTCGCCAGCCCGGCGGCCGCGTATACCGCGAGCGCAACGGGCGGTGTGATGGCCGACAAAATGGCGAAATAGAACGCAAACATGTGCGCGGCGGGCGGAATTGCGCCCAGCTTGATGATGGCCGGCACGAGCAGCGACACCATCACGATGTACGCGGGTGTCGTGGGCATGCCCATCCCCAGGATAATGCCCGCCAGCATGGTGAGGATCAGCGCCAGCACCAGCAAGTCCTGCGACAGATTGACGACCAGCGCGGTGAAGTTGATCGCCGCCCCGGTGAGGGTGATGACGCCAATGACGATGCCGGCGCACGCGCAAGCGAGCGCTACGGCAATGGCATTTTTCGCCCCTTCCTCCATGGCGCTCCACACGGTCCTCCAGCCGATTCCCTTGCGCGTGGTCTTGCGCATGAGCGCTACCGGAATGCACGTGAGGGTTCCCGCGAGCGCACAGAGCGGTGCGCTATAGCCCGCCATCAAGCCGAAGAGAATTGTGAGCAGAGGGATGAAGAGATGCCCCCGTTCGCGCATGACGGTGCCGAACCGGGGAATTTCCGAGCGCGGTAATCCGAGAAGGCCCACTCGCTTCGACTCGAAATGCACGGCGCTGAAGACGGCCAGGTAGTAGAGGACGGCGGGAATGAAGGCCCAAACCGCGACCTGGAAATAGCTTACCGCCAGGAATTCGGCCATAACGAAGGCCGCCGCGCCCATGATCGGCGGCATGATCTGCCCGCCGGTCGATGCCACCGATTCGACCGCCGCGGCGAATGCGGGCTTGAAGCCAGTTCGCTTCATGAGGGGGATCGTGATGGGGCCGTCAACCAGCACGTTGGCAACCGCGCTTCCCGACACGGTGCCGAACAGGCTCGAACTCACCACTGCGACCTTCCCGGGGCCGCCGGCGGTATGCCCGGTGAGGGAGAGCGCAAAATCCATGAAGAGCTGACCGATGCCGGTGCGCTCCATGAAGGCTCCGAAGAGCACGAACATGATGACGTAGGCCGCTGAAACGCCCAGGGTTGGACCGAAGATGCCTTCGGTTGTGAGATACAGGATCTCGATGATCTGCTCGGGGCGCGACTTGGCGATGAAGAGGGCATAAAACAGAAATACCACTGCGGTCGCGGGCAATGGCCAACCGATCACGCGCCGTGTTGCTTCCAGCACCAGCAGAGTGAATGCGAATCCGAGCACGAGTTCCAGTTGCGTGGGGTCGTCGACAAAGACGAAGCGCGTCAGAAGGTAGTCGTGATTGACCCAGATGTAGAGGGTGGTCCCGACCGCGATGGCGATCCAGATCAGCTCCGGCCACGACGCGCGCGCGCCCTCGCGCCTGCGAAATCCGGGGTAGAGCAGGAAGATCAGGGTCAGGGCGAAAAGCAGGTGGGTGCTGCGGAAGAACAGGGCCTGCGGCGCGCCGATGAACGCGACCGTCAGGTGGTAGGCCGACATCCCGACTGCAACGATCGAGATGATGGCCTTGAGCGCGCGCTCGGCGTTGGTCGCCATTGTTGAACCACGGGCAAAAAAAGGGCGGCGCGAACCCTCGCGCCGCCGCTGCTCATTCGCCCGACGTTAGAGCGCTCCGGTTTCCTTGTAGTACTTGCGCGCGCCCGGATGATACGGCACCCCGACATTGGTTGCCATGTCCTTCGGCGTCAGGCCCTTGACCGCCTTAACGACATTACCAAGATGTTCCGTGTTCTGTGCCAGCGCCTTCGTGATGTCATAGACGAGCTTCTCGGGCAGCTTGCAGCTCGCGATGAGATGGGTCCAGGTGCCGATCGTCTGCACATCCTTGTCCTGCTTCGGATAGCTGCCGGCTTTGATGATGCGCTTGTCGTAGCCCTTGTTGATCTTCTGCAGTGCTTTCAGCTTGTCGTTTGGCACCTCGAGGACGCGGATGTCCCGCGCAGAAGCGAGGTCCATGACCGAGGAAGCCGGCACCGTGGTGATCAGCGTGAACACTTGTGCGTGACCGTCTTTGAGCTGCGACACGGAATCGGTGTACGAGCCATGGTTGACTTTGGACATCTTGTCATATCCGAGGCCGTAGACTTCCAGCACGTGGCGGGTCATCTGCTCGCCGGTGTTGCCTTTTTGCTGCGTCGTCAGCGCCTTGCCTTTCGCGTCGGCAACGGTCTTTACTCCTGCATCTGCCAGCGCCACCATGTGAAAGTATTGAAAGTAGAGCGTTGCGACCTGGCAGACGTTGCCGGTTTTGCTGTCGAACGGCGCGCGGCCGTTGACCCCGTCGACGGACGATACGGCATTGCCGAAGCCAAGATCGGCCTTGCCGGCCTGGACCCCTTTGACGTTCGAGATGCCCGCGCCAGGCAGCACCTGCATCGATACCCCTTTGACGTTCTTCTCGACGATGCCCTGGATCGCGCCGCCGAGCGGGTACCACGATCCGCCCTGCGGGCCGGTCATTATCTTGAGCTGCTGTGCCGAAGCTGCTGCGGCAAACGCGGCGGTGAGGGTAATGCCCAATACCTGGGCAATGCGCTTTGATTTCATTGTCTCTCCCTTGAACGGAATTAAAAGAAACTCCCGATACAGCTAATTTTTGGATTTCAGATTGTGTGGCGCGGGATGGTAAGCGTCAAGGAGCGCGCGCTTCGAGTATCCCCGGCTTAAAGGTAGGGCTTGACCCACCCCAGTCCGGCGTCGGTGTTCGTCCTTGGCTTGTACTCGCAGCCGATCCAGCCCTCGTAGCCAATCCGCTCTATGTGCCGGAAGAGAAAGGCATAGTTGATCTCCCCCGTGCCGGGCTCGTTGCGCCCCGGATTGTCGGCGAGCTGCAGGTGGGGAATCAGCTTGAGGTTCGCCTCTATGGTGCGGGCGAGATCGCCTTCCATGACCTGCATGTGGTAGATGTCGTACTGGAGGTAGAGGTTGTCGGATCCCGTGTCGCGGATGATGTCGAATGCCTGGCGGCTGTAGTTGAGATAGAAGCCGGGCATGTCACGGGTGTTGATGGGCTCCGTCAGCAGCTTGATGCCCGCGGCCTTCAGTTTGCCGGCCGCAAATTTCAGGTTCTTCACGAACGTCTCACGCAGTTTCTCGGGCGCGACGCCGGACGGGGCGATGCCCGCCAGGCAGTTCAACTGCCTGCAGCCTAGTGCGTTTGCATATTCGATCGCCTTTTCAACGCCGTCCTGGAACTCTCCCACACGGTCAGGGTGGCAGCCGATGCCGCGCTCGCCTTTGCCCCAATCGCCGGCGGGAAAATTGTGCAGCACCTGCGCAAGCTTGTGCTTATGGAGCTGCTCGGCGAGCTGATTCTTGTCGTAGTCGTACGGGAAGAGATACTCGACGCCTTTAAAGCCGGCTCTCGCCGCGGCCGCGAAGCGATCCATGAAGTCGAGCTCGTTCCAGAGCATGGTGAGGTTGGCGCAGAACTTTGGCATCGTTACGGTTCCTTTTCCAGGAGCCCGCCAGCAAATCGAGCGGCGCTTGTAACCGCTCCTGCGGGCTTTAGGGGCCCGTAGATTCTATAATGAGCCGCATGCCCGAGCATCCCCGGAATATCGTTGCCATACTGCTCGCCGCCGGCAGCGGCTCGCGCTTCGGCGGAGACAAGCTCCTCCACCCGCTCGCGGACGGCGTAGCAATCGCGGCGCACGCTGCGCGCAACCTTTTTGCTGTCGTGCCCGACGTGGTGGCTGTCGTGCGCTGGGGGGATTTCCCGCTCCACGATTTGCTGGAGCAGGAGGGCTGCCAGTGCACCATGTTTCAGGGTGCGGCGAGAGGCATGGGCGCGAGCCTCGCGCACGGCGTTGCACAGGTGCGCGAGGCCGATGGCTGGGTGGTCGCGCTTGCCGATATGCCGGGCATCCGACCCGAGACCATCCGGCGCATCGTCGTGGCGCTGGAGGGCGGGGCGTTGATCGCTGCGCCGACGCACGAGGGAAAGCGCGGGCATCCCGTCGGATTCGGCGCGCCCTTGCGTGATGAGCTGCTGGCGCTGGACGGCGATGAAGGTGCCCGTTCGGTGCTCGAGCGCCATCGTGGCGAGGTTAAGCTGATCGAGTGCGAAGACCCCGGCGCGCTGGTGGACATCGACTTGCGCGACGATCTCGCGCGCCTGATCGGCCCAGGCGCTTCGCGATGACGCCGGCCCGGCGTGGCTTGCGCCGCGTGGGCGGTTGTCTTGACGCTCCCGCACCCCGGTGCAAGACTCGCTTGAAAACCTTGAACCTTGAACCTTGAACCTTGAACCTTGAACCTTGAACCTTGAATGACAATGAAGCGATTTGAAGGCACTGACAGCTACGTTGCAACCGATGACTTGATGATGGCGGTGAACGCCGCGCTCACGCTCGAGCGGCCGCTGCTCGTCAAGGGAGAGCCGGGTACCGGCAAGACAATGCTGGCGATCGAAATCGCGAGGGCTCTCGGACGTCCGCTGTTCGAGTGGCACATCAAGTCCACCACGAAGGCCCAGCATGGGCTCTACGAGTATGACGCCGTGTCGCGCCTGCGCGACTCGCAACTCGGCGATCCCAAGGTGCACGATATCCGCAACTACATCGTCCAGGGCATGCTGTGGAAGGGTTTCGTCTCGGAGGCGCCGTCGGTCCTGCTGATCGACGAGGTGGACAAGGCCGATATCGAGTTCCCCAACGATTTGCTGCGCGAGCTCGACCGGATGGAATTCTACGTGTACGAGACGCAGGAGCTCGTGAGGGCGAGGCACCGTCCGCTGGTTGTGATCACGAGCAACAACGAGAAGGAGCTGCCGGATGCTTTCCTGCGGCGGTGCTTCTTTCACTACATCCGCTTCCCGGACCATGAGACCATGGAGCGCATCGTTCGCGTGCATTATCCGGACATCAAGAAGCGGCTGCTGCAGGAGGCGCTGGAGGCGTTTTTCGAGATCCGCGAAGTGCCGGGCCTCAAGAAAAAGCCCTCCACCTCGGAGCTGCTCGACTGGTTGAAGCTGCTCGTGGCCGAGGACATCCCGCCGGAAGTGCTCCACAGCCAGGACCAGCACAAGATCGTCCCGCCGCTGCACGGCGCGCTGCTCAAGAACGAGCAGGACGTCCATCTCTTCGAGCGGCTGGTTTTCATGTCGAGGCGCCAGAGGTAGGCCGCTTGCCATGTTGCTCCGGTTTGTCAAGGCAGCGCTTAGCGGTCGGAAGTTGCAGCATGCGCGGGCAGGCCCGGCCGAGAATCCACTGGTCAGTTGGTATCGCGATCACACCGGCCGCAGCGTGCACAAGGTGTACGGCTACCTGGAGATTTATCACCGGCATTTCGCCCGCTACCGGGGCCGGTCGCCCGTGCTACTGGAGATCGGTGTTAATTTCGGGGGCTCACTCCAAATGTGGCGTGATTACTTCGGGCCCGGGTGTCGCTTGTACGGGGTGGACATCGAACCCGGGTGCAAGGCCTTCGCGGACGAGGCGACGACGATCCTCATCGGCGACCAGGCGGACCGCGACTTTCTGGCGCGGCTGCGCAAGGACTTGCCCAGGCCGGATATTCTGATCGATGACGGCGGGCACAGAATGGAGCAGCAGATCGCTACCTTCGAGGAACTTTATCCGCACATAGCAGACGACGGGGTTTATCTATGCGAGGACCTGCACACGTCGTACTGGGACAGGTTTGGCGGAGGATACCGCAAGGACGGATCGTTCGTTGAGTTCAGCAAGCGTCTCATAGACCAACTCAACGCCTGGCACTGGGAAGGAGAACAGGAGTCCGCAGTCAATGAATTCACGCGGACGTCGCACGGGATGCACTATTACCCCAGCGTGTTGGTGATCGAAAAGCGCCGAATGCAGCCGCCCAAGCAGATAAAGGCGGGTAGGTCGATGTTGTGAGCGGACCGCCCTCGGGTGCTCGATGCTAATTGAGTTCTTCCTCAAGCTGAAAGAAGGCGGGATTCCCGTTTCGATCAAGGAGTTTCTGGCCCTAATCGAGGCGCTGGAGAAGCGCGTCATCTTTGGCCGCTTCGAGGATTTCTACTATCTCGCGCGCACCTGCCTGGTGAAGGACGAGAAGTACTACGATCGTTACGACCGTGCGTTTGCGAGTTACTTCAAGGGCATCGTTGAGGTCGATGGCATCACCGTCGTCGTTCCCGAGGATTGGCTGAGAAAGCTCGCGGAAAAAGTGCTCTCGGAAGAGGAGAAGAAGCTGATCGAATCTATGGGCGGCTGGGAAAAACTCATGGAGACGCTCAGGCGGCGCCTCGAGGAGCAAAAGGGCCGGCACCAGGGGGGCGCAAAATGGATTGGCACGGCGGGAACCAGCCCGTACGGCGCGTGGGGCTACAACCCGGAGGGCGTGCGCATCGGCCAGCCCGAGTCGCGTCATCGCCGCGCCGTGAAGGTGTGGGACCGGCGCGAGTACCGCAATCTCGATGACACCGTCGAGCTCGGCACCCGCAACATCAAGGTGGCGCTACGACGCCTGCGCCGCTTCGCCCGGATCGGGGCGCCGGAAGAGCTGGACCTTGACGATACGATCCGATCCACCGCCCGGAACGCCGGCTGGCTCGACCTCAAGATGGTTCCCGAGCGTCACAATGCCGTGAAGGTCCTGCTTTTTCTGGACGTTGGCGGCTCGATGGACGATCACATCCGTATCTGTGAGCAGCTCTTTTCTGCGGCGCGCGCCGAGTTCAAGCACCTCGAGTATTTTTACTTTCACAATTTTCTCTATGAGCGGGTGTGGCGCGATAACCGCCGGCGCGGGACCGAGCGCGTGGCGACGTGGGACGTGCTGCATACCTATCCGCACGATTACACGGTGATCGTGGTCGGCGACGCCACGATGAGTCCGTACGAGATCGTCTATCCGGGCGGCAGCGTCGAGCATACGAACGAGGAGGCGGGCGCGGTGTGGCTCGAGCGGCTGCTTTCTGTTTATCACAACGCGATCTGGCTGAATCCGCAGCCGGAGGCGGTCTGGGACTACCACGAGTCGATCCGCATTACGCGGCAGTTGATGGGCGAGCGGATGTTTCCGCTGACGATCGAAGGGCTCGACCGCGGGATGCGCCTCCTCTCGAAGACGCACTAAAAAAACGCCGCGTGGCGGCCAAGGCGAGCCTGGCCGGTGGCTGATATTTGGTCGCGGTCCCTCGGTGCGTAGCCGACACCGGCGCTAATGAAGCTTCTTCTCGAGTAGGGCAAATCGCCTGGGCGCGCGGCTTCTAATCCGGAAAAGGGCATGGCCCAGGCGTTTTCTATTCGCACCACCGGCACTCGATCACGATCCGCATCCATGTCAAGCGGCTCGCCGATGGACCGAAATCTGCCGTTCCCGTCCCATTGCCGTAGTTGCCCATGCCGAGCGCTTTCCAGGTCATGAGGGCTGGCCCAGACGCCGCGAACGCGCGAGCGCTCGAGAGGCGGCCTGCCATCTCTCGTTAATCATTTACAATGTTATGAAATCGATATGGAGTGTCGTTTGAGCAACAAGATTCACCCCACTGCGATTGTCTCTGGTCAGGCCCAACTGGGAGAGAGCAACGTGGTTGGTCCTTATGTGGTGATCGAGGACAACGTGCAAATCGGCAATGAGAACTCGCTGCTGACTGGCACAGTGTTGAAAAACGGGGTGAAGATGGGAGACGCCAATACCGTGCACGAGTACGCGGTAATCGGGGGGGCGCCACAGGACGTGGGTTTTAATTCAACCACCCTCAGCTATGTCACGATTGGTGATCGTAATACCCTGCGCGAGTACGTCACGGTACATCGAGCCAGCAAGGCTGAAGCCATGACCCGTCTGGGTGACAGAAATTATCTGATGACCCAGGTCCACGTCGCGCATGACTGTCTCCTCGGCGACCAGGTGACTATCGCGCCTGGTACGGGACTGGGTGGATTTGTGCATGTTGCGGATCGGGCGTTTATCTCCGGCGGTGTGATGGTGCACCAGTTTGTACATATCGGTACGCTGGCCATGATTGGCGGTAATGCCAAAATCACCCAGGACGTGTTGCCTTACATGCTGATCGACGGTGTGCCGGGGACCGCCCGCGGCCTCAATCTGGTAGGCTTGCGCCGTGCCGGTTTTTCTCGCTCTGACCTTCAGGCGCTGAAGAAGGCGTACCAACTCATTCATCGATCGTCCCGGCCCCTGCAAGCGATACTGGATGAGTTGCGTGGGATGGACAGCCCATATGCGCTGCATTTGGCAGAATTCATCGCGAGCTCAAATCGCAGTTTTCACCGGGATAAGCAGCATTAATAGCGGCATGGTTTCATTGTCGGGTGCAGGCGGCGATAGAATGCACGACTTCAGGACAAAAGATCCGGAACAGTGCGGTCAAACTTGGGATCGAATGCGGCAACTGGGCGTTGAAGCGCGAGATGAGGGTGAATCGCTCGTCAGCCCGTTAACTAGGAATGCTTGATTATGGAGTCAACCGGTACAGTGTCCGCGGATCGGAAAGCCAGTTACGGCTACGAGGAGTTATTGGACTGCGGGCATGGCAAGCTGTTCGGGCCAGGCAATGCCCAATTGCCCTTGCCGCCCATGCTGATGTTCGACAGTATTACGACGATCAGTGAAAAAGGGGGCGTGCATGGCAAGGGGCAGGTTATCGCTGAGCTCGATGTCACGCCGGATCTATGGTTTTTTGCCTGTCATTTTGAGGGTGACCCGGTGATGCCGGGTTGCCTTGGGCTCGATGCCATCTGGCAATTGCTGGGTTTCTATCTGGGCTGGTTGGGTGGCCCGGGTCACGGACGCGCCCTCGGCGTCGGCGAGGTCAAGTTTTCCGGTCAGGTGACGCCCAGCAATAAAAAACTCACCTATTATGTTGACCCCAAGCGGGTCATCATGCGAAAACTGTTTATGGGCATTGCCGACGCCAGAATGGAAGTCGATGGACGCGAAATCTATACTGCAAAGGATGTGCGTGTCGGTTTGTTTACTGCAACCGAACGCCTCTGATCGATTATGAACCGTCGCCGCGTTGTTGTTACCGGATTAGGCATCGTTTCCAGTATCGGTAACAACAAGACCGAAGTAACGGAAGCCTTGCGTGCCGGGCGGTCCGGTATCGAGCATTGCCAGGAGTATGCAGATCTCGGGTTCCGGTCCCATATCCATGGTCGGATCCGTCTCGATCTGGCTGAAGCCATCGATCGGCGATTGATGCGTTTTATGGGCGATGGCGCGGCATTTAATTATCTGGCCATGGTGGAAGCGATCGCGGACGCGGGTCTGGAAGAGAGCGAAGTGTCGAACATTCGTACCGGGCTGGTGATGGGGTCTGGCGGCCCTTCCACCTCCAACATCGTGCAGGCGGCCGATATTCTGCGCGAGAAGGGTTTAAAACGGGTCGGCCCTTTCATGGTGACCCGCAGCATGTCGAGCACCAACTCAGCGTGTCTGGCCACCCCGTTTAAGATAAAGGGCGTGAACTATTCCATCAGCTCTGCCTGTTCCACCAGTGCGCACTGTATTGGGCATGGGGCGGAACTGATCCAGATGGGCAAACAGGATATGGTGTTCGCCGGTGGAGGTGAAGAAGTCCATTGGACGATGACGGTCCTGTTTGATGCCATGGGCGCCTTGTCTTCCAAGTACAACGATGCGCCGCAAACCGCCTCCAGACCCTATGATGCCAATCGCGATGGCTTTGTGATTTCCGGCGGGGCTGGGGTCTTGGTCCTGGAAGAACTGGAGAAGGCCAGGGCGCGCGGGGCAAAAATATATGCCGAACTGGTTGGCTACGGGGCGACCTCGGATGGCTATGACATGGTCCAACCTTCTGGCGATGGGGCGGTGCGTTGCATGCAGCAGGCGATGGCGACTGTTGACGCGCCGATCGATTACATCAACGCCCATGGGACCAGCACCCCTGTTGGTGACATTCGTGAGCTGGAAGCGGTGCGCGAAGTGTTTGGCGAGCGAATCCCTCCTATTTCCTCGACGAAGTCATTGACCGGGCATGCGTTGGGCGCGGCGGGGGTGAATGAGGCAATCTATTCGCTCTTGATGCAGGGTGCGCGTTTCATTGCCGCGTCGGCCAATATCACCGAACCGGATCCGGGCGCAAAAGGATTCCCGATCGTTCGTGAACGACAGGACAATTTGACTCTCAATACGGTCATGTCCAACAGCTTCGGTTTCGGTGGCACCAATGCCACTCTTGTTTTTCAGCGCCTCGCAGATTAACTAGAACCTATTTCATATACAGGCGCGCGATGAATGGCGCGCAGCGTCCGCTCCATCGCGCGTGATTAATCCCGCACCGCGTCAGCGGTGTCGGGTATTAAAGGTTGTAGCCGGTCTCGTTGTGCAGCACCGTGTCGAGGCCTTCGGTTTCCTCTTCCGGCGTCATGCGCAGGCCGACGAGCGTGTCGCTGACCTTCAACAGCACGAAGGAGATGATGCCGGACCACGCGCCGATCACCAGGATGCCCAGGATCTGCACCAGCACCTGGCGGCCCATGCCCGTGCCTTCGGCATAGCCGACGCCGCCGAGTGCGGTCGCCGCGAACACCCCGGTGAGCAGCGTGCCCAGTATGCCGCCGACGCCGTGCACCGGGAAGACGTCGAGCGAATCGTCGATGCGCAGCGTGCGTTTCATGTAATTGGTGGCGGAGAAACACACGAGCCCCGCGGCAGCACCAATCACAATCGCACCCAGCGGCCCGACGAAGCCGGAGGCTGGCGTGATCGTGCCCAGCCCCGCGACCATGCCCGTCACAATGCCGAGCACCGAGGGCTTGCCGTAGCGAACCCACTCGCAGGACATCCAGGCGAGAGATCCGGTCGCGGCGCCGATGTGCGTGACCAGCATGGCCATGCCCGCGGAACCGTCAGCGGCGAGCGCGCTGCCGGCGTTGAACCCGAACCAGCCCACCCAGAGCATGCACGCACCGGTAACGGCCATGGTGAGGTTGTGCGGCGGCATGGGCGTTTCGGGAAAACCCTTGCGCGGGCCGAGCACCAGCGCGGCGACCAGTGCGGCCATGCCCGCGTTCAAGTGCACGACCGTGCCGCCAGCGAAATCCATGAGCCCCAATTGCTGCAGCCAGCCGTCGCCCCAAACCCAGTGGGCGATCGGGGCATAGACGAGAAGCAGCCAGAGCAGGCTGAACAGCAGCATCCCGGAAAACCTCACGCGTTCCGCGTAGGCGCCAATGACGAGCGCGGGGGTAATGATGGCGAACGTCAGCTGGAACATCGAAAAAACGCTCTCGGGAATCGTGCCCTTAACGGAACTGACCTGGACGCCGGACATGAAGGATTTTCCGAACCCGCCATACCACGCATTCGCCGTGCCGCCGTCGCCGAACGCGATGCTGTAGACCACGACCACCCACGCGATCGTGACCATGCAGGTGATCGCAAAACACTGCATCAGAACGGACAACACGTTCCGGGTCCGCACCAGGCCGGCGTAGAAGAGCGCCAATCCCGGGATGGTCATGAACAGCACCAGGACAGACGCGGTGAGCAGCCAGGCCGTGTTCGCGGTGTCGAGCTTTGGCGGTTCGGCGCCTGCAGCGAGCGGCGCGTAGAGGAGTGACGAGGCGAGCAGCAGGCCCATCAGTGCGAAGAAGCGCGTCTGGATTCTCATAGTCGTCGAAAGTTATGTGGGTTTTCGTTGAGGTCGACCGGCGAAAGCCGCGCCGGTCACTCGCTTTTATGCTTGTTGCCGGAAGTATAATCGAAGGCGGCAGTAGACGGCTGGGCCGTCCGTTGCCGGAGATCCCGGAGAGCGACCGAGCAGTAGCGAGTGCCGGCATTCCATGCCGGGTATTGCGCCCGATGTTTTTCTTGATTCATCACGAGCTCCTCCTTGCGCGCGCCGCGGGCTGCTGCGAACGTTTTGCGCATCATGGACTGCGTGTTGCGCCCGGTCAAGGAGGGGCCCGGCTCGCGGCGTGGAGATCGAGCATCAAAGGGCAAACTGCGATGCGGGGACAGGGGCGGCGCAGCGGTGGCGGGGTATTCTGCCCCGATCTCGACAGAGAGCCGCGCCGTACGCGATGAACATTGTGCTCGTCAACAAGCCGGGTGCCGAACTCGACGCCGTGCGCGACCTGTTTCTTGAGTACGCAGAGTCGCTCAGCTTCAACACCTGCTTTGGCGGTTTCGATCAGGAGCTGTCCGCGCTTCTGGGGGACTATGGTCCGCCGCACGGTTGCCTGCTCCTCGCGCGAGAAGGCTCTGATGTCGCGGGCTGCGTGGGGGTGCGGCGCGTTGATACGGAGACCTGCGAGATGAGGCGCCTCTATGTTCGGCCGCATTTGCGCGGCACGGGGACCGGGCGCGCGCTCGCAGCGGCAGCGATCGCGCAGGGGCGAGCCCTTGGCTATCGTCGTTTATGCCTCGAGACGCTGCCGACAATGCTGGAGGCGCGCTCGCTGTATGCTTCCCTGGGGTTTACTCAATGCGCACCCTATTGCGGCAACAGTTACGCGGGCAGTGACTGCTTAGAGCTCGGGCTTGTCTCGGTGACCGGCGACACGTGACCAACAACAGTGGTTCAGAAAAGCGAAACAAGTGAATCATTAACCACTGAATCAGACGGGCCTGCACAGGGAACGATGCGAAACCGGATGTAGGCTTCGGCCCCGCGATAATGTCCGCATGCTTCCGTGGGCGTCGTTCCTGAACTTACTTCGCATGAATAGCGGCTCGTCGGGGGCGGCCGCCGGATGCGCTGGCGGTCACGCTCCGGTGGCGCGGCTTTTCTCGGCAACCTTTGCGTTGAAGCGTTCGCGATCGATCACGACACGCTGATGTGTTCCCTCGGCGATCTTGTCGATGCCGTCGTGGGCGGTCACCGAGAAGCTGAGCCTGCGGCCGTCGATCCGGTCTAGTTTTACATCGACGGTTACTGTCAGGCCGGGCGGTGTCGCTGCCAGGTGCGAAAAGTTCACCAGCACGCCAAGAGATTGCTCGTCCGGCCAATCGAGGTGCGGCCGCAGCGCTTCGAGACAGGCCCATTCCATCAACCCAACCATGAAGCCGGTCGCGAGCACCTCGGGCATCTGCCGGAACATCTCCGACTCAGGGTAGAGATGCGGCACTGTCTTGGTCGGTGGCACTTCGAACTTGAACTGGAAAGTGAGGCCGGGCTGCAGCGTGTTTTTCATCGTGAACAGTAAGCGGTGAGCGGTGAGTTGTAACCGGGAAAGTGCCTATGCGCGTTGACGTTGTTTTTAGCGTAGGTCGCATTTTACCGCTTACCGCGTTGGTGCACCGGTGCGGGCGGCTTCCCACCCGAGGATCGCTGCCTTTCGTGTTTCGCCCCAACGGTAGCCCCCAAGCTGACCCGATTCGCGTATCACGCGATGACAGGGAATCAAGAAGGCTATGGGATTGGCGCCGACAGCTGCCCCGACAGCGCGGGCGGCGGCGGGTTTCCTGATCCGACCCGCGATCTCGCCATACGTGGCCCGCGCGCCAAGCGGCAGCTGCAACAGGGCGCGCCACACCTGCAACTGGAAATTCGTGCCCTTGACGAGGAGGGCGAGCGGTTTTTTCGCAGGGGCCGACAGCGGATCGAATACCAGCGCCCCAAGCTCGCGGACGCGGACCCGGTCGAGCTTGATGCGCGCCTTTGTCCATTCTCCCCTGAGAAGATCCTCCGCTGCTCGCTCGCTCGGCCGCTCGACAAAACGCAAGGCGCAGATTCCGCGTGGCGTGCAGGCAATGATCGCCCATCCAAACGGCGATTCGTGAACGCCGAACGCGATTTCCAGTCCTGCGCCGCCCGATTTGTATTCGCCCGGAGACATGGCCTCCAGCGTGACGAAGAGGTCGTGCAGCCGTCCTGGACCGGAAAGCCCGGCGCCTGCACTCGCTTCCAGGAGACTTCCGGAGTGCGCAATCTGCGCCTTGGCGCGCTCAAGCGTGAGATGCTGCAGGAAGCGCTTGGGACTGACGCCCGCCCAGCGCTGGAAGAGGCGCTGGAAATGGAATTCCGAGAGGCGGACGTGACGCGCTACTGCGGTCAGCCCCGGCTGCGCACCGGCGTGCAGGTGAAGGTACGCGATCGCGCGTGCAACACGTTGATAGTCCAACGCACATGACGCGCCGCCTGCGGAGTCCGGTGCCTCGCTACTGATCGATCCCATACGGGCGCAGGATAAGGCGCGGACGCAGCACTGCCAACCCGATTCTTGCGCAGTTTGGGAAATAGGGAATAGGCAATGCGAAATGGTGGTTGACTAACGGCCGGTGGATTCGCGTTCACCATTCACGATTCACTGCTCTTAGTGCTGGCGCCGGTCGCCGCTCGGCGGTGGCGCAACCTTCATGACCTCGTCCACTGTGGTCAAGCCTGCCGCAACCTTGAGCGCGCCGCTGAGGCGCAGCGCTTTCATGCCTTCCTTGTACGCGGTCTCCTGAAGGGCCGTGAGATCGGTCTGCGGTGTGACGGCTTTCTTGAGATCGCGCGTCATCAACATCGTCTCGTAGATGCCGACGCGCCCCAGGTAGCCGGTCATTCGGCATTCGAGGCAGCCCTTGGCAACATAGGTCGAGTCCTGGGGCTTCGCCGCTTTCCAGGGCGACACCAGATGCTCCCACGCGGCGTCTTCCAGGGGATGCTGCTGCTTGCAGTGGGGACAGAGCGTGCGCAGCAGCCGCTGCGCCATGACGCCAAGAATCGTCGACTGCAGGAGGTAGGAAGGGACGCCGATGTCGAGCAGGCGCGTGACCGCCGACGGCGCGTCGTTCGTGTGGAGCGTCGACAGCACGAGGTGGCCGGTGAGCGCTGCCTGGATGGCCATTTCGGCCGTTTCCAGATCGCGGATCTCGCCGATCATGACGATATCCGGATCCTGGCGCATGAGCGTGCGGATGCCGCTCGCAAAAGTCACGCCGATGGCGGGCTGCACCTGCATCTGGTTGAACGTCGGCTCGACCATTTCGATCGGATCCTCGACCGTGCAGACGTTTACTTCCGGCCGCGCGAGTTGCTTGAGCGTGGAATAGAGAGTGGTGGTTTTACCCGAGCCGGTGGGGCCCGTCACCAGGATGATGCCGTGAGGCTGCTGCACCATCTGTCCCCACTTGCGCTCGTCCTCTTCGGAGAAACCCAGCTCCCGATAATCCTTGACCAGATTCTCCGGGCTGAAGATCCGCATCACGAGCTTCTCGCCGAACGCGGTGGGCATCGTTGACAACCGCAGCTCGACCTCCTCGTTGTCCGGGGTCACGGTCTTGAGCCGGCCGTCCTGCGGCCGTCTTTTTTCGACAACGTCCATGCGGCCCAGCACCTTGATGCGGCTGGTCATGGCCACCATCACCGGCGTGGGAATCTGGTAGACCTGGTGCAAGTGGCCGTCGATCCTAAAACGCACGTTGCCCGCGTCGCGCCGCGGCTCCAGGTGGATGTCGCTGGCGCGCTGCTCGAAAGCGTAGTTGAAAAGCCAGTCGCAGATATGGACGATGTGCTGGTCGTTGGCATCGAGCTTGCCGCTTCGGCTCAGCTGAACGAGCTGTTCGAAGTTCGTCACGTCGCCGAGTGCGCCCTTGTCCTGTCGCGTTGCGCCTTTCACTGAGCGCGCAAGGTTATAGAACTCGACTATGTAGCTCTGGATGTCGTGGGGATTCGCGATGACGCGCTTGATTTCGAGCCGCAGTACCTGCTGCAGTGAATCCTCCCATTCGCGCACGTACGGCTCGCACGTGGCAATCGTCGCCTCGCGTGTGGTCACGCTAATGGGCAGTATCTTGAAGCGCTCGGCATATGCGCTCGACATTACTTTAGTGACCGCCGCGAAATCGATCTTGAACGGATCGATGTGCAGATAGGGCAGACCGCTTTTTTCCGCCAGCCACTGGGTCAGCGTCTCGACGTTGAGAAGCTTGGTCGGGTGGCGGGGATCTTTCCACTTCTGGTCCGCGATAACGACCAACGGGTGGAGGTCCGCGCGGGCAAACCGGCGGTCCTTGGTAAGCTGGTCGGCGACATCCTTGGGCACCAGTCCGTCGGCCGTGAGATCCGCCAGCACGCTCGCGAGCTCGAGACGACCTTCCGAGGCGCGTGGCTGAATGGCTTTAACGGTAGACATGGTGGATCGGTCCTGGGTCACGTTGGACTATAAAGGAAACAATAAATTCTATCAATGAGTTAGCTAAAGAGGTCGTTCCATGCAGCGGCAGGTATAATCGCTGCATCTTCTGGCATTCGCTGCGAGGAAAACATGAGCCGCCCGGCCAAAACCGTTCGCATGTTGCTTTCTTGCTTTTTGATGTCCGCCGCGGGCTTGGTTCCCGCCGCGGAGATGTCAGCGCCGGTGCGCGTCATCGAAGCTGGGGAGCTTACGCTCCTCAGCTACACGGTGGTGGAGCGCCTGTGGACGGGAACCTGGCGCTCGGTCTTCTGGACCACGACGCACGATACATCGGATGCGGCGATCTCGGTGCTGACGCGCGAGGCCGCCAGGCTCGGTGCCGACGCTGTCACGAACCTTTCCTGCTTTCGCGATGGCGGCGCCTGGTTTTCGCCCGAAGGCTACTTCTGCTCCGGGCTGGCGATCAAGCTCCGGTAAGGCGGGACGCGCAGCGTCCGCCCACCTCCGCGCGGCGCACTCGATAAGCTACCGACGAGAGCCTGTTTTAGCGCAGGGCGGCATTGATGCGCTCGAGCATCACGCTGCCCGGGCAGAGGTCGCGCTCGGCGAGCTGGTTGAGCGGGGTGTCCACCGTGTTGAGATACTGGTGGAGGTCAGCTGAGTCCGGCTTGATGTAGAGCAACCCGGTCACCACTTCGCCCTCGGCGGCGCGCTCCTGGAGATAGTTCATAACCTTGACGCGGTTGGTCGGATCGTAATCCGGTGCAAGCTTTCTCAGGCGCAAGACGGACCCGTCGTGTTGCGTCACCTCGACGATTTCCCCTGGCGCGTAATCCGCCGTGATCTCCGAACGGCCCTCGATGAAATCGAGACGGTTCACCGCCTCGTTGTGCTGACGCACGAACTCATAGCTCTTGGTCGAGCCGGGATGGTTGTTGAACGCGACGCAGGGCGAGATGACGTCGATGAAGGCGGCTCCCCGGTGCTCGATCGCAGCCCTGATCAGGGGAACGAGCTGTTTTTTGTCGCCGGAGAAGCTGCGTGCGACGAAGGTCGCGCCCAGCATGAGCGCAAGTCCGATCATGTCTACCGGCTCGTCGGTGTTGGTCACACCTCGTTTCGACTTGGATCCTTTATCGGCGGTCGCGGAGAACTGACCCTTGGTCAGTCCGTAGACCCCGTTGTTTTCCACGATGTAGAGCATATTGACGCCGCGCCTCATGCAGTGCGCGAACTGCCCAATCCCGATGGAAGCCGAGTCCCCGTCGCCCGAGACGCCCAGGTAGATCAGCTCGCGGTTCGCCAGATTGGCACCGGTCACCACGGACGGCATCCGTCCGTGAACGCTGTTGAAGCCGTGCGAATTGCCGAGGAAGTAGGTCGGCGTCTTGGACGAGCAGCCGATGCCCGAGAGCTTCGCTACGCGGTGAGGCTCGATATCGAGTTCCCAGCACGCCTGTACGATTGCGGCGCTGATCGAGTCATGCCCGCAACCTGCGCACAGCGTCGAGATCGCGCCTTCGTAGTCCCGGCGGGTGTAGCCAATCTGGTTCTTGGCGAGTGTTGGGTGATGCAGCTTGGGCTTTGCAAGATATGTCATGACACGGCCTTCCTGATCGGGACGACAGTGCGTGCTCCCGCATGCTGCGAGATCTGATCGACGATGAAGCGCGCGGTGATCGGCGTGCCGTCGTAGTGCAGTATCGGGATAAGACGCGCGGGGTTAACCCTGGCTTCGTTGACGAGCAGCGTCTTCAGCTGGGCGTCGCGATTCTGTTCGATAACGAAGACCCACGGATGAGTCGCCACAAAATCCGCGATCTCGTCCGGAAACGGAAAGCCGCGAACCCGCAGCGCGTTGACGTGAATTCCCCGCTCGGACAGCACGTCGAGGGCTTCCTGCATGGCGGGGCTCGTGGATCCGTAATAGATGGCGCCGAAGCGAGCCGGCTTGGCGGCCGGCGTGAGAAGAGGTTTGGGCACCAGCGACTTGGCCGTCTCGAACTTGCGCGCTAGGCGCTGCATGTTGTCGATATAGTCTGGTCCGGTTTCGCTATATCGGGCGTAGCGGTCCTTGGATGTTCCGCGGGTGAAATAGGCGCCACGCTCGGGGTGGGTTCCCGGCAGTGTACGGTAGGGAATACCGTCGCCGTCGACGTCGAGATAGCGCCCGAACTCCTTCCCGGCTTCGAGCTCGTCGTAGCTCATCACCTTTCCACGGTCGTAGGCGCGTGTGTCGTCCCACTGAAACGGGTCGCAAAGCCGCGTATTCATGCCGATGTCGAGGTCGGTCATGACAAAGACCGGCGTCTGCAGGCGGTCGGCGAGATCAAGAGCCTGTGCGGTCAGCTCGAAGCACTCGGTGGGATCCTCCGGGAAAAGCATGACGTGCTTGGTGTCCCCATGGGACGCATACGCGCACGAAAGAAGGTCGGATTGCTGCGTTCGCGTCGGCATGCCGGTCGACGGCCCCCCGCGCTGCACGTCGATCAGCACCACCGGGATTTCGGCGAAATACGCGAGCCCGATGAACTCCTGCATCAGCGAGATGCCGGGCCCGGAGGTCGCGGTGAAGGCGCGCGCGCCATTCCAGCCCGCACCGATCGCCATGCCGATGGAGGCGAGCTCGTCCTCGGCCTGGATGATGGCGTAACGCTGCTTGCCGGTCGCAGGATCGACACGATATTTCTGGCAGTGGCGGGAGAAGGCTTCCGCAAGGGAGGACGACGGGGTGATCGGATACCAGGCGCACACGGTGGCGCCGCCATAGAGCGCACCCAGCCCGGCCGCACTGTTGCCGTCAACGAATATCCGGTTGCCAACCGCGTTGGCCCGCTGCACCCGGATCCCGATCGGGCAGGAAAAATGTTCGGTGGCATACTCGCGCCCGAGCCGCAGCGCCTTGATATTCGACTGGAGCAGCGCTTCTTTTCCCTTGTACTGCTCGGAGAACAGCCGCTCGATCTCGCCCGCATCGATGTCAAGCAGCGCCGAGAGCGCCCCCACGTAGATGATGTTCTTGAACAGTTGCCGCTGCCGCGGGTCGTTGTAAGTCGCATTGCAGATTTCGGTGAGCGGCATTCCGATGAGGTTCACGTCGTCGCGAAACTTCGATTTTGGCAACGCCTTGGAATTGTCGTAGAACAAATAGCCGCCGGCCTCGATCTCCTTCACATCCTTGTCCCAGGTCTGCGGGTTCATGGCAACCATCAGGTCCACACCGCCGCGCCGGCCCTGGTAGCCGCGCTCGTTTACCCGCACCTCGTACCAGGTGGGAAGGCCCTGGATGTTGGAGGGAAAGATGTTGCGCGGTGAGACTGGAACGCCCATGCGCAGAATGGAGCGCGCGAAGAGCTCGTTGGCGCTGGCCGAACCGGATCCGTTCACGTTGGCGAACTTGACGACAAAATCGTTGATTGCCTCAATTGGTTTCATTTCCGGTCTTTCTCAAGCGGCCTTGCGCGCGGGGGTCCGGCATGCGGGGCCGGCGTGGGTCATCTGCAGCAGGAACTTCTGCATGTCCCACGCGCCAGTGGGACACCGCTCCGCGCACAGGCCGCAGTGCAGGCACACATCTTCGTCCTTTGCCATGATGCGCCCGGTCTTTAGAGCATCGGAGACATAAAGGTCCTGCGATGTATCGGTCGCCGGCGCATTGAGTCGCTTGCGCAGATCCGCCTCTTCAGCGTTCTCTGTGAAGGTGATGCAGTCCATGGGGCAGATGTCGACACAGGCGTCGCACTCGATGCACAGTTTGCCGGTGAAGACCGTCTGCACGTCGCAGTTCAGGCAGCGCTGCGCCTCGGCGAAGCCGCTCTTCTGGTCGAAGCCGAGCTCGACCTCGACCTTGATGTCTTTCAGCGTGAGCTTCTGGTCGCGCCAGGGCACCTGGTAGCGATTGGCGAGCGAAACGTCATTGTCGTAGCTCCACTCGTGGATCCCCATCTTCTGGGAAACGAGCGACACCCCCGGCGCAGGCCGCTCGTGCACGTCCTCGCCGTTCAGCAGCTTGTCGATCGAAACCGCGGCGTCATGACCATGGGCCACCGCCCAGATGATGTTCTTGGGGCCAAATGCGGCGTCGCCGCCGAAGAACACGTTGGGAACGGTCGACTGCAAGGTGGCCTTGTCGACTACCGGCATGCCCCATTGGTCGAATTCGATGCCGGCATCGCGCTCGATCCATGGAAAAGCGTTTTCCTGGCCGACCGCGACGAGCACGTCGTCGCATTCGAAATGCTGATCGGGCTCCCCGGTGGGGATGAGCTTGCGCCGGCCCTTCGCGTCGTATTCCGCGCGCACCTTCTCGAATGTCATTCCGGTCAGGCGACCGTTTTCGTGAATGAAGGCCTTGGGTACGAGGTAGTTGAGAATGGGGATGCCCTCGTGCATGGCATCTTCCTTTTCCCACGGCGAGGCCTTCATTTCCTCGAATCCGGAACGGACGATCACCTTCACGTCATCGCCGCCAAGACGACGGGATGTGCGGCAACAGTCCATCGCGGTATTGCCGCCGCCCAGCACGATCACGCGTTTGCCAATGCTGGCGACGTGGCCGAAGGAGACCGATGACAGCCAGTCGATGCCAACGTGAATGTTGGCCGCGGCTTCCTGGCGGCCCGGAACGTCGAGATCGCGGCCGCGGGGCGCGCCGCAACCGATAAAGATCGCGTCGTAGCCCTCGGCCATCAGTTGCTTGAGGCTGTCGATCCTGGTGCCACCCCGGAACTCGACGTCGAGTCCGAGTATGTAGTCCACTTCCTCGTCGATCACCTCCATCGGAAGCCGAAAGCGCGGTATCTGCGACCAGATCATCCCGCCGGCGCGCGGATCCTGGTCGAACACCGTCACTTTGTAGCCGAGGGGCGCAAGGTCGCGCGCTACGGTAAGGGACGCGGGCCCGGCGCCGACGCAAGCCACGCGTCTGCCATTCTTATGCTTCGGCGCCTTGGGCAGCCGGCCGCGAATGTCTTCCTTATAATCTGCGGCAACGCGCTTCAGGCGGCAGATCGCCACCGGCTCCGCTTTCTCCGTGTTGCGCTCTTCGACGCGTCCGCGCCGGCACGCCGGCTCGCACGGGCGGTCGCAGGTTCGACCGAGAATTCCGGGGAAGACATTTGACCACCAGTTGACCATGTAGGCATCGCCATAGCGGCCTGCGGCAATCAACCGGATGTATTCGGGAACAGGGGTGTGAGCCGGACAGGCCCACTGACAATCGACAACTTTATGGAAATAGTCGGGTACGCCGATATCTGTTGGTTTCAAACCTACTCCTTGCTGCGCTCATACTTAGCGGATGCGTCATAGCAATAATGACAGCGAACAGGGCCGATAAGTTCGTTGAATGTTACCTCTAAGTGACCGTTTTGAAAAGCTTTCTTACTCAAGTCTTACGGAGTGCCTTGCGTCGCGCGCAAAGCGAAAATCGGTGCGGTTTGAGGCAGTTATCCGCGCGCTGAGGCGCGCACATGCGCGGCCGATGAGCGGGCAAGCAAGGGCGCGACCGTGTAGAACTTAAAATTTTTGCCAAAGTCTCACTCGCGGCCCCGAGGCTGCGGGATAACCACATCCATAAAAGGGAGAACCGCCATGGAATGGCTCTTCGACCCCAACGCGTGGGTCGCGCTGGTCACGCTAACGGCACTGGAGATCGTGCTGGGCATCGACAACATCATCTTCATCTCGATCCTCGTCGGACGGTTGCCCGAGCACCAGCGTGCGAAAGCGCGCACGATCGGGATCACGCTCGCCATGGTTTCCCGCATCGCGCTGCTGCTTTCCCTGGCCTGGATGATGACGCTGACGGCGCCTCTCTTCAGCCCGTTCGGACATGAGATTTCGGGCCGCGACCTGATCCTGATCGCGGGTGGGCTGTTCCTGCTCTGGAAAAGCGTGCATGAGATTCACAGCTCGCTCGAAGGCGACGAGCCGCGAGGCGACGAAACCGGGAGGCACCTTGTCGCGGGTTTTGGGGCGGTCATCACGCAGATCGCGATCATCGACATCGTGTTTTCGCTCGATTCCGTCATCACGGCGGTGGGAATGGTGGACGAAATCGCGATCATGGTGATCGCGATCGTGGCGGCGGTGGTGGTGATGCTGATCGCCGCGGGGCCGATCAGCGAGTTCGTTGACCGTCACCCGACGATCAAGATACTGGCGTTGTCATTCCTGATCCTCGTCGGCGTGGCGCTGATCGGCGAGGGCTGGGATCTTCACATCCCGAAGGGCTACATCTATTTTGCGATGGCGTTCTCGGTGGGGGTCGAGATGCTCAACATCAGAATGCGTGCGCGAAGGCGGGAGCGCATGGAGCCGTTGCATCTGCGCAAGCGCCTTCGCGAGGAGACGGGCGAAATCGTCTGAACCAGCCGCGAGTCGGCGCACTGCCGTTAGAAGTACGCGGTGGCGCTCATCGTGTATCCGCCGGAGGCATTTGCTGACCAGAGGGCGGCCTGTGAACCGTCCGGCGTTAGGGCGCCGTTGACGGTGAAGCGCTCATAATGGAGCAGCGGGTGCACGGCGCGGTACTCGAGCCGTCGCACGGGGCGCGATTCATGGCGGCGGCAAAGATCGAGCAACAGGATGGTCTGCAACGGGCCGTGGACAATGAGTCCCGGATAACCCTCCTCGTGGCAGAAGTCGATGTCGTAATGGATGCGGTGGGCGTTGAAGATCAGCGCCGAGAACCGGAACAACATGACCGGGTCGGCGATCACTTCGCGATGCCACGCGGCCTCTGCCGGCGCGGGCTTGAGCGCAGGGGGCGGCTCGCCCGGCTGAGGCGCATCGCGGTAAACGATGTCGTGCTCTTCGATCACCACGCCGGTTCCCGCGGCTGTGATTGTGTGACGCACCGTGACAAACACGAGATTGCCGCTGCGTCCGTGCTTGCTCTCGACCGACACGATTTCCGAGTTGCGTCGCGCGGTGTCACCCACCTTGAGCGGCCCTGCGAACTCGATGCGTCCGCCTGCCCACATTCGCCGCGGCAGATCCACGGGCGGCAGGAAATCTCCGCGCCGCGGGTGGCCGTCCACCCCCAATTCGGAGGCCGGGCTCGTCTCGAGAAAATAGAGCCAATGCCAACCTGGGGGAACCGCATCGCCCGCGCGGGGTTCCGGGTCACGCCGGTCGAGCGTTGCCGCAAGCGCCGCCAGCGGCCAAGCCGTAACGACATCGGTCGCGCTTCGCTGGTGTCCGATCCAATCCTTCAGTTGCGTGTGCTTGTTCATCATGGTTGTGCTCCGTGTCTATGCAGGCTCTGAACAACACAACAGCGGAAAAACTACTTGGAAACATAAAATTAGAATCTTTTCAAGGAATTTCTTGCAGATGTATTGTCCTATAGTGTTATTCGGCTGACGTTACGCACAAAAACCAAATGCGAATAGCACCAGCAGCTGGCTGCCATGACTGTCGGGCTCGCGTCAGGGTCCGCGTGTTGCGATTATCGCGCTCAAGCTCGTGTTCGGTCAGTCGCAACTTCTGCCTCGGTTGGCGTGGGACCATCAGTGGGATCGGGCAAAACGCCGTGCGTTTGCCGGGACGGGCGGCTATAAGCTACGCGCTCATTACGGCTCACGCGACAAATGCGGCGCCGGCGGGCGAGTGTCCGTACGAGCTCTGCGTCGACCGATACCGAATGCGCTACGCCCAAGTGAATCCAAGTTGAGCCTCGGGCGCTGTCGCGAATTTCGTGACAGGACAATCGATGCGATCAGAAGATGCGCCTGATAGAATGCATGTATTCTTTAGCGCCTTACCCCGTAGACTAAACCGCGCTCCCCGGACACTGGGAAGCGGGTTTTATCATTGGAAACGAAGCGGTGGCCCACGCCGACCTGAGCAAGCTGCACATCGAGCGCGGGGAGGGCGCGTCCGTGCCGGCCACCGCTCGCCGCAGACGGGGGCGCTTGCTGTGGATCATCGGCCTGCTGGTGGCAGTCGCGGTCGTGGTGGTGGCGCTGCGCTTTGGCGCGACGATCAACGTGGAGGTCGCGACGGTGAGCTCGGTGTACCCGTCACAGGCCTACACGCAGCTTAACGCAACAGGCTACGTGGTCGCGCAGCGCAAGGCCGCGGTTGCCTCCAAGGCAACGGGACGGCTCGAGTGGCTGGGCGTGCGCGAAGGCAGCCGCGTGAAGGAGGGCGAGGTGCTGGCGCGGCTCGAGAATCTCGACGTGACCGCCCAGATGGAACAGGCTGCCGCGAACGTGCGGCTCGCTCAGGCAAATCTCGAACAGGGACGCGCCGAGCTGGACGAGGCCGAGCGCGCGTTGAAGCGTTCACGCGAATTGCTGGAGCGCAAGTTCGTATCTCAGGCCGCGCACGACACCGCGATCGCCCGTTACGAGAAAGCGCGCGCAGCCATTGCGGGCTACAAGGCGGCGATCTCGGTTGCGCAGGCGAATTATCGAGTTACGCAGATCGCGGTGGAACAGACGCTCATCCGGGCGCCGTTTGACGGCGTCGTGCTCACCAAGAATGCAAATGTGGGCGACGTGATCACCCCGTTTTCCTCCGCGCTGGGCTCGCAGGCGGCGGTGGTCACGATGGCGGACATGTCCACGCTGGAAGTGGAGGCCGACGTCGCGGAGTCGAATCTCTCCAAGGTCAGGCTCGACCAGCCCTGCGAAATTCAGCTCGACGCGCTGCCGGACATGCGATTTCGGGGCGTGCTGCATCGGCTGGTGCCTACGGTGGATCGTTCCAAGGCGACGGTCACCGCGAAGATCCGCTTTGTTGATACGGATCCACGCATCCTGCCCGAGATGGCGGCCAAGGTCGCATTTCTTTCACGTGAAGCGCCTCCGGATGAACGCTCGGCGCGAACCGTCGTGAAGCCGGGCGCGATCGTGAAGCGGGGCGGGCGCGACGTGGTGTTCGTCGTCAAAGACGGCACCGCGACCGAGACCGGCATCCAGACAGCCGGCCGGATTGGCGATCTGGTGGAGGTCACGAAAGGCGTGACGGCGGGGGATAAAGTCGTGCTCAAGCCGCCGCGCTCGCTGCGCGACGGCGCTAGCGTGTCACTTCAAACGAAGTGACACAATTTCGAATTTTGAATGCTAAGCGTTGCATAGCCTGATCGCTTCCGCATCTGGTGTGGGGTGTTCGCGTCCGACATTGAACATTCAAAATTGAGCATTCAGCATTGAAGTAATGCAACCCATCGTTGAAATCCACGACCTCTCGAAGTCCTACCGCCGGGGCGGCCAGATCGTGCCGGTGTTGAGTGACATCGACCTGGATATCGCGCGCGGTGATTTCATAGGCCTGATGGGGCCTTCGGGTTCCGGAAAGAGCACGCTGCTCAATTTGATCGCGGGCATCGACAAGCCCGACAGCGGAATCCTGCGGGTGGGCGGCGTGGACATCACGGTGCTTTCCGAATCGCAACTTGCCGACTGGCGCGCCGAGCATGTCGGTTTCATTTTCCAGTTCTACAACCTGATCCCGGTTCTTACGGCGTTCGAGAACGCCGAGCTGCCACTGCTGCTTACTTCGCTGTCCACACGCGAGCGCCGGCAGCACGTGGAGGCAGCGCTGAACATGGTCGGTCTTGCCGACCGCATGGAGCACTATCCATCCGAGCTCTCGGGAGGACAGCAGCAGCGGGTCGCGATCGCGCGCGCAATCATCAGCGATCCAACGATCCTGGTCGCCGACGAGCCGACCGGCGATCTGGATCGGGTCTCGGCGGAGGAGATCCTGACCCTCATGGAGCGGTTGAACGATGAGCTGGGCAAGACCATCATCATGGTGACCCACGATCCTCACGCGGCGCAGCGGGCGCACTCGATAAAGCGGCTGGACAAGGGCGTGCTGCAAGACGGCGAACGGTAAATCACAGTTTCCAGTTTCCAGTTTCCAGTTTCGAGTTTCAGGTTTAAGGTTTCAGGGATTGGCTGCCGGTCGTGCAATTTGATCGCGTCTACCTGCGGCTAGAGGGCGTTTCACTTTTCGCGATTATGTAATCGGCGTTCATCTGCGTTTATCTGCGGCTAAAACACGATTCACGACTCACCAATCACCAATCACGACTCACGGCCTCAAGTGCATTTGATCAAACTCATTTTTCGCAACGCGCTGCGGCACAAGTTGCGCACCGGTCTCACGATGCTGGGGCTGGTCGTCGCGATTCTGTCCTTCGGGCTGCTGCAGACGGTCGTGGACGCGTGGTACGCGGGCGCCGAAGGCGCGGCGCCCAACCGCCTGATCACGCGTAACGCCGTATCGCTGATGGTGCCTTTGCCGGTGCACTATCGCGACAAGATTCGCTCCGTTGATGGCGTGCAGGCCGTGGCCGCGGCCAACTGGTTTGCCGGTGTCTACCAGGATCCGAAGAATTTCTTTCCCCAGTTCGCGGTGGAGCCCGCTTCGGAATACCGGATCCCGGACGCACAGTTTCGCGCGTTCACGCGTGACCGCAAGGGCGCGTTGGTCGGCAGGAAACTCGCGCAGACCTATGGCTTCAGGATCGGGGACATGGTGCCGATCAAGGGCACCATTTTCCCGGGCACCTGGACGTTCGTGGTGCGCGGCATTTACGACGGCGCGGATGCCAAAACCGACACCTCGCAGTTCTTCTTCCACTGGGACTATCTCAACGAGACGGTCAAGTCGCGCACGCCGATACTGGCAAACAAGATCGGGATTTTCATCGTGCAGATTGCCGATGTGGACCGCGCGGCGGAAATCAGTGAAGAGATCGACGCGCTGTTCAAGAATTCGCCGGCCGAGACCCTCACCGAGACCGAGAAGGCGTTCCAGATCGGCTTCGTGAAACAGACCGAGGCGATTCTGATCGCAGTTCGTCTCGTCTCCTTCCTGGTCATCTTCATCATACTGGCGGTGATGGCCAACACCATGGCGATGACCGCGCGGGAAAGGCTTGGCGAGTACGCAACGCTCAAGGCGCTGGGTTTTGGCGGCGGGTTTTTGGCAGCCATGATTTTCGGCGAGTCGCTGGCGATCGCCCTGACCGGGTCGCTGGTCGGCGTGGTGTGCACATTTCCCGTCGCGGCCTGGTTCGCCGCCCAGATGGGCACGTTGTTTCCCGTGTTCGAGGTGAGCCGCGAGACGGTCATGCTGCAGTCTGCTTGCGCCGTGGCGGTGGGCGCGGCAGCGGCCCTGTTGCCGGCCCGGCGCGCGATCCGCGTGCGGATCGTGGACGGCCTGAGAGCAATCGGCTGATGGGCATCCCGTTGCGTTACAGCCTGCGCAATCTCCGAACGCGCAAGCTCACCACCGTCCTTACCTCGGGAGGCATGGCGCTCGTCGTGTTCGTGTTCGCCGCGGTGCAAATGCTCGACACCGGGCTGCGTGCAACCCTGGTCGCGACTGGGCAGCCCGACAACATTCTGGTAACGCGCCGCGCGGCCGGTACCGAGATCTCGAGCGCGGTCGAGCGCGCGCAGGCGGCGATTATCGAGGCTCAGCCGGAGATTGCCTCGGGCGAGGATGGCCAACGGCTCGTGTCGAAGGAGACGGTCGTGCTCATCACGCTTCCCAAGCGCGGCACGGGGGTGGCGACCAACGTCACGACACGGGGAATCGGCCCCGCCGGCCTTGAACTGCGGCCGCAGCTTCGCGTCTTGGAAGGGCGGATGTTCCGGTTTGGCTCGTCCGAAATCATCGTTGGCCAGAGCCTTTCCCGGCGCTTCAACGGCGCCAGCGTTGGCCAGCGCATGCGTTTCGGCGGACGCGAGTGGACCGTCACCGGCATCTTCGCGGCAGGCGGATCCGCCTTCGATTCGGAAGTATGGGGAGATGCGGATCAACTGATGCAGGCGTTCCGGCGGCAGGCGTACTCGTCCGTGGTTGCGCGGCTGACCGAGGCGGGGGCGCTGGATACGCTTGCGCAGCGGCTCGAAGGCGACCCGAGGTTGACGCTCGACATCAAGCGAGAGCGCGAGTTTTTCGAGGAGCAGTCGCGGCTGATGTCCAACTTCATCAGCTATCTCGGCATGACGTTGTCGGTCATATTTTCAGTCGGGGCAATGATCGGGGCGATGATCACGATGTACAGCGCGGTCGCCAACCGCGTCGCGGAAATCGGCACCTTGCGCGCGCTGGGCTTCCGGCGCGCGAGCGTGCTATGGGCGTTCCTGTTCGAGTCCGTTTTGCTGGGAGCGGTCGGAGGGGTCGTGGGCATCGGCCTGGCGTCTTTGATGCAGCTCGTGCAGATCTCGACGCTCAACTGGCAGTCGTTCTCGGAGCTTGCGTTCAGATTCACGCTCACGCCGCGCATCGTTTTCTCTTCGTTCGCATTCGCGCTGCTGATGGGCGTGCTCGGAGGGTTCCTGCCCGCGGTGCGTGCCGCGCGACTCAATATCATCGACGCGCTGCGCGCCATCTAACTGCCGTGAATCGTGAATCACAACGGACGAGAAGAGAGCGGCAAGAGTTAGCCGATCTTTGAGACCTGAAACCTGAAACCTGAAACTGGAAACTGCTGTTCACCGCTTGGGCAAAGGCTCGATGGTCCCCATGTGCAGCTGATACTCGCCTTTGCGGCGATCGGAGAAATAGTGCTGGAGGGTGTTACGGACCGTGGCGAAGGCGAGCCGGTCCCAGGGAACATCCGCTTCGGTATAGAGCTCGACCTCGAGGGTCTCGGCGCCCGGGTGGACTTCGGGATCGAGCAGGCGCGCGCGGAACAGCAGGTAGACCTGGCTGATATGCGGGATGTTGTAGACCGCGTAGAGCGGTCCAATCTCGACGCGCGCGTTGGCTTCCTCGAGCGTTTCGCGCCGGGCGCCCTGCTCGAGCGTCTCCCCGATCTCCAGGTAGCCCGCAGGCACCGTCCAGAGCCCATGGCGTGGCTCGATTGCCCGCCGGCAAAGCAGTATGCGGTCATCCCACTCAACGACGCAGCCCACGACCATGCGCGGGTTCTGGTAGTGAATGACGTGACAGGCGTCGCAGACGTGGCGCTCGAGCGTATCGCCTGGGGGCACGCGCAACGTCACGGGGGCGCCGCATTGGCTGCAGAACTTCATGGCGTGGGAATTTTCTTCGAGGCTTTACTATACGGTAACATCGGGGCCGGGGAAATCCGAACCGCGAGCAATGACATCGAGCGAGCGTTGGTCCGGGAGTGCCGCGAATGGAACGCGGCGCCTTTGCTTACCCACGTCGACTTTTCCCGCGAGACGCGTGGCCGTCTCGAAGCCGCGGCCTGACTCCGGGCTGATCTCCTGTCTTGTTTCACCGATGCGCGGGGGAATTTCCCTGCGCAGACGCCTGATTATCCGGTCGTCTGGCTGGACAGGGGCAAGGTCCCGCGGGACGAGCGGATCCAGCTCAACTAGGACACGCGCAAATCGTGAATCGTGAATCGTGAATGGTGGATCGTGAGTCGCGGGTCGTGAGTCCACTCCAATTCTTTGCTGCGTTTACGCTGGTCGTTGCCGCCACCACGGGACAGGCGGCGCTCGCGCCGGGCGATCACGAGTTTTCGATCAGACATGACGGGCTGCGCCGGAGCTATCTCGTGCATGTTCCGGCACAGGCGACAGCGGGCGGACGGTTGCCAATCGTCTTGAATTTTCATGGTGGCGGCGCCAACGCCAAGATCCAGAAGCGCTACTCGCGGATGGACGAGACTGCGGCGCGCAAGGGATTTCTCGCCGTGTATCCGAACGGCACTGGCGGCTTTGCCGGGCGTCTGCTCACCTGGAATGCAGGAGCGTGCTGTGGCTCGGCCGCGGCCAAACGCGTCGACGATGTCGGTTTCGTTCTGGCCGTGCTCGACGATCTTGCCCGACGAACCGACATCGACCAGAGCCGGGTGTACGCCACGGGCCTTTCGAATGGTTCGATGATGGCGTATCGGCTGGCTGCCGAGGCATCCGATCGCATCGCTGCCGTCGCGGGCGTGGCTGGTGCAATGGCCCTGCGGCGTTTCAGGCCTGCGAATCCCGTGCCGGTCATGCACGTTCACAGCGTCGACGATGGGCGCGCGCTCTATGGCGGAGGGCTCGCGCCCGCCTTCCCGTGGACCAATACCCGTGCACAGCATCCGCCCGTCGAAACCATGCTCGAGAAATGGGTGGCGCACGATGGTTGCCCTGGCAAGGCGCAAATAACGGCAACGATCAAAGGGCGTCCCGACGCCGCCGATGCCGCGCACACAGCCACGCGCTACACCTATGCACCGTGCCGCGCGCACACCGAGGTCGTTTTGTGGAAGCTGACGGGCGCCGGGCATGTCTGGCCCGGAGGGCAGCAGAACTACCTGCGGTGGCTGCTTGGTCCGGGAACCACCGTGATAGACGCCAACAACGAAATATGGGAGTTCTTCGCGCGTTTCCGGCGTGACTGACCGACACCCGTGAGTCTTGATTCGTGGGTCGTTATTTAAAACGACAAAAAAACTGCTTCAAGCCGCAGATAAACGCGGATCAAGCCGGTCATTCATTAGTGGGTCGTAAGCGGGCGAACCTCGCAACGCCGTCCTCGTCGTTCTATCCATTCACCGCTCACCAGGTAGTCATGGCTGCGGAGCAACTCCGCTCGATGGCGCCTTGTACGGGCTTCGGTCGTTGAGTTCGTCGACGTAGCGTCCGACACCGCGAGTCTCGCGGCTGAGGAACTGCTCGACTGCAGCCAGGAACTCTGGGTGATTCAGCCAATGCGCCGAGTAGGTCTCAATTGGCGTGAGGCCGCGCGCCAGCTTGTGTTCTCCTCGCGACCCCCCCTCGAAGACATCCAGTCCGCGCGCGATGCAATATTCGATACCCTGGTAGTAGCAGGTCTCGAAGTGCAGGGCGGGATGGTATTCCAGTGCGCCCCAGTAGCGCCCGCATAAACGCTGTCCGTTCCGTACGTTCAGCGAGACGGCGACCGGCGTGCCGTCACGCTCCGCGAGCACGAGGACCAGATGCTGCGGAAGCTCGCGACCAATGCGGCAGAAGAACTCGAGGCTGAGGTAAGGGCTCGAGTGGTGCTCGCGATACGTCTGGCGGTAGCAGCGGTTGAAGAACGCCCAGTCGCGTTCGGTGATGTCCGTTCCCTCGAGCCACCGGCAGCGAATGCCGGCATCGCGCACCTTGCGGCGTTCCTGTTTGACTTTCTTTCTCTTGTCGTGATTGAACCCGGACAGAAATTCGTCGAAGCTTGCATAGCCGCGATTGGTCCAGTGGAACTGAATGGTGGTCCGGGCGAGCATCCCGTGCGCGTACATGCGAGACGCTTCGTCCGGCTTTGAAAACAGGCAATGCAGCGACGACACCCGCAGCTCGCGCGCCAGCGCGAGCGCTGCTTCGATCAGGCGATCCTGGTCCCGTTTGCTTCCCGCGAGGATGCGCGCGCCCGTGACCGGCGTGAAGGGAACGGCGGACAGCAGCTTCGGATAGTAATCCAGCCCATGCCGGTGGTAGGCATCGGCCCATGCCCAATCGAAAACGTACTCGCCATACGAGTGAGACTTGACGTAGAGCGGCATGGCGCCTGAAAGCCGCGCTCCCGACTTCAACAGAAGATAGACGGGTGCCCATCCCGTTGCGTCGCTGGCGCAACCTGTCTCGTGCAGCGCGGACAGGAACTGGTGCTTCAGGAACGGGTCTTCGCCCGCGAGCCGGTTCCATTCGTCGGCCGGCACGCCGGCGAGCGAATCGCAGACCTCGATTCTCAAATCTTTCGGCACGTTTGAGCGGGCGGAATGAGACGGCCGAATGATATATTAGGGCAATGAAGATTGCGATTGGGCAGATGAACGCGACGGTTGGCGACCTGTCGGGCAACGTTGCCCGCATCGCCGAGTTTGCCGAGCGCGCGCGCCGGTTGGGCGCGGACGTGCTGGTAACGCCCGAGTTGGCGCTGTGCGGCTACCCTCCTGAAGATCTATTGCTGCGCGACGAATTTCTCGAAGCCTGCGATGAGGCGCTGCGCGAGCTCGCAGCGCGCGTGCGCGACGTCACGCTGGTGGTTGGCCATCCCCGCGCAGAGGAGGGTAAGCGCTACAACTCGGCATCGATCATTCAGGGCGGGAAAATAATCGGGCTCTACGACAAGGTCCGGCTGCCCAATTACACGGTGTTCGATGAGGAGCGTTATTTCGAACCCGGCGCGAGACCCTTTGTTTTTGGTATCGACGGCGTCACCTTTGGCGTCAATATTTGCGAGGACACCTGGGGGTCGCAGGGACCGGCCACGGCGCGTCGCAGGAGCTCTGTGCGCGACGAGCGCGTGGGCATCAACATTTGCGCGGACTCATGGAATGCCGAGGCACCGCGAGCGGCGCGCGACGCCGGCGCCCGGGTGCTGCTCGTGCTCAATGCGTCTCCGTACCACGTGGGCAAGCAAACCGTGCGTTACGACATCATGCGCGAACGCGTGGCTGAAACCGGGATGCCCCTGGTCTACGTCAACATGGTGGGCGGGCAGGACGAGCTCGTCTTCGACGGGGCATCGTTCGTGTTGAACCGTGAGGGTGTAGTCACGCATCAGTTGCCCATGTTCGAGGAGGCGCTGGGACTGGTGACGCTCACCGACGGTGACCCGCAGCGGGGCGAACTCGCGCCCAAGCTCTCGACGGAGGCCGAGGTCTACGGGGCGCTGGTTACCGGCGTTCGCGACTACATCGACAAGAACGGCTTTCCAGCCGCGATCGTCGGCACCTCGGGCGGAGTCGACTCGGCGCTGACGCTGGCCATCGCGGTCGACGCCCTCGGAGCCAATCGCGTGCGCGCGGTAATGATGCCCTCGCAATACACCGCCGGCATGAGCGTGGAGGACGCGAGGGCGGAGGTGGAAGCGCTCAAGGTTCGGTACACCGAGATCACGATCAAGCCGATTTTCGACGCGTTCCTGGCGGCGCTTGCGAGCGAGTTCAAGGGCATGCCCGCTGACGTCACGGAAGAGAACCTGCAATCGCGGATCCGAGGCACTTTGCTGATGGCGCTCTCCAACAAGACGGGAGCGCTGGTTCTTACCACGGGAAACAAGAGCGAGATGGGGACCGGCTATGCGACGCTCTATGGCGATATGGCCGGCGGCTTCGGCGTGCTCAAGGACATCAATAAGCTGATGGTTTACCGGCTGGCGCGCTATCGCAACAGCGTCTCCCCGGTCATACCTCAGCGGGTGATCGAGCGTGCCCCGTCGGCCGAGCTGCGCCCCGATCAGACCGATCAGGACAGCCTCCCGCCCTACGCTGTGCTAGACGCCATCATGGAAGCCTACGTCGAGAACGATGTCAGTCCGAAGAAGATCATCGAGTATGGCTTCGCGCCCGCCGACGTGGAGCGCGTGGTGCGGCTGGTCCGCGGCAGCGAATACAAGCGCCGGCAGGCGCCGGTCGGGGTGAGGATAACCCCGCGCGGGTTCGGCAAGGACTGGCGCTACCCCATCACCAACAAGTTTCGCCACCGGTTCGATTAGACGGCTGTGCTATCCTTACGGCACACAGCGCACGCCATTGTTCCGGAGGGGGCCCCATGAAAAAAATAGAAGCCATTTTCAAGCCGTTCAAGCTCGACGAGGTGCGCGAGGCACTGTCGGAAATCGGTGTGAGCGGACTGACCGTGACCGAAGTAAAAGGTTTCGGTCGGCAGAAGGGGCATACCGAGCTCTACCGTGGGGCGGAGTATGTTGTGGATTTTCTGCCCAAGGTCAAGCTCGACGTCGTGGTCCCGGACAAGCTGCTGGATGGCGCGATTGATGCGATCGTCAAGGCCGCCCGCACCGGAAAGATCGGGGACGGCAAGATTTTCGTCAGCAACGTCGATCAGGTAATCCGAATTCGCACTGGCGAGACCGACGAGGCAGCCATCTAGATTTAAGTCAGAAGTCATCGGGCGGAAGTCAAAAGCGCCCTCGCGTTCCCTCGTCCTTCTGCCTATCGGCTTTTGCCTTTTAGCAGGACAATCGCGGCTCCGCCACCTCCGTCCGGGCGTCGCGCCTGGCAAAAAGCAAGGACGTCATCCCGCTGCATCAGCCAGCCGGCCACTTTGCGCTTGAGCACGGGCTCGCGGTTCTTAGAGCGCAGCCCTTTACCATGCACAATGCGAACGCAGCGCAGGCCCCGGCGCGCGCAGTGCGCCAGGAACTGCGCGAGAAGCTCGCGCGCCTCGACGCTGGTCGACCCGTGAAGATCGATTTCATCTTGGATGACCCAGTGGCCGCGCCGCAGTTTGCGCAGGGTTTGTGTGCTGATGCTATCGCGCAGAAAAGACAGTTCCTCGCCCGTATCGAGTCCGATTTCCCAAGCGGTTTGTTGCCCGAGGCTTTCGCGTAGCACGGCATGCTCATCCAGTAGCTTCTGCACGGGCACCGGGCGCGGACGGGGGCGCTCGACCATGGCCTTGCCGTGGCGCAGCGGAGTCACGTCCGAAACAGACTCCCGGAAGAGATCTGCGTCAGGTGCGTTGGCGACGGGTTTGTGGTCTCTCTTCTTCATGGCAGAGGGCTGCGCCGTTGCTGGACGCAATGACGGGGCGTCGCGCGCGATCTAGATCAGACCGCGGCCTTCAAGGTATTTCTGCGCGTCGAGCGCTGCCATGCAGCCGGTACCCGCGCTGGTGACGGCCTGGCGATAGACATGGTCCTGAACGTCTCCCGCGGCAAAGATTCCGGGGATGCTGGTTGCCGTGGCATTGCCCTCGAGCCCGCCGTTAGTGATGATGTAACCATTTTTCATCTCGACTTGGCCCGAGAAGATCTCCGTGTTGGGCCGGTGCCCGATGGCGATGAAGACGCCCTGCAGTTTTTTTTCCGTCAGTGCTTGCGTCTTGACGCTCTTCACGCGCATGCCGGTCACGCCGCTGTTGTCGCCGAGCACCTCGTCCAGCACGTGATCCCACAGGATCTCTGCCTTGCCTGAGGAGATCCTCTCGTTGAGCTTGTCGACGAGAATCGCCTCGGCACGGAGCTTGTCGCGACGATGAACCAGGGTTACCCGGCTGGCGATGTTGGTCAGGTAGAGCGCTTCCTCGACCGCCGTGTTGCCCCCGCCGATCACGGCGACTTCCTGCCCTTTGTAGAAAAAACCATCGCACGTCGCGCAACCCGATACGCCCTTGCCCATGAACTTCTGCTCGGAAGGCAAGCCGAGATACATTGCGGACGCGCCCGTCGCGATGATCAGTGCGTCGCAGGTGTAGGTATTCTGGTCGCCCACCAAGGCGATGGGGTTTTCCCGCAGTCTTGCCGTATGGATGTGATCGAAAATGATCTCGGTGCCGAAACGCTCGGCATGCTTGAGGAAGCGCTCCATGAGCTCAGGGCCCTGCACCCCGGCCGCATCGGCCGGCCAATTGTCGACATCGGTTGTTGTCATCAGCTGACCGCCCTGGGCAAGGCCAGTGACGAGTACGGGCTTCAGGTTGGCGCGGGCGGCATACACGGCCGCTGTATAGCCGGCGGGACCCGAGCCCAGAATGAGGACTCGGCAGTGTCTTGGTGGATTTGTCATGCGAATACCGGTGAACAGCTTGTGAAGGGAAGCTGAACTCTAGCAGCGCCCGCCGGCGAATGTCGAGTTGCAGGGGTTGCCGCGCGGCTTTGGTACATGCACTGGCGATCAGACGGGAGGTCTCATGCGCCTGTTCGATGCACTTACGCGAACTTCGGGCGCCGGGCTCACGGGGTAGTGGCTGTATGCGGCACGCCAGGCGGTTCGGAGGCCGGGCCGAAGGCGTCCAGACGTGACGGCGGCGCTTGACTCTGGCAATATACGGCATATTTCCCGCGCGGCGCGCCATGGGGCGCCTGGCGGAACAAAAAAGGTGGAGTGGGGAAAGATGGCAGCTCAGTTCACGCTGAACCCGCAAATTCTCAAGAGCGTTCCGCTGTTCTCGCTGTTTTCGGACTCGCAACTTGCTCAGGTGCTGACGGGCGTGCAGCATCGCAGCTTTCCGCGAAACGCTTTCATTGTGCGCGCCGGCGAGGAAACCGACGCGCTCTACATCATACTGTCGGGACGCGTAAAGGTGCTCATTCCGGACGAGGAGGGGCACGAGGTCATTCTCTCGATCCTCGGGCCGCACGATTTCTTCGGTGAAATGGGGCTGCTCGATGACCAGGTGCGCTCGGCGAGCGTCGAGACGCTGGAGCCCTGCGAGATGCTGCGGCTGTCGCGCGCCGGCTTTACCGGGGTGATCAAGGAAAATTTCGACCTGGCCAATCTGATCATCCGCAACCTCGTGAAGCGGTTGCGGGAAGCCGACCGCAAGATCGAGAGCCTGGCGTTGATCGATGTCTATGGCCGGGTGGCTCGGTTGCTGCTCGACATGGCGCACAACGTGGATGGCAAATGGGTGGTCGAGCACGCTCCGCCAAAGCAGGAAATCGCGCGCATGATCGGTGCGTCGCGAGAGATGGTGAGCCGGGTGGTCAAGGATCTGCAGCGCAAGGGCCTCATCCGGGCGGAGAAACGCAAGATCTTCGTGCTGGACCAGCAGTCCATGCAGCGCCGCGCTTCTACGCGCCATCACGCTGCGCGCGAACCCCAGACTCGTCGGAGCACAGCTTGATTTTCGCGGCTTCCGCCGCCAGTGCTTTTGCTAAGCGTTTGTTTTGTCAGCTGTTTATAGCCTCGCGCAATAGCAATTGTTGCGCAGTTTGTCACTGCCTCGGCCCCTCCCGCTGTGGTATAAAACTTGCAATGATTACAAAGGGTTTATCGGGGCGTCCTCATTCCAGGCGCTCTCGAGTGGAGGCGGCATCATGAACACTCTCAAGCTGAGCCTGCTGAAGGCGGGATTTCTGTTGTTAGCCCTGATGAGCACGGCGGCGTTGGCGGCGGGCACGGTCACGCATCTTAGCGGCACCCTGTC
>LJTT01000033.1 GCA_001303585.1 Betaproteobacteria bacterium SG8_41
TCCCAGGTCCTGCGGGAAATCATCCACCATGATCACCCTCCGGCGCAGCGTCTGCGCGCGCTCCACCGCGGCCTTTTCCTCCGGAGTGATGACGCCTTTGGTCAACGCGTCCTCCATGATCTCGTCGGGAAAATGCCCAGAGATCAAGCCCTGCTCGAGCGCGTTGCCCACTCTGGCCCCGATTGGCTCGGCGGCAATGACCGCGTGCAACGCGGATTCCAAACTGGCAATCGGTTCGTTCTCGTCGCGCGGCATGAAAACACCCGCCGTCAGCCGCTCCCGCGCGGGCGAAGGCTCGAGCAGCAGGCCCACGACCTGATGGCCCAACGCGTCGGAGGGCGCCGCAAATTGCCGCCCGTAAGGAAACAGCAGCCACTTCATGCCGCACGCCACGAGGCGGCTCGGCAGGTTGGCAAAAAGACCGTAGAAGGCATCTTCGACGCGTTTCAGCGCGTCCTGCACCGACCAGTGCAGCAATGGCAGATCGTCCTGTGGCCGGCCACTGTCTTCATAGCGCTTGACCGCGGCGCAGGCGAGATAGAGATTGCTGAGAATGTCGCCGAGCCTGGCGGAGAGCCGCTCGCGGCGCTTGAGCGCTCCGCCGAGCAGCAACATGGCCACGTCCGCCATGAGGGCGAATGCAGCGGAGAGCCGCGTGATCTGCTGGAAATAGCGCCGCGCGTGCCGGTCGCCCGGCGCCAGCACCAAGCGGGCACCGGTCAGTCCCAACCAGACGGAGCGCGCCGCGTTCGAAGCAATAAAGAGCAGATGCCCGAAAAACGCAGTGTCCAGATCACGCACCGCCTGTTCGGGATCCTGCTCCTGCGTCGCCGCGATTTCCTTGAGCACGTAGGGGTGCCCCCGGATCGCGCCCTGCCCGAAAATGATCATCGAGCGCGTGAGAATATTGGCGCCTTCGACTGTGATCGCAATCGGCGTCTGCTGGTAGCCCCGCGCGAGATAATTGTTCGGGCCCATGCAGATGCCCTTGCCGCCGTGGACGTCCATCGCGTCATTGATCGTCTCCCGCGCGCGCTCGGTCAGGTGGTACTTCACGATGGCGGAGACGACCGCGGGCTTCTCCCCGAGGTCCACGGCACCGGCGGTCATGACGCGGGCCGCTTCCATGATGTAGGCATTGCCGCCGATGCGCGCGATCGCCTCCTCGACGCCCTCGAACCGTCCGATCGAAAGACGGAACTGCTGGCGCACACGACCGTAGGCGCCGGTCGTCAAAGCACACATCTTGGCGGTCCCGCAGCTGTTGGCAGGCAGCGAGATCGAGCGGCCGGCCGCGAGGGCGTTCATGAGCATTTTCCAGCCCTGGCCGACATAATCCACGCCCCCGACCACGCAATCCATGGGCACGAACACTTCCTTGCCCCACGTCGGGCCATTCATGAATGCGGCATTGAGCGGCAAGTGACGCCGCCCCACCCGCACGCCGGGCGTGTGCGTGGGAATCAGCGCAAGCGTGATCCCGAGCTCCTTCTGCTCACCGAGGAGATGATCCGGATCGTAAAGCTGAAAGGCGAGACCGAGCAGCGTCGCCACGGGCGCGAGCGTGATATAGCGTTTCTCCCAGGTGAGCCGAATGCCAAGCACATCGGTGCGCCCTTCCCACTCGCCGCGGCACACGATGCCGAAATCAGGGATGGCGCCCGCATCCGAGCCCGCGTCCGGGTTCGTCAGGGCGAAACACGGAACCTCGAGGCCTTGCGCGAGCCGGGGAAGGTAGTGCTCTTTCTGCGCCTGGGTTCCATAATGCAGAAGCAGCTCGGCCGGTCCGAGCGAATTGGGCACCATGACGGTAATGGCCGCCGTGCTGGCGCGGGTGGTGAGCTTCATTACGATCTCGGAATGGGCGAGCGCGGAAAACCCAAGTCCCCCGTACTCTTTCGGGATGATCAGACCGATGAAGCCATTCTCCCGGATGAATTGCCATGCCTGCGGCGGCAGGTCGCACAACTCGTGAGTCACCTGCCAGTCATTGACCATCCGGCAGAGCTCTTCGACCGGCCCGTCAAGGAAGGCCCGCTCTTCCTCCGAGAGCCCCGGCTTCGGATAGCCGAGCAACTTGTTCCAGTCAGGATTGCCGCTGAACAGCTCGCCTTCCCACCATACCGTCCCTGCCTCGAGGGCCTCCTGCTCCGTCCGTGAGACCTGGGGCAGGATGCGACGGAACACGGACAGCAGCGGCCGGCTGACTCGCTCGCGGCGCAGCCGCGTGGGGTTACCGAATACGGCGGCGGCAATGAAGACGCCCCACAGCACCGCGAGCACCACCGGCGACCAGCCGGACTGAGCAGTCAGCAGAGCAAGCCCAATCGTGATCGCGATCGTCCAGGCGAGCGCGGGCAGGCGATGGTATGCGAGGAAACCAAGCAGTCCGAGTGCGGCGAGAATGATGAGCAACGTGTTCATGCTTGTCCTCGCCTTTCTACCTCCGACCGTGAGCGTGATGTGCAGTGGTAGCGCATGGCGCCCCCAGCATACACGGGGCCGGCTGCGGCAAGCAACCGGTTTGCCTTCATAACCCTTTGAGTTTCAGACGTTTTACGTTCAATTCCCGTATTGGGTCATGGCCGTGAGCCCGCGCGCCGGCGATCTTCTCGGATGTCGAGCGTGAACAAGGCATCGTCTAGGACACGCGGTTACAGTCTAGAATGAAATAAAACGATTAGAACCAACCAGCGCCCTCACACCGCTCGTGGCTACCGCACATCCTGTAGTCTCGCTGGCCAAAACGACGCGCCCAAGTCTCGCCGGCATCATCCCGCGCGAGCGCTTGTTCCGCCAGCTCGACCAAACTCGGGGGAGTGCCATCGTCTGGATCACGGGGCCTCCCGGCTGCGGCAAGACGACGCTCGCCGCGAGCTACCTCGAGCACCGCAAGCTGCCCGCGCTCTGGTACCAGCTCGACGAGGGTGACGCCGACGTCGCGTCGTTTTTCTACTATCTGGACATTGCGACGTCGGAACTGGCCAAGCGCAAGACACCGCGCCTGCCCCAGCTCGCGCCCGAGTATCACGCGGGGTTGCCGGTCTTCACGCGCCGTTATTTTCAGGCGCTCTACCAGCGGCTCGGGACGCTTTTTGCCATCGTCTTCGACGGCTATCACGAGGTGCCGGCGCAATCCTCGTTTCACGAAGTGATGCGTATTGCGCTGGGCGAAGTGCCGCCCGGAGGATCCGTGGTTCTCATCAGCCGCAGCGATCCGCCGGCTTCAATGGCACGGCTGCGCGCCAATCGCACCATGGAAGTCATTGGCTGGCGCGAGCTGCGTCTCACGCAGGAGGAATCCGACGCGATCGTGACGCAGCGCGGCCTGCGGCTCGCGCCCGAGGCGCTGGTCGAAGTCTACGAAAGAACCCAGGGCTGGGCAGCCGGGCTGGTTCTGATGATGCAGCAGGCGCCCGCCTACGGCCCGCTCGCCGCCCCACCCGATTTGTCCACGCCGCAGCTGGTTTTCGACTATCTCGCGGGGGAGATTTTCCAGAAGACGGACTCGCGCAATACGGAGTTCATGCTGACGACCGCCTACCTGCCGCAGATGACCGCGGCGATGGCGCAGGCCCTCACCGGTAACCCGGACAGCGGCAACATTCTCGCCGAGCTCTATCGCAACAACTACTTCATGGCCCTGAAGCAGGCGCGGCCGGAACCGATCTACGAATACCACCCGCTTCTGCGCGAATTCCTCCTGGCACGCGCGAACGAAGTCTTTGACAAGGACCAACGCGCGCAGCTCATGCGCAGGTCGGCAGACCTGCTTGTCGGCGGGCAGCAGCTCGCGGAGGCGGTGGCACTGCTGCGGGAGAACAGCGACTGGCATCGCATTGTCCCTGTCATCGAAACGCACGCGGGCACGATGCTCGACCGCGGCATGGGAGAAACGCTCGCCCAGTGGATCAACCTCCTGCCCAAGGAAGTACAGCATCAGCATCCGTGGACGGTGTACTGGCTCGCGGTGAGCCGTGTCTCGATCTCGCCGCGGGAGAGCCGCCTCCTCTACGAACAGGCCTACGATCTCTTTCGCGCCCAACGCGAGCCGGATGTGAATGGGCTGCTGCTGACGTGCACGGGCGCCATGGACGCGATCCTCTACGAGATAGACGACTTCTCGCTGCTCGATCGCTGGATCGCCTACACGGTCGAGATCCTGCGCCAGCACCCGGAGCTCCTTGCAGGCGCGCTCGAAGCCCGCGTCGCGAGCAGCTTGTCCGCGTCGATGATCGTGCGCCAGTCACGGCACCCTGATCTCCAGGGCTGGGTCGAGCGTGCCTACAGCGCCTCGATCAGGCAGGGCGACCCGAACCTTCGCCTCCACGTCGAAACCCGCGTGGCGCTCGGCATCATGTGGGCGGGTCATTTTCCCAAGGCCTGGTCGGTGATCCAGGGCATGCAGGCCGTCGTGGCGCAGCATGAGGTGTCCCCGTTCCAGCTCGGGATGCTGAAGCTCACCGAGGCCAGTTATTACATGTTGACGGCCCAGACCGACGCCTGTCTGCGCGCTGTCAAGGAAGGGCTCGAAATCGAGCGCGGCACCGGCGCGCACGTGATGACGCACCAGCTCCTCGCGTACGGGGCGGGCGGCGCGCTCATGACAGGTGACACGGAAAATGCGCAGAAGATGCTCGACGAATCGACATCACTGCCCGCGCCGCGGGCGCGATTCGACACCTGCCTGCACCAGCTGTTCGCGACCTGGCTCGCGCTGATCAAGCGCGACAGCATGAAGGCGTATCAGCATCAGCGGCTTGCCGTCACGGCAGCCGTCGAGGTGGGCAGTCCGCACTTCGAGGCCTTGTGCCGAATGGGCGCGGCCCACGTTCTCTACGAGGCCAGCGAGGTCCGCAACGCGCTCTCGCACTACCAGCAGGTCTACGACATCGCGCGGCACATTCACAACCACCTGCTGGAGTTCACGGGACTCATGACCTATGCCTATGTCGGGCTGGAAAGCGGCCGCCGCCCGCGCTCGGGCCTGCGCGCGCTCAAACTGGCCCTTGAGATCGGCAAGCCGCGCAATTTCGTCAACTTCCTGCTGTGGCGGCCGGACATGCTTGCGCGGCTGTGCAGCCATGCGCTAGAGGCGGGCATCGAGCGCGAATTCGTGTCCGCCATCATTCGCACGCACGGCCTCACGCTCGATGCCTCGCAGCTGGCACTGGGTGACTGGCCGTGGCCGATCCGCGTGAGCACCTTTGGAGCGTTCCGGCTCCTGCGCACCGGGGAGCCACTCACCTTCGCCGGCAAGGCGCAAAAACGCCCGCTCGATTTTCTCAAGGTCGTGATCGCGCATGGCGGGCGGGAGGTCAGCGAAGAGCGGATAAACGAAGCGCTCTGGCCCCGAATCGATGGCGATTCCGCGCACCGCTCATTCACCAGCACCTTGCACCGGCTGCGCAAGCTCCTTGGCGAGGACCATGCGCTCGCGCTCTCTGAGGGCAAGGTCAGCCTGGACGGGCGTCTTGTCTGGGTAGACACCTGGGCATTCGAGCAGACCGCTTCGCGCATCGATCAGGAGCTCCGCAGACCGCGCGAGCACGTGGACGGGGAGCGTCTCACAAGACTTTGCGAGCAGCTGCTCGAGCTCTACCGCGGCGCCTTCCTTGGCAACGAGCCCGAAGAGCCGTGGAGCCTGACGTTGCGGGAACGCGCGCGTCACCGCTTCTCGCGCGCCATCGGCGAGGCGTGCCGCTACCTGCTGCAAGCGGAATCGGCCGAGAAAACAGCGGATCTTCTCGAGCGCGCGATCGAGGCCGACAGCGTCGCCGAGGGGCTCTACCGCAGCCTGATGCAGAGCTACGCCCGGCTCGGCCGCACCGCGGAGGCTGCCGAAACTTACAACCGGTGCCGCCGGGCGCTGCAAACCGCCCTGAGCGCGGAGCCGTCCCCCGAAACGCGGGCCATCTACGACCGGATTCTTCAGCCTTCTTGATCGCCCCGCAGGCCTCGCTCGCGACGGCGGCGGGGAACGAAACCGGCACCGCACTCTCACCTGATTGTGTGATGCACCAGCGACCGCTGAAGCTCTAACATGTTCAGCGCCAGTTCGTTGGGACCTAGTCGAGACCGGAGATTGTGCACTGAATCACGAATTCACACGATTTGTAAGTCATACGTGACCCACTTAGTGTGCTGTTCGCGGCACAATCCGCCGGTGGCACGGTAGAGGGAAAGAGGCCATGACGACACGTTTCATAAAGAACGCCTGGTTTTCATCGAATGCCGGGCGCATGCGGTCTGCGGCCCTGGCGGCAATCCTCATCGTCTTACTCACAGGCGGCTGCTCGGTGCGCACCTTCGCGCTCAACCAGATGGGTGATGCCTTAGCCAGCAGCGGATCCACGTTCGGATCCGATGACGACCTCGAGCTGATCGGCGATGCGGCGCCTTTCAGCCTTAAGCTGATGGAAAGCATCCTGGCCGAGACGCCCGATCATCGGGGCCTGCTTCTCGCGGTTACAAAGGGCTTCGTCCAATACGCCTACGCCTATGTCGAGTTGCCGGCCGACGAGATCGAGGATCGCAACGTGAAGGCCGCGTACGCGCAGCGCGACCGCGCGCGGCGTCTCTATCTTCGCGCCCGCAATTATGGCTTGCATGGCCTTGAAACCTCGTACCCCGGTCTGAGAAAAACGCTGAGAACCGACCCCGCAGGCGCCCTTGGAGCAACCACTGTCGAGGACGTAGGCCTGCTCTACTGGACGGGCGTGGCGTGGGCAGCGGCCATCTCGCTATCCAAAGACGATCCCTTCCTCGTAGCGGACCTTCCCATAGTGGAGGCTTTGGTGCGCCGCGCACTCAACCTCCATGAAACCTACGACCACGGCGCGATTCACGTGTTTCTGATCAGCTTCGAGATGAGCCGGTCCGGCGTCAACGCCGGTGCCGCCAACATCGCACGCCAGCACTTCGACCGGGCCGTGGAGCTGAGTGACGGCAATCAAGCAGCGCCCCTCGTCACCTTCGCGGAGACGGTCAGCGTCACGGAACGCAACCGCGCTCAATTCCGCGAGCTGCTGCAACGCGCCCTGAAGCTCAACCCCGACGCGCAGCCTGAATCGCGTCTCGCCAATCTTGTCATGCAGCGTCGCGCACGCTGGCTGCTCGGCCACACCGACCAGCTCTTCGCCGACTGAAAGGACCCGCTCAATGATTAATGGACGTCTACTGGTATGTCTCGGCCAGCTGATTGTCGCGGCCCTGTTCGCGGCGAGCGCTGCCGCCGCCGAGCGGGCAATGACTCTCAAGATCGCGACCGTCGTGCCCAAGGGCTCCGTCTACCATCGCGTACTGCAGAACGTGGGAGAAAAGTGGCGCGCCGCGCAAGGCGGCAAATCGCGGCTCATCGTCTATACCGACAGCGTGCAGGGTCCGGAGGCGGAAACCGTGCGCCGCATGCGCGTCGGGCAGTTGAGCGGCTCCATGCTGAGCATCGTGGGCCTGAGCGACATCGACGACTCAGTGGCCGTCCTGCAGAAGATCCCGCTGATGTTCCGCTCCTGGGACGAAGTGGATCACGTGCGCGCAAAACTCCGCGCCGAACTGGAGGAAAAGTTGCGCGCCAAGGGCTTCATGGTTCTGTTCTGGGGAGACGGCGGCTGGGTGCAGTTCTTCTCCAACGAACCGCGCGTGATGCCCGACGACTACAAGTCCGCCAAGATTTTCGCCTGGGCCGGAGATATTCCGCAGGTCGACCTGATGAAATCGCTCGGCTATAGGCCGGTCGTGCTGGAGCTCACCGACATTCTGCCGTCGCTCCAGACAGGAATGATCGACACCGTTCCGGCCGCGCCCATATGGGCGCTCGCAGGGCAGTTCGACCGCACCGCACCGCACATGCTGCGGATCAACTGGGTGCCGATTGTTGGCGCGGTCATCATCACACGAAGGGCGTGGGACATGATGAGTCAGGCGGGGCAAGCGGCTCTGATGGAAGCCTCGGCCGAAGCGGCTGAGGAGCTGCGCAGCCAGCGCGATAAGCGCGACGAGGACATCATCCGCGCGCTCCAGCAACGCGGGCTCAAGGTAACCTCGCCCACGCCCGAGACAGAACGCGCGTGGCAGGAACTGGCAAGGCATGCCTGGAAAAACGGCGTCCGGGGCGGCATGGTCCCTGCGGACATGTTCGACAAGGTCGAGCGGCTGCTCGCCCAATACCGCAACGAGAAGAAGTGAGCCTGCCTCTGCCCGCGGCGCGGCCCGCTTCGTCATGGTACGCGCATGCGAGCGTGAATACCGCGGCAAGGTGGCTCTCGGCGGCGGAGAACATTCTCCTCTCGTCCTTCTTCGGGCTCCTCGTCCTTTTGCCGCTGGCCGAGATCGCCCTGCGCTCGACACTGGGCATTGGTATACAGGGAGTCGCTTCGCTCTCCCAGAATCTCACCCTGATTGTGGGAATGCTGGGCGCGGCCGTTGCAGCGCGAGAGAACCGCCTACTCGCATTTTCGGCAACAACGCTGCTGCAGGGCCGCTTCGCGGGGATCGCGCGGTTGTGCGCCGCAGCCGTCGCCGCCACGGCAAGCGCCTTGCTTTGCATCGCCAGCATCGAGTTCGTCGCCCTGGAACGCGCCGGCGGTGTCGCGCTGGCTTACGAGATTCCGGTCTGGCTCATCCAGTCCTTTATCCCGATTGGATTCGGACTCATTGCCGTGCGCCTGCTCTGGATGGCTTCCGAGCATTCATGGGACAGAACATCTGCGAGCCTTCTCGCAGCTGCATTGATCGCGATCGCATTGTTCGCGCCCCTTGATTCTGACTACGCGCTACCAGCCGGCGTCTCAATATTGATCGCAGCGGCGCTTTTCGGGGCGCCGCTGTTTGCCGTCATCGGCGGAGTAGCGCTCCTGCTGCTTTGGAGCGTGGGGGTGCCGCTGGCCTCGGTTGCCGTGGATCACTACGGCCTGACGTCGAACCCAACGCTGCCAGCCATTCCACTGTTCACGCTGGCCGGTTACTTTCTCGCCGAAAGCGGGGCTCCCAAGCGCCTGATCGAGGTCTTCGATGCCGTGTTCGGGAGATTTCGCGGCGGCGCGGCAGTCGTTACTGTACTGGCCAGCACTTTTTTCACGGCGTTCACCGGCGCATCCGGCGTCACCATCCTCGCGCTCGGGGGGCTCACCATGCCGTTGCTGTTGGCCGCCGGATTCCATCGCCGGGCCGCGCTGGGCCTGGTTACCGGGGGCGGCTTGCCGGGGGTGCTGCTCTTCCCGGCACTGCCGCTCATTCTCTACGCAATCGTTGCCAAGACGAGCATCGAATCGATGTTCCTCGGCGGCCTGATGCCGATGCTGCTCATGCTCACCATCACCCTGTGGTGGGGATTGCGCCAGCACGATTCGCGAAGCGGTGCGCGGCAACCGCTGGATCGCCGTCGCATCGCCCGAGCGCTGTGGGCAGCCAAATGGGAGCTCGCGCTCCCGGTGGTGCCAATCACGTTAATGTTGGGCGGGCTGGCGACACCGGTTGAAGCCGCGGCCGCGACTGCACTGTATGCCTTCATCACGGCAGCCGTGATTCATCGGGACATCAAGTCCTACCCTGACGTGCCCCGGATCATGTCGGAATGCGGCTTGCTGGTGGGCGGCATTCTGCTCATCCTTGGCGTGGCACTCGCCCTCACCAATTTTCTCGTGGACGCGCAGGTCCCGGACCAGGCCGTCGAGTGGGTCAAGGGGCGGATCGAGTCGCCCTGGGTCTTCCTCCTCTACCTCAACCTGGTGCTGCTGGCCGTCGGCTGCGTCATGGATATTTTCTCGGCCATCGTCGTGATCGCCCCGCTGGTCGTGCCGATCGGCCTCGCCTACGGGGTGCATCCCGTCCACCTGGGCATCATCTTCCTGGCGAATCTGGAGCTCGGCTACCTGACGCCCCCGATCGGTATCAACCTGTTTTTTGCGTCGTACCGGTTCGAACGGCCCATCACGGAGGTCTGCCGGTCCGTCGCGCCGCTTTTTCTGGCGCTATGCGCGGGCATTCTGGCGGTAACCTATATACCCTGGCTCAGCACTGGCCTGCTCACAATATTGCACTAGCACATTAGAATATATCCATGACTGCAACGCGGTTGATCCGCTGGCGGATTCGCGCATGATATGACGCCGGGTTATTCAGCCCGCGGAACAGGAGCAGCAAGAATGGAGACGGCGAAGCTCGAACACTACCTGGCCTACAAACCACAACCGTTTACCCGGGCGGAGCGCGACCGGGTCACCATCCTGTTCGGTGGCCTGCACTGGCGCGTGGAGCGTCTCATTCAGGGTGCAATGGGCAACCTCGGCTATCGCAGCCAGGTTCTGCCAACCGCGACCAGGGAGGACCTGCTGACGGGGCGAGAGCTGGCAGACATCGGCCAATGCTGCCCGACGAGCTTCACGACCGGGAACCTCGCCAATGTCTTGCGCCGGGAGACCCAACAACGCGGCGCGAAGGAAGTTGCCAGCAACTACGTCTACGTTACCGCCGGCGCCTGCGGCGCATGCCGCTTTGGGCAATATCATCAGAGCTACGAGCTTGCCCTGCGGAATGCCGGGCTCGACTCCTTCCGCATGTTCCTGCTCGCCCAGAACGGACTCGAGCAAGGCGCGGCCGAGGGCGGCGGACTCGAGCTCAACCTGCCCTTCACGCTTGGAGCCATCTGGGCGGTTATCGTGGGAGACCTCATCCAGGACGTCGAATATCAGATACGGCCCTACGAAGTGAACCCCGGTGACACCGAACGGGTCGCCAAGGAAAGCATCGAGTATCTGCACGGGATCTTCGACCGCTCTCCCGTAAGCGGCATGGCCAAATGGAGCGCTCCACTGTGGTACGTGGGCACCCGCCGCTTCGTGGATGCGCTGCGCGAAGTCCGCCGCCGCTTCGACCAGATCGAGGTGGACCGCCTGCGCGTGAAGCCGGTGGTGAAGATCACCGGCGAGTTCTACCTGCAGACCGTCGAGGGCGAACCCAACTACAACATCCACCGCTGGCTCGAGTCCGAGGGCGCGGAAGTCTACCCCGCCGCAATCACAATCTGGCTTGATTATCTGATGCGGCTCGCTGGTCAGGACTATGCCGACCACATCGGCATCGACCGGCATGCCCGACTCAAAGCCGGCGCGATCAAGGCCGGGCAGGGCCTGTTGCGCTGGACCTACAATCGCATGCGCAAGGCGCTTGCCGATCTCCCGCACGAAATGCCGGACCAGCGCGAGATTCGCACACTCGCCGCCCCGTACTATCACAGCCGCCTGAACGGCGGCGAAGGCGACATGCTGATCGGGAAGGCGCTTTGGGCCTACCATCACAAGAAGGCGCACATGACGTGCGAACTTTCTCCTTACTCCTGCATGCCAAACACGATGAGTGTCGGGGCAATGGCAGCGGTGACCGGCAAATACCCGGACATGCTCTACGCGCCGCTCGAGATCAAGGGTGACGCGGAAGTGCATGCGCTCTCGCGCTGCCAGATGATATTGACCGAGGCCAAACGCCGCGCGCAGCGAGAGTTCGAGGACACGCTCAAGGTCAACGGCATCACGCTCGAACGGGCGCGCGAGCTGCTGGAGTCGTTCCCCGAGATGAAGCGAGCGACCTACCGGGTGCCGCGCCTCGGTGCGGCCGGAACCGCAGCGAATCTCGTGCACCATCTTGCGGCAAGGGCGAGATCATGAAGACCGTCGGGATGGACGTCGGCTCGACCACCGTCAAGGCGGTGGTGGTCGAGAACGGCAACATACTTTGGCGGGATTACAAACGGCACAATACCAAGCAGGCCGAGATGGTGCTCGAGTTCCTCGGCTGCATCGAGCGCGAGTGCGGGCTCGCGCCGGCCCGGGACCGCATGTTTTTCACGGGGTCGGGCGCGGGCTTCCTCGCTCCGCTGGTCGGCGCGAAGCTGATCCAGGAAGTCGTCGCCGTCGCGGCGGCAGTAGAAAAGCTCCACCCCGCGGTGCGCTTCGTCTCGGAAATCGGCGGCGAGGACATGAAGACCGTTTTCTTCACGCCGAGCGGCGACGGAACGAGCAAGCAGGTCTACATGCAATCGGCCTGCAGCGGCGGCACCGGCACATTCATCGAGAAAACCGCCCGCAAGCTTTCGATTGAAACGGAAGCGCTCGCCAAAATGCGCTACGAGGGCATGAGCCTGCACAAGGTGAGCTCGAAATGCGGGATTTTCGCGGAAGCGGACGCGAACACGCTGGTCAAGTCCGGCGTCCCCGTGGAGGAAATCATCGCGAGCCTCTACGAGGCCGTGGTCTATCAGAACCTGGCGACGCTGACCAAGGGCAACACCCCGGTGCCCCAGGTGCTGCTGCTCGGCGGGCCCAATCTATTCTTTGCGGGTCTGCAGCAGGCGTGGCGCCACCACCTCAAGAAGCTGTGGAAGGAGCGGCGCGTGGCGGCGCCCGATGGCATGGACCCGGAGAGCCTCATTCTGGTGCCCGAGGACGCCGTCTATTACGCCTGTCTCGGCTGCGTCGAGATCGGTGAGGGCGAAAACCCCGATGTCGCGGTCTACCAGGGAACGGAGAAGCTCAGTTGGTGGATCGAGAAAGGCCAGCATGAGCAAAAAGCCAAGGAGGGCGCGAGCGGTCTGATCTCCGGCGATGACGAGTTCCAGGCCTTCCTGGCCCGCTATGGCTGCCCGAGTAACAATGGCCATTCTCACCCGCGCATGAGCGGGACGCCCGCCGCTGTTTCCCCGCCGATGGAATCGGGTGTCTTCCTCGGATGTGACTTCGGAAGCACCACGGCGAAGGCTGTGGTGCTCTGCCCCAAACGGGAGCTGCTCTTTTCATGCTACGTGCAGTCAAAGGGCAATCCGATCGAGGACGCCAAATCGATCCTGCGCCAGGTTCGGGAAGCCGGTTTCGAGCAGATCGCGGGTCTTGCTCTCACCGGCTACGGCAAGGATCTGTTAAAGGACATCATCGGTGCTGACGTCGGGCTGGTCGAGACCGTTGCGCACGCGACCGCTGCCCTGCACTTCTATCCCGATGCCGATGTGATCTGCGACGTGGGCGGCTGCGACGTCAAGATCATGCTGCTCCGGCAAGGGACGGTCTCCGATTTCCGGCTGAACTCACAGTGCTCTTCGGGGAACGGCGCGTTCCTGCAGGGCGTCGCGGAGCGCTACGGCACGCCGCTCGAGCAATACGCGGAGCACGCTTTCAAGGCGCGCTCCGTGCCCAAGCTTGCGATGGGGTGCGGCGTGTTCCTGCAGTCGGACATCGTCAATCAGCAGCGCAAGGGCTGGTCCTCCGAGGAAATCATGGCTTCGCTGGCCGCGGTGCTGCCGCTCAATGTGTGGGTCTACGCGGGCCAACTGCAGAACCTGGCGGCGGCCGGCAAGAAGTTCGTGCTTCAGGGCGGCACCCATCGCAATCTCGCCGTAGTGAAGGCGCAGGTGGACTTCGTTCAAAGCAAGGTCCCCGGCGCGGAGATCGTCGTTCATCCGCACCCCGGCGAGGCGGGTGCGATCGGCGCGGCGCTGTGTGCGCGGGAGAGCTATCGGGAGGGGCAGCCTTCCCGTTTCCGCGGTTTCGATACCATCGAGGCGCTCGATTACCACAGCACGACCAACGAGCACACCACTTGCCGCTGGTGCCCGGTCAATTGCCGGCGAACCTTCATCGACGTGGTCCTGCCCGGCGCGAAGGGCCGGCCGTGGAGCAAAATTCCCGTCGCCGAGGGCCGGGAGCGCGTGATCAGCGGCAACTCGTGCCCGAAGGGACTGCTCGAAGACGCTAACGAGATGCGCGTGGTGAAAGCGGAAATGGAGGAAGTGAAACGTGCCTATCCCAATATTGCGGAGATGGTCCGCGAAGACGCCTTCCGCCATCCCCGAGTACCGGTCGAAGCTGAGGATCGGGATACCTAGGGTCCTCAACATGTGGTCCACCCATCAGTTCTGGGTGGGCCTGTTCGGGGCGCTGGGCGTCGAGGGACGAAAGCTCGTCTTCTCCTCCGACACCTCGGAGGAGCAGAGCCGCCAGTTCGCGAAGGGCCGCGGCACCGTGGATTGCTGCTATCCGGTGAAGTGCATGTCCGGCCATTACGGCGAGCTCGTGGCGCGCGACAAGCATCGCAAGATCGATGTGCTCTTCTCCCCGATGATCGCTTCGCTGCCCTCGTTCCTCAAGGGTCACGTGGTCGACAATCTCGCGTGCCCGCGCGTCATGGCTGGGCCGGAGAACATCAAGTCGGGATTCTTAAAGGAAAACGACGCATTCAAGGAACGCAGCATCCGTTACGTAACACCCCTCGTGTCGCTTGCCGATGCGCCCCTCGTTCCTAAACAGCTGCACCCGCATCTGAAGGAAATCTTTCCCGAGCTCGGCCTCGAGGAGACGAAAGAGGCAGTACGCCAGGGATTCGAGGCGCTCGAGGCATTCAACACCCAGGCGCGGCGCCGGGGCCGCGCCGTGCTAGAGCACTGCGCGGCCGAGGACCGGCCGTGCCTGCTCGTGATCGCGCGGCCCTACCATATGGACCCCGGCATCGGTCATGAGATCGAAGTGGACCTCCAGGCGTTTGGATACCCGGTGCTTTGGGCCCAATATTTTCCGACCGACCCGGATTTGCTCGAATGGATCTTCGCTGCGGATCTGAAGGCCGGACGCATCCGCTCGACTTTCGACGTGGCCGACGTGTGGCCGTCGTCCTACAGCGCCAACACCAACGAGATACTTTGGGGCGCAAAAGTCGCCGCGCGCGTGCCTTGGGTCGCCGGGGTGATCCGTCTTGCCAGCTACGAGTGCGGCATGGACCAGCCGACTTACACGCCAGTGCAGCAGATCGTTGAGCGTTCGGGCACTCTCTTCTTCTCGTTTCAGGAGCTTGATTCCACCAAGCCGGCGGGTTCCGTGAAGATCCGCGTCGAGACTATCGCGCACTACCTTCAAAAATACGCGGCGGAAATCATCGCGAAAAAGAAAGCCGTCGCGGCGCCGGGATGCCCTTTTGGCACGTCGCCGACAGAAAACTCTGCTGCCGCGGAGGCGGCTTCCGCCGCAGCCCCGGCGTAGCACTCGCGCCGGCCTGCCTGGCGCGCGTCGCGGCGGGTGAGCGGCAAAATCCGGGGAAACTGACCACCGCTGCAGCGGTCTAATTGCGATGCGTCGAAAATGGCTCCCCGTGCTCGTGTCGCTGATCCTGGCTACGGCCGCGATCTACGGTGTCGCAGCGTTCTCGGCGCGGCCTGCGTCGAATCATGCATTTTTTGCCGGGGAAGAACCACGGACGCAGGTCATCGCCCACCGCGGCGGAGCCGGCGTGCGCCCCGAGAACACGCTCGCGGCGTTTTCGCATGCAGTCGAAATCGGGGTCGACGTGCTGGAGATGGACGTCCAACGCACGTCGGACGGGGCGATCGTTTGCATGCACGACCGGACGGTTGATCGCACAACCAATGGCCGCGGAAGCGTTGCGGCGTTCACCCTCGAGGAATTGCGCACGCTCGATGCCGCTCATAAGTGGTCGCCCGATGGCGGCCGCACCTATCCGTTTCGAGGCAAGGGTGTGCGTGTGCCGACGCTCGAGGAAGTGTTCGCGCGCTTTCCAGACACGCGGATGAACATCGAGATGAAATACGAGGGGCCCGCCCTCGCGCAACCGCTCTGCGCGCTCGTCCGGCGCGCCGGCATGGGCCAGAAGGTGCTGATCGCCTCGATGAACGAAGCGGCGGTGACGGCTTTCCGCCAGGCATGCCCTGAGGTCGCGACTTCCATGAGCCGCAGCGAGGCTCAGCTGTTCTTCGGCATTCAGCTCGTCAACCTGGACGCCGCCTACAGCCCGCCCGTACGCGCCCTGCAGATCCCCGACCGGCTGGGCAGCGAAATCGTCGCAACCGCCGGGCTCATCGCCGCCGCCCATCGCCGCAATCTCAAGGTGCATGTCTGGACGATCAATGATGCCGGGCGCATGGAAGAGTTGATCCGCATCGGAGTCGACGGCATCATTTCGGACCGCCCCGACCGACTCTTGGACCTTGTGCGCAGCTCCGGCGCGATGCCGGGCAATCGTTAACTCAGGCGCGAAACGGCCGCCGCTGGGGCACGTCGACGCGCCAAAGACCGACGCAAGTGCGTGAGTCTGCGTCGAGCACAAAGGCCTGGGATCGGGCGTGCGCGCTGCGGCGGTTCCCGAGCTGATCAATACGATTTTCAGAGCGCAAACCATCGGCGTTGCGCTCGATATGCCTTCGCGACGGGAAACCGGCGCTGCCTTGATGCCGACCGTGGCTCCTCACCCGGCGGCCGCCACCCTATGGCGGCACGGTTTTAACCTCCTGATTTCATGCCGCCGCTCATCTGTAAGTGATCAGTAAGGCAACCGTATGTGATCGGAAACCTTGCGCTTGAGACGATGGGTTCATCACGCAAGAGCGCGTGATCTGCGAACTAACTGGACAGGAGGCAACATGAAACCCGAAAACTCGATTACAGGGGTGTCGCGCAGGACGGGAAACGACGGAATGTCCAAGCGGCTGGCGATCGCGATGATCGTTCCTGCTCTGGTGCTGTCGGCCTGCTATGTGATTCCGGTGGGCCCGGAAGGTGAAGCCGTATACACCTTGGGCGTGCCCTACATTCCACCGCACAGCACGACGGGTGTTCCGAGCGCCCCATTTCCCGCAGGCCCGATGCCCGCGGTGCTCAGCGTCAAGCTCTATCCCGCCAATGATCTCGCCAACCAGACCGGCGTGCTGACCGGCCAGGTAACCAACATGATGACGGGCAAGGGCCGGTTCAGCTTCAACTATCAAGGCGAGACCCTCGTGGGCGAGGCAACCCGCGTCGCCAATGACGAAAGGCGCGGCGTGGCGAGCGCCTACGGTTCGCGCGGGACGTTCGCGCGCTGCGAGTACCAGATGAGCTCGCCGCGGATGGGCGCCGGCAACTGCACGTTTTCGAACGGCGCCGAGTATCAAGTGCATATCGGCAGTTAGGCGCCGTTCGGTGCCCGCGGCAGGCCCTCCCCACCGCCGCGGGCGCTTTTTTTCTTCATCGAAGAACTTGACGCGGAGGCGTTATTTTTTGTTCTCCGCTTCCCCTTCACCATTCATCCGTTTTCATCGCCGCTCCTCCCTGGCCGAACTTCACTCTCGTGCTAACATCCCCTGAACCGTCCATCGCCAAGTTGTTTGTGGAATCTCCCGTCGCGACACACCGCGCGAACGCCAGTACAGGGATCAGCGCTGATGCGCTGCTGGAAATTGTCCGGCAGGTCGCGGCGGAACTGCATCCCACGCGCGCTCTGCCAACCGCGTCGCTCGATGTCCGGCTCGACCGGGATTACGGCTACGACAGTCTTGGGCGTGTCGAGCTTTTTGTCCGCATCGAGCGCGAGTTCGGCGTAAGCCTTTCCGAGAGCATCATGGCGAGCGCCGAGACGCCGCGCGATCTGTTGCGCGCCATCGATGCGGCCAGCCCCGCTTCTCGCGGCCCGCAGGCCCAACGTGCAGAGCAGCTGGACCGGGAGTCTGCGACACCGGACAGCGCGAATACGCTTGTCGAAGTCCTCGAGTGGCACGTAGCCCGCCACCCTGAACGCCCGCATATCGTGTTGCAGGATGAGGACGGCAGCGAGCAGACCGTGACCTACGCGATGCTCGATGCGGCATCCCGCGCCGTCGCCACCGGCCTGCTCGAGCGCGGACTGCAACCGGGCGCGAGCGTCGCGATCATGCTGCCGACAAGCGTCGACTACTTTTCCAGCTTTCTCGGCGTACTCATCGCGGGGGGCGTGCCGGTGCCCATCTATCCCCCGGCGCGTGCCTCTCAAATCGAAGACCACCTGCGCCGGCATGCGGGCATCCTGTCGAACGCCCTGGTCGAAACCCTCATCACGGTGCAGCAAGCGAAGCCCATTGCGATGCTGATGAAGCCGCAGGTGGCAACCTTGAAGCATGTCGTCACCCCGGTTGAACTCGCGTACGCTGGTCCGCTCGCCGCCTTTCACCGCGCGAGCCCGCAAGAGATCGCGCTGCTGCAATACACATCCGGCAGCACAGGTAACCCCAAGGGCGTGATCGTGACGCATGCGAATCTCCTCGCAAACCTGCGCGCGATGGCTCGCGCATTGCGCGTAACCCCGAACGATGTGTTCGTGAGCTGGCTGCCCCTGTACCACGACATGGGTCTGATCGGTGCCTGGCTTGGAAGCCTCACCTACGGCTTCAAGTATCCCGTCATGTCGCCGCTCTCGTTCCTCGCGCGCCCGGACCGCTGGTTGTGGACAATTCACCGGCACCGCGGCACGCTCTCGGGCGGGCCGAATTTCTGCTACGAGCTTTGCCTGCGGCGCGCCGACGACGCGCAGCTCGAGGGACTCGATCTGTCGAGCTGGCGCGTCGCCTTCAACGGCGCCGAGCCGGTTTCGCCCGAAACGATCGCAGCGTTCACGAAACGCTTTGCCCGCTACGGGTTCAAGCCCGAGGCAATGTCCCCGGTCTATGGCTTGGCCGAGGCCACACTCGGCGTGGCGTTCTCCCCGCCCGGTCGCGGCCCCAAGCTGGACCATGTCGAGCGCGCGGCCTTCTCACGCAGCGGTCGCGCCGTTGCCGTGACGCCCGAGACCCACCCGGAAGCACTTACGTTCGTCGCCTGCGGGCACCCGCTCCTGGGCCATCAGATACGCGTCGTAGACGGGAGCGACCGCGAGCTCGGGGAGCGACAGGAGGGACACGTACAGTTCTCCGGTCCATCGTGCACGAGCGGCTACCACCGGAATCCCGAGCAGACACGCCAGCTCCTGCACGGCGAATGGCTCGATACAGGAGATTATGGCTACATCGCGGAGGGCGAGCTCTACATCACCGGGCGTGTGAAGGACCTCATCATCCGCGCCGGCCGTAACGTCTATCCGTACGAACTGGAAGAGGCGGTGGGAGACCTCGAGGGCATCCGGAAAGGTTGCGTAGCGGTGTTCGGCAGCCGCGACGAGCGCTCGGGAACCGAGCGCATCATCGTGCTAGCCGAGACGCGCGTCACCGATCCCGCGCAGCGTGAACGCCTGAGCGCGCGCATCAACGAACTGGCCACAGAGCTGATCGACATGCCGGTAGACGAGATTGTGCTCGCGCCACCGCAATCCGTGCTGAAGACATCCAGCGGCAAGATCCGGCGCGCCGCAAGCCGTGAGCTCTATGAGCGCGGCGGCCGCGCCGGAACGCGCGCAGTGTGGTGGCAGATCGCGCGCCTAGCGTGGTCCGCCACACTGCCGCAGGCGCGCCGCAGCCTGCGCAACATTTCGGATCTCGCCTACGGCGCATACGTCATGCTGCTGCTTGGCACGCTGGGCCCGCTAACCTGGTTAGCCTGCGCGATGCTGCCGCGGGTCGGCTGGTGCTGGACCCTGAGTCGTCGCATGGCGCGGCTGTTCCTGACGCTGGCCGGCATGCCGCTCGCGGTACGGGGGCTCGAACACATCCCGCGCGATCGCGCTGTTGTACTGACCCCGAATCACGCAAGCTACCTGGATGGCCTGTTGCTGGCCGCGGCCCTCGACCGGCCCGCCCGCTTCGTTGCGAAAAGAGAGCTCCTCGATCACTGGGTACCGCGGATTTTTTTGAGACGGATTGGCGCCGCGTTTGTCGAGCGCTTCGACGTGCAACACGGCATCGACGACGCGGGCCGGCTGGCCGAAATCGTCCGTGCCGGTCAGTCGCTCATCGTGTTCCCCGAGGGCACGTTCCGCCGCATGCCGGGCCTGTTGCCATTCCGCATGGGTGCATTCGTGATCGCGGCCCAGGCCGACGCGCCCATTCTTCCGGTTACGCTGCGCGGGGCCCGCTCCGCGTTGCGCGAGGGGCATTGGCTGTTTCGCCGCTCGTTGCTCAGCGCCACCTTTAGCGCCCCCATCTCTCCGACCGGTGCAAGCTGGGATGCGGCCATCGAACTGCGCGACCGTGCACGCAGCGAAATCTTGCGGCTCTGCGGGGAGCCGGATCTGGGAGAGGAAGCCATCCTGCCGCCCAAACAGGTCGCACCCGGCGAGAAGCCGAATTGACCCTACCAAAAGCGAGGAGATTGGGCCGGCTCAAGGTCGTGATGCACCGCGGCGGGAATGTGATGAATTATCTGAGCTGACTCCGTGTGGTGCGTTGCACACCGAGTTTGCGGACGGATTATTCAAATCCGCACCAATGGCGTCATTCCGGAATGCGGGACCAACATAACGCACGGTACGCCGGGATCCAACAGCCGATCGCAGCTCTTCGGACGGGAATACCCGTGATCCCGCTTGCCGTCCAGGGCGTGCAGCATTCTCTTTGTGGGCTATAATTTTTCCAGATTGCAGGCGTCAGGATCAAACAGGCGACACGGGCTGCGGCGCGCGCGTCACGAAGTAACTAGCCATCAATCCGAACAAGGTTCGCCGTACCGGAGGGGATTCATCATGGGCAAAATCACGCAATGCCTTGGAGCACTCGCTGTTGCGATCGCGGTGGTCGCATCCGTTCCGGCCGGGGCGCAACAGACGCAAGGTGATCCGGCCAGCACGCAAGCGCAACGCCAGGAGACGCAACCCCTCAACAATGCGCCAGTTTGGCGCGACGTACGCTCCGGCACTCCCGGCGTCACAACAGTCCAGGGCGTTGAAACCGGGGTGCTCGTTCAGAGCGGCGGCGAAACCTGGCGCCAGATCCGCGAGCCGATCGCGTTCTGGGGCGGACTGCTCGTCGCCGTCAGCGTGCTTGGGCTCGCCTTGGTCCACCTCGTTCTGGGGCCCTTGGGCCCTGGTGGCGCCCCGTCCGGTCGGCTCATCCGCCGCTTTTCGGCGGCAGACCGGCACGCGCATTGGTTGATGGCCATTTGTTGGGTGGTCCTCGCGATTACGGGTCTCATCCTCTCACTTGGCAAGACGGTGCTGCTGCCGGTTTTGGGCTACCCCGTTTTCGCCTGGGTCGCTTCGATGGCAAAAACACTCCATAACTTCACGGGGCCGATTCTGGTCGTCGCCGTGCCCTGGTTGTTTGTCCGTTTCATCCGCGATAACGGCATCGGCATCGAGGATTTGAAGTGGCTTCTGAAACTTCCCGGCCTGTACAAGGGCCACTTCTATCCGTCACACCGCTTCAACGCGGGAGAGAAAGTCCAGTTCTGGATCGCACTTGTTCTCATCTCCACCGTGCTGACGGTCACAGGCCTGATTCTGGTGTTCCCCAACATCGGCCAGGGCCGCGCTACGATGCAGATTTCCAGCACGATCCACATGATCGCAGCCTACCTGTCGATTGCGATCTCGCTGCTGCACATCTACCTTGGCACGATCGGCGTGACCGGCGCATTTTCGGGCATGCGCTACGGCTACGTCGATGAAGCCTGGGCCAAGCACCATCATGAACTTTGGTACCAGGATGTGGCAGCGGGCAAGGCTCGCGAGTCATTTGCGCAGCCCGGAGAAGGCCCACCCGAGGAAGCCGGGCAACCGGGCAAGATGCGTCCAGCCTGATCTCCCGCGATAAGGATCGATGCCTGATCGACGGGCGACCGGCTGATCCCTCCCTCGCCATCAAGACAGGATCAAGCCGGAAACGGCGTTGCGCGCTCGAGCCGGGCGCTCGAAACCTCGAGATTCCCTGCTTAGGACACGAGTTGCGCAAGAGCGCCGTTGCACCAGCGTGGTTGATCTATATCAACCATTGATCTGGTGTAGTACTGGAAAATTATGCCATGCAAGTAATAACAACGGACCTCGTCATCGTGGGCGGCGGGGGCGCGGGACTGCGTGCCGCCATCGCCGCTGCCGAAACCGACCCGGGCCTCGGGGTCGCTCTCATCTCCAAAGTCGTTCCAATGCGCAGCCATACGGTGGCTGCGGAGGGCGGATCGGCGGCCGTCGTGCGCGCTGATGACTCGCTCGACAATCACTTTGACGACACCGTTTCCGGAGGCGACTGGCTGTGCGACCAGGACGTGGTCGAGTACTTCGTCGCGAACAGCACCCGCGAAATGACGCAGCTCGAGCATTGGGGCTGTCCGTGGAGCCGCAAGCCCGACGGGCACATCAACGTGCGCTTCTTCGGCGGAATGAAGGTGCAGCGCACATGGTTCGCGGCCGACAAGACCGGGTTCCATATGCTGCACACGCTTTTTCAGACCTCGATTAAATACCCTTCGATCAAGCGCTACGATGAATTTTTCTGCTGCGACCTGATCGTCGAGGACGGTCGCGTGCAGGGCGTGCTCGCGATCGAGATCGCGACCGGCGAGCTCTGCCTCTTTAAGTGCAGGGCCGCCATTATGGCAACGGGGGGTGCCGGACGCGTCTACCGCCAGAATACCAATGCCGGTATCGTTACAGGCGACGGGATGGGCATCGCTTATCGGCACGGCGTCCCCCTGCGCGACATCGAGTTCATGCAATGGCATCCGACGGCATTGCCCGGCACCGGCATCCTGATCACCGAGGCCTGCCGCGGCGAAGGCGCGATCCTCACCAACAAGGACGGTTACCGCTATCTGCAGGACTATGGCATGGGGCCGCCCGATCCCTGGCCGCGGCCGAAGGCGATGGAGCTCGGCCCGCGCGACCGCCTCTCGCAGGCGTTCTGGCATGAGGAGCAGAAAGGGCGCACCTTTTCCCACCCAGGTGGCCAGGCCGTCAACCTCGACCTGCGGCACCTCGGCGCGAAGAAGATCCACGAGCGATTGCCCCTCATCACCGAGGTCGCCCAGACGTTCGTCGGCGTGGACGCCGTAGTTGCCCCAATCCCCGTCTGCCCGGCCGTGCACTACACGATGGGCGGAATTGTGTGTAACGTCACGACCGAGACCCCCCTCAAGGGCCTGTACGCGGTCGGTGAATGTTCCAGTGTCGGTATTCACGGCGCCAACCGCCTTGGCTCGAATTCCCTCGCGGAACTCTGCGTGTTTGGAAAGCCGGCGGGGGAAAACGCCGCGCGCTATGCGCGCAGCGTGGCGCCCAACTCCTCTGCGGCCGTTGAAAAACTGGGTGAGGCGGCCGCACAAAGGGTGCTCGCGCTCCTCCAGCGCGAGCGCGGCGAGCGGGTCGCAACCTTGCGCGACGAGATGCATGAAGCCATGGAAACCGGCGTAAGCATCTACCGCAAGGCCGACACCATGAAGATCGCCTGCGACAAGATCGGCCAGCTGCGCGAGCGCTACCGGAAAGGCATCAAGCTCGACGACACCAGCCGCGCCTTCAACACGGAATGGCTGTCAGCCATCGAACTGGGATTAACGCTTGACGTCGCCGAGGCCATCGCACATGCCGCCCTGAACCGGCGTGAGTCGCGCGGCGCGCACATGCGCCTGGACGAGTATCAGGAGCGCGATGATACCAATTTTCTGAAGCACTCTCTTGCCCACTACAGCGGGGACGGCGCGCCGCGGATCGACTTCTCGCCGGTCACGATCACGAAGTCGCAGCCGAAGCTGCGCGTCTACGGCGGCGAGGGCAAGAAGGCGGAAATGACCTGAGATGCGTTGTCATGGCTGAAACCCGCACAATTGAAATGGAAGTGCTGCGCTACCACCCGGAGAGCGATTCGGCGCCTCGTTTCCAAAGCTACCAGGTACCGTTCACCCCGGATATGTCGGTTCTGCAGGGACTGCAGTACATCAAGGATCACCTGGACGGCTCGCTCACCTTCCGCTGGTCGTGCCGCATGGCCATCTGCGGCAGTTGCGGACACATGGTAAACGGCGTGCCCCAGCTCTCCTGCCACACCTTCCTGCGCGACTATTTCCCCGCCAAGGTACGGGTCGAGCCGCTCAATCATTTTCCGATCCTGCGCGATCTGGCAATTGACCAGACCGACTTTCTGACGAAGCTCGAATCGATCAAGCCCTATATCATCCCCGCCGAGGACAAGCCGGTCGAAAGCGGCGAGTTCCTGCAAACGCCGGCGCAGCTCGACCGGTTCTACCAGTTCTCCCAGTGCATCAACTGCCTGCTCTGCTACGCCGCCTGCCCGCAGTACGGCCTGAATTCCGATTTCATCGGCCCGGGTGCGATGGCGCTCCTGCATCGCTATAACGCCGATTCGCGCGACGGCGGGCGCGCGGAGCGCATGCCGCTGGTAAACGAGGAAGAAGGCGTGTGGAGCTGCACGCTCGTCGGCTATTGCTCGGAGGTCTGCCCGAAAGGCGTGAATCCGGCGAACGCGGTCAACCAGAACAAGGTCAACAGCGCGCTCGACTACTTCTTCAGGTTCCTGATGCCGAAGGGAGGAACCCGATGACGGTGCGCAAGCCCTACGTCCGGCCGATGGCAAGTTGGTGGCGCAGAAACCCCTTCTTCATGCGCTACATGCTGCGCGAGCTGACCGCCCCGTTCGTTGCCATTTATGCCTTGATCCTTCTCGTCGGATTGGTAAGCCTGTCGCAGGGTGAAGCCGCCTACAATACGTGGCTCTCCGCGCTCACGCACCCGGCCTCGATCGTGCTCCATTGGCTGCTGCTCGTGGCCATCACCTATCACGCAATTACGTTGTGGCAGGTCATACCGAAAACGATGCCCCCCGTAAAACTTGCCGGCCGCGCGCTTCCGGAGCGCGCCGTCACGGTTTTCGGATGCCTCGCCACGCTCGCTGTTTCGATCGCGGCATTCCTGCTGGTTAAGCTCCTATGACTCGGAAGCGCTCGAACGCACCAGTCTTCTGGGCGCTCTTCGGAGCCGGCGGCGCGCTCGCGGCGCTGCTTGGGCCGGTTCTGGTCTTCATCACCGGCATTGTCACGCCGGTTGGCATCTGGATGCCGCAATCGGCGCTGTCGTACGACCGCCTTCTCGCCTTTTCTCAGCATTGGGCCGGCAAGGCGGCTCTTTTCGTCATCGTCTCGCTGTTTTTCTGGCACGCCGCGCATCGGATCTTGCACAGCCTTCACGACGTCGGTATTCACATTCACGCCGGAATGGCCGCGAAGCTTCTCTGCTACGGCTCGGCCCTGCTCGGAACAGTGATTGCGGCAGCCGCGCTGCTCGCGATCGGGTTCTAGCGCACCAGCGCACCGGGCGTGCGCTAACATTTCACTCACGTATCGCCAGATTGCCGGGCAACGGCATCGTGGCAATCGCCTTTTCCCAATATTTCCGGATCGGTCGGTGCTGCGGGAACCGGCCGTGTCCTGGACCGCTTTCCCGCAGCCGAAAGGAATCAACATGCGCATCGAAACGGACTTTATCGGCGGCCGCGAGATCCCAGACGACGTCTACTACGGCGTGCAGACCCTGCGTGGCAAGGACAATTTCGTCATCACCGGGGTCGCCATGTCAGCGGAGCCGTATCTTGTCACCGCGCTCGCCCACGTCAAGAAAGCCTGCGCCATGGCGAACCGCGACGTCGGTTTGCTCGACCCGCGGATCGCCGACGCCATCATCAAGGCGTGCGAGCGGCTAATCGCGGGCGAGTTCGTGGATCAGTTCGTGATCGACTTCATCCAGGGCGGCGCGGGCACTTCGACCAACATGAACGCGAACGAGGTGATCGCGAACATCGCGCTCGAGATGCTCGGGCACAAAAAGGGTGAATACCAGCACGTCAGCCCGAATGATCACGTCAATCTCTCCCAATCCACCAACGACGTTTACCCGACAGCGCTGCGCCTCGCGCTGATTCTCAGGCTCAAGAGTTACATCGAGGCGCTAGCCGCACTGCAGCAGGGCTTTTTTGCCAAGGCAAAGGAATTCCAAACAGTGCTGAAGATGGGACGCACGCATCTCCAGGACGCGGTGCCGATGGCGCTCGGCGATGAGTTTCACGGGTTTGGCACGACCATCGGTGAGGAAATTCAGCGCATCCGTGAATCGATCGCATTGTTGACCGAAACGAACCTGGGAGCCACCGCAATCGGCACTTCGGTAAACGCGCCGGAAGGCTATCCCCAGCTTGCAACCAGGCACCTCGCTCAGATCACGGGCGTAGACTTCACGCTTGCGACCGACCTCGTCGAGGCAACGTCAGACACCGGCGTGTTCGTGCAGCTGTCGGGCGTTCTGAAGCGCACGGCCGTCAAGCTCACGAAGATCTGCAATGACCTGCGCCTCCTGGCTTCAGGCCCGCGCTGCGGCCTCAACGAAATCAATCTTCCACAGCTGCAACCGGGCTCCTCGATCATGCCGGGCAAGGTCAATCCCGTGATCCCTGAAGTCGTGAACCAGACCGCCTTTCTCGTGATCGGCCTCGACTTGACCGTAACGCTCGCGGCATCAGCCGGCCAGCTGCAGCTCAACGTCATGGAGCCCGTGATCGCATTCGGGCTGTTCTTTTCGATTTTTTCCATGGAAAACGCCGTAAACACGCTGCGCGAGAAGTGCGTGGTTGGCATTACGGCCAATGCCGAGCGCACCCGCGACATGGTGATGAACAGCACCAGTATCGTGACGCTGCTCAACCCCGTGATCGGCTACAAGCGGGCCGCCGAGATCGCGCGCGAGGCTCACGAATCCGGAAAATCAATTCACGACATCGCCGTCGCGGAGCGGAAGCTCGTCACCCAGCAGCAATGGGACCGGCTTTACTCCTTCGACAATCTCATCAAGCCGCATTACGTCGCCGGTGACCGGTGACGAGTGATGCCAGCGACGCGCTAAAGCTTGGCCGCTGAGCCCGCGAGGGTCGAGAAGGAAGAAGAAACCTTTACCGCAACGGACGCCAAGAACGCGGAGGAAAAGAAAAGCTTTGACACAAAGGACACTAAG
>LJTT01000097.1 GCA_001303585.1 Betaproteobacteria bacterium SG8_41
CCGCATCTGCGACGCCGGTCCCCTTCTTCCGCGCCGCGTAGGCCATGTCGCCGTCGCGCGAGGGATAGGGATTGCCGGGGTCGAGCACCACTTTGCCCTTCAGCTCCTGCGCGTAGTCGCGGCCCACCTGCGGAAACGCCCCGTACGGCACGGCGACCAATACCACCTCGCCAAATGCCGCCGCTTCCCGCGGCGTGCCGGCGCGCACCTTGGACCCGAGGCGCTGCGCGAGGTCCCTGAGCCGCTCGGGGTGGCGGGACGAGATCAGCAGCTCATGCCCGGCCTTTGCCCACAGCTCGGCCAGCGTGCCGCCGATCTGACCGGTGCCGATGATGCCGATCTTCATGCTCCCACCGCCGGCGGCGCGCGCACCGCGCGGCAGGCCGGCGAGAGCCAGCCCGGATGCTACGGCGACCAGGGCGTCGCGTCGTTTCTGATTGCAGGGTGAAGTCTTCATAACGTTCGCGCCCATCTGGGCAGACCAATTCTAAACTGGAAGGATGAAGGCACAAGGATGACCAAGACGCTTCCTCTATGCCACTCTTGGCGTTGTCTCAGCGACCTTGGGTTGCGGCCTTTTGAATAAGCACCTTTGCGCCCTCCGCGTCCTTGGCGTTGAGGCTTCTCTTTTCCTTAGCGTCCTCGGCGCCTCCCCGGTAAAGCTGTTGTTTTGCTCCGCGTTCTCGGCGTCTCCGCGGTTCAGCTTTAGGTATTATCGGCGTTCATCGACGGCAAAAAACCGACCCAGGACACCAGCGCCGTAGGGAGGAATACATGACTGTGACGAACGAAGTATGGCCAGGCGGCATGCCGCGCGTCGGGCAGAAAGCGCAGCGCTCGCGCGACGTCACGGCGCGCGACATCGAATTGTTCACCGCGATGAGCGGGGACCGCAATCCGCTGCACTATGACGAAGCCGCGGCGCGCGCGACCCGATTCGGCGGCATCGTGGTCCAGGGCGGCGTCACGAGCGCCATTCTGAACGCGGTCGTGGCCGAAGACCTGCCGGGTCCCGGCACGGTTTTTCTCCAGGTCAACTGGAACTTCAAGGCGCCGGTGCGGCCGGGCGACACGATCACCGGCGAAGTTACCGTCACCAAGGTCCGCGCTGACAAGCCGATCACCGAGCTCGACACGCGCGTCGTCCGCGGCGACGGCACTGTCGCGCTGGAAGGCAGCGCGGTGTGCTATACCATGCCGCTTGCGCGCTGACCGCCCCGCTCGCGCCCGGCCCGGTGCGGTCAACCGGGAAGCATGGGACGGGAGGCGGATTTGATCTAGGTTAATTGCGCGATGCGGCCAAAGTGATAAAGTCGGCCTCGTTTCAGCGCTGGCGAACAACAAGAACCACGGGAGGAATCGTCAGCCAGTGCGCGGCGCGGGCAGGTCTGCCAGCGCCGCTTTATTCCTGGCAAAAGGGGGTTCTCCAAATGTGCAACAGACAATCAATTGTTCTCAGCGCGTTCGCGCTTTTCCTCGCCGCATGTCCACCGCTTGCGGGCGCGGCATCCTATCCAACCAAGCCGGTACGCCTGATCGTGCCGTTCCCGCCCGGCGGAAGCAACGACATCGTCGGGCGCATGATCGGAGCCGAGCTCACCAACAAGCTCGGCCAGCAGGTGGTAATCGACAACCGTGCCGGCGCGGGCGGAATGATCGGCAGCGAAATTGCCTCCAAGGCGGCGCCAGATGGCTACACGCTGCTGATCATCTCGGTCGCGTACGCCTACAACCCGTCGATTTTCAAATCGCGGCTGAAATTCGATCCGGCCAAGTCGTTCACCCCGGTTGCCATTCTTGGAACCGGACCCAACGCGCTCACCGTCAACCCCAAGCTGGCGGCCAAATCGGTGAAGGAACTCGTCGCGATGGCGAAAGCCAAACCGGGCGTGCTCAACTACGCCTCGGCCGGCATCGGCAGCTTCCAGCATCTTGGCACCGAGATGTTTCGTATCATGGCGGGCATCAACATCGTGAACGTGCCGTTCAAAGGCGGCGGACCGGCCATGGCCGACGTCATCGCCGGCAACACGCAGATGTGCATGGGCTCGCTGCTGCAGCTGATCCCGCACATTCAGTCCGGAAGGTTGAGACCCCTTGGCGTGGGCAGCAAAACGCGGACATCGGCGTTACCGGACGTTCCGACGATCGCGGAGGCGGGCGTTCCCGGTTACGAGGCCAACAACTGGTGGGGCATCATGGCGCCCGCCGGCACCCCCGCTTCCGTGGTCAAACGGGTGCACGCGGACGTCGCCGCCATCCTGGCGATGCCAAAGATCCAGAAGCGGTTTGAATCGCAGGGTGCTGCTGCCGTGAGCATGAGCTCCGCCGAATTCGGTCAATTCATCAAGACCGAAACCGCCAAATGGGGCAAGGTGGTTCGGGAGGCGGGCATCAAAGCGCAGTAATACCGGCAAGGGGGAGCCTGGCGGCTCCCTCACGCCGGTGCTGTTCTCGAACGCAACGAGAGGTTTATGGATCCAGTGTCGATCCCAAAACTTTTTGCGCAAGGCGCCGACATCCCGGTCATCGGTTTCGGCTCTTCGCAGCTCGGTGATTGCGCGGAGATCGTGGCGCGCGCGCTCGAGCTCGGCTACCGCCACATCGACACGGCCTGGAAATACGGCACCGAGGAAGGCGTCGGCAAGGGATTGCAGCTGTCCGGGGTGCCGCGCAAGGACGTCTTCCTCACCACCAAGGTCTCGCACGAATACCTGCGCGCCGACGACTTTGCGCGCTCGGTTGACCAGAGCCTCGAGCGCCTGCGGGTGGACTGCGTGGATCTCCTGCTCGTGCACTGGCCGAGCGTGGACAACGTGCCGCTCGCCGAGACGATGGGCGCGCTGGCGAAGGCGAAGCGCGACGGCAAGACGCGCCACGTCGGCGTTGCCAACTTCAACATCGCGATGGTCGAGGAGTCGATGCGCCTTTGCCCGGAGCCGCTTTGCGTGCTGCAGGCTGAATATCATCCCTACCTCAGGCAAACCAAGGTGCTGAATTTCTGCCGCCGCGCCGGGCTCATTTTCATGGCCTACTGCCCGCTCGGGCGCGGGCGCGTGTTCCAGGACCCGGTGCTCGCCGGGATCGCGAAGAAACGAGGCAAGACGATCGCGCAGATCGCGCTGCGCTGGCTGGTGCAGCAGGGCAACATTGCACCGATCCCGCGCTCGTCGAATCCGAAGCACATGGCCGAGAGCCTCCAGATCTTCGATTTCTCGCTGACCGAAGAAGAGATGAATCGCATTCACGCCCTGGCGCGCCCCGATGGCAGGATCGCGAATCCCAAAGGCCGCGCGCCGGCGTGGGACTGAACGGCCGTGAATCGCAAAACGTAAATCGGAAAAGCAAGAACATTTAACCGCAGATACACGCAGATAAACGCAGATTTACTTATACTAAAACCATTCTGCCTTCTGCTTTCGGGTAGCCCCTCATCCCTCGTCCCTCATCCCTCATCCTTCCTGCGTCGTTCCTTGTTCTTCTGCCCCAGCGATATTCGGCGCAAAAGGAAATACGTGAGCAAAGCGACGGAACCGGCGGAATCGGAAGGGTTTTCCCGTAATCTGCTTATGCGCGGCACTGCGTTTTTTTCGACCGGCTCTCGCCGGATTCGTGGCTACCGGAAAAGCAGTTGTAATACAATGAAATCGCGCAAGGATCGGCAGAATCCCCGGTACCAATTTCCAAAAGGAGGTTCAACCATGCTCAGACGCACTCTTCTATTGCTCATTGCGGGCTTGATGGCAGCCTGGGGCGGCACCGCGTTCGCCCAGAAGGACATTCGATGGGGCACGTCTGCCGTCGGCTCTTCCGGGCATCGCGCCCTTGTCGCGCTGGCCGACATGCTGAACCGCGAGATGACGAAGTATCAGATCACCGTGCAGCCGACGCCCGGCGCGATCGTGACCGTCAAAGGCTATGCCACCGGGCAATTCGACGGCTACTACGGCGCTGACATCGCCTTCTACGAGCTCGCCAACGACAGCAATCGCTTCAAGGGCTTTAAAGCGAACATGAAGCGCCAGCCCGTACAGTCCCTGTGGACCTACACGATCTCGATGGGTACCGGGATCCATGTGCGCGACAAGGACAAAATAAAAAGCTGGCGTGATCTGGACGGCAAGGTCCTGTTCACCGGGAACCCGCCATGGGATACCCGCGCCCACCTCAACCGCCTCTATGATGCGCTGGGCATAAAGACCAAGTATCGCCAGGTTGACCTGTCGGCCGCCGGATCAATACTCGAGCGCGGCGGCATCGAGGGGATCGCCATCTACACGGCAGGCGAGGCCGGGATACCGCCCTGGGTCACGGAGGCCGGGCTGGCAACCGATTGGGCTGCCCTCAACCCGAGCCCTGAAGAAATTGCCGCCCTCAAGAAAGCGGGCTTCGCCGTCATCGAGCAAAAGCCGGACGTCTTCAAGCGCGACGTTCATGCCGACAAGGTGATCCTGATGCCGTTCTATTACGGCTTCCACGTGGGTCTCGAGGTGCCGGCGGAAGACGTCTACCAGATGTTGACGATCATCGACAAAAACGCAGCCGCGCTGGCCAAGGCGGATAAAGCCTTTGCGCAGATCGCCAAGGACATGGCGGGCTTCCAGCGCCTTGGCGTCACGGCCGCGGCAGATCTCGTGCCGATTCATCCGGGCCTTGCGAAATACATGCGCGAGAAGGGCGTCTGGGACGCGAAGTGGGATTCCAAGGTTGCCAAGCAGTAAATTGCGCGTTGTGAATTGAAATAAAGAGCGTGCGCGGGCTCCAACCCGCGCACTTTTTTTGCTTTTCACACAGGTTTCGAGTCCGCCATGACTGATACCGCCGCGATCTCCCCCCGGCCGCGTCCCGTGGTCGATCGGCTTTATTACCTCACGGCGGTTTTCTTCTTCGTCTACCTCTTCGTCTATTACTGGACGAGCGAGGGCGGCCCGGTCCTGCTCGCGTTCGCGCTGGTTCCAGTCACTTTTGTCCTCTACACGCTCGACTCGCTGCGCAAGAACGAGTTCTACCCGAGTCTCCCCGCGCTCGCCAATTACTTCATCGCAGCGACCTACATCGTTGTCTCGATCGTCGTTGCGGTGTACATGTTCGTGGAATACGAAGCGATCGGCACCGTGCGCGCGGGGATGTGGAGCGCGCCCGATCTCACCATCGGCGCGCTGATGGCCGTGCTGGTGATGGAATACGCGCGCAAGCGCTACATGCCGCTCTTCATCCTGAACGTCTTCCTGATCATCTACGCAGTTTATGGCTCGGTGGTGCCAGGCATGTTCAACCATCCCGGGTTGAGCTGGGAGCGCATCGTCACCGCGATGAGCGTCGAGATGTCGACCGGCGTCTTCTCCAACCTGCCGCAGCTCGCGCTGACGCTGATCGGCTCGTTCATCCTCGTCCTCTCCACGCTGCGCGCCTTCGGCTGCGTCGACTCCATTCTCAGGGGCTCCACGCTGATCGCCGTGCGCTCGCCGCACGCGCTGCCGCAATCCGCCGTGCTCGGGTCGCTCGCCGTTGCCTCCGTAAGCGGAAGCAGCGCCGCGAACGCCATCACGACCGGCTCGGCCACCATTCCGGCCATGATCGGCGCCGGCATGCCGCGAGTGGTTTCGGCCTCCATTGAAACGGCGTCGTCGCTGGGGGGGCAGCTGATGCCTCCGATCATGGGCATCTCGGCCTTCCTCATGGCGGAGTTCCTGGGGGTCAGCTATTTCGACGTGGTATCGCGCGGCTATGCGCCGGCACTGGTCTATTTCGTCGGCATCGCCGTTTCGGTCTACCTGCTGTCCTCGCGTTACCGCACGCGCCTCGACGCCGTCAAGGCGGAGATCATGCGCTGGACCGACTGGACCAACATCGCGGCTTTCGCCGCCGTCGTCGGCGGTCTGATCCTGCTCATGGCGTTGCTGCACCTGCCGCCGATGTTCGCGGCGATGTACACCTTTCTCTCTGTTTTCAGTGTGCTGTTCGTCGCGCATATCGCGGCGGCAGTTTGGGCGCGCACGCCGGTCCTGCGCTCGCTGATCGCCCCGCTCGGTCGCCTCCTGGATTCCTTCGCCAGCATGACCGCGGACCTGACGCTGCTGCTGGCAACGCTGTCGATCATGACGGGCGCCCTGGTCATCACCGGCGTGCCGACCAAGATCGGCGCCATCCTGGTCGCGACTGCCGGGGTCAATCTCTTCGCCATGGTGGTGGTTGCCTTCTTTTTCGGCGCGCTGCTCGGGACCGGTCTGCCGCCGGCGCCGACGTACATCATCACCGCGCTAGTGATCGCGCCGGCGATGATCAAGGTCGGCGTGGATGAATGGGTGGTGCACTTCTTCGCCTTCTTCCTCGCGGTCTGGGGTGAGCTCACCCCGCCCACGTCCGTGGTGGCCGCAGTGACCGCCAAGATCGCCGACGCGCCCTTCCTGCCGGTGTTGTTCCGCGGGATAACGATCTGCATCTCGTTGTTCATCCTGATGGCCGGCATCTTCACCCGCCCGGAACTCGTCATGGAACCGGGGCTCCACCAGATCGGGGCAATGTTGCTCCTCATGGCCGCGACGATCGCGGTGAGCTTCAGCATCCAGGCGCGATTTTCCGATCGCCGCTTGATCGATGTGCTGCTGCGGCTTGCCCTGGCCGCGCTCGCGCTGGTGGTCATATTCCATCCGGACCGGCAGGTCGCGTGGCTCACCTGCGTCCCGATTGGCTTGTTTGCCGGGTACTGGCTCCTGCGGCGCCGCAACGCGGCGGTCACTGCGCAAGCCGGCGCCGGCTGAACGCGGCAGGCTACTCACCTCCCGCGCTGCCCGCCGGCGGATGACGCTCCAGTCCATCGCGCTGTTGCCGGTTTCCGGTCCATGACTCAGTGCTCGATCCGCCTGGCGACACCCGGCGATGCGGAAATCATCAACGACATTCAGAATCATTACGTCCTCAGCTCCACGGCCACATTCCACACCGAACCGCTTACGCTGGAGGAGCGGCTGGCCTGGCTCGAGAACCGCTCATCGGCTCATCCGGTGACGGTGGCGCAGACCGACGGCGGCATCGCCGGCTGGGGCGCGCTCGAGGTTTTCCGGGGACGGCGCGCCTACCGGCAGACGGCCGAGTTCTCCGTTTACGTTCATCACGCGTGGCACCGCCGCGGCATCGGCCGCGCCATCATGGCCGACCTCGTCACGCGCGCCCGGTCTCTTCAGTATCACGCGCTCGTCGGAGGATGCTGCAGCGAGTCCGTAGCGGTCATCGCCCTCCTCGAGACGCTCGGGTTTGAGCGCGTTGCCCACTTCCGGGAAGTCGGCCGCAAGTTCGACCGCTGGCTCGACGTCGTATTCCTCGAGCGGCTCCTGTGAGGCAGGGCAGTCAGGCAACATGGGACGCGGCCGGGCCGTTTATAATCAGCCGGTCTAGCCGCCGCACCCCGCCAGTCCCTGGCGCGGACGGTCCGGCGGGAGAATGGGATGAGCATGAAATCTTGGGGAATAATCGCAGCGGTCGTTCTTCTGTCGCTCGGGCTGGGCAGCTGTGCCACCTACCAGCGATATGTCGAGATGACGTTCTTCGTCACCAGCGCCGGTAACGGAAAGGGCGCAAACTTCGGGGGACTGGAGGGCGCCGATCAACACTGCCAGGGGCTCGCAAGGGCCGTGGGCGCAGACCATCGCACCTGGCGGGCCTATCTCAGCGCAAGCCCCACCCGCGGCTCGCCGACGGTCAACGCCCGCGACCGCATCGGTAGCGGTCCGTGGCACAACATCAAAGGCGAGCTGATCGCAGCCAACATCGCGGAGCTGCATGGCAATAACAACCTGAACAAGCAGACCGCGCTGACTGAAAAAGGGGAAATCGTTAACGGCCGTGGCGACGTCCCCAACCAGCACGACATCCTGACCGGCTCGACGCCCGACGGCCTGGCGATTCCCGGCGACCGCGATACGACCTGCAATAACTGGACGAGCGGTGCCGACGGCCACGCGCAAGTCGGCCACCATGACCGCATAGGGCTGCGCGATGACGCGCCCTCCAAATCCTGGAACTCCTCGCACCTTTCGCGTGGTTGCAGCCTGGAAGCGCTGAAGAAGTCGGGCGGTGCCGGATTACTTTACTGTTTTGCCGCCTATTGATCGAACGCCGACTTTCCAGTTTCCAGTTTCCAGTTTCCAGTTTCCAGTTTCCAGTTTCCAGTTTCCAGTTTCCAGTTTCCAGTTTCCAGTTTCCAGTTTCCAGTTT
>LJTT01000098.1 GCA_001303585.1 Betaproteobacteria bacterium SG8_41
GCGGCGGCATCGCGGCGACGGTGACGATGTTTGTTTTGACGCTGCTCGGGCACGACAAGCTTCGCTTGTACGACGCCTCGATGCAGGAGTGGGCAGTCGATGACTCATTGCCAATGGAGAGGGGATGAGGCGCATTGGAAGTCATTTCAAACACAGATTTCAGCCGCCGCCGAACGCCGATCAGATCAAAAGCAAATCTCGCCGCAGATAAACGCACGCGCAGACATGACTCAAAACACTCGGGTCTTCCGGCTTGTGCCTTTACGGTCACCGGTTACTCTAGCGATTGTCGCCGATAAATGCCGATGAACCGCAAGTTTATTGATTAGAACCGGTCTCAAAAACCAAACTCCTAAACCGGCGAGATCGTTGACCACGGAATGACACGGACGAAGACCTGAATCTCGAAGCGGGCTGTAATGGAACAACAATTTCCGTGTGCTTCCGCGTGGTTCCGCGGCTGTGTTGTTTTTGAGATGGCTTCCAGTCGTTTTTATGTCGGCCTTCACCTGCGTTTATTTGCGGTCAATCGGTTTTTCAACTGTTGAGATGCGTTTTGGTGCAGAGCAATTGAAGCACTCTCCGAAAACCTGAAATGCCTGCCACGTCCGCCTACGCCGAGCTCTGTCGCGTCCATTCCCGCCTCTACCGCTACGGCGGCGGAGGCGGAGCTCGCGGCCCTTATCCACCGCACCCGCACCGATCCGCGTCTGGCCGACTGGCTGAGCGCGGCCGAGCAGGAGCCCCTCGACGACATCCAGCGGGCCAACCTTCGCGAGATCCGGCGCGATTGGCATGACGCAAACGCGCTGCCCGAATCGCTGGTCGAGGCGAAAACGCTCGCTGGCGCACGCTGTGAGCATGCCTGGCGGCGCCAGCGTCCGGCCAACGACTGGCAAGGCTTCCTCGGCAATTTTCGCGAAGTAGTGCGTCTCGCGCGAGAGGAGGCGGCGCTGCTTGCCGACGATACCGGCCTCTCACGCTACGATGCGCTCCTGGACCGGTATGAGCCGGGTGCCCGCGCGGCCGAGATCGAGCGGATTTTCGGGGACGTAAGAGCGTGGCTGCCCAGCCTGGTGGCGCGGGCGCAAGCAAGGCAGCGCACCGAGAAAGCGATGGTCCCGGTGGGGCCGTTTCCGGTCGGCACCCAGCGCGCGCTGAATCTTGCCGTCATGAAGCTGCTGGGCTTCGATTTCGAGGCCGGGCGCCTGGACGAGAGCGCGCATCCGTTCAGTGGCGGCGTGCCTGAGGATCTGCGCCTCACCACGCGCTATCGGGAAGAGGATTTTGCGCAAAGCCTGATGGGCACGATCCACGAAACCGGCCATGCCCGGTTCGAGCAGAACCTGCCGCGGGAGTGGCTCGGCCAGCCGATCGGGCAGGCCCGCTCGTACGGCATTCACGAGAGCCAGAGCCTGTCGTTCGAGATGCAGCTCGCGAGGAGCCGGGCCTTCCTGGGGCTGCTCGCGCCGATGCTCGCCGAGCACCTTGGCGCCCAGCCGGCCTTCGGCGCGGACAATCTTTGCGTGCTCTTCACGCGCGTGAAGCCGGGGTTCATTCGCGTGGAGGCCGACGAGATGACCTATCCGGCGCACATCATGCTCCGCTTCGAGATCGAGCGCGCGCTGATCGAGGCAGAGATTGAGCCCGAGGATATTCCCGGCCTGTGGAACGAAAAGATGCAGGCGCTGCTCGGGCTCGATACGCGCGGCAATTACCGGGACGGCTGTATGCAGGACGCGCACTGGACCGAAGGCGCTTTCGGCTACTTTCCGAGCTACACACTGGGCGCGATGTACGCGGCCCAGTGGTTTGCCGCGATGCGGCGCGCGATGCCGAACCTCGATTCCCGGATTGCACAGGGCGATTTGGCGCCCGTGTTCGATTGGCTGCGCGCGAACATCTGGTCGCAGGCGAGCCGGTGGGAGACGCCTGAACTCGCGCGCCGCGCAAGCGGTGAAGGACTTAACCCGGCGTACTTCCGTGCGCACCTTGAGCAGCGGTATCTCGCTCCGGTCTGAGCCGGCTGCGCGGTAAGCTTGAGCGAAAAGGGGAGGGCAGCGTGGACTATTTTTTTTACTGTCGCGACAAGCCGGGCACCGGCGCGTTACGGAAACAGCTGGTGGAGACCCACTGGTCGTTCATGGACGGTTACGCCAGCAGGATGAGCGCGCGCGGCCCGACCGTGCAGGAAGACGGCGTGACCCAGACCGGCAGCATGCATATCGTTGATTTGCCGGACGCGGATGCCGTGCGGGTATTCGCCTACGAGGAGCCGTATTACAAGGCCGGCGTCTTCGCTGAGGTGATCGTCCGGCGCTGGAAAAACGAGCTCGGGCGCACCATGTGGGATTTCAAAGGGCAGCCGGAGCAGAACCGGCGCTTTCTCATCATCGCGCACGGGAGGCCAGGAATGGACGCAGAACGGGACCGGCTGGCAGAGGCGCGTCGCTGCTATTACGCGGAAGGGGGCTATCGGGATCGGCTCATCGCGAGTGGGCCATTGCTATCGGAGGACGGCAGGCACTGGCTGGGCAGCGCGATGATGGTGGAGCTGCCCGACCGCGCTGCGGCCGAGGCCTTGCTCAAGGACGATCCGTTCACGCAGGCCGGTCTCTACGAGAAGGTCGAGGTGCACTATTGGCGGTTCGGCGGGCGACGCTGAGCCGGCCGGAGGCAGGAGTCAGACCCTTCTCCAGACGCTTCACCGCGCGCGCAGCGGACGCCAAGGGAAGAAGTTTTGCCGCTAACGAATTATTGGGTGACGATCCATGACACTGCGCATCGGTCTTTTCATAGCTGCCGCGCTGCTTTTCGCCGCGCATTTCCTGCGGGAAGGCAATACCGTGGCGGTGGCGCTGTGTCTGGGCGCGCCGGCGCTCTTCTTCTACCCCCGGCGGTGGATCTTGATCCCGCTCCAGGTGATGGCCTACGGCGCCTCGGTAACCTGGATCATCACCCTGCAGCGCATCATCGAGCAGCGCGAACTCGCTGGCCGGAGCTGGACGGCCGCCGCGCTGATACTGGGCGCTGTGGCGCTGCTGACTTTGCTCGCGGGATTGCTGCTCAACTCCCGCGCGCTCAGGGAGCGTTATCCCCGTTGACGCATTGCGGCGCGCGCTGCGTGCCACCCTTGGCGGGAAGCATCGGCACGGCTTTTCGTTCGTCGATCATGTGGGCGATGGCAAGTATCGGATGGCGTAGCAGCATCCGCGGACCGGCCCAGCGCATCACGGCGCGAATCTGATCGCGCATATCGGCGCTGTAGCAGTGGACCACACAGTTGCTGCAGGCCGGCTTGGCATCGCCGAAGACGCAGCGTTCGAGTCGCCGCGTCGCGTATTCGGACAGCTCGGCGCACGCGCCGCAGAGGGCGTCATCCCTCGAGTGGCCGTGGCCGCGGCAATAGAGGCGCACCATCGCCTGGAGGGTCTTCAGCTCGCGCGCGCGGCGCACAAAGCGCGTGTCTCTCTGGAATTCGACGTATTGCTTCTTCATGGTGCGCGAGCAGCGTTCGGGATCATGGATTTCACCGTGCAGTATGCCAGGGAGCCAATCCCGCAACCCTAATCTAGGTCAAGAAATCGGGAGCGCGCGGCGGAGACAAAATGGGGGTCAAAGTCACTTTTTCGGAGCGACGAGTCGCGTCGGTGCAGAAATGTTGCTCTGACCCCATTTATCTACGGCCCAGCTGGGCGGCGAGGTCAAAGCGAGCAGGGAAAGGCATTGCTGACCGCGATAGCCACAAGAGAATGTCCGGAATAGTGCAACAGCTCGGGATGCTCTCGGAGAAAATCCAACGTGACCAGTCCGAGCTGGGTTCCGGTGGTATTCGTCGGCGTGCAGGCACGAAGCCCGTCGACCGAGTCGGCTTCCATTGCGTCAGTGACTCCAGCCGCATACCAGACACAAATAAGCCAACTGCGATCGGCTTGAATTATTGATTCGATATTGGCGCCGGGGTCACGGTCAGCCTCAACAGCGCGGCAATGTTGTAGTAACTCATGTCCGCCAATAAAACCCATTCCCATGGCATCGAACGCCAGCAGCAAACCGATCAGCGGCAATGCGCGTTTCATGGGTTTCTACCGGCTTTAAGCTGCGCCCCTTTCCGATAATGGCTGCTTAGCGTAGTGGACGCGCCGGATCAAACATCCCGGGAGCCATCGCGCTCTGAAGCAGCACGGTCGGCCCATCGTTTACGACGATATCATTGAGACCATCGTTGTTGATGTCGCCGATCGCGATGAAGTTGCCGGAGAAGGGGCCGTCATAGACACTGCTCAACGCGAACTGGCCGCGGTTCAACGACGACTGAAGCAGCACCGATACGCGCGACGGAATATCGAGCAGCTGGTAGACCAGCGAAATCGCCGCAAGATCGGGAAATCCGTCGCCATTGAGGTCGCCAATCGCGACCCGTCTGGCACCGTCGGGAACAACAATGTTCGTTCCGGTGAAATTACCCAGAGATGTCTGCCTCAACACCGTGATGCTGGCGCCTCCTGTACCCCCAGCCGGCGCATTCCCGGCATTGGCGGCCACGATGTCGGTCCGCCCGTCACCGTCGAGATCGGCGAGCGCCACGCCTTCGACGCGCAGGCCCGCGGCAAGGGAAACCACTGGATCAAAATCGCCGGCGGCGTTCTGATAGAAGACCGCCACCACGTTATAGGCTGCGAGCACGATATCGGGTCGATTGTCGCCGTTGACGTCCCCGACGGCCACATCTTCCGAGCCGTTACCGGTACCGGCCAGCAATGGCACCGGGGCAAGAAACGTCCCCGGCAGCGCCGCGCGTTGCGCAAGCAGTAGCGCGCGGCCATTGACCAAGACGCCGTCGGCCACTACCACGTCGGCCAGGCCGTCGCTGGTCAGCTGTGCAATTGCTGCGTCCTTCGCCGCGCCCCCGGTATCCAGCCATTGCGACGAGAGAAAACTTCCCGGGCGCGCAGGATCCTGGCGCAGGATAGAGATGCCGCCGCTGTCGCCGATGACGTTAATCTGGGGGGCGACCGTCGCGGGCGTGGCGGCTACCAGGTCCAATCGCCCGTTGCCATCCACGTCCCCCAGGGACAGGCCCCAAGGGTCAGGGCCGACAGCGTAATCCACCGGTGCATTGAACGTTCCGGCGGCTGACTGGCGATAGACCCGGACGTAACCTGGATGCGGGGGCGGCCCGTCCACAAGAGCCGCGGCGATCGCGACGTCAACCCGGTTGTCCGTATTGAGGTCGGCCACCACTACACCTCCTGGCGACCAGAACGATGGAACGGCGTCAACAGTCTTCTCCCCGCCCCCTCCGCACGCTGTCAGCGCGGAGAAAAGCATCGTCGCGAGGAAATGACCGAACTTCTGGGAATGAGCGAGCTGAAGAAGCTTCGAGGGTAGCATCGCGACACCCTCCTCTTCGTAGTCCGCCGACCGTTCTTGCTGTGCGGCTACCCCGTCTCTTGTAACGACAGGGTGCTTTTATGCCCGCGCAGTCAATGGTTTATTAAAAACCTATTCGTCCTGCGCGGTACTGACCTTTGTCAACTTCTCATTCGTATCCATTCCCGTCGCAGATGAACGACTCACGGGTTGAAATACTCACTTTTTTTGCCCTGCGCCAGCGCGTCGTGGTATCGAAGACCGACGTCCATCGGGCCAGAATCCGCTGCCGCCCGTCAGCGCATATCGCTTAGCGTAGTGAATTTAGTGCGTTGCGGATCGAGCGGCCTTGATGGGCAAACGAGCGTGGACCGCGTCGTCCCCCATATTTTTCTTGGTGTTGCGTTCGGGTTGCTGCGGTTTGACTTCGCGTCTTGGTGCCATGGCATTCCTGCCGCCCCCGGCGGTAACGCTATTTTCTTGTGTGGCGCGTTCCGTGTCCTCGCAATGAGGCTTTTTACGGAGAAGCTGCGCGCAACGCGCTGAGCACTTTCTGCCCCGGGTGGCCGTCGACCGGCAGTCCAGCGGACTCCTGGAACGCCTCGATCGCAGCGCGGGTCCGTGATCCGATGATGCCGTCGGGCTTGCCGATGTCGTAACCGTTCTTGATCAGCAGCTTCTGAAGCTCGTGGCGCTCGGCGCGCGACAGGCCTGCGTCATCCGTCGGCCACGGTGTCTCGAACGGGCCGGCGCCTCGCAGCCGGTCGGAGAGATGCGATATCGAGAGCGCGTAGGACTCCGATGGGTTGTAGGAATGAATCGCGTCGAAATTTTTGAACACGATAAACGCAGGCCCGTCCTTACCGGCGGGCAGGAGCAGCGCCCCGCGGCCGTTGCCCGAAAGCGCGCTACCGTCGACTTTTTGTATCCCGAGCCGGGTCCAAACCGCGAGAGGCCGCCGGGTCCGGCGGCCCGACGGGCCGTTGTAGTTTTCCGGCAGACGCACTTCGTAGCCCCACGGCTCCCCGCTCACCCAGCCCGCATCCTCGAGGTAGTTGGCCGCGGACCCGAGCGCGTCCGGCACCGAGCTGACAATATTGCGGCGGCCGTCTCCGTCGATGTCGACCGCCAGGCGCTGGAACGTCGAAGGCATGAACTGCGTCTGGCCGAACGCCCCGGCCCAGGAGCCTGCAAGCGCCTCGGGCGGCATGTCGCCGTCCTGCAGGATGCGCAGAGCTGCCATGAGCTCGCCGCGAAAGAAGGTCTGCCGGCGCCCGAAGCACGACGTTGTTGCGAGCGAGCGCAAGAGTGGCCGTTTGCCCAAGATCCGGCCGTAATCCGTTTCCACGCCCCACAGCGCGACGACGACATGCCGGTCGACGCCGAACTGGCGCTCGACCTCGTACAAGACGTCAGCCCACTCGTCGAGCTTTGCCTTCCCGTCGGCGATGCGTTCGTCGTCCACGAAGCCCGCCACGTAGTCCCAGACCGGCACCGTGAACTCGGGCTGGTAATCCATCGCGTCGAGCACGCTCTGGTCAGGCTGAACGCCATCCATGACAGCGTCGAAAATCTGCGGGCTGATGCCCTGGGTTGCCGCCTCGCCGCGAAGCTTGACGAGGCAGGCCTTGAACTCGCTCGCCGCCGCGACTGGCGCTGCGAACATGGCGATTAGCAACAGGAGCCGAAGGCAGAGGGATGAGCGGGCCAACATTCAATACACGTTATGCACAGGGGTGACGATTAATGGTGATGAATGATAGTGATAAACAGTGATGATGTACAACCGTGTTCTCATCGCCGGAAACCATCACCAGTTCCCATTGCCGGAGACCGCGAGCTCGGTCCTTTTGTTCCAACCGCTCAAACCGTTGCGACAGGCGTGACGGGCGAGCCCGCTGCGCCTGGCAGTCGCAGCGGCGGCGCGGTGAGCAGAAAGCGGCTGCGGCCGCTCTTCCGTAGCCAATCCGCGAGCTCGGTGAAATACCACAGCTCGCCGAGGTGGATGCCGAGCTTGAACAGGCAATGCTCGTGCAGCGGCAGCCCCGGCCCGCGGTGGGGCAGGCGGGGATCGGCGCCGAGCGTGGACGATCGCTCCACCGCGAGATTGTCCGCCGCAATTGCCGCGATACCGGTGTCGGCGATCCATTCCTGCAACCGCTTGTCGTAACCGTCGAGCACCGTGCACTTCGTCTTGATCGAATTGTCCAGCCGGCCGTTGGCGTCGCGGATGAGCTGGCCGAGGCCGGTATGGATGCAGAGAATGTCGCCCTTTTCCACGGCTACCGAGTCGTCGCGCAAAACGCGCTCGAGCAGCTCCCAGGTAATGTCGACGCGCTCGTCCCCGAAATGGTGGCGCAGGTCGATCATGACGCCGCGCCCCTGCACGCCGGTCTCGGCCATGCATGCGACCGACAGATTAACCGCGCCGAGCTCCCCTTGCGTGCCGCGGCCGTCCCTGTCGACGATCTGGAGCCCGTTGTAGAACACTTTCTCGGCAACGCCGTCCCCGTCGGCGTCGAATTGTGAGCCCTTGTGGGCGAAGCCGTCCCAGTGCGTCGAGTACTGGGTGTAGAGCATGACGGCCTCGTCCGAGCCGACGTCGGTATAGCGCGGATCGGCTTCTTCCATCGCCAGGTTGAAGTAGAGCAGGCCGTCGCGCATGACCGGATGGAATACGGGCGGCTTGCGAAACGCGTTGAGCACGCTGCCTCCCGGTCGATCCAGAGGGTGGCTGAGGCAGAAGACACGGCCGGTCTTTATCTCCTTCAGTGCCCGCAGCCGGCGCTCGTCCGTCAAGAGGTTCATCCGGCCGCGCTGGTCTTCGTCTCCGAATTCTCCCCAGTTCGACCCTTCCGGGCGCTTCTTCCAACGTCTGGTCATACTCTTCAACCTCCTCAGGAACGAGGATTGTACCCGGCGATTATGCGGGAGACAGCTGCTGGTGATGATTAATGGTTATGCAACATGTTGATGTAGAATCAGCTTGCTGCGGGCGGTTCTCATCACCCGTTCACATCGCTATCGCCCATCTCCAGTAATCATCACCTTTTGGCCTGACCGGAGAGTACACGATGACCGTAACGCCCCTTTACGCCGGACTGCTTGCGCTCTGGTTCGTCATTCTGGGGATGCGCGTTATCCACCAGCGCCGTCACAGCAAGGTCAGCCTTGGCGACGGCGGCAATCCCATGCTGCAGCGGGCGATCCGCGGGCATGCAAATTTCGCCGAATACGTGCCTCTCACGGTCCTGCTGCTGGGAATTCTCGAGCTCTCCCGCTTTTCGCCGTCTGTGCTGCACGGGCTCGGCGCGACGCT
>LJTT01000034.1 GCA_001303585.1 Betaproteobacteria bacterium SG8_41
CTCGCCCGCGGCAGGAAGTCGAGTGCAGTAAGCTCGAAGCGCGTTGCGTAACCGGTCGGGGCCGGGATCACCGTGAAGCCGGTACTCTTGAACGAAAGCCGCGCCCGCGGCATGTGCCATGCGTGGGTGACGAGATACACGCGGCGCACGCCGGCCGCGTTGAGCATGAGGAAGCTCGCGCGCGCATTCTCCAGCGTATTACCTGAAGACTCCTCGACCCATTCGACCGGCACCTGGAAATCGCGCTGCAGAACGTCCCGCATCAGCCGCGCTTCGGGCATCGGGTTGCCTTGTGGCGCCCCTCCTGTCACCAGAATGGGCTTTTGCAGCGCACGTTGCAGGTGGGCGGCGTAACGCAGGCGCTCAAGCACCTTGGCCTTGACGGTATCGCCGCCATATTCCGGCGCGCTGAAGTACGTGCCGCCTCCGAGCACGACGATGGCCTCGCCGCTTTGATCGGCGGCCGGGTTGGCCGAGGCCGGTTCCAGGATGTGCAGCAATGTGCGCCCCAGGAACGGGGTCGAGAGAGCGTAGAGCACGAGGAAACCAAGCAGAAGCGGTTTCCAGGCTGACAGCGGCCGGCGCCAGGCCGCCACCAACGCCACCAGCAGGATGAGCACCACGATTCCTGGCGGCAGGAGCAGCGCCGCGATCGCATTCGTCATCAGCCAATCCATGGTGCTTCGGGCCTTCCGTTAATCAATCGACAAAGAGCAGCAGGTGGAGACAATACCAAGTTGCTAAAGGGTTTTTTTCTCCGCCCGCGTCGGACCGTCCGCAGCCCGCCAGGCGCTGCGGACCAGAATTTGACACAGGCGTCTGATTTGCAATAGAATTCGCCCTTTTCCGCCAAACGCGCAAGCGAGCAAGAAAGACGATGAAAACGTTTTCCGCAAAACCGCACGAAGTCTCGCGCGGCTGGTTTGTCGTGGATGCCTCCGGCAAAGTGCTGGGCAGGCTGGCGGCCGAGATTGCGCGGCGGCTGCGCGGCAAGCACAAGCCCGAATTTACGCCGCATACCGACACCGGGGATTATATCGTGGTGGTCAATGCCGACAAACTGCGCGTGACCGGCAAGAAAGCGGACCAAAAGATCTACTACCGGCACAGCTCGTATCCGGGAGGCATCTACAGCGCCAGCTTTGCCAAGCTCCACGCGCGCCATCCCGACCGCGTGCTGCGCCTGGCGGTGAAGGGCATGCTGCCCAAGGGACCGCTTGGCTACGCGATGCTGCGCAAAATGAAGATATACGCAGGGGCGGCCCATCCGCACTCCGCACAGCAGCCCAAACCACTGAATATCTAGAGGCATCATGGCAATCCAAAGGCAGCACAACTACGGTACTGGCCGGCGCAAGAGCGCGGTAGCGCGGGTCTTCATCAAGCCGGGTAAAGGCGACATCACGGTGAACGGCAAACCGGTCGACGAGTTCTTCTCGCGCGAGACCGGCCGCATGATCGTGCGACAGCCCCTCGAAGTGACGAACAACACCACGAGTTTCGATATCATCGTGAATGTCGGCGGTGGCGGCGAGAACGGCCAGGCCGGCGCTGTGCGCCACGGCATCGCGCGGGCGCTGATCGACTACGACGCCGCGCTCAAGCCGCCGCTCAAGAAGGCGGGCCTGGTGACGCGTGATGCGCGAGAGGTGGAGCGCAAGAAGGTAGGCTTCCACAAGGCGCGTCGCCGCAAGCAGTTCTCGAAGCGGTAACAAACATTGTCCGCAACAAAGCCGCCTGCGGGCGGCTTTGTCGTCTCTGGAGCCGGAAGGCAGCGGTATGGCGAAGAAGGGCATTACAGTCGGCATCGTCGGTGGCACCGGGTATACCGGCGTCGAGCTGTTGCGCCTGCTCGTCCAGCATCCGCAATGCGAGCTGAGGGCCATCACATCGCGCAAAGAGGCGGGGATGGGCGTCGCGGAACTGTTCCCTAATCTGCGAGGGCGGATTGGACTGAAGTTTTCGGATCCCGCCAAGGCCGAGCTGGCGGCTTGCGATCTGGTGTTCTTCGCGACGCCCAACGGCGTTGCAATGGAGCAGGCGCGCGCGCTGCTGAATGCGGGGGTGCGCATCATCGACGTTGCGGCCGATTTCCGCATCAAGGACGTCGCGCTGTGGGAACAATGGTACGGCGTCAAGCATGCCTGCCCGGAGCTGGTGGCCGAGGCGGTTTATGGCTTGCCGGAGATTCACCGCGAACGCATCCGGGAGGCGCGTCTCGTGGCGAATCCCGGTTGTTATCCAACCGCGGTGCAGCTGGGGTTTCTGCCGTTGGTGGAGGCCGGCATCGTCGATATCGACCGCCTCATTGCCGACGCCAAATCCGGTGTGTCGGGCGCAGGCCGGAAAGCCGAGGTGCACACGTTGCTTGCCGAGGCCTCCGACAACTTCAAGGCTTACGGTGTCACTGGCCATCGCCACCTGCCCGAAATCACGCAGGGGTTGTCCGCCATAGCGGGGCGCGCGATCGGCCTGGTGTTCGTGCCGCACCTCACACCGATGATTCGCGGCATTCACGCCACGCTGTACGCGCGCCTGACGTCAAAGACGGACCTGCAGGCGTTGTACGAAAGCCGCTTTGCGCAAGAGACTTTTGTGGACGTCATGCCAGCCGGCAGCCATCCCGACACGCGCTCGGTGCGCGGTGCGAACAGTTGCCGGATCGCCGTGCATCAGCCGCGCGGAGGCGACACCGTCGTCGTGCTGTCGGTGATCGACAACCTGGTGAAAGGCGCGTCGGGCCAGGCGATCCAGAACATGAATATCATGTTCGGCTTTCATGAGAGCACAGGGCTTGAGCAGCTCCCCCTGTTGCCTTGAGGCAGCGCGCGATGTCACGCCCCTCCACCTTACGGCGCAAGTTCGGGATCACCGCGCGGCGCATGGCCGTGCGCGTTCACGTGCCGTGGTACTGGCGGGCGCTGACGTTCGCGTCGATCGGCATTCTGGTTGCCGGCGTAGGGTGGGCGACCTATCGGTACGGGATGGAATTAGCCGGGTTCCGCCAGAGCGAATCCGCGCATGAGCTCAGCCGGCTGCGGGATGAGCTGCGGCAGCGCGATGACGCCATTGCCGAGATGAGGCGCGAGGTCGCCGCATCCGAGCGCAACCTCCAGATCGAGCGTGCAACCTATGGAGATCTGGAGCGGCAGGTCAAAACACTCTCGGCGGAAAATGCCGCGCTCAGGGAAGACCTCGAGTTCTTCCAGTCCCTCATGGCGGCGGAGAGCAAATCGGCTGCGCTGACCGTGAACCGGTTCCGCGTGAGGCGCGCGACCGTGCCGGGGGAATACCGGTATCGGTTGCTCCTCGTCCAGACGGGCCAGCGCGTCGCGGAGTTCAAGGGAAAATTGCAGTTTGTTCTCAATCTCGAGCAAGGGGACCGGAAATACGTGCTGACGCTGCCCCCGGAAAATGAGAAAAATGCCCAGGATTACGAGCTGAGTTTCAAATTTTTTCACCGCATCCAGGGAACGTTCAAGGTGTCGCCCGAATCGGTCGTGAAAAGCATGCAAGTCCGGGTCTTTGAAAAAGGTGCGACTCAGCCTAAACTAACGCAAACCGTAACGGTTTCCTGAGGAGCGGGACATGTTCGGAGACAAGGGAAAGACCAAGCCGCAAAGCCGCATTGATTGCCTGATCGGCGCCGGCACCACGGTCGAGGGCAACATCATTTTCACCGGCGGACTGCGCGTGGATGGACGGGTGCGCGGTAACGTCTCATCGGCGGATGGCAAGCCCGGCACGCTGGTCTTGTCGGAGCAGGCGCAAATCGAGGGCGAAATCCACGTCTCCCACGTGGTCATTAACGGCAGCATCATCGGCCCGGTCTACGCCGGCGAGTATGTTGAACTGCAGGCCAAGGCCAATGTCACAGGTGATGTGCACTACAAAACACTGGAAATGCACCTCGGTGCGGTGGTTCAGGGCCGGCTGGTTTTCGAGACCGATGGCAAGGCCGAAAAGGTCGTGCCATTCAAGCCTGCGTCTGCCGACTAGCGTCAGGCAAGAATTCATTCAGGAGTAGACGATGAACGCTGTAACCGAACAGATGCCCGAACCGCTGGTGTTTACGGAGGCTGCCGCGGCGAAGGTGAAGCAGCTGATTGACGAGGAGGGCAATGCCGAGCTCAAGCTCCGCGTGTTCGTGACCGGCGGCGGGTGCTCCGGATTCCAGTACGGATTCACCTTCGACGAGACCGTGAACGACGATGACACGTCAATGCAGCGGGGCGGCGTGACGCTGCTCATCGATCCGATGAGCCTGCAATACCTGACGGGGGCGGAAATCGACTACCAGGAGAACGTCGAGGGAGCGCAGTTCGTGATCAAGAACCCGAACGCGAGCTCAACCTGCGGATGCGGCTCCTCGTTTTCTGCGTAAGCGAGACGTCGGGCGCACAAGAAAGGCGGCTATGCCGCCTTTTTTTATGGCTTCAAATGACGCAGCGCCAGCGTGGGTGAAACCATTAACTTTGCAACTGCAAGCAAGACAGGGCTTGCGCGTCCGCGCAAGCGCGACTCCGCCGAAGAGCCGTGAATCGTAAATCGTAAATCGTAAAACCAAAGACATTTAACCGCAGATAAACGCAGATAGATCGAGACAAGAAAACAAGGCCCCCCATCTTTCAACGTTCGACTTTTTGCCTTTAGTCTTGCCGGTCACTGGTCACCGTAGTTACAGCCGCAGATACACGCTGATTACTGATTAAAAAAGCCGAATGGAATTCCTGGCGTGCTTGGCGCCCCAGCGGCTCAATAATTCTCAGGCCGGGTAGATCGCGCCCAGCACACGCGGGCCGCGCGCGCCCGTGACCGCGGGCAGATTGCCTGGCTTGCGCCGCAGGGTCTGGCGCGCGAGCCAGGCAAACGCGAGGGCTTCGACGTGCTCGGCTGCGACGCCCAGCGCGTCCGTGACCACAACGCGCCGATCCGGGCAGCAATGCGGCGAGCCGGGACAAGAGGGCGCGGTTTCGCGCGCCGCCACCGCAGACCAGCACTTCGCCCGCGTCAGGACAATAGGTTTGCACCGCACGCGAGATCGTGCACGCCGTAAGCTCCAGCAGCGTCGCCTGCACGTCGACGGCGCGCGGGTTTGCCGTTAGCCGCTGCCGGAGCCAATCCAGATTGAATGTTTCGCGTCCTGCGCTCTTGGGCGCGCGGCGGCGGAAGTACGGGTCGGCGAGCAGTCTCTCCAGCAATCGGGGCGCGAGGCGCCCGCGCGCCGCCCAGGCTCCGCCGCGATCGTACGGCAGCCGCTGGTGCGCGTTGATCCAGGCGTCGAGCAGGCAGTTGCCGGGCCCGGAATCGAAGCCGGTTACCCTTCCCCGCGCGGGAAGGCTCGTCACATTGGCAATGCCGCCGATATTCACCACTGCGCGGTCGCGATTTGGCGTGCGAAACAGGGCACTGTGGAACGCCGGCGCCAGCGGCGCGCCCTCGCCGCCAGCGGCGATATCGCGGCTGCGAAAGTCGCACACGACGCTGATCCCGGTGAGCTCGGCGAGCAAGGCGCCATTGATGAGTTGAACGGTATAGCCGGCACGGGGCTGGTGCCGTACCGTCTGTCCGTGGCAGCCGATGGCGGTCACTGCCCCCGCGGCAACCCGTGCCCGCGAGAGCAGCGAGCGCACGGCGGCGGCGCAGGCCCGTGTCAACTCATTGGCGGCGAGCGAAGCCCGGCGCAGCTCGTCGGGACCGGATGCCTGCAGCGCGAAGAGCTGCTTGCGGAGCTGGGGCGAGAAGGGACGGTGAAGGGCGCTCCGCAGATGAAACCCCCGTCGGCGCGGCGCGGCAAGAATGACATCGATGCCGTCGAGGCTGGTGCCCGACATCAAGCCGATATAGAGCTCGGCCATCCCGTTTCGCTAAAAGGAGTGATCAGAAGCTGTTCCGGAAACCCGCAATCAAGTCGTCGACGAACGCCGATACGCGCTGATAAAACAGAAGTGCATCGATCTACGCGGGTTTTCCATCCGCGTTTATCTGCGTCTATCTGCGGCTGAAAATAGTCTTGTAAGATTGGTGGCGCTCACTCGAGCCGGGCGAGGTTAGTGCCGCGCAGGAGATTCAGCATATCCACGAGAGGCGCCGCCGCGGCGTCGAAAGCTGGCCGCTGCGCGGCCTGGATCGGCGGCGCCGGGGGGAGAACAACCTTCAGCGGATTTCGGTGCACGCCGTTGACGCGAAATTCATAGTGCAGGTGCGGTCCATTGGCGAGACCGGTCATCCCGACATAGCCGATGGTTTCCCCCTGCTGCACGCGTGCGCCAGAGCGCAGGCCCTTGGCAAACCGCGACAGGTGTCCGTACCACGTCGTGTACCGAGATTGGTGGCGCAGGACTACAAGGTTGCCATAGCCGCCCCGGCGGCCGGCGAAATTGACCACACCATTGCCAGTGGCCCGCACGCGGGTGCCGACTGGCGCACCGTAGTCCACACCGCGATGTGCGCGCCATTCACGCAGAATCGGATGGTAGCGCCGGTTGGTGTAGCGTGACGTCACCCGCGAGAACTCGAGCGGCGAGCGCAGGAACGCCTTGCGAATGTTCGAGCCATCCGGTGTGTAATATCCGCCGTGTCCCTTGGCATATTCGAACCAGAGCGCGCGGTACGCCTTGCCGTCATTGATGAACTCGGCGGCCAGGATCTGCCCCGACCGGACCGGCTCGCCCTGGTCGTAATAGGCTTCGTAGACGACAGTAAAACGATCGCCCCGCCGCAAATCGCGGTGGAAGTCGAGGTCCGTCGCAAAGACGTCGGCGATCTGGATGGCTACCGCGTCCGGGAGGTGGGCGGCGTCCGTGGCGCCGAACAGGGAGGTGTCAATTTCCCCCGAGGCCACGAGCACCCGCCGCTCAAGCTCGATTGCGCCTTCGCTTACGCGAAAACCGTCACCGTCGCGCTCGACGTTGAGGAGGTCACCATCGTTCTGATACCGCAGGGCGAGCAGCTTACCGTGCGCGTCCTGGTAGGCGCGAACGGATTGCCCGGGAATGAGCTGGCGCAGCATTTTGGTCGAGTGGGTCGCGCGCAGAAACGCCCGCACATCCGCGTCGCTCGTTCCAAGTCGCCTGAGCAGTGATGCGGCCCGGTCGCCACGCACGATGCGCTCTTCGCGCCAGTACCCGGCGTCGGTTGCCGCGCCGTTTGACGGCAGCGGCAGCTCCAGTTCCTGAACGACCCGCGTCGTGGCAACCCGATTGGGCACCGTGTTGGGCGCGATGCCGAATGCCGCGACGACGCCGAGGAAGGGGAGGACCAAGGCAACCAGCCAGCGCCGCCATCCAAAACTGCCGATGAGACGCACCGCCTTTTGCGCTAGAATCGCGCTAGTCCCCTGCTCTTGCTGCATGATTTCCCTGAATTTTTTCAAGGTGCCGCAAGCTTAGCAGAATTGTCCGCGAGGGCAAACCCGGTTTACCGCATCATGAAATCACGCACTCTTACTGACAGGTTAGTGTGACCTCGATCGACCAACAGCTTGAGATCATCAGGCGCGGCTGCGACGAGTTGCTCGTCGAAGCCGAGTTGAAAGACAAGCTCAAAAGCGGCCGCCCGCTGCGCGTCAAAGCCGGTTTTGATCCGACCGCGCCAGACCTTCACCTTGGGCACACGGTGCTGCTCAACAAGCTCAAGCACTTGCAGGACCTCGGGCATCACGTCATCTTCCTGATCGGCGATTTCACCGGAATGATCGGCGACCCTTCGGGGCGTAACACGACGCGGCCGCCGCTCACGCGCGCGGATGTGCAGGCCAACGCGGCGACCTATTCCGAACAGGTCTTCAAGATCCTGGACCGCACGCGCACGGAGGTGGCTTTCAACTCGGCCTGGATGGAGAAGCTCGGCGCCGCGGACATGATTCGCCTGGCGTCGACGTATACGGTGGCCCGGATGCTCGAGCGCGACGATTTCCACAAGCGCTACCAGGCGCGGCATCCGATCGCCGTGCACGAGTTTCTGTATCCATTCGTGCAGGGTTATGACTCGGTTGCGCTTAAGGCGGATCTCGAGCTGGGCGGGACGGACCAGAAGTTCAATCTTCTCATGGGGCGCGAGATGCAGAAGCATTTCGGCCAGCCGCCGCAATGCATTCTTACCATGCCGCTGCTCGAGGGGCTGGACGGCACGAACAAGATGTCGAAGTCGCTCGGCAACTACGTCGGGGTCACCGAGCCGCCTGGCGAGATATTCGGCAAGCTCATGTCGGTCTCCGATGAGCTCATGTGGCGTTACATCGAGCTGCTTTCGTTCGAGCCGCTTGCGACCATTCAAGAGTGGAAACAGCGGGTCGCGGCAGGGAGCAATCCGCGCGAGGTCAAAGTGAACTTCGCCAAGGAAATCGTCGCGCGCTTCCATGGGGCGGCGGCGGCCGACGCGGCGCTTGCCGATTTCGAGGCACGGTTCAAGCGCGACGAGATTCCCGAAGACATCCCCGAGGTCAGCCTCTCCGCGCGGGGCGGCGGGCTGGCGATCCCGCAGGTGTTGAAGCAGGCCGGGCTCACCGCCAGCACTTCCGAGGCCCTGCGCATGATCGAGCAGGGCGGCGTCAGGATCAACGGAGAAAAGGTCAGCGACAAGGCTCTGATGCTCGCGCGCGGGCAATGTTGCGTCGTGCAAGTGGGCAAGCGCAAATTCGCCCGGGTGACCATCGCCTGATGGCCGTGCCGGTCCGAGTGGCCGGTAGGGGCGCTCCCGGTAGCAAACAAAACAAGGGCGCACCGGCTTTGCAGCCGGTGCGCCCGAGTCACCAGAGGGGGTCTGGTGGGGGGGCTTAAGTCCCTTACGCGATCAGTTCGGCTTTCTCGCCGCCTTCCTTGTCTTCACCTTCGGCGATCAGTTCAGCTTTCTCGGTGCCTTCCTTGTCTTCACCTTCGGCGATCAGTTCGGCTTTCTCGCCGCCTTCCTTGTCTTCACCTTCGGCGATCAGCTCGGCTTTCTCGGTGCCTTCCTTGTCTTCACCTTCGGCGATCAGCTCGGCTTTCTCCGTGCCTTCCTTGTCTTCACCTTCGGCGATCAGCTCGGCTTTCTCGGTGCCTTCCTTGTCTTCACCTTCGGCGATCAGTTCAGCCTTCTCGCTCTTTTCCTTGTCTTCACCTTCGGCGATCAGTTCAGCCTTCTCGCTTTTTTCCTTGTCTTCACCTTCAGCGATCAGTTCAGCCTTCTCGCTTTTTTCCTTGTCTTCACCTTCAGCGATCAGTTCAGCCTTCTCGCTCTTTTCCTTGTCTTCACCTTCGGCGATCAGGGCGGAGTGCGGGAGCCGGATAAGATCCTGAACATCACGCTGATCTTCATCCGCATCGGGCGAAGCAGCAATCAAGATCGAGTGGGGAACCCGGATAAGATCCTGCATATCGCGCTGCCCTTCGTCCGCATCCGGCGAAGAAGCGATAGCCAGCGGGGCCGCGAAAAGCGAAGCCACTGCCAGTGCAATAAGGGTTTTACGTTTCATCGTGTGCTCCTTTGAGAATTTGGGTTGGAGAAATTTCCAACGAGCGAACTTTAGTCCTGCGCTCCACCCCGGGCACGAGGTATTACAAAGTGTTTCACTACTTTCTTTAGACTTACGCTGGCTTACGCGAGTGTTACTCGAACATTACACGACGCTTACTGCGCGCTTACTCGTCGCTTACAAACCGGGGTAGCCGCGTTGCTGCGGAACAATCTCACGCAGGCTAACGACGGTACGTCGCCATGAAGCGACAATCAATGCGGTTCTTCCAGCGCCAGACCCAGTCGCCTTCGAAAGCGATTCCGTTCCACGACGCGACGGCATGCTTGTCGCCCGTGCTGATCAGCGCCAGCGCAGTTCTTTGCGGCACGTAGCTGCGCAACGATTCGCCGCGGAGAGCATGAAGCAGATTCCGGTGCAGGATCGGACCCTGTCGCACGGCGTACACTCCCATCTTGGGGCGGGGATAGTCCATCATTGTGGCGACGTCTCCCGCCGCGAACACATTCGGGTGTGAGAGAGACTGCAGGTAAGCATTCACCGCAATAAAGCCGCGTGCGTCTGCTTTCAATCCGCTTGCTGTCACCCATGCGGGGGCGCCTGCCCCGGTTGCGATGATTGCGTGGTCGGCGTCTACCGAAGATCCATCGGCGCATTCGATCCGGCCCGGCGAAACACGCACGACCTTTGCATTGCAGTGGACCTTGATTCCGCGCCCGCTCAGAACGCGCTCGAATATGCGCTGCACGCGCGCGGGATGCGCGGGGAGTATGGATGCCGTGTCGGTCAGCATAGCAATGCGAGCCGATCCCGCAGAGGTTTCTTTGGCCAGACGGTGGTGCATTGCCGCGGCGAGCTCCACTGCGCCAGCGCCGCCGCCGACGAAGACGAGCGACAGCTGGCGACCCTGGCGCAGGGCAGCGTGGATGCCCTCCCATGCACTCAAGAACGCCGCGACCGGCTTGACGCGGATGCCATGCTCGAGGGCGCCAGACATGTCATGCACGTCGGATGTGGAGCCGACGTCGATAGAGAGCACGTCATAGTCAGCGAGGCTTCCGTCCGAGCACGCCACGCGACCGGCCTCGGGTTGAATGCCGCGCGCCTCTGCGCGGCGGAACACGATACCGGCTGCCGAGCACAGCGGTTCGAGGTCGATGTGGCAGTCATGGTAGCTGTAATGGCCGGCGATGTAGCCCGGCAGCATGCCGGAGTACGGCGTATGGCGCTCGGGGCTGAGCAGTGTAATGGCGGCCTCGCGCAGGGGCCGTTCACCAAAGCGGCGAATGACCTCGACGTGGCTGTGCCCGCCTCCCAGGAGTAGTAAACGTTGCAAGTGTGCCAGCGCCCTTCGTTTTCAGCGGGGCCTTACCAGCTGCCGGAGGCTCCGCCGCCGCCGGAACTGCCGCCGCCGCCCGAAAACCCGCCACCCGAGCTCCACGAACCGCGGGAACTCCATCCACTGCCGCCGGCACCGCCGATCGTGAAGCCGCCGATGCGCGCCACGCCCTTTTTCCTGATCTCCTCGGCCGCGCGCCGATAGGCATCCGAGCGCGAGATGAGAATCTTTGCGATGGGAAAGCCGATGAGATAGGCGAGGAGGACGTAGAACGTGACGCCGCTGCCAAAAATGACCACGGGAAACATTGCCCAGAACGGGATCAAAAAGAAATACAAGAACCAGCCCATGCCCGGGGTCACCACGCCGATGAAGGTGAAGAGGCCGATGATGCCGAAGATGAAAGCGCCGAACAGCACTTTTTCATGGAACGCCATGCCGGGCGCCTTGATGAATTCGGACTTCTTGCCGCTCTCCGGGCGCTCCTGGCCTGCCATTGCGGGCCTGCCCTCGAGTCGCGCGGTGACCGCATCCACGCCGCGCGCGACGCCGCCGCTGAAATCGCCTTTGCGAAAACGCGGCGTCATCAGATTGCGGATGATGCGGCTCGCGTGCGCGTCGGTCAGCACCCCCTCCAGGCCGTAGCCGACCTCGATTCGCATGCGCCGGTCCTGCGGCACGATGACCACCAGTACGCCGTTGTCCTTGCCCTGTTGGCCCAGCTTCCACTGCTCGAAAACACGCACTGCATATTCCTCGATGCTCTCACCCTTTATCGTCGGCACGGTCAGCACGACGACCTGGTTGCCGGTCTTTTGTTCGTGTCGCCGAAGGGTTTCCGTGAGGCGCCGCCGGGTGTCAGGGCTCAGAAGTTCGGCGTTGTCGACGACGCGGCCAGTGAGGTACGGCACTTCAGCGGGCTGCGCCGCGACCGTGGAAGCCAGCACAAGGAGCGCGGCAAGGAGTGCAGCAGCCGGAGGCATCACGCCGGCCCCCGCTGCTGTATCACTGTGTCGGGAAGTTCGTTCGTCTCCCCGGCTTGCGCGCGGAAGCCGTGTCGCGCAAGGATTGCGTCCAGTTGCTCGAGTCCGGCCACGAGCGCATCAGCAAGGCTCCCGCGAGAGATCGCAGCCGCCACGGTCGCGACGATCGAGTCAAACTCGAACTGAGGGACCCTGTCGCGCACGGCACGGTCCGCCAGGACGACGACTTGATGCTCGAGCAAGCTTGCCAGAATGAGGATTCCGTCGCGGCGCTGGGTGTGATGGAGCGCCTGTTCCACGAAAAGCGCCTGGGCATATTGCCTGACTTCTACCTCGCGGCGCTCAGCCGGGATGAAAACCCGCGCGAATGGCGTGATCCATACCGTTCCGAGCGCAAACGAGCCGCCGACCGCAAGCACCGCGACGGCAGTTTCGACCACCGCCTCGAAGGCTTCCCAGCCCGGCTCGAAGAGCGCCATGGCCGTTGCCGCGAGCGCGGCGAGGGAGGCGCCCAGAGCGAACGCTTTCCACGGCGCTTCGGGGTACGAGTCGGCGCGCGCAATCACCGCAGTCACCACCTCGACCCCGCTGGCGGCCTCGAGTCCGGCAACGCGCGCCCGGATGGCGTCGGCCGCCGCCGCATCGAGCAACATTTTTGCTTTAAACGTCTTTGCCAAGCCGCAACGAATCAAGAAGCATCAACCGCTAACCGCCAACCGTTCACCAGCCGCGGCCTCGAGGGCGATCAGCCACCCTTGGGGCCCCACAACTGGTTGAGCCGCGCCGCGCGTCCGCAGCCGCTCTTGTAGAACTTGTAGCGAACCGGATTCGTCTTGTAGTAGTTCTGATGATAGTCCTCGGCGGGGTAGAACTCGGCGGCCGGGGTAATCTCGGTTACGATTTCGCCGCGAAAAGGCTTCTTTTTCACGAGGGCCGCTTTCGAGGTTTCAGCGATCTTCTTCTGCTCGGCGTTGTGATAGAAGATGCCGCTGCGGTACTGCGAGCCGTAATCGCAGAACTGCGCGTTGCGCTGTGTGGGATCGATGTTGTGCCAGAAGACCTCGACGAGCTTGGCGTAGCTCACCTTGGAGGGGTCGTACTCCACCTGGACGACCTCGGCGTGCCCGGTGCCTCCGCTCGAGACCTGCTCGTAGGTCGGATTCTTGGTCCGGCCCCCCATGTAACCGGAGACGGTTGCCACGACGCCCGGCACCGGGTCGTAGGCCTCCTCCATGCACCAGAAGCAGCCGCCCGCAAACGTTGCCTTTGCGGTGGCGGGCTTACCCTGCGCGCCGGCGAGCAGGGGAGCGCAAAGCGCGACCGCGGCCAGCCAGGTTATCCACAACGCTCGTGCTCTAATCATTGCTCAACTCCTTGTCGTATTAAGTTTTCTGCGCCTGAGTTCGGCAAACGCCTGCAATTCCCAATGGCGGACGGCGAGCAGCAGGCTCATCGCCGAGCGCTCCCCGAGCGGCAAGCGGGCGTCCTCGCCGTGCAACTCGGAGCACTCCCGCGCGAGACGCTTCAACTTCGCGACGATTGCGGCGCTCGATGCCTTGGAGAGCATGCTGTTCACCACGATCATGTACTCGTCGGGTCGGTCGAACCGCGACCGGAAATACTCGTTGTGCGCCTGCTGCTTGAAGAAGCGCTGGATCGGCCCATCCGCCAGCCATGCAAAATTGCGCGACACCAAAAGCCTTATACGGTTGTTGGGCTGTAATTGGATGAACCCCAGGCGGTCGAGCCGCGCCAGCAGCTGGATGCACTCGGCCTTGGTGAGCTCGTAGGTGGCGAGGATCTGCTCCAGGCTGACGTGGTTCAACACGCACACGGCGACCAGGAACAGCTTGCGGTTGGAGACGATCTCCTTCTCCTGCTCATGGGTCAGCTGGGAAATCAGCTTTTCCTCCTGCTGCAGGGCCCGCGCCAGATCGGAGAACTCGGTGTTGGCCAGCTCGCAGACCTGGTCCAGCCGCTTGAGCGTGAAGCTCCGCCGGGAAAACATGCGCTTTACGCTGGCCTCGCTCAGGCTCAGTTTGCGGGCGACCTGAGCGTAGGTAACGCCGCGTGCCTTGAGCTCACGCTTGAGCACATCCACCATCGAATCGCTGTGTGCCATGGCGCTCCCCGTTCCTTTTGGGTGCCGAGCAAGGTATCACCTAATGCTACCGCCGGGCAAACGGGTCGCAACCCCGGGAATTTCGCTTGGTTCCGCCGGTTGCCGCGGAGATGATGCGGCCACGCCGCGACGCAAAACGCGGGCGTAGGGAAAAACAAGCATCGCATCAAAAAAAGGAGAGGAGCCATGCAAGCTGCCACGAACGTCATTCCCGCGCATGAACCAGGCGACAGCACCCGGGCGCGCGCGCTCATCCGCTTCAATGCGCTGTTGTTCCACGGTCTCGCAGCAGCGTCATTTCTCGAATCGGCGGCGCCGCTCAGCGCGAACCGCCTCGTCGACGCGTTGGCGGCCGATCCGGATTTTGCGATTTGGCTCGACGGGGTCTGGCGGCCCCAGCGGAGCGCATGCGGTCGGCAGCTGCGCGGCTACATCGAGGCCACTTGGCCGGAATTCGACTGGACCACCGCCTACGAGGAGTTCTGCAATGGCTACAGGCAGCGCCCCGGTCGCGCTGGTGGGCGCACCAATTCCGCGCTCGAGGCGTTGGGGCGTTGCGCACTCGAGTCGCAGGCGGCGGTTTTCTATCGAGCGATCGCAAGCAGTGCCGACGACCCGGCCCTGCGCGAACTTGCGCGGGCGGCCGCGCGCGACCATGGCGCGTGCTTCGAGATGTTCAAGTCCCTTTTCCATCGCTGCGCGCAACGTCGGCCGGTCGGATTCGCCGCAGGCTGCCGCGCGGTCCTGGATAGCTCGCGCGCCGCGCGCGATATCGATGTCGCCGCCGCCTTCCATCCGCTCGCTGCGCACTGGTACGGGACACCCACGGTGACGGAGCTCCGATACCAGGAGTTCGTTGGGCGAATGGCGCGACTGATTCGGCGGCACGCTGAGCTCGGGCGTGTCGAGCGCCTGTTGTTCAGCACCTGGTTGCGCCGGGCGGTGCCTGCGCTGCCGCCCGGCAGCGAGAGCCGCGGCGTAAGCGCGCGGGCGCCACAGTGGCCGCTCAAGGCCGCTGGCTGACCCCGGCGGCCTGAGCGAAGGGGTGCGGCGCGCGGCAGCGGGTGCCGAACGCGCCGCGAATCCGATAGACTCCGCAGACCGTATCAGCATTCCCGACGCATTTCACGAGGAGCCACGCGCTTGAATTCCACGACTGCGGTGCCGGATGGCAAGGATATTGCGACACTCGCCGGCGGCTGTTTCTGGTGCCTGGAGGCAGTGTATGACGAGATGAAGGGCGTCGACTCGGTCGAATCCGGCTACATGGGTGGGCGCACGCCGAATCCGACCTATCGTGAGGTGTGCGACGGCGAAACGGGTCATGCCGAGGTGGTGAGAATCACGTTTGATCCAGCGATCGTCTCGTTCAGGGAGCTGCTGGAAGTGTTCTTCGTCATCCACGACCCGACGACGCTCAACCGCCAGGGCAACGATGCCGGCACCCAGTACCGCTCGGCGATCTTCTATCACTCGCCGGAGCAGAAGGCGGTGGCCGAAGAGGTGATCGCGAGCATGAATGCCGCCAAGTTGTGGAATGACCCGATCGTGACCGAAGTGACGCCCGCGTCGACCTTCTACGCGGCCGAGGATTACCACCAGGAGTACTTTGCGCGCAATCCCGGGCAGCCATACTGCATGTTCGTGGTGGCGCCGAAAGTAATCAAGTTCCGCAAGGAATTTCTGTCAAAGCGCAAGAAGTCCGGCTAGAACGCGCGACGCAACCCGAAAGACTTATAAGCCGCAGATAAACGCAGATACACGCAGATCAATACATAAAAGAAATACGAAACCGCGAACACCGAACCCCGAAAGACGTTTATTGGCCGCCGATAAACGCCGATGAAGGAGGGGCATTTCGATTGCCCCCGGTTTTCTATCCGCGTGTATCTGCGTTTATCTGCGGCTGAATAGGTCTTGCGGGTCTTGACTCGGTTTCTCGCGCAGCGCGCGGAATCAAACGTCCACCTCGGGCATGGCGCCGCGGTACATTCCCTCGGTGCTGAAGACCATGGCGAGATTGCCGCGCCGGTCGAGCACGATCGCGCCGCCGCGTCCGCCAGCCCGGGGAACCCTGCGGAGAATGACTTCCTTCGCGGCGTCACGCGCGCTGCGCCCCTGGTAACGCACGAGTGCGGCAATATCATGTGCCGCGACCAGGCGCATGAAGACCTCGCCCACCCCGGTCGCGGAGACAGCGACTGAGGCGTTTTCCGCGTAGGTGCCAGCCCCGATGATCGGCGAGTCGCCGACTCGTCCGAGCGGCTTGTTCGTAAGGCCGCCGGTCGACGTTGCCGCCGCGAGATTGCCTGCGGCGTCGAGGGCTACCGCACCGACGGTTCCGTAGACTGTCCCGTCCTCCGCGTCGCGTGGCTGCGCCCGCGCCGCGCCATCGTGGTCGAGCTCGACGCTTTGGCGTTGGCGTGCGTGTTCGAGTTGCTCATAACGAGCGCGCGTGAAAAAGTAGGCAGGATCGACCATCTGGGCGCCATGATCGGCCGCGAAACGCTCGGCGCCGGCGCTGCACAGCATCACCCAGGGCGAGTGCCGCATCACGAGGGCTGCCGCGACGACAGGATTTCGGATACGCGTCACGGCGGCAATGGACCCGGCTCGTCCCGTGGCGCCGTCCATCACCGCGGCGTCGAGCTCGTGCGTTCCCGCTGCGGTGAACACGGAGCCGTGACCGGCGTTGAACAGCGGCGAATCCTCGAGGGCGGCGACGCCCGTGATTACCGCGTCGACAGCCGATCCCCCGCCGGCCAATACCGCGCGGCCAGCGCGGAGCGCGGCTGCGAGCGCAGCGCGGTGGGCGCCGTGCCGGCGGCTCCGCGGGCCCCGCGCCAGGGCGCCCGCACCGCCGTGCACGGCGAGAACGAATGGTGCCGCGCTCATGGCATCGCGCGGTGATCGAGCGGACCCATAGACTTGAACTTGTTCAGTTAAGTCCTTGACTTCATGCCGTCGCCGGATTGTAGCGCGCTATGCCACGGGACGCGCCGGTTGCGACCATGACCGTGGCATTGCTTCGCAGCGCATGCTCACTCCGCGGCAAGCCCCCGGTGCCTGCACGGGCTGTGGCGAGCATGTCAACCCCAAAAAGCTCTTGCAAGGTCGCGTGGACATTGGCATCCTTCGCTCTTAATTCATCGTTAGTTGTCGTTTCCAACCACACGCGCCGCACCGGCGCCACACTGGGAGATAGTTATGGCGAAGAGGAAGAAGAGCAGTAAGAAGGCGAAGAAGGTTCGCAAGGTCGCGCGCAAGCCGGCGAAGAAGAAGAAGAGCGGGCGCAAGCCGAACCCCTCCTTCATGAAGCCGATGACGCCGAGCTCGACGCTCGCCGCGGTGATCGGCAGCAGCTCGATGCCGCGCACCGAGGTGACCAAAAAGCTCTGGGCGTACATCAAGCGCAACGGCCTGCAGGACAAGAACAACCGTCGCATGATCAATGCCGACGAGAAACTGCGCCCCGTTTTCGGCGGCCGCGGCCAGGTTTCGATGTTCGAGATGACCAAGCTGGTGAGCAAGCACCTCGGCTAATCATCCGCTCAACGGCAGGGAAATTAACGGGGCCGCATTCTTGCGGCCCCGTTACTTTTTGGCGCCGTCATCGCTTGCGCGTAACGGCATAACCCGCTGCCAGCAACCCGGCGCCCATGGCCCAGAACACGGGCACCATGCCGAGCGCGGCACCCATGGCGCCGAAGGCGAGCGGGACGCTCGCCTGTGCAAAATTCAGCAGCAGCGTGCGCACGCCGACAACCTCGGCGCCGCGCCCGGGTGGCGCGCGCTCGTAGAGCAATGCCAGAACGAGGGGCTGCGTGCCGCCCAGCCCGAGACCGAGAAGGAACGCGAGCGTCATCAGGAGCGGCACCCCTTCGACCAGCGGGAACAGGACCAGCACCGCGCCAGTGAGGAACATCGCCGCGATCAACGTGTTCCACTCGCGCACGTGCTGCGCGACCAGCGGCAGAATCAACCGCACGACGAAAACGGCGGCCCCGAACACGCCGAGGATGAGGCCGATCACCGAGGCAGAGAGACCGATGCGCGTGCCGTAGATCGGCATGACGAAAGTGAAGAGGTCCCACGCGATGGAAAGGCTGCCGGCCACCACGAAGACCGGCATGAGGCCGGGCATGCGCAAAAGGTCGATCAGCCGCCGTTTGCCTGGCTGGGACGCAGCTGCCTCGTGCCGCGGCGTCGCAAACCGCTTCCTGGCGAGAACCAGTAGATTCACCAGCACGCCTGAAGCCAGCGCGAGAAATGCGCCGCCGTGTCCGAGACTGTCGACGGCGAGCCCCGCGAGTATGGGGCCGAGCGTGGCGGCGGTCGAGAACGCGAGCGCGAGCAGGCTGAAATTCCGAATGCGCTGCTCCGGCGCGCCGATGGCGGCCGCAGCCTGGGTCGCGGCGATGTGATAAAGGATGAAACCGGAGCCGGAGACGGTGCTGACGATGAAGAGCGTTTCCAGCTGAGGCAACGCCCAGCCTAGGACCATGGCGGCGAGGATGGCGGCGACACCTGCGAGCATCGGGCCGCGCACGCCGACGCGATCGATGAAGCGGCCCCAGCTCAATGCGAAGATCATCGGCACGATTGCGAGCAGCGAGAGAATGACGCCGATCGTGAACGGCGAAGCCTCATAATGAATCGCGGTGAGGGACAGGATCACGCGGCAGCCGGCGAACGACAGATGGGTGAAAACCGTCAGGAAGACGAGGAGCCAGATGCCCAAGGGACACGCGGGAGAGGAAAAAGCGGCATTCTACCTGCCCGCGAACAGGCGGCTCACATTGTGGAGCCGGGTGCTGCGAAGAGCCGCGCTAGCGCACGAGAAGCACCGGGATTTCGGCGAGGTGCACGACCTTCGTCGCGACGGAGCCGAGCAACAGTCCCGCGCCTGCGTTCAGTCCCCGCGTTGCCATCACGATCATTTCGCAGTGAAACGTCCGCGCAAACTTCGCGATCGTCTCGGCAGGGTGGCCAAGCTCGACGTGGCAGGCATGAGTAATCTTGGCGCGCTCGAGCAGATCGCGGGCGGGCTGCAGCGTCTCTTCACCTGCCTCACGCAGCGGAGCCTCGAGCTCGCGCTTGTCCGACGGCGTGCCTTTTCCGAGCAACAGAAACTTGGCGGGCACCGGATGCTGCACGTTGAGGAGCAGCACCTCGGCTGGCTGCGCGAGTTTCGCCGCCAACTGGATCACTTCCTGGACCGCGACCAGCGCGTGTTCGGAACCGTCGATTGGAACGAGGATTCTCAACATGGCTAAGGGTAAAGGCCACTTTGTTGACGCAATTATCATGCGCCCTGTCGGCTGGAGCCGTCTTGATCTTAATCAAGCCGCGGCGTTCCCGCCTGGCGGGGGCCGCCACGCGACCAGGGCGACGCCGAAGCAGGTGACGACGATGCCCACGATCGACAGCGCGCTCGGGACTTCCCCGAACATGAGCAGCTCCAGCCCGACGGCAAAAATTGGCGTCAGATAAACAAGGCTCGTGACGCGGGTTGCCTGGCCCCGCCGCATGAGCGTATGTAGCGCACTGACTGCCAGGATCGAGGCGCCGATCACGAGGAAGGCGACGGAGCCCGCCAGCGCCCACGACCATTTCACGACGAACCCCTCCACCAGCCAGGCCAGCGGTGAGAGCACGGCGATCGTCACGGCGAACTGCACCAAGGCGGCAACGCGCAAATCGACCACGGGACAGAAAACGCGGTGATAGAGCGTTCCCGCCGTGACGCCGGCCAGCGCAACCGTTACCGCCACCAGGCTGCCGATACTCGCCTCGCGCACGTCCACCTTGTGCCAGACGATGAGCGCAACGCCGGCCAGGCCCGCGACAACGCCCCACCACTGGCGCGGGGAGAGGCGCTCGCCCATCCAGCGCGCAGCGATGAGCGCGGTCACGAGGGGCTGCACGGAAAGGATGAGCGCGGTGATTCCGGCGGAAATGCCGAGGTATTGCGTGTAGTGACTGCCGGAGAGATGCACCGCGTGCATGAGCAGGCCCCCGGCGATTACATGCCCCAGCTCCCGCCGCGATGTCGGCCAGCGCGGCTGCGTGATGAGGACGATCGGGATGAGACACGCCAGGCCGAACGCGAACCGCAGGGTCAGGAACGTGAAGGGCGCCGCGTGCTGCAGGCCGATCTTGGTCGCAAGAAAACCCGAGCCCCAGACCGAGACGAAGTACCACGCGAGCAACGTCTCGAACGCGCGGCTTTGCAGGAAGGAGGGCTGCGGCATGGCCCGCACGAAAAAAGGCGAAGGGCGGGATTGTAACCGACGGTCGGCGACGGCGACCGCCCGCGCGCCTCGTCAATACGGTCGCGCGCCGAAGATTACCGGATGGAGGAAGATGAACGCGACATAGAGCGCAATGCCGAGCCCGGGCTTTCCCCAGCCGATCTCCCCCGGCCTGAACGCGTTGCGCCCGGCGGCGATCGCGGCAAACGGAACGTGGGAGGTGACTCTCGCAAAGCGCTGCCAGGGCTCGCCGAGCGCGCGCGCCTTGCGGCGGTCGCTCAACGCCGTGCCCCCCAGGGCCAGCAGCAGAAACGTCCCGAAAAATAACGTCGCGGCGGCATCGCCGCGTGCGAGCAGGTGCGCCGCGGCCCACAGCGCGACGCCCCACATCATCGGATGCCGCGTTACCCGCAGGATGCCGCGGGCCGGATCACCGGCCTCGAGCAGGCGCTCCTGCCCGACTATCGTGGGGTTGCGCGCGAGCAGACCGCAGACGACCAGGATCAGCGCAAAGGGCATGACGGCGAGCGGCACGTAGCGCAGACCGGGCGCATGCCAGAGGCCTTCGTAAGGCGCCCGATTGTATGCGAACATCATCCAGCCGAGCGTCGCGAACGCAGCGGCGCTGTAGAGCGCGAGGTAGGCTCTTTCCCCCGCGGCGCGGACAAGCTCTGCGCGCAGGGGCGTGTTCGATACGACATGCGTCACCAGGAACGCCCCGCAGGCGAGGGCGAGTTGCGTCAACGGATTCATCGGCTCACCTGGTTGCGACCTTTCTCCTTCGCCCGATAGAGCGCACGGTCGGCCGCTTGCGTCACTTCCTCGGGCGTTCCGAGCCGGTCGTTCCGCTCCGCGACACCAATGCTGATCGTCACGGAAACCGAGCGCTTGCCGCGCCAGCCACCGCGTTGCCGCTTGCTGCCCTTGGCCTTCTTCGGCCGGTCCGAGGCGCGCAGCGCGAGTTGATAGTCTTCCACGTTCTCGCGCAGCGCCTCGAGAAAGGGGATCGTCTCGGCGATGCTCTTGCCCGGGAACAACACCGTGAACTCCTCGCCGCCGTAGCGAAAGGCCCGGCCGCTGCCGCCCACGCGGGCGATGCGTGCCGCGACCATTTTCAGCACGTGGTCGCCGAGATCGTGCCCATACGTGTCGTTGAACTTCTTGAAGTGGTCGATGTCGAGCATCGCGATCGTGTACGTGCGCGGCAAGGCCATCAGTTGCTCGTTGAGCGCACGGCGGCTCGGCAGGCCCGTCAACTCGTCGCGGAACGCCATGCGGAACGTGTCCTGGAGGACGCCGATCGTCACCATCAACTCCGCAGCCACGATGAAGACCGAGAAGATCGTCGAGGCGGTGACGACGTGCGCGGCGACGGCGAATGCAACGATCGCTCCCGCAAGGCTCGCGTTGATGGCCGAGCGCGTCAAAAACGTGGCGGCGATTGCGGCGAGGGCGCCGAGCGCGATGAACAGGATCGCGAGCTGCGGCAAGTGCCCGGCACTGATGGGGACCGGACCCATAAATTTGTGGTAAGCCGCATCGACAATGCCTGTGCCGCCGCCGAAGATGATCCACGCAGTAAGCGCGGCCTGTGCCGCGAGCACCCCCAGCCGCGCCGCGCCGTGGCGGTTCAACGTGCCGCGTTCGGGAAGGAAGGCCAGCAGCCCTAGATTCAGCGGCACGAACAGTCCCAGCGCCAGATAGATCGTTCGAGCGCGCAGGCCGATCAGGCCATGCTGAAGCCAGAGCTGCTGCGCCACATAGGCGATGAGGAGGACGATGAGGGCCGCGAGCACCCGCCCGCGCTTGAACGTCAAACCCAGAGCGCCCCCTATCGCGAAGAGCACGTACGGCCCGTAGAGCTCGAGCCCTGCCAGCCAGCGCGGCAGCGCGGCACTGTAGAAGACGAAGAGGAACGCCCCCGCCAGCACCGCGGCGGGAACTGCGAGGAGTGCGAGACCCCCGAGGAGGGCGGGCATTACGGCACCGTGCGCCGCACCGCAGTCGGCCGATCGAGTCCGGGGCGCATGCGGCGATTATAGCGGGAGCCGCGTTGGGAATGCCGGCAGTTTGATCGACCTGTCGCCGATGTGCGACGATCTTGCCCGCGTGACTTATGTGGGAACGCGTTTCAGTATTACGAGTAAATTCCTACGGGTCAGGCAATTGCTAAACAGTCAGCGGTAAGCGGTAAGCCATGAGGGGTAAGGGGAAAAAGTCACGCTCCCTTACTGTTTTTTTGCACCAGGCAGCTCTTGCCGTTTACCGCTTCCAAGTAACGCGGCGGTATCCGTGAAATGCCTCGAAACGTTCCAAGGCCGGAGAAATGATATGCCCAAGTATGACTTCGATCTTTTCACCATCGGCGCAGGTTCCGGCGGCGTGCGGGCCAGCCGCTTCGCCGCCGGATATGGCGCGCGCGTGGCAGTTGCCGAGGAGCGCTACCTGGGCGGCACTTGCGTCAACGTCGGCTGCATTCCGAAAAAGCTTTTCTCCTACGCGGCGCATTTCCACGAGGACTTCGAGGACGCGGCGGCGTACGGCTGGCAGCCGATGCAGACTGCGTTCGACTGGGAGGCGCTGATCGCGGCCAAGGACCGCGAGATCCAGCGCCTGAACGGCGTTTACGAGCGGCTCCTCAAAGGCTCCGGCGTCGAGCTCTTCAATGCACGTGCAAACGTCGTCGATCCCCATACCATCGAGGTCAACGGCAAACGGGTCACCGCCGGGCATATCCTGGTGGCGACCGGAGGCTGGCCGGTGAAGCCGGACATCTCTGGTGCCGACCTTGCATTCACTTCGAACGAGGCGTTTCACCTGGCCGAGTTGCCGCGGCGCGTGGCAGTGGTCGGGGGCGGCTATATCGCAGTTGAGTTTGCATCGATCTTCAACGGTCTCGGCGTGGAGACCACGCTCATCTACCGGCGCAAGCGGCTGTTGCGCTCGTTTGACGCGGATCTCGGCCAGTTCCTGGGCGAGCAAATGGCGGCAAAGGGCATCAAAATCCGTTACGAGTGCAACATTACGGCGATCACGCGCAAGGGCTCGCTTCACAGCGCGCTCACCGACGGCACCGTCATCGAGAGCGACGGCGTCATGCTCGCGACCGGCCGCGCGCCTAATATCGCGGGACTTGGGCTCGAGGGCGCGGGCGTGGAGCTTGGCGCCAACGGTGCCGTCATCGTCAACGAGCATTACCAGACCAGCGTGCCGTCGATTTATGCCATCGGTGACGTGACCGACCGCCTGCTGCTCACCCCAGTGGCGCTGGCCGAGGGTATGGTCGTGGCCGACCGTCTCTTCAACAAGGGGCGCCGCCGCATGAGCTACGAGAACGTCGCCACGGCGATCTTTTCCCATCCCAATGTCGGGACCGTGGGATTGTCAGAGGAGGAGGCGCGCGCGAAAGGGCTCGATATCGTGATCTATCGCTCGAACTTTACGCCGCTCAAGCACACGCTTACCGGGCGCCCCGAGAAATCGCTGATGAAACTTGTGGTGGACCGGAAGAGCGACCGGGTTCTGGGCGTGCACATGGTCGGACCGGAGGCAGGCGAAGTGATGCAAGGCTTTGCGGTCGCGCTCAACTGCGGGGCGACCAAGTCTCAGCTGGACGCCACCATCGGCATCCATCCCACGCTGGCCGAGGAGTTCGTGACCATGCGCGAACCCGTGGCTGGCTGAGTTCCTTATCCAACTACGGGTTCGTGTTCAACGTTCCATGTTCCAAGTTCCGGGTTCCAAGTTCCGTGTTCAAAGTTCAATGTTGGGAACTTCGTATTCATGGTTCGTCCAATCTTTTTTGAAACTTGAAACTTGAAACTTGAAACTTGAAACTTGAAACTTGAAACTTGAAACTTGAAACTTGAAACTTGAAACTTGAAACTTGAAACTTAGCGGCCGCCTCGGGTACGGCGATAGAGAATGCGGTCATGCAGCCGGTCCTCGCGTCCCTGCCAGAATTCGATCGCTTCGGGTACGAGCCGGTACCCGCCCCAGTGGGCGGGGCGCGGCACCTGGTCCGGGTAGCGCCCCGCCAGCTCGCTCATGCGCTGCTCGAGCGCCAGGCGACCGGGCACCGTTTCGCTCTGCGGCGATGCCCACGCCGAGAGTTGGCTTCCGCGCGGGCGCGTTGCGAAATAATCTTCCGATTCGCGCCGGGCGACCTTGGTCACGCGCCCCTCAATGCGCACCTGGCGCTCGAGGCTGCCCCAATAGAAGAGCAGCGTGCAGTGCGCGTTGCGGGCGAGCTCCTGCCCCTTGCGGCTGCGATAGTTGGTGAAAAAAACGAAACCCCGCGCATCGAAGCTCTTCAGCAGCACCATGCGCGCCGACGGGCGGCCGCTGCGACTTGCGGTGGCAAGCGCGACAGCATGCGGCAATGGTTTTTCGACGGCGAGCGCGCGTTCGTACCACTCTCCGAACTGCGCGATCGGGTCGTGCGCGACCTCGGCTTCGCTCAACGATTGAAGTTTGTCCGGCACGCCGGCAATTCTACCGCGTCGGCGCGCCGCGCGTCGCCCGGCGCGAGGGTCAAGTTGGTAGAATCAGCGGTTCGTCAACGCTTACCCAGCACATCAGGAGGTCCCGTGCCGCGTCTCGCGCCTTTGCCCCTCGCCCCGGAACTGAAGGATCTGGAGGCCAGCTTTGCCCGCTCGCTCGGCTTTTTGCCGAACAGCGCACTCATCATGCAGCGCAAACCAAAGCTGCTGCGGGCGTTCACGCAGCTCACGGCTGCCGTGTGGGACCCGTCGGGAGAGGTTCCCACGGGGTTCCGGCGGATCGTGGCGCACGTCGCGAGCCGCACGCACGGCTGCCATTACTGAATGGCGCACACCGCCGGGGCGTCGCTCCGGCATGGCATAGAAGAGAAGAAGCTGGACGCAGTGTGGGAGTATCGTACGAGCCCGCTCTACACCGAGGCGGAGCGCGCGGCGCTCGACTTCACGATCGCGGCCGCGTCTCAGCCCAACGATGTTACCGACGAGCTGTTCGCCAAGCTGCGGGAGCACTGGAGCGAGAACCAGATCGTCGAAATCGTGGGCGTGATCGCCCTGTTTGGTTTCCTGAACCGCTGGAACGATACGATGGCCACGCCGCTCGAGGAAGAGCCAAGAGAGGTCGGCGAGAAGCACTTGGCGGCTCATGGCTGGAATGTCGGCAGGCATACGGGCTGACTCGTAGACGCACCGTACCCCTTGAACAATCCCTAAAAGGAGACCGAATGCCTCGACTTGCACCGCTGCCAAGAGACACGAACCCGGAACTTGCCGAAGCGTTCCAGGCGTATGTGAAATCGCTCGGCTTCGTGCCGAACAGCGTGCTGATCATGCAGCGCCGGCCGAAACTGGTGAAGGCACTGGCGCAGCTCGCCTCGGCGATCTGGGATCCGCAAAGCGAGGTGCCGGTCAGCTTCAAGCGCCTCCTCGCCTACATGGCAAGCAAGACGCACGGCTGCCACTACTGAATGGCGCACACCGCCGGGGCGTCGCTCCGACTTGGCATACCCGCAGACAAGCTCGATGCGGTGTGGGAGTTCCGCACGAGCCCCCTCTTCACTGACGCGGAGCGCGTCGCGCTCGAGTTTGCTATCGCGGCCGCCGCGGTTCCGAACGATGTCACCGACGAGCTGTTCCAGCAGATGAAGCGGCATTGGTCCGAAGGCCAGATCGTGGAGATCGCGGCCGTCGTATCCCTGTTCGGGTTCATGAACCGCTGGAACGACTCCATGGCGACGCCGCTCGAAGAGGAGCCGATCGAAGTCGGCGAGAAACACCTCGCGCAGCACGGGTGGGATGTCGGCAAGCATGCCGGCTGAGAGCCGTGAATCGTAAACCGCGAATCGTGAATCGAGACGCCTTCTCCTTGCCATCTTGGTATTGCACTCTCAGCGCATTCTCATTTTTGGAATAATCCTGAGAATCAGAAGAATCGGGGAGACATGTACAACATTGCGGTGCTTGCCGGCGACGGGATCGGCGTCGAGGTCATGGCAGCGGCGAAGGAGGCGCTGAACGCCGCATGCCGGCGCGCAGGCGGCCCGCGCCTCGCGTTCAGCGATTATCCGGCGGGCGCGTTGGCTTACCAGCAGACCGGAACCGCGCTGCCGGACGAAACAATCCGTGCGTGCGAGCAGGCAGACGCGATCCTGCTCGGCGCGATGGGGCTGCCCCACATCCGCTACAGGGATGGAACCGAGATCTCCCCGCAGCTCGACCTGCGCGAACATCTCGAGCTCTATGCGGGGGTGCGCCCGATCCAGCCGCTCAAAGGGCTGGCCTCCCGGCTTGCCGATCCGCGCGCGGCGAACATCGATTTCGTGCTGGTGCGCGAGCAGACCGAGGGGCTGTTCTTCGAGCGCAGGAAAACGCAAATCGAGGACGACGCTGAAGCGCGTGACGCCATGGTGATCACCCGCAAGGGCAGCGAACGCGTTTTCGACTTTGCGTTCCGTCTGGCGCAACGAAGGAAGGCGCGCGGCCGGCGGGGACGGGTGACCTGTGTGGACAAGGCCAACGTTCTCGGCTCGATGGCGTTTTTCCGGCGCATATTCGAGGAGCGCGCGAGGCATTTCGAGGACATCACGGCCGACAGCGCGTACGTGGACGCGATGGCGCTCAATCTCGTCATGAAGCCCTGGGACTACGACGTGCTGGTGACGGAGAACCTGTTCGGCGACATTCTCTCGGACCTGAGCGCGGGGCTCGTCGGCGGCATGGGGATGGCGCCGTCGGGCGATATCGGGGACAAGCACGCGCTGTTCCAGCCGGCGCATGGCTCGGCGCCGGATATCGCCGGCACCGGGCGCGCCAATCCGACCGCGATGTTGTTGTCGGCGGCGATGATGCTGGAATGGCTCGGCGACCGTCACGGCGACGCGGCGGCGCGCAGCGCAGCCGCGTTGCTGCATGGTGCTATCGGGCGGGCCTTTGCCGAAGGACGGGCGCTGCCCTACGAATTCGGCGGCACCAGCAGCACGGCGGACATTACCCGTGCTGTGATCGCGTCACTTGCAACTGATGACGCGACGGCTGCGGGCGCTCGAAAAGGGTGATGAGTAATGGTGATGAGGTGATGGTGATGAATGATGGTGATGGAAAAGCATCTTAGGAAAGCCCCGGCACGCATTGCCGGCACCTATCACTATTTTTCATCACCCGTTCTCATCACCCGTTCTCATCACCAGCAAGTCTTTCAGCTGATGATCTGCCAGGTGCCGTCCCCGGTCTGGCAGGCCTGGCCTTTTCCGGTCTCGCTGCGGCCGCCGTGCGTCGTCCTCAGATTGAATTCGCGACACGGGTGTCCGCTGCGCGCAAACCCTCTGATCGGTGTGAGGAGATAGGTCGTGCCGGTGTCCGGGTTGGACCACCGGACGCGCCGGTTGTCGCCGGCCAGCTCGAGCGCGTGGCCCATGCAGGCGCGGTCCGCATTGTCGAGATCACGACCGATCTGGGCGCCGATCACCGCGCCCGCAACCGTGCCGATCACGATCGCGACGTCGCGGCCGCTGCCCTTCCCGATCTGCGAGCCAACGGCACCGCCCACGACGCCGCCTACCGCGGCACCCACGGCCTCGCGATTGCATTGACCTTGCACGACGCCATAATCCTTGTCCCACCGCCTGCCGCTGTAACCGGTGTAATACGGGTCGTTTTTCTTGCGCCAGCCGTGCGCGGGCGCCCAGGGCGGCGGATCGCCGTAGACGTTAACGGGCAGCACCACAGCCAGCGCAGCCGCAGCCAATGTAGCGGCCGCCACAAAACCCTTAACCGATATCGGGGCGCTCATGCGTAGCCTCCAAAATGAACTTCGCTAGTGAAATCATAAGGCATTGAACCGCCTGTTTTTATCTGCGGGTCGGGAAGCTTTGACTACCCGTGACAAGCGGCACGTTTTCCGTGTTGCGTGAATGCCTCACGGGTTCATCCGCCGTGGCATTTGTCTCGCTCCGCGGTATTCTTTATCGGCCGGAGGGAGGCGCGCCGGAGGACAATAACGGACCGGGAAGACGACCAAGAACCGGCCCCGGTGCAGGCCGCAGATGGAGCGTTTCGCGCGTCGTGGGAACGACCAGAAACGCGAGTGGGGGAGAAGTCGATGAAGGCGAAATGCTCTCTGGGAATGATTGCGCGGGACGATCCGGGTGCGCGCCGCGAAACCGGGATTTGGAGAACGGGACGATGCGCTTTGCTTGCCGTGGCCGTCCTGATGCTTGTCATTGTCCCCGGCGCCCCGCTCCATGCGCAAAGCCGGGCGGATCGTGCGAAGCCGGGGGAGTCCGATGCCCCGAAGGTAGATCCCGTCATGGAGCGCGCGTTCAAGATGGCGCGCGCGAGTCTCGACGAGTTCCTCGAGCTCGCGCGGATCCCGCCGCCTCATCTTCGCGGTTTCGCGCTCAAGGTCGGCATCAGCGAGGGGCCGGACATCGTCGAGTACTTCTGGATCAATGACTTTATCCAGAGCGGCGAATTGTTCTCTGGGAAGATAAACAATCGCCCCCTGCTCGTAAAACGCGTGCGCTCCGGGCAGGTCTACGAGTTCCAGCGAGGGGACATCGTGGACTGGACTTACATCGACATGGAGACGCGCACGGTACACGGCAACTTCACCGCCTGCGCGCTGCTGGCCCGAAAGCCGGCCGATGTTGCCGCCGAGCTGCGCCGGAAATTCGGGCTGGACTGCAGCATCTGAGCGGCTGTCGCAGGAACGGGCGTTCGAACGCGCCGCGCGCTACGGCCGGAAACCCGTCGTCGTCGCCTGGTCCCCAATGCTCGTTTACCTGCCGCCGCGGCTGCGCACGCCGTATTTCGTGCGGTAGTGCTTCGAAAGCACCTTGCGCGTCTGCGCCGAAAGGCGCGGATTCGCCGCCGGCGCAGGAATCGTCGCTTCTCCGTGCTTCCGGGGTGTCGGTTTATTTCCCGCCTTGGGTGAGCGTGAGCGCATTGGCGGCGAATCCACTGTTCAACATTCAAGGTTCAAAGTCGTATTGCAAAACATTGAACCCGGAACATTGAACCCCGAACACTGAACCGGGAACGCGGAACGGCAGCGGTGTCAGCCGCAGGCCCCGATCGCCCCGCACGCCGTGCAGAACTCGCACCCGTCCTTGTGAATGACCGCCGCGTTGCCGCACTCCTTGCAGCGCTTGCCGTAGAGCACGCGGAAGGTGGGCTGGGCGCGCGCCTCACCGCGATCGTCCTCGGGGATCTCCAGCACGCCCATCTCGTTCACCGGGTAGCCGCGCTCGTCGAGCACGCCAAGCATCGCATAGCGATGGATGATGAGCCTTGCGACATAGGCGACGGTGCTCGGGAAGTTTTGCTGCTTCTGCTCTCCCGGGATGCGCGCCATGAAGTCGCCGAGCGGCTCGGAGTAGTTGAGGAGCTTCCTCAGCTTCATGCCGATCCACGCCGGGTCGATCACGCGCATATCGAGCGATAGCAGCTTGCACACGCCGTCGAGCGCGCGCGGATATTCGCCCGCCATCCACACGGAATAGGGCCGGCGCTGATCGCCCTTCAGCATCAGCTCCTTCACGATGAGCACGAAGTCGTCACCCGCGCCGGGGTTGTGCACGTCCACCGTCCACGACATCGTGCCGTCGGTGCCGGTCTTGGGTTCTTTGCGCGCAAAAAGCGCATCGAGCACCGGTGATTTGCCGTCCTGCTTGGCAAGCGCGCCCAGCTGATCGACGCGGTAGCGCACGATGCGCGCGAATGCGGCCACCATGCTCGGCACCGGCCGGACCTCTCCGTCGGGCGGCATCGGACAATCGAACGCATCGTCGCCCGAGGTGCGCGCCAGCATGTCGAGCTTCATGCGCAGCCACGCCCTGTCCTGCGCGCGCATGTCCATCGAAAGCGTCTTTGCCACCGCCCCCAGGCCGCGCGGCTGCTCGGCGCCGTTGACCCAGACTTCGAAGGGGTGCGGCTCGCCGTTGTCGACGTGGCCGACGAAGATCGCGAACTCGCCAAAGGGTGACTCCACCATGTAGGTCCACGACAGGTTGCCGCCCGGGAGCTTCGGCCGTCCCGGCCAGCGCAGGCTGGACAATGCCGGCTGGGGCGCGGCTTCCAGCCGGATACGCCGGTCTGCCGTCATGTCGAGGTCGCTCGGCTGCTCGGCTTCCGCCGAAGGCCCGAGCGACAGCACCGATCCCAGCACCGCGTTTGGCCGATAGGTGGTGATCCCCTTGAGTCCCGCTTTCCAGGCCTCGAAATACAGGTCCTTGAACTGGTCGTACGGGTAGTCTTCGGGGACGTTCACCGTCTTGCTGATGGCAGAATCCACGTACGGCGCAACGGCCGCGACCATGTGCATGTGGTCTAGCGCGGCGATATCCATCGCCGTGACGAACGCCTGGGGAAGCTGCTGCATGTCCCCCCCGAGGTGACGGTAGAGCCGCCAAGCGTGGTCCTCGACATCGTAGGTCTTCATCGAGCCGTCGGGCATGCGCTTCTTGCGCTGGTAGGTCCAGGAGTACGGGGGCTCCACGCCGTTCGAGGCGTTGTCCGCGAAAGCGAGGGAGATCGTGCCCGTGGGGGCGATCGAGAGCAGGTGGCTGTTGCGGATGCCGTGCTTGCGGATCTCGGTCTTCAGCCGCTCGGGCAGCCGCGAGGCGAAACGGGGAGCGGCAAGATACTGCTCCGCATCGAGGACCGGAAATGCCCCTTTCTCCCGCGCGAGCTCGATGGAAGCGGCATACGCTTCATCGCGCATCGCCTCGGCGATCTTCGCCGCCATCCGGCGCGCCTCATCAGTGTCGTAGCGCAGGCCGAGCATGACGAGCGCGTCGCCGAGACCGGTGAAGCCCAGGCCCACGCGGCGCTTGGCGCGCGCCTCCGCGTGCTGCTGCTCGAGCGGCCAGACCGTCGCTTCGAGCACGTTGTCCAGCATGCGCACCGATGGCCGCACGACCTTGGCGAACGCGCTGAAATCGAAGCGCGCCTTGGCGCCGAAGGCTTCGCGCACGAAGGGCGTCAGATTGATCGAGCCAAGGCAGCAGCAGCCGTAAGACGGAAGCGGTTGCTCTCCGCATGGGTTGGTCGACTCGATCGTCTCGCAGTAGGAAAGATTGTTATCGTTGTTCGCGCGGTCTACGAAGAACACCCCCGGCTCCGCGTGGTCGTAGGTGGACTCCATGATCTGCTGCCACAGCTCGCGCGCCTGGATCTTGCGGTAGACCCAGAGGCCGTCGGCGCGCTGGTAGGGGGTGCCCTCGGCATCGGCGCCCGGCGGCGACTTGTGGACGAGCTCCCACTCGGAATCCTCGACGACTGCCCGCATGAAGGGGTCGGTGACCGCGACGCTGACGTTGAAGTTCTTGAGCTCGCCCTCGTCCTTCGCGTGGATGAAGTCCTCGATGTCGGGGTGGTCGCAGCGCAGAATACCCATCTGCGCGCCGCGCCGCGCGCCGGCCGACTCGACCGTCTCGCAGCTCTTGTCGAAGACGCGCATGTACGAGACCGGACCGCTCGCGGAGCTGTCGGTGCCGCGCACCTTCGCGCCGCGCGGTCGGATCGAGGAAAAGTCGTAGCCCACGCCGCCGCCGCGGCGCATGGTCTCCGCCGACTCCATGAGCGCGACATAGATCCCGGGCTTGCCGTCCACGGTTTCCGAGACCGAATCGCCCACCGGCTGCACGAAGCAGTTGATGAGGGTCGCCGCCAGCTGCGTGCCGGCGGCGGAATTGACGCGGCCGCCAGGGATGAAACCTCTCTCGAGCGCTTCGTAGAACACCGGTTCCCAATGCGCGGGATCCTTCTCGACGGCCGCGAGCGCGTGGGCTACCCGTCGGCGCACGTCCTCGACGTTGCGTTCCTCTGCCTTGGCGTATTTTTCGAGCAGCACGTCGAGGGTGACTTGCTGCGGAGGCAATGCAAATTGGGTGTCGTTGAGCTTCATCATCTCCCGCCGATTAAGTTCGTGTGTAGCCGGGCTCCCGTGCGCACAAAATAGCCCACCCTCCCGACCGGAAGCAGTTTCTCAGGTTTTTCCGGTAGAACTTTGACCAAAATCAAGAAACAGATTCAACGAAGGCGGTGCCGTCAGGCAAGAGTACCATGCGCCGCCCCTTCGATGCGAGCGTCATTTGCTCGCCCCCGAAAACGGGGAGAAGCAGAAGCGAACGGGGGCCGGGAGCCGGCCCCCAGCGGGTCAGTTTGACTTGCGGGCGAACGAGCCGAACAGCGATAGCAGCTGCCGCGCCGCGCTCGGGCGTGGCGCCCCATCCGCAGCGGCGTGAACCGCCTGCGGCTGGTCGCTCATGGTCCTGCGCTGGTCGGGTGATGGCTCGTGCCGGCGATGCTTGTTCGCGCCTTGCCTGTACTGAGAATCGCGTTGCTCTCCTCGCTGGTGTTGGCCGCGTTTTGCCCCGCCATCCCGGTGTGCCGGTGCCTCGCCTCGATGCTGCGCCGGTTGCTGGCGTTGACCGCGGTGCCGCCGCGAATCGCGGCCCACCGGCTCATTGCCGTGTTGCCGGCGTTGTTGCTTTTGTCCGTGGCGCGGTCGGGATTCCTGCGCGACCGGGGCATGATGCCGCTGTCCCAGCTCGAAGCCCGCGACGACCCGTTGCTCGATGCGCCGGCCGATCAGGCGCTCGATCGCTGCGAGGAGCGGTCGGTCCTCGGCGCTGACCAGCGAGACCGCTTCGCCCGACGCACCCGCGCGGCCCGTGCGGCCGATGCGGTGCACGTAGTCCTCCGGAACGTTCGGCAGGTCGAAGTTCACCACATGCGGCAACGCGTCGATGTCGATCCCGCGCGCCGCGATGTCGGTGGCCACGAGCACCTGCAGCTCGTTTTCCTTGAAACGCTTCAGCGCCCGCGTGCGCGCGCTTTGGCTCTTGTTGCCGTGGATCGCGTCCGACTCGATGCCGTCGCGCTCGAGCTGTTGCGCCAGACGGTTCGCGCCGTGCTTGGTCTTGGTGAACACCAGCACCTGTTGCCAGTTGCCGGTCTTGACCAGATGCGCGAGGAGCGGGCGCTTGCGGTCCTTGTCCACCGCATGGACGACTTGCGATACGAGCTCGATCGGGCGGTTGCGCGGGGCGACTTCGACGGTCACCGGGTCGCGCATGAACGAGCCGGCAAGCTTGCGGATCTCCTCGGGAAACGTCGCCGAGAACAGCAGGTTCTGGCGGGTTGCCGGGAGCAGCGCCAGGATACGACGGATGTCGGGAATGAAACCCATGTCGAGCATGCGGTCGGCCTCGTCGAGCACCAGGATCTGCACCTGGCGCAGGTCGATCGTGCGTTGCTGGACGTGGTCGAGCAGGCGCCCGGGGGTTGCGACGACGATGTCCGTGCCGCGCCGCAGCTCGGTGATCTGGGGATGGATGCCCACGCCGCCGAAGATGACGGTCGAACGCAGCTTGAGGTGCCTGCCGTAGGCGCGCACGCTCTCCTGCACCTGCGCCGCGAGCTCGCGGGTCGGGACCAGGATGAGGGCGCGAACGGGGTGCCGCGCCGGTGAATAGCTGGCATTGGCTTGCGCCGCGAGCCGCTGCAGCAGCGGCAGCGTGAAGCCCGCGGTCTTGCCGGTGCCGGTCTGGGCCGCGCCGAGCAGGTCGCTTCCCGAGAGCACGACGGGGATGGCCTGCGCCTGGATGGGGGTGGGGGTGGTGTAACCCTGCTCGGTGACAGCACGGAGCAGCTCGGCCGAGAGGCCGAGATTCGCAAAAGCGGTACTAATGATGATCTCCTGAGTATCGACCTGGGAAGGCGCAAGCCCTCCAAACCGGTTCAGGCAGATGCAATTTCAGGCTGGGTGATTCGACAGTCCAGGATGGACCGTGAAACGACTGAGACGCTAACCGGGTGACGCGAAACAGAAACCTAGGCGCGAACTATACACGAGTCCAGCCGCCGCGTCCGATTTATCTTCAGGGGCGCCGGCTGGGTCTGTTATCGGTGAGCGGCAAGCGGCCCGTAAATCGTAAATCGTGAATGGGAAACCCAATTATTTAGCCGCAGATAAACGCAGATCTGCAAGACCGTAAAGCCTGGTGATTTCACCGCCGATGAACGCCGATTCAACAGCATTTACTTCTGCCTTCTGACTTTGGGAACCGCTGCAGATAATCGCCGATCGCAATCCTGAAACCAGTGACCATTGAACAGCCAGAAACCTGGTGATGGCAACGGAGGACGGAGATCCCGGCGGTACGTGCTAATTTGTACATAGCCATTTCTCATCACTGTTATTCGTCACCATCTCTCATCACCATCTTGTTCCTCTGCATTCTCGGCGACTTGGCGGTTCCATGACGACCCGATTCTCTCAGCGAAGCGTCAGTTCCTCGTGTCTTCGGGAAGGGGCATGAACTCCGTTTCGTCCGGCACCGCCGGGAAGCGCTGCTCGCGCCAGCGCTGCTTGGCTTCCTCCATCAATTCGCGCGAGCTGGCGACGAAGTTCCACCAGATGTGGCGGTTTCCATCCATGCGGGCGCCGCCGAAGAGCATGAGACGCGCAGGCGAAGCGGCCCTGATCTCGACCGTGCCGCCAGCAGGGAGCGTCGCGACGTGAAACGGGGCGATGACCGTGCCGTCGATGGTGATGTCGCCCGAGACAACGTAGATGCCGCGCTCTTCGTGCTCCGCCGGCAGGCCTAGCTTGCTGCCTGCGGCCAGGTCGGCCGCGACATACAGCGTATCGGAGAATACCGGCGTCGGCGCCCGCTCCCCGAAGGCGGTCCCGGCGATCACGCGCATTTCCAGCCCCTTTTCGGACAGGGTCGGAAGCGTCTTTTTCGGAAGATGGGTGAAAGAGGGCTGGGTCTGCTCGTCTTTGAGCGGCAACGCGACCCACGTCTGGATACCGTGCAGCGGCGACCCCGCAGCGCGGTTTTCCTGTGGGGAGCGCTCGGAGTGGACGATGCCGCTGCCGGCGGTCATCCAGTTGACGTCGCCCGGGTCGATGCGCTGCACGGTGCCCAGGCTGTCACGATGCAGGATGGATCCCTCGAAGAGATAGGTCACGGTGGCAAGCCCGATGTGCGGGTGGGGTCGCACATCGATGCCCCGTCCCGGCGGAAAGCGCGACGGTCCCATGTGGTCGAAGAAGATGAACGATCCGATCATCTTTTGCGCAGGAGCGGGCAGCAGACGCCGAACCTCGAATCCGCCAAGGTCCTTGGTGTGTGGCTGGAGGATGGCTGGAGCAGCGGGCATTTTCTTCAATCCCTTTGTCGTAAGTCGTGTAAGTCGTGTAAGTCGTAAGTCGTAAATCGTGAATCGTCAGGTCTCGATTGGTTATCGGCTGGCCACCAGCGCTTCCTCAGGCGCGACCGCGCGGCGCTCGCGCAGAAACTCCTTCAGGATTGCGGCCGTGTGGGAGCGGCTTGTTTGCCCCGCGAGCGTTTCCGGGGCGCCCTGCGCGACGATTCGGCCGCCGGCTTCGCCGCCTTCCGGACCGAGATCGATGACCCAGTCGGCCTCGGCGATGACGTCGAGGTTGTGCTCGATCACCACCACCGAATTGCCCGCGTCAACGAGCCGGTGCAGGACTCGCACGAGTTTTTCCACATCGGCCATGTGCAGGCCGACGGTGGGCTCGTCCAGCACATACAACGTGAGTCGTGAGTCGTGAGTCGTGAGTCGATCGGCGCTTCGCACCTTCGCGAGCTCGGTCACCAGCTTGATGCGCTGGGCTTCGCCGCCCGAGAGCGTGGGGCTTTGCTGGCCGAGCGTTAGATAGCCGAGGCCGACGTCCTGCAGCAGGGTCAGCGCGTGGTGGATCGAGGGATGCGCGGCGAAGAACTCGACCGCCTCGTCCACGCTCATCGCAAGCACCTCGCCGATGTTCTTGTCCTTGAATCGCACCGCGAGCGTCTCGGGATTGAAGCGCGCCCCGCGGCAGGCTTCGCAGGTCACTTTCACATCGGGCAGAAAGCTCATTTCGATGCGTTTGAGGCCCTGTCCTTCGCACGACTCGCAGCGTCCGCCGGCCGTATTGAACGAGAACCGGCTCGCGGTGTAGCCGCGCATGCGCGCGTCCGGCAACTCGGCGTAGAGCCCACGCACCTGGTCCCAGAAACCGATATAGGTGGCCGGGCACGAGCGCGGCGTCTTGCCGATCGGCGTCTGGTCGACTTCCAGAACACGACCGACCTGCTCCGCGCCCCTGATAGAGCGGCAGCCCAGCAGGCCGCGGGATGAAGGATGGGGGATGACGGATGAATCGCCTTTGCGCCTGAGCGCTTTTCCTTTGGCTTTGCGCCGGCCGCCGGGCCGACGCTCGGCAACAAGGCGCTGGAGATTGGCATGGAGAATATCGCGCGCGAGGGTGGATTTGCCCGAGCCCGAGACGCCGGTGATGGCGGTGAGGCGCCCGAGCGGCACGCGGACCCGCAGATCCTTGAGATTGTGCAGAACGGCGCCTTCCACGGCGATCGCCGGTGTCGTGGCCGCCACGGGGCGCCGCGCATTGATTGGATGGCGCAGCGGCTGCGCGAGAAACCGTCCGGTGACCGAGGCGGGGGCGCCAACCAGATCGTCGGCGCTGCCCGCCGCGACCACCTCGCCGCCGCGACTGCCAGCGCCGGGCCCCAGATCGATGACATGCCCGGCACGGCGAATCGTCTCCTCGTCGTGCTCGACCACGATGAGCGTGTTGCCTTTGGCTTCGAGTCGGTCCAGCGTGTCGAGCAGGATGCGGTTATCGCGCGGATGCAACCCGATGGTGGGCTCGTCCAGTATGTAGCACACGCCCCGGAGGTTGGAGCCAAGCTGCGCGGCGAGCCGGATCCGCTGCGCCTCCCCGCCGGAGAGCGTGGGCGCGGCGCGATCGAGCGCGAGGTAGGAGAGCCCGACCTCCCGCAGAAAAGCGAGCCGGCTGCGCAGCTCGGCCACGATGTCGCGCGCAATCTCGGCCTCGCGCCCCTCCAGGCGCAGCGACTGGAACAGTGCCTCCACCCCGGAGACCGGAAGCGCCGCGTAATCGGCGATCGAGCGATCGCGGAAACGAACGGCGAGCGCCGCCGGATTCAGGCGCCTGCCTTCGCAGGCCGGGCAAATGCTCTCGCCGCCCTCGTACCAGTCGTTCCACCAGATCTCCTCGCCGCTTTGCTCCTCGTCGAAGCCCGGGAGCTTTGCTCCCGTGCCGTAGCAGCTCGGGCACCAGCCGTGCTTGGAGTTATAGGAGAAGCGCCGGGGATCGAGCTCCGGGAAGCTCGTGCCGCACGAGGGGCAGGCGCGCCTTGCCGAAAACACCGTTTCTGACATGACCGCGAGCGCGGGATCGCGTTTTGTCATTGCGCGCTCGAGTGCTTCGAGCGGCGCGAGCACATGGACCACGCCTTTGCCGTGCTCAAGCGCCCTTGCCAGAGCCTCGCGCAGGGCAAGCTCGTTCTCGGGGGTCGCGCGCACGTCGGCGACGGGCAGCTCGATCGTGTGTTCCTGGAACCGTGACAGCCGCGGCCAGGCGTCGGTCGCGATGAAGGCGCCGTCGACGCGAAGATGCGTGTGGCCCTTCGCGAGTGCCCATCTGGCGAGGTCGGTGTAGTAGCCCTTGCGATTGACGACCAGCGGCGCGAGCAGGCCCACGCGCGAACCGCGATGCTCGCGCAGCACGCGGGCCGTGATCGCGTCCAGGCTCTGCGGCTCGATCGGCACCTCGCAATCGGGGCAATACTGCGTGCCGAGCTTCATGAACAGCAGGCGCAGGAAATGGTGGATTTCGGTGAGGGTGCCGACGGTTGATTTGCGCCCGCCGCGGCTGGTGCGCTGCTCGATGGCGACGGTAGGCGGAATTCCGTAGATTGCATCCACGTCGGGACGCGCGGCGGGCTCCACGAACTGGCGCGCGTAGGCGTTGAGGGATTCGAGGTAGCGGCGCTGGCCTTCGGCAAACACGATGTCGAAGGCCAGCGTGGATTTGCCCGAGCCCGAGACGCCGGTCACGACGGTGAAGCGGTTGCGCGGAATCGCGACGTCGATGTTCTTGAGGTTGTGCTCTCGAGCGTTGTGGACTTGAATCGAGTGACCGGTGACCTGTGACCCGTCACCGGTGCCGCCTGCGGCGGCGTGAGGTTCGCTTGCAGTGGCGACCGACAGGGCGGCGGCATAATCCTTCAGCGCCTTGCCGGTATGGGAACGCGGCTCTGCCATGACCTCGGCGGGCGTGCCGGCGGCGATGATTTCACCGCCGGCGTCTCCGCCTTCGGGCCCGAGGTCGATGATCCAGTCGGCGGCGGCGATGACGTCGAGGTTGTGCTCGATCACGATGAGCGAATGACCTGCGGCAAGCAGCTTGCGAAAGGCGCGCAGCAGCTTCGCGACATCTTCGAAATGAAGGCCGGTGGTAGGCTCGTCGAACAAAAACAGTGACCCGTGACCCGTGACCCTTGACCCGATGAATCGACGCTGGGCGGCGGCGAGATGGCCGGCGAGCTTGAGGCGCTGGGCCTCGCCGCCGGAGAGCGTGGGAACGGGCTGGCCGAGCCGGAGGTAGTCAAGGCCGACATCGGCGAGCGGGCGCAGCGTGGCAGCCACCTCGCGGATGTCCGAGAAGAAGGCGAGTGCCTCGGTCACGGTGAGATCGAGCGCGTCGGCGATGCTCTTGCCCTCGTACGTGACCTCGAGCACCTCGGGTCGGTAGCGCTTGCCATCGCAGTCCGGGCAGCGCAGATACACGTCGGAGAGAAACTGCATCTCGATGTGCTCGAAACCGTTGCCGCCGCAGGTCGGGCAGCGCCCGTTGCCGGAGTTGAAGCTGAACGTGCCGGCGGTGTAGCGCCGCTCCCGCGCAAGCGGCAGCTCGGTGTAGCACTTGCGGATCGCGTCGAACGCGCCGACATAGCTCGCCGGATTCGAGCGTGTCGTTCGCCCGATGGGCGACTGATCGACCATGATGACGTCGCCGATGCGCTCGTGACCCTTGAGCGCGCGATGCTTGCCAGGCGCTTCGGTGGGCCTCCCCTTGGCTTTAAGGAGCGCCGCGTAGAGGACGTCCTGCACGAGGGTGGATTTGCCCGAGCCCGAGACGCCGGTGACGCAGACGAGGCGCTCGAGCGGAATCGTCACGTCGAGGTTCTTCAGGTTGTGCTCGGCCGCGCCGACGATCTGGAGCCGCGAACCGATACGGCCCGGCTCGCGCGCGATCGTGTTGGTCTCGACGCGCTTGCGCCCCGCGAGATAGTCGCCCGTGAGCGACCCCCTTGTCTCGCGCAGCGCCCGTGGCGTGCCGAAGAAGACAGCCTCGCCGCCGCGCTCGCCGGGCCCGGGGCCGAGGTCGAGAATGCGGTCGGCCGCGAACATGATCTGCGGGTCATGCTCGACCACCAGCAGCGTGTTTCCCGAATCGCGCAGGCGCTGCATCACGCCGATGACGCGCCCCATGTCGCGCGGATGCAGTCCGATGGACGGCTCATCCAGCACGAAGAGAGTATTCACGAGGGAGGTGCCGAGTGCGGTCGTGAGGTTGATGCGTTGCACCTCGCCGCCGGAGAGCGTGCGCGATTGCCGGTCAAGCGTGAGATAACCGAGCCCCACTTTGACGAGATAACCAAAACGCGCGCGCACCTCGTCGAGCAGCAGCGCTGTGGCCTCGTCGAGGGGGGCTGGCAGGGTGACGCTGTCGAAGAACGCGCGGCAGCGCTCGATCGGCAGCAGGACGAGATCGTGCATGCCAAGCCCTGGCAGGCGCGCGAGCGCGTCCCCGGAAAAACGCACTCCCTTCGGCAAAAAACGCTCGCCTGGCGCAAGCGCCGCGTCGGCGTTCTCTTTCGTTCCCAGCCGCCACGCCAGCGCCTCGGTCTTCAGCCGGGCGCCGTTGCACGCCTCGCACGGCGTGTAGGCGCGGTAGCGCGACAGGAGCACGCGGATATGCATCTTGTAGGCCTTGGTCTCGAGCCACTTGAAGAAGCGGTCGATGCCGTACCACTTGCCGGGCCACGATTTGCGCCAGCTCACCCAGCCCTCATCGCCTTCGAGGACCCAGCGGCGCTGGCCCCCGGTCAGCTCGCGCCAAGGTGTATCGATCGGTATCCCGCGCTTGCGCGCGTACTGGATGAGATCGTCATGCCAGCCGCGATACGACTCGGTCTGCCACGGCCGGATGGCGCCGTCGCGCAGCGTTTTTCCCTCGTCCGGGATAACGAGGCCGTAATCGACGCCGATGACGCGCCCGAAGCCGCGGCAGACCCCGCATGCGCCGACCGGTGAGTTGAAGGAGAACAGGCTGGGTGTCGGATCCTGGTAATGGATGTCGCAGTCGGCGCAGTGCAGGTCCGTGGAGTAACGCCATGGAGCGTGACCGGTGACCGGTGACCCGTGACCAGAGTTCCCGCCTTCGGCGAGCGGGTAGATGTTGACGCGGCCCTGCCCGATGCGCAGCGCGGCCTCGAGCGCTTCCACGACACGGGCGCGCTCGGCGGAGCCGAGACGCACGCGGTCCTGCACGACCTCGAGCAGGCCTTTCTGCTCCGAATGAAGCCGGGTGTAGCCCTGACGCTCGAGAAGCTGTTTTACTTCCGCGACGGAGAAGTTCTTCGGCACGGGCACCGGAAACGTGATGATGACCCTCGGATCGCTGGCCGCGCGCCCGCGCGCCAGCAGATCGGCGTGGATCGTGTCCGGGGTGTCGCGAGCGACGCGTTGCCCGCAACCGCTGCAATGCAGATGCGCCGCCCGCGCAAACAGGAGCTTCAAATGGTCGTTCAACTCCGTCATCGTGCCGACCGTGGAGCGCGAGGTGCGCACCGGGTTGGTCTGATCGATGGCGATCGCGGGGGGAATGCCCTCGACCGCGTCGACCAGCGGCTTGTCCATGCGATCCAGAAACTGCCGCGCATACGGCGAGAACGTCTCGACGTAACGGCGCTGCCCCTCGGCGTAGAGCGTGTCGAAGACGAGAGAGGACTTGCCCGAGCCCGAGACGCCGGTCACCACGATCAGCTCGTTCGTGGGCAGCTCGAGCGTCAGGTTCTTCAGGTTGTTCTGGCGTGCGCCAGAGACGCGGATTGTATTGTTCATCCAAAAGCCCGCAACGACATTGAAGAATATTAGCCGCAGATAAATGCGGATAAACGCGGATCAGATTTGCAAGAATCAGGAAACTGAAACCCGTTTTGAGAAACGAAAGGAAATCATCAGCCGTGTGGCAAACCAGGTGGTTCAGAAGGGGAGAGGAATCAGCTTCCATTTATTCCGCGGCTGCAACTCGTCGCGGACAGAGTCGTCGCGTTTATCGCTTAACCGAGGAATCTGCGTGTATCTGCGTTTATCTGCGGCTAAGTGGGGTCCTCCTGGCGCTACAGTGGCGCTTCAGTATAGAGCCACAGCGGTTGCTCGCGCGGGCTGATTCGTGCGGCTGGAAAATCGCCTCGGGCCGCATCGTGGCCGGCTGCGATCGCGTCGACGATGTGCCGCTTGTCCGGACCGGCGGCGAGAAACATCACGTGACGCGCATGATTGAACACCGGCAGGGTGAGCGTCAAGCGTGCCACAGGGGGCGTGCCGGTGGGCGCCACCGCGGCGACCCAGTGCCCGGAGACATTGAGCTCGGGGCCGCGGGGAAAAAGGGATGCCGTATGCCCGTCGGCCCCGACGCCGAGTATCGCGAGGTCGAATTCCGGAAGGGCCGGCGCGCGGTCCGCGGCGCCGAAGAATTCGCGCAGCGCGTGTTCCCACGCCGCCGCCGCCAGTTTTGCCGCACCGATTTCCGTGGGCGCGCGGTGGACATGACCGGCGGGGATCGGCACCCGCGTGAGCAGCTCGCGCCGCGCAAGACCGTAGTTGCTGGCGGCGTGGTCCGCCGGTACGCAGCGCTCGTCGCTCCAGAAGAAATGGCTGTCGCGCCATGGCGCGATCTCGGCCCACGGCGCCTCGCGCAGCGCCCCGAAGAGCAGCGCCGGCGTTCTGCCTCCGGGCAGCACGACGCAGAATCGCCCGCGCGCCTTGACCGCTTCGCACGCCGCTTCGCAAAAGAGCGCGGCGGCGGCATTGGCAAGCTCATCGGCCGTGCTGCAGCGCTGGACAGTTGCTGTCATGATCGCGGCCAATGCGAAAAGTTCAGGCGCGGCTCCCCGCCAGCGGCGCGCGCCAGTGCCGGCCATCGGCCGCGAGCAGCGTGTCCGCTGCGGGCGGACCCCAGGACCCCGCGTCGTACGCATCGAGCAGGCAGCGGTCGCATGCCGCACCACGGTCCCATACCTCGAGCACATTCGTCACCAGCGACCAGGACGCATCGACGCCGTCCGTGCGAACGAACAGCATTTGATCGCCCAGCATGCAATCGTGGAGCAACCGCTCGTACGCCTCCGGCGGGTCGCCGCCGAAGATGCTTCGGTAGTCGAAGTGCAGCGTGAGCGAGCCGAGATCGGCCTTGGTGCCCGGGCGCTTCGCATCGATCGTGAGCGAGATGCCCTCCTCAGGCTGGACATTGATCACGAGCGCGTTCATCGCCGCGCCTTCCATTACCGAGGAGGGGAACATGCGGTGGGGCACGGGCTTGAAGTAGACCGCGATCTCGCTTACGCGGCGCGCGAGGCGCTTGCCCGAGCGCAGGTAGAACGGAACGCCCGACCAGCGCCAGTTATCGATCATGAGCTTGGCAGCGACATAAGTCTCGGTCCATGAGTCGGGCGCCACGCCGGGCTCCTGGCGGTAACCCGGCGCCGGTTTGCCATCGACTCTTCCCGGCCCGTACTGCGCGCGGACAATCAAGCGGTCGAGCTCTTCGGGATCAGTTGGCAGCGGGCGCAGCGAGCGCAGCACCTTCACCTTTTCATCGCGGTAGCGATTGGCCTCGAATACCGCTGGCGGCTCCATTGCCACGAGCGCCAGCATTTGCAGCATGTGGTTCTGGAACATGTCTCGCAGGCAGCCGGCCCGCTCGTAATAGGCCGCGCGCTGCTCGACGCCCAGGGCCTCGGCCACGGTAATTTGCACGTGGTCCACATGTTCGTGATTCCAGAGCGGCTCGAACAGCCGGTTGGCAAAGCGGAACATGACGATGTTCTGCACCGTGTCTTTCCCGAGATAGTGATCGATGCGGAAGATCTGGTGCTCCCGCAGCACGGCTTTCAGGCGCCGGTCGAGTTCGCGCGCGGTGGCAAGGTCTCGTCCGAAAGGCTTCTCGACGACCACGCGGTTCCAAGCCTGCCCGGCGTCGTTTTCCGCGGTGAGCCCGACGGCGGCGAGCCCCTCCACCACGGGCGCGTGCAGCGTGGGCGGCAGCGCGAGGTAGTAAAGATGGCGGCCGCCGGCATCATGTTTCGCGTCAAGGTCGGCGAGCCGCAGCGCAAGGTCGCGATAAAAGTCCGTCTGGCCGAGCTCGCCCCCGATATAGGTGCAGCGTTCGGCGAACGCCATGCGCGCTGAGTTGCCGAGGCCAGCCGCCGTAGCGGCTTCGCTGACGCAGTTCTGGAACGTCGAGGCGGCGCCGGGCTCGGTTTCGCGGCTCACGCCCAGCACGTAATAGCGCTGCGGCAGCAGGCCGCGCGCATATAGTTGCGCGATGCTCGGCAGGAGCTTGCGGCGCGACAGATCACCGAGGGCGCCGAAAACGACGATTCCGCACGGCTGCGGGCGCTGCTCGTCGAGCCGTATGTTATTCGCGAGGTACGCCGGCGCGTGTTCGTCGGCCATCGATCAGTCCTCGCGCTTGATGGCGTGGCCGCCGAACTGGTTGCGCATCGCCGCGAGCAGTTTGTCCGAGAAGGGTGCGTCGGTGCGCGAGCGGAAGCGGTTCTGAAGGGAGAGCGTGATCACCGGAAGCGAGCAGCCGAGATCGATCGCTTCCTGCACGGTCCAGCGGCCTTCCCCGGAATCGGGCACGTAGGCGGCGATGCCGGATAGCGTGCGGTTCTCCTTGAGTGCGTTGGCGGTGAGGTCGAGCAGCCACGAGCGCACGACGCTGCCGTGCCGCCACAGTTCTGCGATGGCGGCGAGGTCGAGCGCGAGATCCTCCTTGCGTTGCATCAACTCGAAGCCTTCCGCGTAGGCCTGCATCAGCCCGTACTCGATGCCGTTGTGGACCATCTTGACGAAGTGGCCGGCGCCCACCGGGCCGACGTGCGCCCAGCCGCGGTCCTTTGCCGGCGCCAGTGTCTCCAGCACGGGCTTCAGGCGGGCAACGTCATCCGCTGCGCCACCGGCCATGAGGCAATAGCCCTCGCTCAAGCCCCAAACGCCGCCGCTGGTGCCGACGTCGATGAAGCGCAGGCCGCTTTCCGCGAGCGCCGCCGCACGGCGCTGGGAGTCGCGGTAATTGCTGTTGCCGCCGTCGACGACCACGTCGCCGCGCTGCAGTCTCGGCGTGAGCTGTTTGAGTGTTTCCTCAGTGGGCGCGCCATCGGGCACCATGAGCCAGACCACGCGCGGAGCAGGAAGGGCCGCGGCCAGTTGCTCGAGGCTCTCCACCGCCTCCATGCCCTGGGAGGCCGCGCTTTCGCGCGCCTCCGCATTGAGATCGAAGGCGACGACCCGGTGCCCGCCGCGCACGAGCCTCAGCGCCATGTTGGCGCCCATCCTGCCCAGACCGATCATTCCGATGTTCATGCTTCTCTCCTCCGCTGACTCCGGCTGCGCCGGCTCCCGTGCCGCTCTCGCCGATACCCAATAGTAGTAGAGCGCTAAGGCCGCAGCGAGTTCAAGCCGGCGCGCCTGAGGCCAGAACCTAGCGATTCAAGCGCCAGTCGTAGGGCGTGTAAACCAGGCGTAGCCGCTCCGCGCGGTCCTCGATGCGCGCGGCTGCTTCTCGATCGTAGAGATATCGCGCCACCAGCCGCTGGACGGCATCGGGCGCCGCCCCGAAATCCGAACGATACCAGCGGAAAATCTCGCAAACGTGCAACTCCTCGCCGACGAGGCGGGTACTCGCGTTGATGAAGGTGTGCGCCGCGGCATCGAGCTGTTCCTCCAGGTGCGCGGCATCGTAGGCTTCGATCGGCGGACAGGTGCGGCTTGCGCATACCAGCGCGAAATGAATGCGCGGATCGATCTCGCGCACGGCCCAGCGCCGGCGCGGGTCGCTCCCGCGCAGGCGCCGGCGCAGTCGGTAGGGCGGCACGGCATTGGCACGCAGGATCCCGTGCTCGATATCGGACGCGTTGACGCTCTCGCCGCCCACGCGATAGCGCACGCACTCAAAGAAGAATGGTACTTCGCGCACGGACTCGCGAATGCCAAGCTCCACGACGCCGTGAATGACGAGCGTATTGAACACGTTCATCCAGAAAGCGACGCGCTGCGTGTCCGATTCAAGCGCCGCGGGGTCGAACGACGCGAGCTGCGCGGCCAGACCGCGGAAGGTGCCGTAGGCGGCGCTGCAGCGGATCCCCGCGTAATCGATTCTGCGCGCGTGTCCATCGTAGAACTGGCCGCGCACGACATTCATCGCGCGCTTCATCGCCTGCGCCGGGTCGGCAGCGCGTTCGCCCGCGGGCTCCGCGCCCTCATTGAGCACCGAGCGGCCGAGGAGCAAGGCGAGCTTGCGGCCGGTGCTGATCGGAGGCGGCTCGACCCGGGGCCGGCGCGCCTCGCGATAACGCAGGATCGCAGCCGCGTATCCGATGTGTGAATAGGCCTGCGGAAAATTGCCGGTGATCTCCTGATAACGCGGCTCGTACTGCTCGCCGAAGAGGCCAAGGTGGTTGGTGTAGCGCCCGATCTCGCGCAGGTACTCGTCCACCTCGTCGAGCCGGCCCTGCAGAATCAGGCAGTGCAAATACCAGAAGAGGCAGATCATGAAGCCCTGCTCCTGGCCGTCGAGGCCATCGTCGAGCTCGTAGCGCAGCATGGCGCGCTCGCGCAACAGCTCGCGCTCGACGACGGCGATGGTGCCTGCGACACGCTCGTCCTCAATCGGAAGGAAGCCGTTTAGCGGTATGAGGAGCAGCGCGGCGTCGACCGCCTCGGTTTCATAGTGCTGCGTGAAACAGCCGCGCCGATGGTTGAAACCGCGCGCCAGAATCTCGGCGCGAATGGCTTCGCGCTCGCCGGTCCAGCGCGCAAAGTCCCCGGGGAATCCATAGTGATCGGCGATCTTGATCGCGCGGTCGAGCGCGACCCAGCACATGAGCTTGGAGTGCACGTAATGACGCGGGCCGATGCGCGCCTCCCATATCCCGTCATCGGGCTCGCGCCAGATGCGGATCACCTCGTCGACGAGCGGGCGCAGGAGTGACCAGTGGTCGAAGCGGATCTTTCCTACAAGTCGCGAGAGCGCGAACAAGGCATCGAGCAACTCGCCGTAAATATCGTGCTGGCGCTGATGAACCACGAACTGGCCAATGCGCACGGGGCGCGAGTTCTTGTAGCCGGCAAGGTGAACAAGCTCCGTTTCGTCACCAGGCGGACACGGCTGCTGCAGCTGGTAGAGGATGGAAAGCCGCCCCGGCTCGGTCGCGTGCCGGGCGACCTCCTTTAACCACGCGAGGTAATGCTCGGTCTCCGTGACGTGGCCGAGCTCGTACAGGGCCGCGAGTGTCATGCTGGTGTCGCGGATCCAGCTCAGCCGGTAGTCCCAATTGCGCTCGCCGCCGATGATGGCGGGCAGCGAGGTCGTGCCGGCGGCGGCGATCGCGCCGGTGGTCTGGAGTTGCAGCAGTTTCAGCACGAGGGCAGTGCGGTCGAGTTGCTCCTGCCACCAGCCCTCGAGCGGCACGCGTCCCGTTTCGCTCTGTGATACCCACGCTTCCCAGTAGCGTTGCGTTGCCTCGAGCATGCCCTCGAAGCTGGCCGGATCGCGTGGCAGATCGCATTCGCCGAAGCCGAGCGCGAGCCAAAGCGTCTCGCCTTGCGCGAGGGTCACACGCGCGCGCTCGCCCTCCCAAGAGAGCGGGCGGCTGGTCACTAGCGTGAGGCGCTCCTGGCCGCCGGTGAACACCGTGGCGTTACCCATCTCGCTGCGTGCTGGCACGATGCGCGCATAATCGAACCGCGGCGCGCATTCGACCTCGAACGTGATGGAGCCGCGCGTTGCGCTGGCGCGGCGCATCAGCAGGGAGGCCCCGGGAGGACGCGCGCTGTCCACCGCGAGAAAATCCGTCAGTTCCAGCTCGCTGCCCGCGGCGCGAAAGCGGGTCTGCAGTATGTTCGTCCGCGGAAGATAGGCTTGCGCGGAATCATACGGCCTGTCCGGGCCGACGCTGTAACGCCCGCCCTTATCGTCGTCGAGGAGTGAGGCGAAAACCGAAGGCGAATCCATGAACGGCAGGCACATCCAGTCGAGCGCGCCGTCGCTGCCCACCAGCGCGAGCGTGGCGCCGTTGCCGATGACTCCGTAATCGCCGATCTTCTTGTAAGCCATCGTCGCATCCCAATTTTCATTTACGGCAAAGCGGGCGTGATGGATGTCACCGCCCGGCGGATTCATTTTCTCGAAAAATGCAACCAACGGTGCCGGCGCAATGCCTGCCGCAGGCCATGGCAAGGCGCGTCAGGAGCGCGCTCTACGCGGTGGCACGCAGCGCGGCGCCCCAGTCTCCGGCGAGACCGTCTGAAAGTCCGCAGACAGATATAATATAGGCCTTGGCGCTCGTGTTCCGCGAGCGCGGCTTTCCACGGGAGAGCGATCATGTTCGCGCGTATCTTGGCATCCGGATGCTTCGTTGCTTTCGCACTGCTCGCGCAGGCGGCTGCGGCGCAAACGGTATATAAATCCACCATGCCCGACGGCCGCGTGATTTTTGGCGATCGCCCTGAGGCGGGGGCGGCGAAGGTCGAATCATCCGAGCCCGACACGTCCAAGAGGGGCGTACAACTCACCCCGCCCGGCGCCGGGCGCAAAGTCGAGGAGATGAGGACCAGGCGTGAGAGCGGCGAGGCCAAGGAGGAACAATTGCGCCAGGCCGAGGAGGCCGTGCGCAATGCCGAGGTGGCGCTCGCGAACGGGAAGGAGCCTCTTCCCGGGGAACGCATCGGCACCGCGGGCGGCGCGAGCCGGCTTAACGATGCTTACTGGGCCCGGCAGAAGAAGCTCAAGGAGGACCTGGTCAAAGCACGCGACAATCTGAATAGATTGCGCATCGCGGACAAGTAACTTTACGGCCGGGGAATAATCTTGCGTGGGCCGCTTGATCGAGCGGAAACGGACGGCGAACCCGGGGCAACCTGCAAATGCTGACGTATGAGGATTGCGTGGCCCTGTCGGGCCTGACTGAGGAAGAAATCGCGGCGATCGCCGAGCACGAGCACATCCCCGAGCTTGCGGCCGCGGAAATGGGCAATTACCTCTGCCGCTCGCCGTCCGGAGAGCTGCGAATCAAGCGCATGATCGTGGACGACATCGAGGCCGCCAGCGTCGCCGGCAAGCTGGATCGCGTGGCAGCGCTCAGGCTCGTGCTGCGCCACTTCGTCGAGTGCCATCCGGGCGGCGACGAGCGGCACCGGCCGCGCGGCGGCGCCGGCGAGCGGCCCCGCTAGAATTCTGCCGCCGCGTGCGTAGTGATCAGCTGCCCAATGCGCTGAGCGTCTGAAACGCGAGCATCGCGCTCGTCAGGACAAAACCCGCGACCGGAATCCAGGCAGGGTAGGCGCGAACGCCCGGCGGGGCGGGTTCGCGGCGCTTGACGCGCAGGAGCGTGATGTGAATGAGCGTGAAGACGATGAGCACTGTGAAGCTGGTCGCCTTGGCCAGTGTCACGAGCGGCAGCCACAGGGCTAGCACCAGAACCGCCACGGTCACGAGTGCGGTCGCGTAATGCGGGGTGCGCCGCCGCGCGTGAACGCGCCCGAGCCAGCGCGGCAGCCACCCCGCCTCGCTCATGCCGTAGAGGACGCGCGCGCACTTGATGATCTGCACCAGCGCGCCGTTGACCACCGCGAACAGGCTGATGAGCGCGATCACCACCGGCGCCTGTCCGGTCTCGCGCTCGAATATCAGGGCAAGCGGCGCATCGGTAGCGGCCAGCTCGGCTGCCGGCAGCGCGAGCACGGCGGCAGTTGCGATCAGCAGATACAGTGCCGATGCGACGACCATCGCGAGGAGGATGGCGCGCGGCATGGCGCGCCGGGGATCCCGCACCTCCTCGGCGACATTGACCATGTCCTCGAACCCGATGAACGCATAGAACGCGAGGAACGCGGCGGCGGCGATCGCCGCCCACGCCGCTGTTTCGAACGGCGGCAGAAGCTCCGGCAGGCGCGCCGGAAAGGTCGCGAGGCTTTCGGCCGAGACGGCAAGAATCAGGAAGAGTCCGGCGATCTCGATGAGCGTGATGACGGTGGCGACGATCGCGGATTCCTTTATGCCCCAGGTCGCGAGCGCGCCCAATCCGGCGACGATCAGCGTAATGACCACCCAGGGGGGCCACTCGACGAAGATGTCGAGATAGCCGACGAATCCGTTCACCAGCGTTGCGCTGGACACCAGGCCGGAAATCACGAGGAGCAGGCCGACCACGAGGGAGAGCGGGCGTAAACCGAAGCCTTCCTGGACGTAAACGGCCTCGCCCGCGCACTTGGGGTAACGCGCGGAAAGTTCGGCGTACGAGAGTGCCGTCACCGCTGCGACGATCCCGGCGACGAGGAAGGCAACCGGCGCGTAAAGGCCGGCGATTCCGGCGATCTTCCCGACGAGGACATAGATGCCGGCGCCCAGAATGGTTCCCAGTCCATAGAACGTGAGAAACGCGACATTGAGGGCGCGCTTGAGCCCGACTTGATCACGCTGGCTCACGGGGGAAATTCCTGAAAATGGTGACGACCTGTGTTTGAGGGTGAACGGTGAGCAGCGGGCGGTTTCCAACTAATCGTGAATCGTGAATCGTGAATCGTGAATCGTGAATCGTGAATCGTGAATCGTGAATCGTGAATCGTGAATCGTGAATCGTGAATCGTGAATTGAATCGTGAATCGTGAATCGTGAATCGTGAATCGTGAGACCTGAAACATTAAACCTGAAACGCGGGAGACCTTTCATCGCGCGGGGCGCGACTCCTCAGCCGGCGCGAACCGTCGTGCCGCATCGGCCATCCAGTATTTGCATCGCGTCGTCGAGCCGTCCAATGCCGGCGACACCGCGCGTTGCTTCGACGAAGCGGCACGCTGCCTCAACCTTGGGCCCCATCGTGCCAGCGGCGAATGGGTGGCGGCGGAGCTCCCGCGGCGTCGTCTCCCGCAGCGCGCGCGCCGCGGGCGTGTTCCACTCGAGATAGACGGCGTCGACGTCGGTGAGCATCAACAGGGCGTTCGCCTTGATCGCGCGCGCGAGCAGGGCTGCCGCGAGATCCTTGTCGATAACCGCCTCGACGCCCCGAATCCCGCCTCCCTGCGTCACCACGACCGGTATCCCGCCGCCGCCGGCACAGATCACGATGACGCCGGCGTCCACGAGGAGGCGGATCGTGGCGAGCTCGAGAACACGCCGCGGCTCGGGCGAAGGCACGACGCGCCGCCATACATCGCCGTCCGGCGCGATGCTCCAGCCGCGTGCTTGTGCGAGGCGCTTTGCCTGCTCCGCGGTATAGGTGAGGCCGATGGGCTTGTCCGGCTTGCTGAAGGCCGGGTCGTCAGCGTCGACTTGGATCTGGGTGAGAAGCGTGGCGATGCGCCGGTCGGGCAGGCGTGAGGCAAGCTCCTGCTCAATCAGGTAGCCGATCATGCCCTCGGTTTCGGCGTCGAGCACATCGAGCGGAAACGGTGGTACACGTGCCGACTCTTCCGCCTGCAGGGCGAGCAGTCCGACCTGGGGACCGTTGCCGTGGGTGACGACCACGGCGTGAGCGCGCGCGATGCTCGCAACCGCGTCTGCGGCGCTTGCCACATTGCGCCGCTGTGCCTGGGCGCTAGGCGGCTCCCCCCGCTTCAGCAGCGCGTTGCCTCCGAGCGCGACGACGACTTTCACAGCGCGCGCTCCAGCCGCTGCGTAAGGAAGTCATCCACATACGCCCACAAGCCCGGCGTGCCGGTCTCGGCATATTCATAGCGTGCCCGCACGACCGGCTTCGCGACGCGAAGCAGCGCGGCGAGATCGATGGGTGTGCCGGCCACCACGACATCGGCCTCGGCCGCGTCGATGGTCTCGCGCAGCGCCGCGACCTGGTCGGGCGAGTACCCCATGGCGGGCAACACGGGACCGATGTGCGGATAGGCAGCGTAGACATCGGCTATCAGGGGCGCAGCCCATGGGCGCGGGTCCACGATGTGCGCGGCGCCTGCCTGCCTGGCCGCGATGAAAGCCGCGCCGTACGGCATGCCGCCGTGAGTGATCGTGGGACCGTCGTCGACCGCGAGAACGGCCTTGCCGCGTACCGCGGCGGGATCCTCCAGCGTGATGGGCGATGCCCCACGCACGATCGTCGCCAGCGGATTGATGCGCTGCGCGTTCAGGACGACCCGTTCAACATCGTCCGGCATCGCTGCATTCGTTTTGGCGACGACGATGATATGGGCCATTCGCAGCACCGCCTCGCCGGGATGGTGCGTCGTCTCGTGTCCGGGGCGCAGCGGGTCGACCAGCACGATATGAAGATCGGGCAGCAGCATCGGGAAGTCATTGTTGCCGCCATCCCAGATAATGACGTCACACTCGACCTGCGCCTGCGCAATGACTGCGGCGTAATCCACGCCCGCAAATACGACGCTGCCGGCGGCGAGATGGGGCTCGTATTCCTCCCGCTCTTCGATCGTGCATGCGGCGAGGTCCAGGTCGGCACGGGAGGCGAACCGCTGAACGCGGGCGCGTTCAAGATCGCCATACGGCATCGGGTGGCGGAGAACGGCCACTCGTGCGCCGCGGGCGCGCGCGCGGCGCGACAGGTAGCGCACGGTCTGCGTCTTGCCGCATCCGGTTCGCACGGCGGAGACCGCGATAACGGGGACGCTTGCCTTGAGCATCGTGCGTGCCGGACCCAGCAGCACGAAATCGGCGCCGGCCGCGAGCGTACGCGACGCAAGATGCATGACGTGAGCGTGCGCAACATCGCTATAGGCGAAAACGACCTCGTTCACGCCCTGCGCGCGCACCAGTCCGTCGAGCTCGGTTTCGTCGACGATCGGGATGCCGGCCGGATAGTGCGGCCCGCTCAGGGCCGGCGGATAGCGGCGTTGAGCGATCCCCGGGATCTGAGCCGCCGTGAAGGCAACCACCTCCGCGGCCGGATCGTCGCGGTAGACGACATTGAAGTTGTGAAAGTCGCGTCCTGCGGCGCCGAGTATGACGACGCGGGTGCGACGCGCGGAATCTGACACCGAGGCACCCGTCACGCTGGTGAGTAACATGATCTCACCACGCGTTGGACCGCTGCGACTTGCGCTGGATCAAGTGGCTGCAAGAGCGGCGCCGGGTCATCGATCGAAATCGGCTTTGGGCTGTGAAGGTCGCGCAGACACTGGTGTAAGATGGCCGGCGCCAAGGAGGATTGCTCATGAAAGCGATGGTGCTCAAGTCCAAGAACACGCCGTTCGTGCTCGAGAACGTACCCGACCCGGCGCCGGGCGCGGGTGAGGCGGTTGCGAAGGTGCTGGCCTGCGGCGCCGGGCTCACGATTCACCACACGCGTGCCGGGCGGGTGCCGATCCAGTATCCGCGCATCATCGGCCACGAGATCACCGGCGAGATCGTGGCGCTGGGACAGGGCGTGACCGGGCTCAAGGTCGGGGATCCGGTCACCGCCTATTTCTACCTGACGTGCGGCGAGTGTTACTGGTGCCGGATCAACCGCGAGTCGCTATGCGACAACTTCGGCGGCTACGTCGGCCGCGATGTGGACGGCGGCTACGCCGAGTACATCAAGCTGCCCGCGAAGAATTTCCTGCGGCTGCCGGAGGGCCTCGACTGGCGCGGGAAGCCGGCCGAGATCGGCGTGATCTGCGATGCCATTGCGACACCCGTGAAAGTCATCCGGCGCGCACGCGTGATGCCTACCGACACGGTTGCCGTGTTCGGCGCGGGCGGCGGGCTTGGCGTGCACATGGCGATGGTCGCGCGCTGGGCTCGCGCAAAGGAGGTCATTGCGGTCGACACCATGGCGTCAAAGTTCGAGACGTGCCTCAAGGCCGGCGCCGACGCGACGGTAGATGCGTCCGAAGGCCGGGTCGTGGAACAGCTCATGGAACTGACGGGCGGCAAAGGCGTCGATGTTGCAATTGACTTCGTCTCCAGCAAGTCAACGCTCGAGGCGGGCGCCGGGGCATTGGCAAAGGGCGGTCGCCTCATCACCCTCGGCGGCCACAGCGAGCCGTTCCAGCTCGACCCGGCGCAACTCCTCCGAAAGGAGATCGAGGTGATGGGCAGCCGCTATGCCACGCGCCAGGAGGTGATCGAGTCGCTCGAGTTGGTGGCGCGCGGCGAGTTCTTCCCGATCGTGACCGAGAAAGTGCCTCTCGAGCAGGCGGAAGCGATCCACGCGCGCGTCGACAAGAGCCTCGTCACCGGCCGGGCAGCACTGGTCATGACGTGACGAGCGCCGCATGCGGCGCGTTCCGAGTTCAAAGTTTCAGGTCTCAAGTTTAAGGTTCACGTCGTAAATCCGTAACCTTGAACCTTAAACCTTGAACGTGAAACCGCCGCCGCGGCGCGGCGGCTAGGAGCCGGCGACGATCGCCAGCTTGTTCTGCACGGACTTGACCCCTGCCACCCCCGCGGCGATCTGCGCTGCTCGCGCGCGCTGATCGGCAGTCTCTGCGGTTCCGTAGAGCGTGACGGCGCCGTTTTCGGCATTCACATCGATCCGGTGCACATTGACGCTGCCCTCCGCCCCGATCGCATCCTTGACCTTTGCGGCGAGCTCCGCATCGGTGTTCACCGCGGCGACCGCAGGTGCTTGTTGCGGTTCGGCCATCTTCATTTCCGGTTGCTTGGGCTCCGCCTGTGTCACCGGCGGTATCGGTGTCGACGTCGGCTCGGGCGCCGGCTTGTCGCCGCATGCGGCCAGGCCAAGAACGAGGACGCCGGCCAGCAGGCTCGAGAAACCCCGACCCGGAAATCGTTCGCTTGGCGCCATCAAATTCTCCTCTGGAGGGTGAGTTTTCATGCGACGAGCGTAAAGGTACTCCAAATAGCACGCCCGCGAAACGTGGTGGACGAGCGTAATCGCGGACGCGTGGTGCGATGCACAGCGGGTGGAACAAACAGCCTGTCGCAGGCGTTGGTCATGGGTGATAAACTCGCCCGAGTCGCGGGTTGCCACAAAGCGGCCGGAGGAGGCTAACTTTTGGATCCCAATGGGAATTCTGCGTCTGTCCTGCAGCGATTCGTGGCGCCGCGGATCGCTGCGCGCCTCGTCGCGGCGAGCTGCTTGGCGGCGGGCTTTGTGACCGCGGCGGCGGCGGAGAACTGGGAGGTCAGGCCAGCGCCGCGCGGGGGAGAGAAAACCTGCCTGCTCGTTTCCGCGAAGCAGCCGGTCAGCGACGGCTATCAGATGGTCGAGGCGCAGATCGTTGTGGACAAGGGCGCCGTCGTCGTCAGCAGCGATTCCGTGCTTGATCCCGGATTTGAGGACATTGGCTTGGCGATCGCCAGGCATCCGTTCATTCCGGCCGACCAGGTCCGCGACCGGAAACAGGCGGTATTCGAAAAGCAGTACGCCAAGATCGTCCAGCTCTTCAAGGACGGGCGCGACGTTCGCGTGCAGTTGAGGTTCTGGCCGACCTGGCCTGCAACCGGGGCGCACTCGGTGTCGTTCAGCCTGATGGGTTTCACGAAGGCTTACGGCGAGGCCGTCAAGTGCGAGTAGGCGCAAGAGAGAATAGAGCTCAAAAAAACATCAGCTGCAGGGAACTGCAGATGGGCCCAGATGGGAAACCCGCTCAAGCCGGGACATCTCTTTCCGGTGCGTGCCCATCGGCGCGCAGGGGTAGCTGCAGTCTGGTTTCGTGAGATAGCTTGCAGATAGAAAACGGAGGAGACGGCCATGGGGCTGCGACTGAAGTTCAATCTGATTCTTTTTCTCGTCTTTGTCATGGGAATCGGCGTGACCGGCTGGATCTCCAACGAGCTATTGCAGCGCAACGCGCGAGACGAAATCGTCCGCAACGCGGGCTTGATGATGGAAGCCGCGCTGGCGATTCGCGGCTATACCGTATCCCAGATCCGGCCACACCTGGAGATGCAGTTGATGCGCGTCTTCCTGCCGCAGTCGGTGCCCGCCTACGCCGCAACGGAGACCATCAACGAACTTCGAAAGAAGCATCCGGATTACAGCTACAAGGAGGCAACGCTCAACCCGACCAACCCGCGCAATCGCGCGACGGACTGGGAATCCGACCTGGTCCAGACTTTCCGCAACAATCCCGACCGCAAGGAGATCATGGGCGAGCGCGACACGCCAACGGGACGCTCGCTCTACATCGCTCGCCCGATCCAGGTCAAGAATCCGGCCTGTCTCGCGTGCCACAGCGTTCCGAGCGCGGCGCCGAAATCCATGATCAAGCTCTACGGCGAAGCGAACGGTTTTGGGTGGAAGCACGATGAGATCGTGGGCGCACAGGTCGTATCGGTGCCGATGTCGTTGCCGATCGAGAACGCCAACCGCGCGTTTCAGACTTTCATGACGCTCCTGGCGGCGGTGTTCGCGGCGGTCTTCATCGTGCTCAACCTGATGCTGAGCTGGATGATCGTGCGGCCGATTCACCGGATGTCGAGGGCGGCCGACCGTGTCAGCACGGGCGACTTCGAGATCGAGGAATTCTCCGAGCGCGGGAAAGACGAAATCGCCGTGCTCGGCGCCTCCTTCAACCGCATGCGTCGCAGTTTGCAGAAGGCCATGCAGATGATCGAGAGCTGACGCGGCGATGGAAAGCTCGGTGCCCGGCACTGCGCGGCGAACGCTGATCTGCAGCGTCGTCTTCGTTGATATCGTTGACTATTCGAAAAAGACCGTTGCGAAGCAGCTCGCAATCAAGAGCTGGTTCAACGAGCTGCTGGGACAGGCGCTGGCCAGCACGGCGAACGAGGACCGCATCATTCTCGATACCGGCGACGGAGCGGCGATCTGCTTCCCGGGCGACCCCGAGGAGGCGCTGTTCACCGCAAACGGCCTGCGCGTCTCGCTGATCGAGCGCGACTATCCCGAGCTCTCCTTCCGCATCGGCATCAACCTCGGGCCGGTGAAGGTGGTGAGGGACATCAACGGCCGGCCCAATATCCTCGGTGACGGGATCAACGTCGCGCAGCGCGTGATGAGCTTTGCCGAGCCCAACCAGATACTGGTCTCGCGCTCCTACTTCGAGGTCGTGTCGTGCCTGTCGGAGGAGTACCTGCGGCTCTTCCACTACCACGGTATCCGCCAGGACAAGCATGTGCGCTCGCACGAAGTGTATGAAGTATTCATTTCCGCGCCGGGCCAGCATGACCAGGCCGTGCCGGCGCCCGAGGCCGAGCTGCCGACGGTTGCCCTCGAGGCCGCAGGTGCGCAAAGCCCGGCGACCGAGTTCGAGGCGTCGCTGCTGGCGGCACTGGCCGCGAGCCTGGCGAAGTATATCGGGCCGATTGCAGCGGTGATCGTGCAGAAGACCGCAAGAAAGAGCGCGACGCACGATGAGCTCTTGCGCGCGCTTGCTGACGCGATTCCTGTTCCCGAGCGGCGCGCCGGGTTTCTGAGCGAGGCCGGAGCGGGCGCTGCGCCGGCGAAGCGCGAGCCGTCCGCCGCCAGCGCTCGGCACGCCGCCCCGCCTGAGGTCGAGCCGGCAGCGGCGGGCGTCAGCCCGCGGGTTGCCGACCGTGCCGAGCGCCTGCTGGCGCTTCATATCGGGCCGATGGCGAAAATCCTGGTAAAGAAGGCAGCGAAGAACGCGCGCGGAACGGAGGACTTCGTCGCGGCGCTGGCCGAGGCGATCGACGGCGACGAAGACCGCGCAGCATTCCTCGCCGCGGCAGAGAAGGAATTTTGAGCCGCCGGGTCGCCTGGAGCGCGACGGACTAGAATAGCGGCGGAATGTGATGGATGATGGTGATTGGAAATGGTGATGTCCGGATCGCGGCGCGTCGCCAGCTCCCAATCCCGTTACCCGTTCCCAGTAATCTCGGCAGTTTCCATTAGCACGCTTGTCGCCGGTCAGCGTCCATTGGCTGCCGATCACGCCTTTGAGGAATAAAACGATGGCAAAGGAAAAAAAACGGCTCCTCCTTCCCGACGCAATGGCGCGTCCAGGGTGGGATTTCGCGAAGGCGCGCGCGGACGTGGAGGCGATCGCCTTTTCCCCGGGCATGCCGACGGCCGATTTCCGGCGGCTGCTGAGCGATGCGGACGGCGTTGCGCTTACGTTCACGCCCATACAGGCCGGCGACCTCGAGGTGGCGCCGCGGCTGCGCGCGGTCGGCAGGATCGGGGTAGGGTATGACGCCGTCGATGTCGAGGCCCTGACCCGCCGCGGGATCCCCCTGATGACCTGCGGCACCGACAATTCGCCCACGGTCGCCGAGTACACCTTGTTCATGATGCTCTGGCTCTGCAAACGCGGCGCCCTGCTCGATTCCCTTCCGCGCCAGGGCCGCTGGTCGGAGCGCTACCGCGAGCTTTCCACCGAGCTGCTGGGCAAGACGCTGCTCATCATCGGCTTCGGCCGCATCGGCACGCGCGTCGCGAAGCGCTGCCTGCCCATGGAGATGATGGTCGAGGTCTACGACCCGTACGTCGCGGCGGAGACGGTGCGCGCGGCGGGTTGCGAACCGGTGAGCGATCTCGACGCCGCGCTGGCGCGCGCCGATTTCGTCACCCTTCACTGTCCCAAGTCGCCGGAGACGGTGGGAATGTTCGATGCCGCGCGGCTGGCGCGAATGAAACCGGGGGCGTACCTCATCAACACCGCGCGCGGCGGCCTGGTCGATGAGGCCGCGCTCTACGCCGCGCTCGCCGCGGGCAAGCTCGGCGGCGCGGGAATCGACGTCTTTTCTCCGGAGCCGCCGCTCACCGACAATCCCCTCTTCACGCTGTCGAACGTCATCACGGCGCCGCATATGGCAGGCAACTCGCGCGAGTCACTCGATCGCGCAGCGCTTACGACGACGCGCAACCTGCTGATCGTGCTCGATGGGGGCGTGCCCGATGCGCAGTTCGTGGTCAATCCCGATGCGCTGCGCCTTCGGCGCAAAAATGGTGATGAAAAATAGTGATGATTAATGGTGATGAGAAATGGTGATACGAGGCTGGTAACCCCACGCGGTTTTCACCTATCACTAGTAATCATCACCATCTTTCATCACCAGTACTCATCACCAGTTATTGCAATTAAGCGGCGCGCCGCAGCGCCTGCAGCTGACGCGCGATGAAAGCCTTGACCATCTCGTGCGCGCGGTCCGTCTGCGGCCCGGGATGCGCGATCCACTCGTGCTCGCAGCCTTCGAAGACTTCCAGCTCGCACTCGCCGCCGGCCGCGCGGTAAGTCGCCGCGAACTTCTCCTGGATTGGCGGTATGACGTTGTCGTCGATCCCGCCCTGCATGATCAGCATCGGCGGCAATGAGACCGCCTCGCGGCGGTCGAGAATCTCCTGGGGATTGCCTTCGTGGACGAGGTCCCAGGGATCGAAGTAGGTCTTGGACTTCTGCATCATTTCCGCGCGCTTCATCTTCTCGGCCTGCAGGAATCGGGCGTACGGATCGCTGATGGGCGAGCGCGTCGCAACGTAGGCGAGCGTCGCGTCGATTTTCGGGGCCTCGGGCAACGGGTGGGCGTTGTAACGCGGGTCGCGCGGGCGCATGGCAAGCAACTGGGCGACATGACCGCCGCTCGAGCTCCCGAGCACGCCGAGAGGGGAGGGATCGCCGTTCCATTCCTTCGCCTTGGCCTTGAGCCAGCGAACGCCGTAATTCGCGTCCTGGACCGAGGCAGGATACGGCGCCTCGGGGGCGAGCGTCAGATCGACGGCCACCACGAGAATGCCGCTCTTCGCGACCGCTTCGTCCATCGGCACATTGGCGAGGCGGTCCTTGTTGTTCCATGCCCCGCCATGCAGATCGAGCAGCGTCGGGAACGGTCCTGGCCCCTGCGGCTGGTAGATGCGGGCCATCAGGGTCCGTTGGGGCGTGCGCCGGAACTCGACGTCCCAGACCTTGATCGGGTGGTTGCTCGCAGGGTTGTAGATCGCGGCCATTCTTGTTTCTCCATGGGGTCAATGAGCGGGACGAGGGCGATCATACCTGTACGCGAAAGCACGGGCGACGACAGCGGCGCCCCCGCGAGCAAGGGCCGGTAGCAAAATGGATTCCCTTCCTGCCCGAGGCTGAGTCGGGGTTTCGAAGAATGTGCCCGCGCACATTCAAGCCGACGAAGGCCAGCTGCCTGTGAGCGGCTGGACCGGCGGGGCGGCGCGCGGCGACGGGATGGCGGCGGGAGTCACGCACAGCCGCTTCATTTTGTTACGCGCTCTAAGTCACTCAGTGACCACGAAAATACCAGCGCCGCTCCGGCGCCCCCACGACTGGCCGGAGGCCCGTCCGGTTCGTTGGCGGGCGCGGTCCCGGCCCGTTTTAAGGCGTCGCTGCTCTCAAGGTTCATGGCGGGAACGGGACAGGCGCCGCGTTCTGTGGCATCTTTGGGGCGAAACACGCCAATCGTCCGCAACAATTTCAAGAAAGCAACAGAGGATCCGATGCCGAGCAACCGGCCTCGCTTTTTTGGGCCGCGCATTAGCCAATTCATTGCTTCATCACTTCAACCGATTTGACCAGGAACGCGAACATGCATACCCACACCGATCCAAACCAGAATTCAAACGTGCCGATGCCCGAGATAGTTTTTACCGGTTGCGAGGTGCTAGCCGCTGCGCGTGCAAAGACGCAGGCCCAGGCACGGCCGGCCGCGAAAAAGAAGGCGCGGTCAAAGCCCGCGGGGCGCCGCATCGTGAAGGTGGGGGGACGCCGCGTCAAGACGATCGATGTGCATGCTCATTGCGTGATACCGGAGACGCTCGCCCTGTGCGGAAGGAGCCTCGAAGACCAGCGCGGTCCCGGCATCGACGAGGTCGGGGCGCGGCGCATACGCGAGATGGACGAGCAGGGTATCGACATGGAAGCGCTGAGCATCAATCCGTTCTGGTACAGGACGGAGCGCGATCTCGCCGCAGAGGTGGTCAGGATCCAGAACGAGAAACTGGCGGAGTTCTGCGCAACCTACCCCGACCGATTCGTCGCGTTTGCCTCGGTCGCGCTGCAATATCCGGATCTCGCAGTGCAGCAGCTCGTGGACGGCGTGAAAAGGCTGGGACTGCGCGGTGCGGCAGTCGGCGCCAGCGTCGCGGGAGAGGAATTTTCCGACCCGAAATTTCACCCGTTCTGGGCGAAGGCGCAAGAGCTTGGTGTGCTGATCTTCATCCATCCGCAAAGCACGCCCGATCTTGCGAACCGGCTCAGGGGCAACGGCTGGCTCGCCAACACCATCGGCAACCCGCTCGACACCACCATCGCGCTTTCGCATCTGATCTTCGAGGGAACGCTCGACCGCTTCCCGAAGCTCAAGATCTGCTCGGCGCATGGCGGGGGCTTCCTGCCGTCCTACGCGCCGCGCTCGGATAACTGCCTGCGCGTGGCGCCCGACATGGACACGGGCGTCAAGCTGAAGAAGAAGCCGACGGAATACCTGAGAGACATGTATTACGACACGCTGGTTTTCACCTCGGAAGCGCTGCGGCACCTGGCTGCGGAGGTGGGCTCGAACCGCCTGGTCATCGGCACCGACCACCCGATTCCCTGGCAAAGCAAGTCCGTCGACCACATTCTCAAGGCGCCGGGCTTCAGCGCGAAGGAGCGCCGGATGATGCTCGGGGAGACGGCGGCGAAGCTGCTCGGCATCGACCCGGTCGTGCGCTGATCGCGCACCCGGGTCGCGTTCAACGTTCCAGGTTTTAGGTTCGACGCCGACTCCTTGAACAGGGAGCCTTGAACCCGGAACGCTGAGCGCCGTAGCGGCGCTCAGAGCATCGGTCCCGGTTGCCCCAGCGCCTTCTCTGCGAGCTGCCCGACGACCCAGTTGTAGGCCTCGTCCACGGAATCGGTGTGGTACATCAGCTTCAGGTCCTCGGCATTGATCGTTCCGTGGCGCACGAGCGCGTCGAAGTCCACGATCTCCCGCCAATACTGCGTGCCGAAAACGACGATCGGCATGGGCTTGCTCATTTTGCGCGTCTGCACCAGCGTCAGCAGCTCGAAGAGCTCGTCGAGCGTGCCGAAACCGCCCGGAAACACGATCACCGCCTTGGCGAGATAGGCGAACCAGAACTTGCGCATGAAAAAGTAGTGGAAGTGGAAAGCGAGCTCTCGCGTCACATACGGGTTGTCGAACTCCTCGGCGGGAATCGAGATCGTCAGGCCCACGTTCATGCCGCGCGCCTCGGCGGCCCCGCGATTGGCCGCTTCCATGATGCCCGGGCCGCCGCCGGTGCAGACGACGAAGCGCCGTTCATTCGGATCCAGTGCCTTGGACCACTGGGTCAGGCGGAAGGCAAGCTCGCGCGCGGCCTCGTAGTAGCGTGACATCGAAAGCGCGGTGCGCGCCTTGTCCGGGTCCCCGCCGCTGCCCTCGGCCTTGCGCAGCTCCGCTTCCGCGTCCTCGCGCGATTTGACTCGCGCTGACCCCATGAACACGACGGTGTCGTCCACCCGGTGATGCTCGAAGCGACTTTTTGGCTCGAGGTACTCGGAAAGGATGCGCAGGGCGCGCCCTTCCTTGCTGTTCAGAAATCCCTGATTGCGGTAAGCCTTGACAGGGTGGCGATGGCGATCGGTCATGGTCGGTCCTGTGGGAGCGTATCCAGATACAGAAAGCGAGTTTAACCCCCTGGCGGGCCGCGACGAACCGCGCGAATATGACATGAGGCACAAACCGGGTGCGCGGGCGTCGGGAGCCTCGCGCGCGACGAGGAAAAGGCGGCGGGGTTAGAATGAAAAGTCCTCGTTGCGCTCCGAGCGCAAAGCCAGGAACCGCGCCGTGGCGCGGTGCGCGGAAGGCGGGTTAAACCGAGAGGAAAAAAATGACCATTCACGCGTCTCAACTCGTCGGCAAGGCCCTCAGGCGGCAAGGCGTGGACACGATGTTTTTCCTGATGGGCGGCCCGATGTTCACGGCCGAGAGTGCCAGCGTTGCCGAGGGCATTCGCGCAATCGATGTCCGTCACGAACAGGCCGCGGCAATGATGGCGCACGCCTACGCGCGGGTTCTCAACCGGCCTGGCGTCTGCATGGCCGCCTCCGGCCCGGCGGCGCTTAACTTTGGCACCGGGCTCGCCACCTCGCTCATGGACTGCACGCCGGTCGTCGCGATCGGCGGGGCCAGCACTTTGCGGGAATTGGGCACCGGTGCATTCCAGGAGTTCGACCAGGTGGCCGCGATGCGCCCGCTGACCAAGTGGGCGGAACGTGTCTTCGAGGCGCGGCGGATTCCGGAGCTCGTCAACAAGGCGTTCGCGATGGCGGTTTCAGGCAAGCCGGGGCCGGTATACCTCGATCTGCCGGCGGACATTCTGCACCAGCAGGTCGAGGAGGACGCGATCGTCTGGCCTGAATACGACCGCGGTGCCCGGCTCGGGGATGCGATCGGCGACCCGGCCATGGTCGAGCGCGCCATCACGCTGCTGGCTGAAGCGAAGCAGCCGGTATTGCTGTCGGGAAGCGGGGCGAACTGGTCGGATGCGGCCCCCGCGCTGCGGGCGTTTGTCGACGAGACCGGCATTCCTTTCTACACCACGCCGCAGGGCCGCGGCGCCATCCCCGAGGATCACCAGTACTGTTATCTGACCGCCCGAAATCTTGCCTTCAGGGAGGCGGACCTTGTCCTCATCGTCGGGACACGGATCAATTACGTGATCAGCCACGCGCGTGCGCCACGCTTCAGCGAGCATGCGAAGTTCATACGCATCGACATCGATCCCGCCGAAATCGCGTCAACACCGCGGCTCGATGTCGGTCTCGTGGGCGACGCAAGGCGCATCATGGAGCAGATAAACGCGGCCAACGACGGCCGTGTCCGTCCCGAATTGTTCGGCGCGTGGCGCCAGCACCTGGCGCAGGCGCACCGGCAGCGGCAGCAGGCGCAGGAGATCGCTTTGAGCACGGATCAGCTTCCGATCCATCCTCTGCGCCTTTGCAAGGAAATCCGGGACTTCATCGACCGGGAAGCGGTTCTGGTGGTCGACGGGCAGGAGATCCTGAATTATGGCCGCCAGTCGATTCCTTGCTACATGCCTCGCCATCGAATCAACTCGGGAACCTTCGGCACGATGGGCGTGGGGCTACCCTATGCCATTGGTGCGCAGGCGGCACGCGCCGACCGGCAGGTCGTTTGCCTTCACGGCGACGGCTCATTCGGCATCAACGCAATGGAGCTCGACACTGCTGTCAGGCACCGGCTTCCCGTGATTACCGTCATCAGCCTCAACGCGGGCTGGATGTCGGATCCGAAGCGGGCCTGGGTCGGCCGCGATCTCGGTTTCACGCGCTACGACAAGATGGCCGAAGCACTGGGGTGCCACGCCGAATACGTCGAGCAACCGCAGGACATCCGCCCTGCGCTGCAGCGGGCGGGCGCGGCGGCCGGAAAAGGTGTCCCGGCCGTGGTCAACGTGAAGACCGACCCCAACGCCAAGGCGACGACCGGCAGGTTCGTGACCTACTGAGCCCGCCCGGACAGCAGCGGGTACCCGGTTTTCTGCGGCGGTCGCGGCCCCGCGCTTTCCCCGGGGTCCGTCAAGCGATGCGAGCATTGCGCCATGAACGATGACACGCTAGGGGCCTTCAACGTCGCCGATCTGCGCGAGATCGCGCGGCGCCGGCTGCCGAAGGGAATCTTCGAGTTCGTCGATCGCGGCGCCGAGGATGAGGTGTCGCTGCGCAATAATCGCACCGCCTTCGAAGGCATCCGGCTGAGACCGCGCGTGCTGGCAGATGTTTCGCAGCGCAGCCAGGAAATCACGTTGTTTGGCCATCGTCAGAAGATGCCGATTGCGATCGCGCCCACCGGAGCGGCCGGGATCATGTGGCACGAGGGCGAGATCGCTCTGGCTCGCGCCGCCGCGGCCGCTGGCATACCGTTTACTCTGGCGACCGGCTCGTTGACCGCGATGGAGAGAGTAGTGGCGCGGGCGGGCGGACGGATCTGGTTTCAGCTTTACATGTACGCCGATCGGTCCCTCTCCTACCAGCTCGTCGAGCGGGCAAAATCCGCCGGTCTGGAAGCGCTGGTGGTCACCGTGGACAGCCCGGTGTTTTCCAACCGCGAATACAACCTCCGCAACGGCTTCACGATCCCCTTGTCTTACACCCCGCGCAATGTGGCGGACGTGCTGCGGCATCCGCGCTGGCTTGCGGGCGTATGGATGCGCTACCTGCTGACCACCGGCATGCCGCGCTACGAAAATTATCCTGAGGCGGTCAAAAGCAGCATCAGCGCCCGGCCCATGGGACGGGCGCTGAAGCTCAACGACTCGCTCACGTGGGAGGACGTTCGCGTGCTGCGCAAGCTGTGGCCGCGCACGCTGATGGTCAAGGGCGTACTGCGCCCCCAGGACGCGGCGCTTGCCGCCGACAGCGGCGCAGATGCGGTCATCGTTTCCAACCACGGCGGACGTGTCGTCGACGGCGCCGTGGCCCCGATCGAGGTGCTCCCGAAAATCGTGGATGCGGTTGGCAAGCGCATGACCGTCATGGTCGACAGCGGTTTTCGGCGCGGCACCGACGTCGTCAAGGCGCTCGCGCTCGGCGCCAACGCCGTGCTGATCGGCCGGGCGACGCTGTACGGCACGGCCGCCGCCGGTGAAGCCGGCGCGGCGCGCGCGATCTCGATTTTCCGCGACGAGATCGACCGCACGCTCGCGTTGCTCGGCTGCGCCGGCATCGCCGCCCTCAACCGCGAATACCTGGCGCTGCCGCCCGGCGCACCGGGAGCGTGACCATTGAACCGTGACCGGCCACCCGAAGTCAGAAGGAGAATGGTTTTTTCGTCAGAGACATCGGCGTTTATCTGCGTTTATCTGCGGCTAAATTTGTAGATTTTCCGATTCACGTTTCACGATTCGCGATTCACGAACGACATGTCGTCGCGCTTCATCGCCCACCTGGACATGGACGCGTTCTACGCGTCGGTCGAGCTGCTCCGCTACCCGGAGCTGCGCGGTCGGCCGCTCGTGATTGGCGGCCGGCGGCGCGGCGCCGAAGGGGCCGCGATCCGGACGCTGCGCGAGTACAGCGGACGCGGGGTTATCACAACCGCGACCTACGAGGCGCGGAAATTCGGCGTGAACTCGGGCATGGGCCTGATGAAGGCGGCGAAGCTCGCGCCGGACGCTTTGCTGCTTCCGGCGGACTTCGACGAGTACCGCCGCTATTCGCGTCTGTTCAAGGAGGCGGTGCGCGCTGTTGCGCCTCACGTCGAAGATCGCGGCATCGACGAGATCTACATCGATCTCACGGCGCTTGTCCTGTCCAGCGCCGCGGAAGGGGCGCCGGATTCCTGGGCGCGCGCGCGGGTGATCGCCACGGACATCCAGCGCGCCGTGCGCGACGCAACCGGGCTCTCGTGCTCGATCGGCATTACGCCGAACAAGCTCTTGTCAAAGATTGCCTCCGAGCTCGACAAGCCCGGCGGCCTGACGGTGCTCACCGAAGGCGATGTGCCTGCGCGAATCTGGCCGCTACCGGTGCGTAAGGTGAATGGCATCGGCCCCAAGGCGAACGCACGGCTCGAGAGGCTCGGGATCCGGACCATCGGCGAGCTCGCGAAGGCCGACCGGGCGCTCCTGATCGGCCAGTTCGGGACAAGTTACGGCGCCTGGATGCACGAGGCCGCGCACGGGCGGGACGAGCGCGCGGTTGTCACCCACAGCGAGCCCAAGTCCATCAGCCGCGAAACAACATTTGAGGATGACCTGCATCCCGTGCGTGACCGCGAGCGGCTCTCGCGGATCTTCACCGAACTCTGCGTCAGGGTCGCAGATGACCTCAAGCGGAAGGGCTATCTGGGCAAGACCATCGGTTTGAAGCTACGTTACGACAACTTCAAGACCGTCACCCGCGACCGCACTCTCGATGAGCCGACGGGGGACGCCGCCGCCATCCGTCGCGCCGCCGGCGAATGCCTGAAACGAGTCGCGCTCGACCGTCGCATCCGGCTGCTCGGCGTGCGCGTGGGCGCGCTAAGCAAGGCGGATGCGCCCGCATTCTCACGCGCCCGCTCGCCGGCTGCGCCCGCGGCGACGTTGTTCTAAAACCTGTCGCGAAAGTCGAAAACTTATTGACCGCAGATAAACGCCGATGTATTCCGGCAAACAGTAACCTCGAAGACTGGACTGACGCTCAGGTTTCCGTTAACCGCTCAGCAATTGCTGTCGACTGGCTTAGCAGTGTTGATCGGCGACGGATCAAGCCGAGGCCAGGCGTCAGAAATCGGAAAACGGAAGGATTTCTAATATTTCATCCGCGTTTATCTGCGGTTGAAATTGTATTTTTTTGTTCACGAGTCACGCGTTAGTGTCTAGCGCGGCAGGCTGGCCTCGCCGAAGAATTCGCCCATCAGGAAATTCTCCAGCGCCTTGTTGTCTTTTGGCCGGGCAGACAGCGATCGGTAGCCCAGGCGCTGCGAATCCCAGAGAAAATCTTCCTGCACGTGCTCGCGAATGATCGCGATCATCCGGCGCACCACGGCGATGCGGATATCGCTGTTGTGTTCCAGCCGATGAAGGTGAACTCGGCGTAGTCGTGGCTCATGAGCTGTATCTGGAAGACGCCGCCGCTGCGATCGGGATCGTAGCCGAAGGTCATTTCTTGCTGCGAGCCGAGATTCTCCGCGAGGATGCGGGCGGCGCGCGTATTTTCGTCCTCGATGCGGGAAACCGGTGGGCGCTCCGGCGGCGCAGCAGGCGCGAGGGCAGCGCGTGCGCGGCGCTTTGCCTCGACATACGAGGCGAGATCATCGAATGCCGGGCGCGGGGCGGGCGTGGGGTCGGCAACGGGCGGCGGCTTCGGCGGAGCGGCAACGGGCGGCGCAGGGCGTGGCGCCTTGGGCGCCGCGCGCTTCAGCGCAATGACGGGCGGGGCGGGCGGCGGGGATTGCGTTACGGTCGGAGGGGGCGGCTTTACCCGCGGCGCCGGGGCGGCGGGCGGAGAGGGCGGAATGATACGAGGCGGGGTCAAATTCACTACCAGCGGTGGGGAGTGGTCCCGCTGCTCGAGCTCCTCCGGCGATGGAAAGCGTATCTGCGGCAGCCATTCGCTGAAAATCGCGGCATGCAAGAGGGCCGACAGCACGATCGCCACCCAGATCGTGGGTTCCATCAGGGCGTCGCGCCGGGTGCGAAAGTCTTCGAGCGAGACCGTCATTTGAACGCCGCCGGAAGCCGATCGGGAAGCAAGGAGGATTGAATGGCGCAGATGCCGGAGAAAAATGGCGAGGGGAACTCCAGGCGATGACCACAAAATCGCGCTTGGCCCGTTTCCTCGCTGGAGGGCAATTTTATCGCAGTCCGATTGCCGACATCGATCCGGACGGGTATTCTGGCGCCTCGCTGTAAAACGAAAGAAGGAGATTTCAAATGGACATCAAGGAGGGCGTGGCAGCGCCCGATTTTTCGCTTGCCGCGCACAATACCGATCAGAAGGTCTCGCTCTCCAGCTTCAAGGGTCGGCCGACCGTGGTCGCGTTTATGCCGTTCGCCTTTACGCCTGGGTGAACCAATCAGGTCAACGGGTTCCGTGCGAACTACGAAGAATTCAAGAAGCTGAACTGTGAAATCCTCCAGATCAGCGCCGATCCGGTTGCCAGCCTCAAGGGCTGGGCGGAAAAGCTGGGCGGCGTTCCTTTTCCGCTCCTGTCGGATTACTGGCCGCATGGCGCGGTCGGCAAGGCTTACGGGATCTTCAATGAGGAGCGCGGCATGGACAAGCGCGCGGCCTACGTGCTCGACGCCAAAGGGATTGTCCGCTACGCGAAGGTCTACGAACCGGGGACGATACCGGAGAGCAAGGAGCTGCTCGAGCAGTTGCGCAAACTCTGAGCTGCTCGCGTTAAACGCCCGGGCCGGCAGGCGGGCTCCTCATGGAGTCCGTTGCCGGCCCGATTCTTTTGCTGTGTAAACGGTGAACGGTTAACGGTGAGTGGTGGCGACACACCGTTGAGGATCGGTGGTGGCGAAAGAGGGTGATGATGATTGGTGATGTTCAGCGACTCACGCTTTCTTCATCACCATTTCTCATCACCAATTTTCATCACCAGTCATCATCACCTCTTTCCCCTGACTGGCATTCCCCGGCGCCTGCAGCCGGTTAGAAACCCATGGCAATCGCACTGAGCTGCCTGGAAAGGGTGCAAAGCATGGTTGCACCCGGGCAGGTAATTGCATAGGATCGCAGTACCCCCGCGGGAATGTTTATCACAATGCAAAATCGCGAATCTGTCGCGTTTTTCTGCTCACTCGAAGGAAACGTTTCCACATGAAAAAGACTTCATACAACATCCTGATTCTGGGCGCCTCTTACGGTTCGCTGCTCGGTGCAAAGCTGGTGCTGGCCGGGCACAACGTCAAGCTCGTCTGCTTGCCCGCCGAAGTGGAGTTGATCAACAAGGAAGGCGCGCGCGTGCGCATGCCGATCAAGGGCCGCGAAGGCCTGGTCGAGATCGATACCCGTAAGGCGCCCGGCAAGATGTCCGCCGACGGTCCGGGAGCCATCAAGCCGGCCGACTATGATCTCGTCGGGCTCGCCATGCAGGAGCCGCAATACCGCTCATCCGGCGTGCGCGAGCTGCTGGATGCGGTGGCCAAGGCCAAAGTGCCGTGCATGTCGATCATGAACATGCCGCCGCTGACGTACTTGAAACGCATCACGGGCCTCGACACCAATGCTTTGAGAGGCTGCTACACGGACCCGAGCGTCTGGGACAATTTCGATCCCAAGCTGATGACGTTGTGCAGTCCGGACCCGCAGGCGTTCCGTCCGCCGGAGGAAAAGGTCAACGTGCTGCAGGTCAGGCTTCCGACCAACTTCAAGGCGGCCCGGTTCGATTCCGATGCGCACACGGCCATCCTGAGCCAGCTGGAATCGGATATCGAGGCCATTCGCTTCGACGCCGACGGCGCAAAGATCGAATTGCCGGTCAAGCTCAAGGTCCACGACTCGATCTTCGTGCCGCTGGCAAAGTGGCCCATGCTGATCGCCGGCAACTATCGTTGCGTGACGAAAGACGGGCCGCGTTCGATCAAGGATGCCGTGCATACCGACATCGAAGCCTCGCGCTCGGTCTACAACTGGACGGTCAAGCTGTGCGTGTCGCTGGGCGCCGCAGAGAAGGACCTGGTGCCCTTCGACAAATATGCCGCGGCGGCGCAGTCGCTGGGGAGCCCGTCTTCGGCAGCGCGCGCGCTCTTCGCCGGCGCGCCCAATATCGAGCGCGTGGATCGCCTCGTGAAGACAATCGCGGCGCAAAAGGGAATGCAGTTGAATGTCGTGGATGAAACTGTTGCCCTGGTGGACGCGCGGCTGGAGGCGAATCGCAAGGCCGCTGCTTGATAAAGCGTGACCGGTGACCTGTGGCCGGTGACCGGTAAGTCAAGAAAAGCTGAAGGGGTCAGAGTCCGGATAACCCGGGTCTGACCCCTTCTCATTTCAATACTGGCGGATTGCCGGGACGGTGTCAGCCGTCCGCGGCGTCTAACGCGTTCCGCCTTCTGGTTTAACGGTCACTATTTTTCAGAGCTCGCGGATTTCCACCTTGCGGAACTTCATGACGCCCTTGCCGTACTGAAGCGCAATCGGCCCTTTCTTGTATTTCTTGTTGTTGAGTTCGACGGTCTTGACGCCGTTCAAAACCAAGGTAAGGTTCGGGCCGTCGGCCGTGATTTCATAGGTGTTCCATTTGCCGCCAGCCTTGGGCATGGGGTCTACACCGGCGAACTTCACGATCGCCCCGGTTCCGAAATACGGGTCGCCACGCTGATCGAAGATGTTCGCCTCATAGCAACTCGAATCCGAGATCTTTTTTGGGTCCTTGCAGCGCAGGAAAATCCCGCTGTTGGCGTCGTGACTCGCCCAGAACTCGACCCTGAGCTGAAAGTTGCTGTAGTTCTTCTTCGATACCAGGAAACCGTTGTTCTTGCCGGTTTTCTTGTCGGCGACCACGGATCCACCCTCGAGCCGCCAGTTGGCATCGCCAATCATGTTCCAGTTGTTCAGGTTTTTGCCGTCGAATAGCGTGACCCAGTCGCCGCCTGACATGGTTGCGCAGCCAAAAACGGTCAACCCGACCACGAGCAACGCCACTGTAGTGCGAGATAAGCTCTTCATTATGTTCTCCCCGGGAAACGATCTTGATTGAGTGCCTGCGAAAGCGCTTAATGCTTGCCGCTACACAATGTTATCAATAAATGCCGCCCATGGTCGTTGTTCTCCGACCGGTTGGCGCCTCCGCGGGCTTTTGCCTCCCCGGGGGGCAGCATAAGGGAGGCGCGGGCGGTGGCCGCGTCCTTGGGCCGCTCCAGGCACGGGGCCGGTTCGATGCCAAGGGGCTGATTTTTTGATTTTCGTGCCTGGGCGTGTTCCCATCGGGCTTCGGCCAAGAACCCCCGTATTGCGAACGATGGCAATCGACCCAACGCGAATACCCGTAGCCGTGCGCGCCGCCCTGTGGATGGGGTGCGCGCTCCTTTCCTTTGCGTTGATGGCCATCTCCGTGCGCGAGCTGCACCATGCGATGGGAAGCTTCGAGATTCTTTTTCTGCGCAGCATTGTCTCTCTCCTGATCATGCTCGCCATATTGCCGCGATATGGCGGGCGCGCGCTGATCACGCAACGCTTCGGCCTGCACGTGGTGCGGAACCTGCTTCACTTTGCCGGCCAGTACGCGTGGGTCTTCGCGATTGGCGCACTGCCGCTCGCGACCGTCTTCGCGATCGAGTTCACCATGCCGGTGTGGACCGCAGTGCTCGCCAGCTTCATTCTCGGGGAACGCCTGAACCGTGGCCGGCTCGTCATGCTCGCCATGGGCCTCGCCGGGATCATCATTATCCTCAAGCCGGGCTTCCAGCAGGTGCCGCCCGCGGCACTGGTGATGCTCGCCGGATCGTTTGCCTACGCGTCGACCATGATCGCGACCAAGCGTCTCGCCGGGCACGAGACGGTTTTTGCCGTGCTCTTCTACATGGCGGCAATCCAGGTCCCGCTTGGCTTCGTTTTTGCGCTCCCCGGATGGATCACGCCGGGGCTCGCTGAGCTGCCCTGGATCATCGCGGTGGGTGCGACCGGTCTCAGCGCCCATATGTGCCTTACACGCGCGTTTCGCATTGCCGATGCGACGCTCGTCGTGCCGTTCGATTTCATGCGGCTACCGCTGATCGCCGTGGTCGGCATGCTCTTCTATAACGAGCCGCCCGAGCTGGCCGTGTTCGTGGGAGCGGGGGTGATTTTTGCGGGGACCTACTACAGCATCCGGCGCGAGAGCCGGCAGCCGGCAACCGTAAATCCTGAAACGTAGATCGTGTATGGACATTCAATTCGTTGATATTCGTCTTCTTTCAACGGGGTCTGACCTCTTTTAGGGTCTTTGCAAATCGCGGGTAAATACCCAACCCGTTGATATGCAGCTTCTTTCAATGGGGCTTATCCCCTTTGACTTTCTATCCCACCCCCTTGGGGGATCATCGAACGGTCCGGGCGTGGCGCGAAAGCTTCCATCGCGGCCAGGATATGAGTAGATTTATATTTTGCAGGGAGGAAACCCATGAAGACCAAAATCGCACTTGCTGCATTTGCCGCTGCTGTTCTGCTTGCTGCCTGCCAGACGACGCCCGACGAACCGTTACGAGCATCAGCGCAGTTGAAGCCGACCAAGGGCAACAAGACCTATGGCGAGGTGACCTTTCAGCAGGTGGGCGCCGCAGTCCAGATTCAGGCGGTTGTTCAGGGCCTGAAGCCGGGAGCCGAGTACGGCTTCCACATTCACGAGGTCGGTGACTGCGGCGCGGACGGCATGAGCGCCAAGGGCCACTTCAATCCTTATGGCGAGCCGCACGGGAAATACGATAGCGCCAACCGTCACGCCGGAGATCTGCCGTCGCTCAACGCGCCGGCCAAAAATAACAAGAGGGGACGCGCCAGGCTCCTGGTCCAGGTCGACACCATCACTCTGGAGCCGGGGCCGACGAACATCATCGGTCGGGCTGTCATCGTTCACGCCCAGCCTGACGATTACAGGACCCAGCCGACCGGCAACGCCGGCGCGCGGCTTGCCTGCGGCGTAATCAAGGCCGATTGATCAGCCGGCGGCTGTCAACAAAATAATGGGGGCTTTGCCCCCATTATTTTTTGCCAGGAACTCACGCGCGGGAATGCGGCCACCGATTAGATTCGTGAATCGTGAATCGTGAATCGTGAATCGTGAATCGTGAATCGTGAATCGTGAATCGTGAATCGTGAATCGACCTGCGTTGAAAGCCGGATGTTTGACATCACCCCCCTGATTCATGATTTTCATTCCGTGATCGGCGCCCATCTGCGTATATCTGCGGCTGAAATTTTTCTCGCGCTCTAGGCGGCCGCGGCTGCGCCTCGAACGCTCTCCGACACGAACTTCGCCAGCCAGCGCTTCCGCAGGATCAGGTTTTCCTGCCAGACGGCTTCGATGTTCGGAACAGTAGAGGCCTTTACTGCGGGCGCGGCGAGCAGCGCATCGCGCCAGGCTGACAGGCGCGGAAAACTCTCGAGGATGCCGAGCGGGCGCAGCCGGTCCATGAACGAATAGCGCTGGAGGAATGGCGCGTAGGCCGCGTCGACCAGCGACAGCTTCGGCCCATTGAAATACGGACCAGTGCTGCCCTGCCTGGCAAGCGCTTCTTCGAGCTTGCCGAAAGGGCCCGGAATCTTGGCTGCGCGAGCGGTGAATTCTTCCTCCGAGTCGGCATACATTGTGGTCGACAGCGCGCTGGCAAAGGTCGGCACGAAATCGGTCCAGGCGCGGTTACGCGCCCGCGCAACCGGGTCTGCCGGGTGCAGGCGCGGCATTGTCGTTTCTTCCAGATATTCGGCGATCGCGTTCGACTCGAAAATCGATTCCTTGCCGTCGATCTGCAGCACCGGGACCTTCGCGTGCGGAGAAATGGCCAGGAACCATGCCGGCCGGTTGTCCCGGTCGATATAGGCGATGTCGTAAGGGATTTTTTTCTCCTGCAGCACGATGGCGGCGCGTTGAACCCAGGGGCAGGTCTTGAAGCTGCAGAGCAGAAACTTGGACGGCATGATGACTCCCTTTTATCGTGAATCGTGAATCGTGAATCGTGAATCGTGAATCGTGAATCGATCGGGTGCGTCCGGAATTCCGGGCGCCGGCTGTCGGTCGCCGGTGACACCCAATCGTCTTCAGGTATTGCCCGCGCAAGCCTATGTGCGTGGACAGGCTTCGAAGGAGCGTTATCTTAGCGGAGCGGGGTGTCTTTTTAAAATCTGCGATTCCTGAGGCTATTTACGTGGCAAACGGGGTCAATTGCACTCCTCGAGGCCGCCCCGGGTAGGGTCCGCGCTGCTGAATAGCCTCTGGCAAGCTGTTTTTTTACCCTCGAATACCCTGAATTCTCCCTCGGGGCCAGCCGAATAGGGGGATTCTCGGCTTTGGGGTACCCTCGGGCTGCCCCACGGTATATGATTGGCGCCGATAGACGCGGGCTCGAGGAGCTCGCGCTAGGCGGGAGGACGTCGCGAAGGGGAATGCAAGAAGATCGACAGCGCCGGCTGGGGCGTAACCAAACGAAGCGGGTCGCCGCGATGAGCGATCCGCCGTTGTACACCCCCCTCGAGGACGAACGCTTCCGGGCGCTCGTCCAAAACCTCGCTGACATCATTACCATTCACCGCGAGGACGGCACCACTATCTTCGAGTCTCCGTCCGCCGCGCGGATCCTCGGCTATGGCCCCAACGGCCTGATCAATCGTATCCCCTTCGACGCCATCCACCCTCGCGACCGCCCGGCAGTGCAGGCGGGCTTCCGGGCGTTGGTGGCGGGGCTGTCGGTAACGGACCCGATCGAGTTCCGCTTCCGTCACGCGGAGGGCCGCTGGATTCATCTCGAGGGCGTCGGCACCAATCTCCTGCACGAAGCCGGCATCGGTGGCATCGTGCTGACCTCGCGCGACATTACCCAGCGCAAGCTCGCCGAGCAGCGCATCCGGCACGTCGCGCACCACGATTCGCTCACGGGATTGCCCAACCGCTCACTGCTGCGCGATCGTCTGACCCAGGCCCTCAGCCGCGCGCGCGCGCGCGATGAGCTGGTCGCCGTGCTCTTCGCCAACCTTGACCGCTTCAAGGCGATCAATGATTCGCTCGGCCACCGCGGCGGCGACGAGCTGTTGAGACAGGTGGCCGAGCGTTTGCGTGGCTGCGTGCGCGATACCGATACGGTGGCCCGGTTCGGCGGCGACGAGTTCGTGGCCGTGCTGGCGGGCGCCGCAGACCTGCCCGTGGCGGTGGCCGTGCAAAAGATCCTGCAGGTCTGCGCCGAGCCCTACGACGTCGACGGACAACCGGTCGTCGTCGGGACCAGCATCGGCGTCGCGATGCATCCCGGGGACGGGCGTGATCCGGATACGCTCCTGCGCAATGCGGACGCGGCGATGTCGGCCGCCAAGTCCGCGGGCCCGGGAACGTTCCGGTTTTTCACCTCCGATCTCAACGCGCGCGCTCACGAGAGCCTCCAGATCGAAGCCGGATTGCGCGCGGCAATTCAGAACGGGGGCTTCCAGCTCACCTATCAGCCCAAGGTCGATCTGGCGACGCACGCGATCCGCGGCGCGGAGGCGCTCGTGCGCTGGACTCATCGCGGGTTCAACGTGCCGCCGGGCGTGTTCATCCCGATCGCGGAGGAGTCCGGCCTCATCGTGCAGATCGGCGAACAGGTGCTGGAAAAGGCCTGCCGGCAATGCGCCGAATGGCGCAGGCAGGGCTTCGAGTTTCCGATCGCGGTCAATCTGTCGCCCCGCCAATTCCGGCAACAGGACCTGCCGGCCACGATTGCCAGGCTGCTGGAGCAGACGGGGCTCCCGCCGCGCTGCCTCGAGCTCGAGATCACCGAGAGCACGTTCATCGAAGATCCGGACGCGGTGGCGGCAGATATTGCGAACCTGCGCCGGCTCGGCGTGTTGATTTCCATCGACGATTTCGGGACGGGATTCGCCAGCTTGAACTACATCAGGCGCTTTGCCTTCGACGTGCTGAAAATCGACCGCAGTTTCATCGAGGGCATTCCGCGCGAGCAGGGACACGCTGCAATCGTCGAAGCCGTGATCATGCTGTCGAATGCCCTCGGCATCGAGGTCGTCGCCGAGGGCGTGGAGACGGCGGAGCAGGTCGCGGTTCTGAGCGCCTACGGCTGCGGGCTTGCCCAAGGCTACTACTTCAGCCCGCCGGTCACGGCGGAGGAGTTCACGGCGCTCGCGACGCAGCGGCCGTTCGCTTTGCTGCCGGGGTTTGTGTAAGGCCTCGTCTACCACCTGCATCGGGAAAGCCTGACGGGCGACCAGCGACCCGTGACCGGGAAACTCAGCGCCCGCCGCGGTTCCGGTTTACGATTAACGGGTGGCGGGCGGAAAATAGCGCCGGTCCGATTCTTCAAAAGAGCGAAAGGATCCGCTCAACCATGCCATATATCCTGGGATTTCTTCTTGCTGCTTTCCTGGCGCTGAGCGCGTCTGCCCAGCCGTCATTCCCGGAGCTCGAGTCACGAGCTGCGGCCCTGGAAGCGCTGGAGGACGACGACGCGCGCTATCGCGCCGCCGGCGTGCTTTATATCGGGCGCACGGGCCTTGCTGCGGACGGGCCGCTGCTGGTAAAACGCCTGTCCGACGAGCATCCCGTCGTGCGGGCGGTGGCCGAGCAGAGCGTCTGGCGCGTGTGGAGCCGCTCGGGCGACGCCGAGACCGACCAATTGCTGGCGGCGGGTGTCGAGGAGATGGAAATCGGTCTGTACAACGAGGCCATCCATACGTTCAGCAACGTCATCAAGCGCAAGCCGGACTTTGCCGAGGGCTGGAACAAGCGCGCAACCGCCCTGTTCCTGGCCGGCGATTTGCGCGCCTCGCTGGCCGACTGCGATGAGGTGGTGAAGCGCAACCCGCAGCATTTCGGCGCGCTCTCCGGCTACGGGCAGATTTACTTTCGTCTGAAAGAGTACAAAAAGTCGATCGAGTACTTCCGGCGCGCGCTCGAGGTGAATCCGAACCTGACCGAGCTCGAAACCGTCATACGGCGTCTCGAGAGGCTGATGCGGAGCAAGGGGCAAAGGGCAGTCTAGGCGCTCTTCCCGAACGCAGCGCCGAACGGCGGCGGCCCCCTTAACAGAGATTCGCCGCGATGGCAGCCTTGGCAGCGGGGCCGGTAATAACGCTCGCCGTTTCACACGCACGCTGCAGGAAGAAGCGCCGGGCGATTATCGGAAACGTATCAGGCGCGTCGGAGAGGCTGCTTCAGCTACCGGTAGAATGCCGCGGCCGGGCGCGCCAAATCCGCCCGGGGCTTCGCGCCGTGCATTTTCGGTTATTATTCAGAAAGTTTCGACGTGACATCCCCAATTGACCCAACGTCAGCGGCCGGAGATACTTTCCGGGCTGGCGCGGAATGACCGGTTCCTTGTCGCGCCTCGGCATTACATGGTGAAAGTTGAAGGACCTCCCTGCTCAGATCTTGACGGCGACCATTTGGGCCTATTGGCTCGGCGTGGGGGTGATGATCGTTCGCGTCCGGCGCCATGCCCGGAAGTCCCGCACGCTCCGCGTCCTCGTGCCCGAGGACAGGCTGGAGCGCTACATGTGGGTGATCTGGGTGCCTCTGGTCGCCGCGTGGAACCTGCTTCCCTACCTCGCGCTCTCGCAGACTCACCCACTGCTCGCGGTGCCGGATTTTGCGCGCGAGCTCGCGCCGTATGCGGCATTTCGCTGGCTCGCGGCGGTGTGCGCGGTGCTTCTGCTTGCATTGACCGTGGAATGCTGGGCGCGCATGGGAAGGAATTGGCGCATGGGGGTGAGCCTCGAACAGCATACCGAGCTTGTGACGCAGGGACTCTACCGGAGCATCCGCCATCCGATCTATACGCTGAGCATACTGCTCATGTTCTGCTCCGTGGGGATCATTCCGACCCTGCCGATGCTGGTGATCGCGGCCATGCACGTAACGCTGATGGTCCTGAAGGCGCGGAATGAAGAGCGCCATCTGCGCAGGACGCACGGTGATGCGTACGCAGCGTATGCAGCGAGCACCGGACGCTTTTTTCCACGGTTAACTTCGCGCCGGCCGTGACATTTTCGCGGGAGCCCAATTCAGCATCGTCCAAATCGACTCGCCGTGCCCGCCGGCGGGCCGGCCAGGTGCTTGCAGGTCTGCTGGCGGGCGCGGCGCTTGCGACCGGCGCCTGTGCAGAAGCAGGATCGGCAGCGACGTCGGGCCAGGTCGCGGCGCGGAGCGAGATTACTGCAAACGCACACGCCAGTGCCCGCGACGAGGCACTCGCAGACCGAATCCTCGCCCTCGATCCGGAGCACATAGCCGAGCGCGATGTGCGAGAGGCGCTCGCACGCGGACCGGCGCCGCGGATCATCAACCTGCACGGCAGCGTCGCGCTCATAACGATGCGGGAGTTCGCGCAGTTCCTGGTCACGATGGGATATCCGGAAGGGCAAGTCCGGAATCCGAAGGACGGTAGTTTTTCCTATAGCAGCTATGCCGAAAGCGAGCAGCTTGCGGGCATGTTGGCCTGGTATTACGAGCGCGAGGGGATGATGCCGATGCTCATTGGGCACAGCCAGGGCGGCATGATCGTCATAAAGACCCTGCACGATCTCGCAGATCCCGCTCGCGGTCCGATCCCGGTGTGGGATCCGATGAACGAACAGCGCGAAGCGCGCTCGACGATCCGGGATCCGGTGAGCGCGCAGGAGCGGCCGGTGCGCGGACTGAAGGTTCCGTATGCCGCCGCGATTGCCACGGGAAAGCTGTTTCGCGTGCTGCTCGGACAGTGGGATATGCTGGAGAAACTGCGCGCAATTCCGGACACCGTCGAGGAGTTCACCGGCTTCTTCATCGAGTGGGACCTGCTGGCCGGAACTTTCCAGGGCGCCGAACCGTACCGGGCGACCGGCTCCGCGGCGGTGCGTACGGTGACGCTGCCGGCCGATTACAGCCACATCGGCCTCCCCTTGACGATGCATCTGGCGACCAACCGCGTCACCCGCGACTGGATTAACGCGTATGTGCCGATCTCAGACCAGCCCGCGGCGCCCACCGGCCTCGATGCCGACACGACGAACATTCTGCATGCAGCAGAGCTGTGGTACAGCATCAAGAAACACTGGTGCATCCAGGCACAGCGTCTGATCCGGGCCCGCCGGAGCGGAGGCCGCGGGGGCGTTTGAGATGAGTGGCCGACTGAACCTGTTCCAGGCCATGATGGTGCGATGGCGGGCGCTGCACCCGTACAACGCAGTGCACGTCGTCAGGGTCAATCAGCCGCTGGATCGCGGCCGCCTCGAACGCGAGATCAATGACGAGCTCCGCGAACTCGGACTGACCGGTTTCGTGCTCGAGCGTGATCGGCAACGGTTTCGTTTTGAGGGTGGCCCGGCGGGTGTCGTGCTGCGAGTCACCGCCTGCGGCGAGTATCCGGAGAATGTGCTCCGGTCGGAGATGGAGGCGGAGCTGAATGCATCGTTTGCCGTTGAGGGGCCGATGCACCCATTCCGGTTTTTTGCAGTGGACGGCGGCGGGTCGTTTGATCTCGGCCTCGCCTATGATCATTTCCTTGCCGGTGGCGACTCGATCGCCGTGGTCCTGGGCAGTATCGTGGATCGCTACCTGGGGGGCGTGACTGCGGACAGGATTGCGCGGCCGCTCGACGTTTATCCGGAGACCTTTGTGCGCTTGTTCCTGCAGCAGGCGACGACTGTGCTTCGCGGAGTGTTGAGCCTTCCGCGAATCATGTCGAGCTGCCGCCGCTCGTTTCGACCGCCGGCTGCCGCGGCTGACGACGACGCCAATGGTTTCGTCCATTTTCGTGGGGAGGAGGGAGAGCTTGCCGCGCTCATCCAAACAGGAAAAGAATGGGGCGTAACGCTCAACGATATCTTCCTGGCCGCAGCGCTCCTCGCGCTGTCGCCGCTTGCGGCCGCGCGGACCAAGGCCCCGCGGCGGCGGGAACTCGCGGTGGCGAGCGTCGTCAACATCCGTCCGGAGCTGCAGCCCGAGCCGAGACGGACCTTCGGCCAGTGCCTGGCCTCGTTCCGTGTGTCGCACCTGGTGCCGGAAGGAATCAACCTGCGGAAGCTCGCCCAGGACATTCACGTCGAGACCGATCGCATCAAGCGCAGCAAGCTCTACCTTGTAACGTTATTGGCTATCGGTCTGGCGGGGTTGTTGTGGCCCCGGCTCTCCGATCGCCAGCGTCGGGGTTTTTTCTTCAAGCACTATCCGGTATGGGCCGGGGTTACCATGCTCAATATCAATGCCTACTGGACGAGGCCCGGGATCGCGAACCCTCCAATCGAGTATCTGCGCACAGCCTCGACCGGCCCGCTGTCGCCGATCGTATTCGCGTTAACGACGGCGGGCGATGCCCTGCAAGTGGGGATCTCCTATCGGCGGTCCGCGTTCTCGAGGAGGACAATCGAAGATCTCGCTGCCCGATTTCGCTCAAGCTATAGAGGTGCATTGCAATGATTCGTCGGTTTCACCCTTTCCCCCTGCTCCTGGTCGTCGTCCTGGCGCTCGCCGCGAGCGCCTGTTCCGTCGCACCGAAGAGCGGTTCTTCCGCCGCGCAGCTCGAGCCGAGGCGGGATGTCCTGTCGTCGGTGAGTCTGGGGCCGGACCTGGAGGAACGGATCCTGGCGCTCGATCCGGAACGTATCTCGGATACGGACGTGGGCACGATCCTGGGAGCGGCGCCCGCTCCGCAAATCATCGGTTTGCATGGCGGCATCTATCCGGTTTACCTGGCGATGTCCACTTTCGCGAGGTTCCTGCGCGACATGGGATATCCGTACGACCGGATCCGGCATCCTGGCGACGGGCGGCTTTCGCACAGTCCCTACGAAAACAGCGCGCAGATCGCGGGACTCATCGCGTGGTATTACGAACGTGACGGGCTGCGCCCGATGATTATCGGGCACAGCCAGGGCGGGATGCAGGCGATCAAGGTTCTGCACGAGCTCAACGGAGAGTTCTCGGACAGCATACCCGTCTGGAATCCCCTGACTGACGCCGCGGAGGACCGCACGACGATCATCGATCCATTCACCCGGCGCGAGCGTCCCGTGATCGGGATTTCCACCTCGTACGTCTCGACGGTGGGGGCGGGCGGGGCGGCTTTCCTGCTCCCGAACCAGTGGATCATGGCTGGACGGCTGCGCACGATTCCCAACACCACGCAGGAGTTCACCGGGTTCTTCATCAGCGTGGACCTGTGGGCGTGGAACGCGCCCGGCGCGGCGGAATCGGATGGGTATCGCCACAACGGGACGGCCAAGGTGCGCAATGTGTCGTTACCCGAAAGCTACAACCACGTCTTTGTGCCGGTGACACGGCATCTCGCCCGCGATCCGAAAATGCGCGCCTGGATTAACAACTACGCTCCATCCTCGCGGGACATGCCGCCGATCCCCGAGGGCGACAGCGATAATCTGCTGTGGGCCGCGGACGTGTGGTTCAGTATCAAGAAGCACTGGTGCCTGGAGCTGCAGCGCCTGATCCGCGCGAAGCAGGCGATGGGGCGCGCGCGCCCGGCACCGGACGCGGAGGAATTGCGACCCGCCTCCAGTGTGATGTGAGAGCCCGGCCAGGGGCCGCGCGCGACAGGCTTTGCCTCCGTACGTTCGATGAAGAACTCAATCGGGTCTGATGTCGTTCGTGCATGCGCAAACGATGACTCGGAGGGTTTTGGCGTATGGTGTGCCTCATGCAGATACACATCCCGGATCCGGACTACACCACCTCCGAGCGCGCCCGAGCCAACTTCTGGCTGGCGGCTAGGATCGCATCAGGCTTCGTCGCTCTGCTCTGGGTTGTCCAGTTCCTGAGCTGGGGGCTGGATCTCGAGTTGGAGGGCTTCGGTGTCCGGCCTCGCCAGTCCGCGGGGCTGCCTGGCATCCTGCTCGCGCCGCTTCTGCACGGCGGATTGTCCCATCTGATTGCCAACTCCGCGCCGATGCTGGTTCTGGGGACGGCGATGCTCTATCTCTATCCGAATTCAGCGGTAAAGGTGCTGCCGGCGGTTTACCTGGGGCCAGGCGTCGCCGTATGGCTCTTCGGACAGCCGTTTTCCGTCCACATCGGCGCCAGCGGACTGGTTTACGGGCTCGTCAGTTATATCTTTGCGGCCGGCGTCATCCGGCGCGACCGGCGCGCGATCGCCGCATCGATGCTGGTCTACTTTCTGTACGGCACGCTGGTCTGGGGCGTGCTGCCGATCAGAGCCGGGGTTTCCTGGGAAACTCACCTGGCGGCCGCATTGATCGGCCTGGCGATGGCAATTGCATTCCGGCATGTGGACATACCGCCGCGCAAACGCTACGACTGGGAGGATGAAAACGACGGCTCTGATGAGAGCAACTGCTGAGGGAACTTGAGCGCGCGGGCTTGGCAATGCTGGTGATGAATACTAGTGATGATTAATGGTGATGTAGCGCGGAAATCCTATCACCAGTACTCATCGCCATTTCGCATAACAAGGTCCGTCAGGGGCGGTGAAGCGTGGGCATCTCGCGCGTGAAAACGCGCCGCCCGCGCTTGAAGCCCGTCACGGGCGGCGCCACGGTCGCGACGACCTCGGCCGGCGTTTTGGCATTCCACACGACGAAGTCAGCCGGATTGCCGACCGCAATGCCATAGTCGGTTCGACGGAGGATCCGGGCTGGGCGATCCGTGAGCATCGCGAAACACTCGGACAGGTCCTCGTCCGTCCCGCGCTGCACGACGTTCGCGTAGAGATTCGCGATGCGAACCAGCGAGCAGTCGCCGTACGGCGTGAACGGATTCAGCACATTGTTGGTGGCGATGGAGCAGTTCGCGCCCTGCGCTACCAGCGCGTTGGCATCCGCAACGCCCCGGATGACGCTGTGCTCGAGATGGCGTCCACTCGTGAAGAGATCGGTTGCCGGCAACACGGACACGGCGACGCCGGAATCGGCGAGCCGCCGCCCGAGTGCGGCCAGCTCCGCCGGCGGCAGGCACGAATACTTGTTGCCATGGCCGATTGCCACACGCTGGCCCCAGCCGATCTGATCGGTCAAGTCGCAGACGAGGTGAATTGCCATGTCGTGCGTCGTGTAACCGCCGTCGAGATGGATGTCGACATCGACGTCGAATTCCCTGGCGAGCGCGAAGATGCGCCGGATTTGCCCCGGGCCGTCGGCATCGTAGCGCGGCGCGCCGCCGACCACCGGCGCCCCCCGCTTGAGGGCCGCCAGCACATTCGCCTCGGCCCCCGGAACGTTGGTCCAGCCCTCCTGGAGAAAGACGCACAGTTGCAGGTCGAGCCCCCAGGCGTAGTCCTTTGCCAGGCGCTCGACGGCTTCGTAGCCGCGCAATCCGACATTGGGATCGACTTCAACGTGCGTGCGCATATGGCCGACGCCATTTAGCAGGCACTGCTCGAGCGTGCCGCGTGCGCGGGCGTAAACATCCTCGACCGTGAAGGTGTGCTTGATAGCGGAGGTTCGCGCCATGTGGTCGGTCGCGCGCCGGTCCGGGAGCGGCGCAACGCGGTCGAGAATCCTCGACTTGTCGAGGTGGAAATGGCTTTCCACCAGGCCGGGTGAGACGAAATGTCCGTCGGCGTCCACATTTTCGCCGTCGCCGGAGATGCGCGGCGCGATGGCAGCGATGTGTCCGTCCGCCACCGCGATGTCTGCGGTTCCGCGCGAGGCGTCGCCGCTGCCCAGGCGCGCATTGCGCAGGATAAGATCGAAAGCCATATCTAGTGCCTCAGCATTTG
>LJTT01000099.1 GCA_001303585.1 Betaproteobacteria bacterium SG8_41
CCTCTTTATCTGCCCCCGGAGAAGCCTGAAGCGCAGAAGCCGCCTCCGCAACCGACGCCGGAAGACGAAAAGAAGAAGCCGCCCCCACAGTGAGTCCCTTTGCCTATCACGACGGCGAGCTGCACGCGGAGGACGTGCCCGTGCGGCGGATCGCCGAGCGCTACGGCACGCCCTGCTACATCTATTCCCGGGCCGCCGTGGAGCAGACCTATCGCGCATTCGACGCGGCCTTTGCCGGTTGCGATCACATGACCTGCTTTGCGGTCAAGGCCAACTCGACGCTGGCGATGCTCAACCTGCTCGCCCGTCTGGGCAGCGGCTTCGATATCGTCTCGGGCGGCGAGCTGCAACGCGTGCTCGCTGCCGGGGGGGACCCGGGCCGGATCGTGTTCTCCGGCGTCGGCAAGACTGCTGAGGAAATGCGGCAGGCGCTCGCTGCGGGAATCTTCTGTTTCAACATCGAGTCGGAGCCGGAACTGCTGCGTCTGGATCGTATCGCCGCGGCAGCCGGCGTGACCGCGGCAATCAGCCTGCGCGTGAATCCCGACGTGGATCCGCGCACCCATCCCTATATCGCGACCGGGCTCCAGCAGAACAAGTTCGGGGTGGCTTATGCCGAGGCGCTGCGCCTGTATCGCCGTGCGCGCGACATGGGGCATCTCGCCATCGCCGGTATCGGCTGCCACATCGGCTCGCAGCTCACCGAGCTCGATCCGTTTGTTGCGGCGCTCGACCGTATCCTCGAACTCGTGGACCAGCTCGGCAGCGAGGGCATCGCGCTCACGCACGTTGATGTGGGCGGCGGGCTTGGTATCCGCTACCGCGACGAGTCCCCGCCCGCCTTCGCCGAATATGCAAAGTCCCTCACTGCCCGGCTCGGCGGGCGCCGCCTCAAGCTGCTGCTCGAACCCGGCCGGGCCCTCGTCGGCAATGCGGGCATCCTGCTGACACGCGTCGAGTACCTGAAGCAGGGCACTGAGCGGAATTTCGCGGTGGTAGACGCCGCGATGAACGACCTGATGCGGCCCGCGCTCTACGACGCTTATCACGAGATCCGGACGGTCGCGGCCCCGAACGGCGGTGGCGCCACTTACGAGGTGGTGGGGCCGGTGTGCGAGAGCGGCGACTTTCTCGCGCACGCGCGCGAACTGTCGCTGCGCGAGAATGATCTGCTTGCGATCATGTCAGCCGGCGCGTACGGCATGAGCATGAGCTCGAACTACAATTCCCGGCCGCGCGCGGCGGAAGTGATGGTCGACAAGAAGGAGGCGCATCTCATCCGCAAACGCGAAACGATCGGCGAACTGATGGTACTGGAACGAGTGTTGCCGTGATGCTGTGATGCGTCGCTTGCGCGAAGTTGCGCGTGACAAGCGGTCGTTTTCCACGTTTTGGGGTATTCGAGTTGTTGCAGCAAACGCACAACTCATCATTCCATTGTCAACCCCATTTCACAAAAGTGTTGCATTTTTTTTTGTGTGTAGCATAGAATTGACGCACCAAGCATAAGTTTCCGATGTTTTTTTGGAAACGAACGCTGCGCAGTGATGTGTATCGTTCGAATTATGCGATGGTGGTGCGGACCGCAAGCCGCACTCAACGATGCCTAAGTCAACTTTAAAGGAGACATGTAATGGCAAAGAAGAAAGCGAAGAAAGCTGCTAAGAAGAAAGCCAAGAAGAAATAAGTTGAGTACCTTTACGGGGGCTGGGTCACCCCCGGCTCCCGTAATTTGACCCCTTCCCCGCGGCTGCAGAAGTCTCCGCAGCTCGCCACAAAAATCCCACCGGCTCCATCGCAGCCGACGCTGTTGATCACATCGGCGCGGATTATTTAGTTTCTTGTAATCAGCAGGTTAGATACAAACCGCCGCCGCTTCTGCCAGGCGTCGGCGAGACGTTGCGGCCACAGGCGGCAGCGCAGCGGCGCGAGATTATCTTAGGGATTGAGCTGACGGTATACCGCGGTTGCCACGCGCAGCAATTCCGGCTTGTCGATCTCGCCTGACAGCGCGTAACCGAGTCCGCCGTCGATCCAGTAGAAGACGCCGACACCGCGTTCGCGCGAAAAACGAAACGCAGTCTCGCGCTGCTTGCCGGCATCGCGTCGCAGGTAGAGCGTCAAGCGCTGACCCTTGCCGTCCTGGTACATGAACTGCGCGACCGGACCGCGGTCGCCCGGCAGCAGACGCCCCCCGACCAGCGAATAGCCCAGATCCCCCAAATGGGGCGCTTTCACCGAGGCGCCCAGACGCTTCGACAGCCACCGCACCAGGTGGGCCTCCTCGGCTGCACCCACTTCCACGGGGTGACGCACCTCGGGGCTGTATGTGACGTGCGCAACCGCTGCGCGCCGGGCCCATGTCGTCGCCTCGAACTGGCCCGCGGCCCGGTATTCGTGCAGATGCCACCCCGCCACACCACCCAGCGCGAGCCAAGCCACGACGGCGGCATAACGCAGCGCCGGGCGCACCCATAAGGGACGCGGAACTTCAAGGCGCTGCGGCAGGGGCTCATCCAGCATCGGGTCGAACACGCGGTGCAACGACGCCGTCTGTTCACAATAAGAGGCGACTCGAGCAGCATCTTCCGGGTGCTCGGCCAGATAGGCTTCGATCTCGGCCGCGCGTTCGGCTGGCAAAATGCCGTCCACGTAGGCGTGCAGATCGGCTTCGGTTATGGGCAATCGAATCATTTCACGACCTTCAGGGCACTCACGTTGCTATCGCCCGCGAGCACCATGCGCAGGCGCTCACGGCCGCGCGACAGGCGCGACATCACGGTTCCAATCGGGACTTGCAGCACCCGGGCAGCCTCTTCGTATGTGAATTGCTCGAGCCCGACCAGCAGCAGCACGGTGCGCTGCTCGTGCGGCAATTGCGCTAGCGCGCGATCGAGATCACGCAGTTGAAGCCAGTCGGGCTCGGGCGCCTGCATCGCCTCGACCGCGGCATTCGACTCGAGCGATTCATGCCGATGCCTCAGCCGCGAGCGCGCCTGGTTGACGAAGATGTTGTGCATGATGGTAAACAGCCAGGCTCGCAAATCGCTGCCGTGGCGCCAGAGGTGGAACCGGGTCAGCGCGCGCTCCAGCGTGTCCTGCACGAGATCATCGGCCAGCGTGCGGTCACCCGTCAGCGCACGCGCGTAGCGGCGCAGCCTCGGTATCTGGTCCTCGATTTGCGCGCGCAGATCAGCCACCGCCTACTACCCGCCTATTGAGCAGCACTGGCCAGATCGCCTCACATCGGCTGTTGCGTACGCTGCGGCCCGAGCCAGCCGTATCCTTGTCAAAAGAATAAAGCGTCATATCCTGCGCGCCGGTCAGCATTCCACCCGGTAAATTGTGCCGGCGCCGTTGCGCAGCTGGCAATTGGCGGCATTGCGCCGGGGGTGGCACCTAATTCGCACAATCAAAAACAGAGGTTCCCCCTGAAGCATGAGTGGAAGTCACGCACTCGGTAAACACGCTGACCCGGCTTCCTATTCCCCGCACCCTTGCCGGGTTGCGCCAGGAAGCGTGCAGCGGGGCTCCGTCATCCGTTGTTGCCGTCGGAGCCGCGATCTAGACCAGAAATACCGTCGCCAGCCCGAGGAAGATAAAAAAACCCCCGCTATCGGTAATGGCCGTGATCATCACGCTCGCTCCGATTGCGGGGTCCCGGCCGAGGCGCTGCATGACCAGGGGAATCGCCACGCCCATGACGGCTGCCAGCAGCAGTGAGAGTGCCATTGCGCCCGTCATCACGATACCCAGCTGCCAGTTCCGGTAAATGAGGTACGCGAAGATCCCGACCACACCGCCCCAGATGAGGCCGTTGACCGCGCTGACGCCGATCTCCTTGGCAAACAGCTTCCGCGCGCTCGTGGCCGTGATCTGGCCGAGGGCCAGCGCCCGCACGATCAGGGTAATGGTCTGGTTCCCGGAATTGCCGCTGATACCGGCAACGATCGGCATCAGGGCCGCGAGGGCCACCAGGCGCGCGATCGAGTCCTCGAACAGCCCGATGACCCGCGAAGCGATGAATGCGGTCACGAGATTGACCGCGAGCCACGTCCAGCGGTTTCTCACGCTCTTCCATACCGAGGCGAAGAGGTCCTCATCCTCGCTCAGGCCGCCCGCCGAGAGCATGTCGTTGTCGGTCTCCTCACGGATGTAATCGACCACGGTATTCACGGTTACGCGCCCGATGAGTTCTCCCGCATCGTCGACCACCGGCGCAGACACGAGGTCGTAACGCTCGAACGCATTCGCCGCTTCCTGGGCCTTTTGCTGAGGCCGCAATCGAGCGGCGGCGGGCTGCATGACATCCGCCACCGTCGTGTCGGGATCCGTGACCAGCAGCCGGTTGACTGCCAGGAGCCCCTTGAAGACGCCGGTGCGATCGACGACGAAAAGCTGATCGGTGTGATCGGGAAGCTCGTCCAGCCGTCGCAGGTAGCGCAGAATGACCTCGATGGTCACGTCGTCCCGGATGCTGATCATGTCGAAATCCATCAGCGCGCCCACGGTGTCCTCCGGGTAGGACAGGGCCTCGCGCAGCTGCTCGCGCTCCTCCGGCGAGAGCGAGCGGAAGACATCCTGGATTACCTCGCGCGGGAGGTCAGGCGCGAGATCGGCGATTTCGTCGGTATCGAGCTGCTCGGCCGCCGCCACCAGCTCCTGCTCGTCCATGTGCGCGATCAATGTTTCGCGCACCGCATCCGTGACCTCGAGCAGGATCTCGCCGTCGCGTTCGGCCTTTACAAGGTCCCATACCATCAGCCGCTGCTTCACCGGCAGCGATTCGAGAATGTCGGCAATGTCCGCCGGGTGCAGCGGCTCGAGCAGGCGTTGCAGCTCTGCCAGGTTCGCCTTGTGAACGATGCTCTCCACAAGATCGTGCCGCGGGCCTTCCTGCCGGTGGACAAGGCTCTCGACCAGCTCGTGCTTCTGCAGAAGCTCGGTCACGCGCTGCAGGCTCTCCCTCAGCTCGGAGCGGATTTCGTCTCGTTCGGACATGCGTTGTGAGGTCGCAGATGACGGCGGCACACCGTAATTGGCGGGTCGGTGGCTGATTCTAAGAAGATCGGAGCAGGCTGTCTAAGCATTTCTGCCGCTCTCGGCGAGATGCGGCGATTCGCGATCGCCCGAGTGAAAATGCACCGCAGACCTTCAGCTCGGGATGACGCTGCGCGCTCCGAGCCGACTGCATGCGTTGATCGAAGATCGCGGGCTTTCGTGGAAGGCCTCATCACGGTTATGATGGCGGCGATCCATCACGTGGCATGCACCTCTGCCTGTGTCCGCCTTCACGAACCGCAAGCTCAAGCAAGCCCAGGAACTTCTTCAGAGCGGAAATGCCGCAGCTGCTCAGCGCCTGTGCGAAGAAGTCGTCCAGCGCGCTCCGCGCAACCCCGAGGCGCTGTGCCTGCTCGGAATTACGCGCCTCGTCGCGGGCGACGCCGCGCAGGCGCTGCCGCTGCTGGAACAGGCGGCAGCGGGCCATGAGGGCTACGGGCTCGCGCTGGAGCATCTCGGGCTGGCGCATCTCATGCTCGGCCGGTTCGCCGATGCCGAGCGCGCGTTGCGCGCTGCCGCGGCGTTGCCAGGCGCGCCGGCCTCGGTGCGCATGCGGCTCGGCCTCGCGCTGCTGAACCAGAATCGACCGCGCGAGGCGCTCGATGCGCTGCGCGGGGCGCTTGCCCTGGCGCCGCACGACCCGGTTTGTCATTTGAATCTGGCCCAGGCTTACGCACAGGAAGGCGACGTCGTGGCAGCCCGCAAGCACCTGGAGACAGTCCTGCAGCTCGATCCCGCCCACATCGAGGCGCGTTTCAACCTGGGCGTGCTCGCGCTCCAAAGCGACGAGCTTGACGCAGCCCGCCAGTGGTTCGAGCGCGTGCTCGAGCGCGCGCCGCACTACGTCGATGCCCTGGTCAATCTTGGTGTCGTGCTGCAAAGGCTGTCGCTGCCGGACGAGGCGACTCGCTGCTTCCGCCGCGCGCTGGAGATCGACCCGGCTCATGCCGTTGCCAACAAGAATCTCGCCGATGCCCTCGCTTCGCAGGGCCGCCCCGAGGAGGCACGCGATCGTTACCTGGCCGCCCTTGAGTCGGCCGGGAATTTCCTGGAAGCGCGTGAAGGGCTCGCCGCCGCGCTTTTGGCTCTCGGCCGTTTCCGGGAGGCAATCGCCTCCCTGCGCGAGGTGCTGCGACTCGATCCCGGGCACAAGCAGGCGTGGACGGCACTGGGCGACGCGCTTTTCCAATGCGGCGAGCTTGCGGACGCAGAGGCGGCGGCGCGACGCGCAATAGACATCGATCCCGGTGTCGCCGGGCCGTATTCAACACTGGCGATGATTTACATCGTGCGGGGAGAGCTGGATCACGCGATCAGGGCGCTCGACGAGGGATTCGAGCGGACCGGCTCAGGAGGACTGCTCGGCATGCTCGCCCACCAGCTGCGCCGGGTGTGCGACTGGGAAAAACGGCGCGCGGTCTGGGCTGAACTGAAACGCCGTCTCGGGCACGAGGCGGCACTGGGAAGCCCGTTCTGGCTGCTGATCGAGGACACCACTGCGGAGGAGCAGCTCGACTACACGCGGCGCTGGGCCAATGCGCAGTTCCGGACCGATGCTCGCGGCGAAGCGCGCGCGGCCGCCCGGGCCGGCGCATCGGCCGACAGGCGCCTGCGCATCGGTTATTTCTCGTCCGAGTTCCACGAGCATGCGATCGCCTATCTGTTCGCGGGCGTGCTCGAGCGCCACGACCGTTCCCGCTTCGAGGTCTTCGCCTACTCTTACGGACCGGAAGACAAGAGCCCGATGCGCGCGCGGCTGCGCGCGGGAGCCGAGCACTTTGTCGAGGTCGCGTGGGACCCGGATGACGTGGTTGTGCGCCGGATCGCGCACGATGCGCTCGACATCCTCGTCGATCTGAAGGGCTACACGATGGGCGGCCGCACCGCGGTTCTCGCGCGCCGGCCGTGCCCCGTCCAGGTGAACTGGCTGGGGTACCCGGGAACCATGGGCGCGCCCTTCATCGACTATCTCATCACCGACCGCTTCACCGTTCCGCCGGGCAGCGAGTCGGCGTACTCGGAGAAAATCGTCTACCTCGATCATTGCTGGCAGTGCAACGATCGCTCCCGCCCGTCGCCCGAGCCGCTGCCGCGGGCCGAGTACGGCCTCCCGGAAGACGCCTTTGTCTTCTGCTGCTTTGCGCAGTCGGCAAAGATCTCGCCGGAAATCTTCGCGCACTGGATAAAACTTTTGCACGACGTGCCAGCCAGCGTGCTGTGGCTCGCCGAGGATAACCGCTGGGCAACCGCAAACCTCAAGCGCGCGGCGCAGGCCCAGGGCATCGCACCGGAACGACTCGTGTTCTCGCCGCGAATCCCGTTCGCCCAGCATCTGGCGCGCTACCGGGCCGCCGACCTCGCGCTCGATACCTTTCCCTATACGTCGCACTCCACGGCAAGCGATGCGCTGTGGGCAGGCTGCCCGGTCGTGGCGCTCTGCGGAGAAACCTTCGCCTCGCGCGTGTCCGGCAGCATCCTCACGCATGCGGGCCTACCGGAACTCATTACCGGCTCCATGGATGATTACGGGCAGCTCGCTCGACAGCTTGCCACCGACCCGGGACGGCTGGAAAAAATACGCACCCAGGTATCGGCCGCCAAGTCGAGTTCGCTGTTTGATGCCGAGTCGTTTACCCGGGACCTCGAGCGCGTATACCTGGAGATGCGTAAGCCGTAAGTCGTGAGTGGTGAGTCGTGAGTCGATGGTCGCTTTCAACGACTGACGGTTTTACGATTCACGATTTACGATTCACGATTTACGAGCAAAAAAAAACGGGCGCCGTAGCGCCCGTTTTGCCGAATGCGGCAGGATTGAAACGTTTAGAAGTTGTGTTGGAGGTAGAGCACGACCGCGTCCTGGTTCTCCCCGGCAGCGGGCCTCCCGGCGCCACCGAGAGCATAGCTCGCATTGGCGTCGTTATCCTGACGGACGTAGCCGATCCGGGCGCTGGTGCGCTTCGAGAACGAGTACTGATAGGCGATCGAGAACCAGTCAGCGCCAGAACGTCACTGATGCCCGTGGCGCTATTGCCCTTCGACTCACCGGCGTTGACCCAGCCGAAGTGCGCGCTGTGCGGTCCGGCAATCTTCCAGTCCACGCCCACGAGCCAGTTCTTCTTCTTCA
>LJTT01000144.1 GCA_001303585.1 Betaproteobacteria bacterium SG8_41
CTGGTGGGGTCGGGTCGATGCGTGGCTCGAGAGCATCGGCCGGCGGCGTGGGGTGCGCCGGCGCATGGCACGTCGGAGCGTGCCGTGAGCGAGCATGTGGTATTTCTGGATCGCGCCAGCGTGCGCGCAGACTTTCGCCGCGCGGATTTCGACCACGTCTGGATCGACCATTCGCAAACCCTGCCGCAGGAGGTAGTCGGTCGCCTGTCGGGTGCGACGATTGCCATCAGCAACAAGGTGCCGATCATGGGCAACGCGATTGCGCAGTTGCCCGCGTTGCGCATGATCGCGGTGTGCGCGACAGGCACCAACAACGTCGATCTCGACGCCTGCCGCGCGCGCGGTATTGTAGTAAGCAACATCCGCGACTACGCCACCCACACCGTACCGGAGCACGTGTTCATGCTGATGCTCGCGTTGCGGCGCAACCTGCTCGCCTATCGCGCTGCTGTGCAGGCCGGCGAGTGGCAGCGTGCCGGGCGTTTCTGCCTCATGGACTATCCTATCGAGGATTTGCACGGCGCGACGCTTGGCATTGTTGGCGGCGGAGCCTTGGGCAGTTCGGTGCATCGCCTCGCCGAGGCGTTCGGCATGCGTGTATTGCTCGCCGAACGCAAGGGCGCGGGCGCGATCCGCGCTGGATATGCATCGTTCGACACGGTGCTGGCGGATAGCGACGTGATCACGCTGCACCTGCCGCCGGCACGCCGGAGCTCGCGCGCATGAGAAAGACAGCGATTCTCATCAATACTGCACGTGGCGGGCTAGTTGACGAGTCGGCGCTGGCCGCGGCATTGAAGCAGCGGCGCATTGCGGGCGCGGCATTCGACGTCCTGACAGAGGAGCCACCACGAAGCGGCAATCCCTTGCTCGATCTCGACCTGCCAAACTTCATCCTCACCCCGCACAATGCGTGGGCAAGCCGGACGGCGATGCAAGCCATGGCCGATCAGTTGATCGAGAATCTCGAGGCCTTCGCGCGCGCTGCACCGCGCAACCGCGTGGTCTAGCCGCCAGTACGCGTCAGCAGCTCGGCGAACAGGCGGCAGGCGTCGGAGATTGTGAAGACGCCAGCCAGCTTGTCCTCGCGCATCACCAGTGTGACGTCAACGTCGTGTGCCGCCATGTGATGCACCACGTCGACCAGCGGGGTGGCAGGCGCCACAGCGTAGACGGAGGGGCTACAGATGTCTTGCACGCGCGTGTTGCTGGTCACGGCCAGGTCCCAGCCCGCCGCAGCGGCGCGCGTGAGATCGCGCTCGGAAATCACCGCGACAAAACGCTCGCCTTGGCGCACCGGCAAGTGCCGGATGTGCAACTGCGTCATCAGGGTGCGCGCGCTCGCAGCGTGCGCATCGGCCTCGATGGAATAGGGGAAGGGCGTCATGACGGACTCGACGGTCGGGGTTGCCATGGACCGGGCTCCACGTTGTTGGGCCGAAGTTGCCTACGATACCAAGCGGCGGGCCCAAGTCCACGGGCGACCGGGATCGAGTACAATGCGGCGCATATTCCCGGCTCTCCTCGATCCATGAAGAAACATCTCGTCATCTCGGCGCTTGGCAAAGATCGCCCGGGTATCGTCAACGCGCTCTCCAAGACCGTACTCGACAGCGGCTGCAATGTCGAAGACAGCCGCATGACCGTGCTCGGTGGGGAATTCGCCGTCATGCTCCTGGTGAGCGGTGCCTGGAACGCGATCGCCAAGCTGGAATCGCAAATCAAGACGATCGAGGCTCGACTCGAGCTCACTATCGCTACCCGGGCGACAGAGGCACGTACCAACAAGGACAAGATGGTGCCGTATGTCGTCGATGTCGTGGCGATGGATCACCCGGGAATCGTGCACGACGTTGCCGCGTTCTTCTCGACGCGCGAGATCAATATCGAGGATCTCAGCAGCTGGACCTACGCCGCCGCCCATACCGGTACGCCGATGTTCTCGATGAACATGGTGATCAGTGTGCCGGCCAGCGTGAACATCGGCCAGTTGCGCGAGGAGTTCACGCGCTTTTGTGATGAGCTCAATCTCGACGCGACGCTCGAGCCTTCGCGTCACTGAGCCGGCTCACCGGGGTTTTGGGCGGCGCAGCTCGTAGCCCGAGTAGCGCAGCTGCTCTTCCCCGCCGCGGCGAACCACCCGGACCGTTTCACCCATCAACCAGCCGGTGCCGTGTAGCACCAGCTCGGTGTCGGAAACCGGCTTGACCGGCACCAGCACTTCCAGACCGAGCCAGCCCGGCAGGGCGTAGTAGAAATACAGCACGCCATCGTCATAGCGCAGCTCGATGCGCTCAAGTTCGATGAGATCAAGCAGCGCATCCCGCTCTACTGCCTCCCACACCCCAAGGCGTTTCTGCCAGGCCGGCGGTAGCGGAGCGCGCGGGATCTTCTGCGCGAAGCGCAGTACATGGTCCTTGTAGCGGGCAACCACGAACGACTCGCCGGCAATCGAGGCCGGCCGCATGCTTATTTCGGAAAGCAGACTGAGCGGAATCGGGATGAGTCCGAGCAGGCGATACTGCACGCCGAAGCTGCCATCTGGCCGCCGCTCGAGCGCGAACGTCTTGCCGAGCGCAAGGGCGCGGGGCGCGTCGGGTTCGCCGGTAACCGTGATGCGCCCAAGGAAGCTAGCGTAGTGCCCGGCGACATCCGCTGCCGGCGCCGGCGCGGTCGGTGCTGCGACGGTTGGCGCCGCAATCGGCGGCTCGGCGCGCACGCCGCGTGCCTGCAGCACGGACTCAAGCAGCGCCTCGCTCACTTGCTCCACCGTACGGGCACCTTTCGACGAATTGGTGAGCAGAATCACAGCGAGCTTGTGTTCCGGGACAAGCAGGATGCGTCGAGTGGTACGTCAGCGTTCTGCACGCGCAGCATCTCGGCAATACTCGATTCCCTGAGCACGCGCTTCCCGTCGAGCACGCCACCCGCGAACAGCATTTGCACGAAGCGCGCGAGGTCCGTGACGTTGCTGTACAGGCCCTTGGCCGGCGTGTCGCGCAGCCGCAAGTCGGGCAGTTCCTGGGTTCCGCGCCAGTAGCCCTTGGCGCGAAGCCGCGGTGTGATGCCGACCGGATTGAAAGTGGACTCGCGCATGCCCAGCGGTGCCAGTACGCTCGTCTAGTGTACTCGTCGCGCAGTTGCGCAACCGTCGCAGCAAGCGCAAGCGGCCTGGCGGTCCACATCCCCTTGAAGTGCATCGCCGGCAGCCCGGCGTGATGCGAAAGCAGGCGGCGCATGGTAATTGGCGCGCCGGGCGCAAAGCGCGTCTTGATGGAGAACTCGGGAAGCTTTTCTGCGATCGGGCCATCCAAGTCGATTGCGCCCTTCTCGGCAAGCTGCAAGACCGCCGTCGCAGTGAGCAGTTGGGACAGCGTGCCAACCGGATAGACCGTCTCAGCGCGGGCACGCTCGCCACGCGTCTTGTCCGCCAGCCCGAAGCCCTGGGCCCACAGGATGCGCTGGTCGTCGACGAGTGCGATGCTGGCGCCGGGGATCTCCTCTTCCTTCATACCGGTTTCCAGCAGCTCGACCACGCCCTGGCGGATCGGGGCGAAATCGAATGCTTGCGCCGCCGGGATGAAGGCGATCGCCAGTGCGAGGGCGGTAACTGCGCGTGCAGCGAGGGGGCACATCGCGGGCGTGCCGGAAGCCTCAGGCGTTGGCGGCGCGCGCCATGCCGTGCGTAAGACGCGCACGCTCGCTGAAAGCGAGCAGGCGCGGAAAGAACGAGAGAAAAAGTTGCGCTCGAAGTCCTCGTAACGGCTCTGGAGCTCCTGCACGCCATCGGCGAGGACTGCCGCGCGCGGGTAGCGGCGCAGGCGTCGTGCCATGCCTTGCAGGGCAGCGTCCACCGCCCACGTCTCGGCATAGGAGCCGAGCCAGTCTTCCGCACTCATGTGCGGCGCGATGCGCGCGAGGCGCTCGGGGAGCTCAGCGCGGCGCGCGCGCAGTAGCGTGTAGACATGCGCCGTGAACTGATCGAGCGGCTGGTCGCAGAAGGATTCCCAGTGACGCGCGAGGAAGTGGTCATAAAACACGTCAACAAGTATTCCCGCGGCTCTCGCGCACGGTTTCGTGGTGATCGGTATAGCGGTCGATGGCGCGGTGCAGTGCGATCGCGTCACGCACGCCCGGGGAGTACGTTTGCATCGCCTGTCCCTTCACAAAGTCGCCGAGCAGCGCGCCGAGCAGCGCATCGGAGGAATTCCGGCCGCGATCGGTCATTTCACACTGAAGGAGAGCAAATGAGTCTGGATCAGGATCTCAAACGGGACTGGCTGAGTCTTGAGAATCCGCGCGAGGCTTTTACGCGCCGCGATTTCGTGGTGACGATGCTTGGCGTCGGCTTTGCTGCTGCCGTGCAGCCGGTGGTCGCGCAGACCGCCATCAAGACCGACGCTGCCGGTCTCACCGCCGGAGAGGTAAAGATACCGGTCAAGGACGGGACCATCCCGGCCTATCGGGCCATGCCCGCGAAGGGCACCAACTTCCCGATCGTGCTGGTGGGCAAGCTCCCCGACGTGAAGACCATTCTCGAAACGGTCATTTCCAAGACGCCGGATGCACAGGTGTTGTCTGATCTCGATGCCACCGCCAAGTGGGCGGCGGCCAATGGCGGCAATGGCGCCAAGCTCGCCATCACCGGTTTCTGCTGGGGCGGGCGCATCACCTGGCTTTACAGCGCCCACAACCCGAAAGTGAAGGCAGCCGTCTCGTGGTACGGGCGCGTCACTGGCGACAAGACCGAGCTCACGCCGAATCAGCCGATGGATCTCGCCAAGTCTATTAAAGTGCCGGTGCTTGGCCTTTATGGTGGTGCAGACTCCGGGATCCCCGTCGATCTTGTAGAAATAATGCGCGATGACATGAAAGATGCTGGTCTGCCGTCCGAGTTCGTGATCTACCCCGACGCAGGTCATGCCTTCCACGCCGACTACCGGCCGAGCTATCGCAAGGAAGCCGCCGAAGACGGTTGGAAGCGCATGCTGGCGTGGTTCAAGAAGTACGGCGTATCGTAATCAGCGCGGCTCACACCATGGTGCCGCGCTGTTGCGGCGCCATGGTGTGACCTCTCCGGCGCCGGCAGCAAATGGTCCGGTTGTTGGTTACGCTCTTTTGGCCGGCGGCGCGAGTCGCGCTATAGACCCAGGATCCAGTGGGCGAGCTTCTTTGCCTCGCCGTCGCTGACCTTCCAAGCCCCCATGCCCGCAGGCGGCATGACGTTCGAACCCCAGTGATCCGCGCAGCCTTTCTTTATCTTCTCCGCCACAATTTGCTCGGCGTTTGGCACGCGCTTATAGCGCTTCGCGACGGCCGTGAAGGACGGGCCCGTGATCTCCTTGTCCACGTTGTGACATTCCAGGCAGTTCTTGGACCGGGCGAGATTCGCATCGGCACGCACCGGCGTCGTTGCCATCGCGGCAGTCATTGCCAGTGCAGTGGCGAGCAATAGTGCTTTCATTCTCCATTCTCCTTGCAGTCTAGCCAGCATTGACGAAGAGGCTGGGCAAGCCCGCTCAATCAAACTCAATTCAACGATTCTCGCCCCCTGTCGATGAGGGAGTCAAACCAGCGAAGGTCTCACAATGCGCGTCCAGCGGCTCGCGGGCATGCAGAGCATTAGCGAAGCAGTCGCACCAGCCGGTCGACGAGCGTCGGCTTTCCGAACACCCCGCCGAGCACGCGGCCGACACGCGGAACGTCGACGTCCTGGATCATGACGTACTTGCCGCCCGCTTCCTCGACGAGGATCTGGCTCGCGGCAAGGTCCCAGATGCGGTTGCCGT
>LJTT01000100.1 GCA_001303585.1 Betaproteobacteria bacterium SG8_41
GAGCCATCTCCTCTTTGAACTCTCCGCTGTCCGTTGCCCGCACCGCGCGGCGGTGACTCTCCGCCGCAAACAAGTCCTGCGCCTCCCGGCTGATTTTCCATTGTGCAGCGACTTTCTCGGCGGTTATGCCCATGCCGTAGGCAATCGCGACATTCTCGTCCTTCTCGAAAACCGCGGGGCTGAAAGAAGGCTTGTTGCCGCCCATGGGCACCATGCTCATGCTCTCGGTTCCGGCGGCGATCATGACATCCGCTTCGCCCAGCCGGATGCGGTCCGCCGCGAGCGCGACCGCCTGCAGCCCGGAGGAGCAGAAGCGGTTGATCGTCATGCCCGACACACTGTTCGGAAAACCCGCCAGCAGCAACCCTATGCGCGCGACGTTCATCCCCTGCTCGGCTTCCGGCATGGCGCAACCGACGATGACATCCTCGACCTCCGCCGCATCGAGTCCCGGGCATTTCCCAAGCGCGCTCTTGAGCGCGTGCGCAAGCAGGTCGTCGGGCCGAACGTTGCGGAACATGCCGCGTGGCGCCTTGCCAACCGGCGTCCTTAACGCCGCGACGATATACGCATCCTGAATCTGCTTATTCACCTGATATCTCCGTCGAACACTGGACCCCTGGTTCAAGGTTCAAGGTTCAAGGCTCAAGCAAGACTGTACGACCCACGAATACGAAGTTCCCAACATTGAACTTTGAACCTGGAACATGGAACTCGGAACATGGAACATGGAACATGGAACATTGAACGAGTCGGGCAAACCACTCAGTTCCTGAGTGGTTTGCCCGTCTTGAGCGTATGCTCAATGCGGGCTTGCGTTTTTTCAGTGGCGATGAGCTCCATGAAATGCCGGCGCTCGAGTTCGAGGAACCATTGCTCGTCCACCATGCTGCCGGCCTCCACGTCGCCGCCGCACATGACCGTTGCAATCTTGGACCCGATCAGAAAATCGTGCTCCGAAATTTGACCGCCTTCGAGCAGGTTGGCCATGAAGGCCTTGATCGTCGCAATGGCGCTGCGGCCCGCCACCGGAATCGCCACCGGCCGCAGAGGCGGCCGGTAGCCGCCGGCAGCAAGGGCGCGCAACTCGGCTTTCGCGATCTCGAGCAGCTCGAACCGATTCATCACGATCCTGTCGGTCGGTTGCAGGTATCCGATCTCGCGGGCCTGCTCCGCGCTCCGGCTCACCTCGGCCATGGCCGCCGCCTTGAAGTATTTCTGCAGGAAAGGAGAGATATCTCCGCCCTTGGCGTCGGCCACCGCCCTCAGTGCCAGTTCCTTGCAGCCACCACCGGCCGGCAGCAGACCGACACCGGCTTCGACCAGGCCGATGTAGCTCTCGAGCGTCGCGACCGCGCGATCGCAGTGCATGATGACTTCGCACCCGCCCCCGAGCGCGAGGCCATCAACGGCCGCGACGGTCGGTATCATCGAATACTTGAGCCCCTGCGTGGTTGCCTGAAACTGCTCGACCAGCCGCTCGACTTCCGCAAGCCTGCCCGCCATCAACTGGTCGGCAACGCCCAGCTGCCGCGCGGCCTTGAGCACCATCGACCCGGCCTCGCGCTTGACCAGCCGGACGAAACGGCCCAGCGCCGAAGGCCGGCTCCGCGCGCCTCCTGCCGGCGTTTTCTTCAGATTCGCGCCAACGGAGAACGGGGGCTCCGTCTGCCAGATGATGAGCCCCAGGTAGCTGCGCTCGGCCTCATCGAGCGCCTGCAATACGCCGTCGAGCACGTCGTCGCCGATGGTATGCATCCGGCTCTTGAAACTGACGATCGCAATGTCGTCGCGCGTATGCCAGCATCGAACGGCGTCGGTCTCGAAGATCGTGTCACCGTATCGCGCCGTCTCCCCAATGAGGCGATCCGGAAACGCCTGGCGCCGGTAGACTGGCAGTTTCGAACGCGGCTGATCAGTACCGCTCGCGGGCGCGTATGAACCCTCGTCACTGTGAACGCCACTTCGACCCGGCTCGCTTACCCAATGCGGCAGGGGCACCTTGGCCATCGCCCGGTCCGCGGCCACATCCTCGGCAATCCATCCCGCGAGCCGCTGCCAGCCGGCGGCCTGCCAGATCTCGAATGGCCCCTGGTTCCAGCCGAAGCCCCAACGGATCGCGCAGTCGAGGTCGCGCGCGTTGCTGGCAATATCGGCGAGGTGCACCGCGCAGTAATGAAACGAATCCCGGAAGACGGACCACAGGAAGCGCGCCTGCGGATGGCTGCTCGCATGCAGCTGCCGAAGGCGCTCGGCGGGCACGGGGGTTTTCATGATCTCGACCACAGCGTCATCCGCCTTGGCCGCGGAGGGGCGGTACTGCCCGCTCGCCGGATCAAGAACGTGGATGTCCTGGCCAACTTTTTGATAGACGCCTCGCCGCGTCTTTTGGCCCAGCGCGCCCTGCTCGATGAGCGTATTTAGCCACGCCGGCAGCTCGTAGTAACGGTACCAGGGATCGTCCGGCAGCGTCTCCTTCATCGTGTTCACCACATGCGCGAACGTGTCGAGCCCGACCACGTCGGCCGTGCGAAAGGTCGCGCTGCGGGGCCGTCCGATCAGCGTGCCCGTCAAGGCGTCAACGACGTCGAAGCTGATGCCGAACTGCTCCGCATGATGGATGGTCGCCAGCATCGAAAATACCCCGACGCGATTGGCGATGAAGTTGGGCGTGTCCTTCGCCCGGACCACGCCCTTCCCCAGAGCCGTCACGAGGAAGCTCTCGAGACCGTCGAGGATGGACGCATCGGTCTGCGGCGCGGCGATCAGCTCCACGAGGTGCATGTAGCGCGGCGGATTGAAGAAATGCACGCCGCAAAATCTCTCCCTCATTTCCTGAGGGAGAAATTCCGACAGTTTCCTGATACTCAGCCCCGATGTGTTGGTCGCGAATATCGCTTGATCACCGATGTAGGGCGCGACCTTGTTATACAGATCGGATTTCCAGTCCATCCGCTCCGAAATCGCCTCGATAACGAGGTCGCATTCCTTGAGCACCTCCAGATTCTGCTCATAATTGGCCACCTGGATGAAGGCAGCGCGCCCGGCTGTCGCCAGCGGGCTGGGCTCGAGCTTGCGAAGGTTGTCGACAGCCTTCTGAACGTTGCCATTGGGATCGCCTTCCTTCGCGGGCAGCTCGAAGAGCACGGCGGCGACGTTGGCATTGACGAGGTGCGCCGCGATCTGCGCGCCCATGACACCGGCGCCGAGGACAGCAGCCTTGCGCACGATGAAGGGGGAAGGGACTGGCATGTGACTCGCTCGGCTAGATCGACAATTTTAGCATGCGGGCCGCCGCTCAAAATGAAAAAGCCGGGCGGTATCCGCCCGGCCTTTCCTTCTTCTTCTTGTCAGTTGCCCGCTTCTAGAACACGTGCGAATACTGGATCGAGAGAATGTCAGCCTTGTTGTCGAAGCTGCCCTTCAGGCAACCTGCCGCGCAGGTGGTTTGGCCGGGCACGGGCACATTGACGTTCGCGTCGCTGATGAACTCATGCGCGTAGCCCACTTCCAGCGTTCCAGCCTTGGAAGGCTTGAACTGCACGCCGAACGCAATCCAGGTGCGGTCCTCGCCCGGCAGACGCGGAGTGCGAGTGAGATCGTTCGTGGGCGTCTCGTCGTATGCAACGCCAAAGCGCAGCTTCGTTTGCGCGCTCAACTTGTAATTGGCACCGACGCCAAAGCGCCAGGTATCGTCCCACTCAAACGGGAGCCGGGTCACCGTTGATCCGGCTGGTCCGCCCGCCGAGGCCGAGGTACGAATCACGTTGAGCTGCTGCACTGTGCTCCATTTGGTCCAAGTGACATCACCCATCAGCTCCCATTTCGGCCCCGCCTGATGGAAAACGCTGAAGGAGGCGCTGTCGGGGACCCTCAGGTCCGCCGTGATCTTGCCGTTCGCAGGTGCGGCGCCACTGAAAGTTGCATCGCCTTCGAGGTCGTACTTGATGGACGAACGATACGACGCGCCAAACCGGGTTGCTGGAGTGGCCTGCACCATGAGCCCCAGGTTAAAGCCGTAGCCGACGTCGTCGCCTTCAATTTTGGCAACGTTGCCGCAGGCCGGCGCCGGAACGGTTGTGCAACTAGTGAGTTCGGCCTCGAGTTTCTGCACGCTCACCCCGGCGCCGATGGACACCGTGTTGCTCACCTTGTATGCAACAGAAGGATTGATATTGACGCTCTTGACCTCGGATTTGAGGGCGGTCAGCTGTCCCCGCCAGCCGGCGTCATATTCGGTCGCGAGCCCGAACGGGGCATTCAGCGATAGCCCGAAGCTCCACTGGGGATTGATATCCATCGCGAAGGAAGCATTGGGCACGAAGGCCCAGCCCCCGGCGTCCCCGCCATTACCGCTTCCCGGGAACGAGAACGCGCCGGTTGACCCAGTGTCCTGGAACTTATGGGAAGTCTTGAGCACATGAAGCGCAGCGCTCACATGCTTGCCGCTTGGCAGCAGCGTCATGCCGGCGGGGTTGAACCAGGCTACGCTGGCGTCATCAACCGCGGCCGCCCCACCCGCGAAGGCGTTTCCCGTTCCGCTGCCGTTCTGGGTCGCGATCCCGAAGCCCCCCGCTGCGACACCGCCGGCCATCAACAACAGGCCAACGCCGGAAACGAGCGAACCAACACGAACGTACTGTCTCATCACATTCCCTCCAGCGAACCCTATTAGGTGGCGTTCGCGCCTAAAGAATGTGTAATATCTTACCGTTAGCTTATTTTTTTACAATCATTCTCTAAGTCAGACGTAAGTTATTGTTGCGCCGATACAACACGGGGCTTCCCATTTTCGTCCACAGCCACATAAGTCAATGTTGCTTCAGTCACTTTTACCACGATCTCGCGCTCCGGCCGGCGCTGGGAATAGACTTCAACATTAACGGTAATCGAGGTTCGTCCAACGCGCACGACCTCCGCATAGAAGCTCACCAGGTCCCCCACGGACACCGGCTGCTTGAATACAAACGAATTGACGGCCACCGTCGCAACCCTGCCTTTGGCCAGGCGCACGGCCGCGATGCTGCCTGCGACGTCCACTTGCGACATGATCCAACCGCCGAAGATATCCCCGGCCTGGTTCTCATCAGCCGGCATGGGAACCAGGCGCAGGGCTGGCTCTTTGCCGACCGGGAGGGTTACGTTTTGCTCACTCATCTGTGTTCAACGTTTCAGGTTTAAGGCCTAAGGCTTCAGGCTTAACTTTTGAAAGCAACTTTAAAACTGAAACCTTGAACCTGGAGCGCGACGCATGTTGTCGCGCGTTAGTGGCCGGCATACATCGCATCGATCTCGGCATTGAATTTCTCCATCACCTTCGCGCGCTTGAGCTTCATTGTCGGGGTGAGGATCCCATTCTCGACGGTCCAGTGCTCCAGGGTCGCACTCACGTGGCGCACCTGGGCGTAGCCGGGAAAGGCTTTCATCTGCGCCGCGATACGCGACAGCAGCAACTCTTCGACCGGCTTGGAGCGCACTGATTGGGGCGATGCATGATCCAGCCCGAGCTGTGAGCAGACTTTCGTCCATTGTTCTTCGTTGAGCACCACGATCACACCCAGGAAGGGCCTTCCCTCCCCGAGCAACATCACTTGCTCAATGAGCGGGTCGCGCGCAATCGCCGCCTCGACATCGACCGGCGACACTTTTTCGCCAGTCGAGAGCACGATAATCTCTTTCAAGCGGCCTGTAATATAGACCCGCCCCTGCGCGTCGATGCGCGCGATGTCGCCCGAGTTGAGCCAGCCATCGCTGCCAAGCACTTCCGCCGTCGCTCGCGGGTTGTTCCAGTAGCCAAGCATGACGTTCGGGCCTTTGATCATTAGCGCATCGCTCGCCCCCAGTTTTACCTCCACGCCGGGGAGGGAGGCGCCAACGCTCGCGGGTACGTTGTCGTCCGGTCGATTGCCGCAGACCACCGGGCTCGCTTCGGTCATTCCGTAACCCTGCAACACGTTCAGTCCCAGCCCCAGAAATATTCGCGAAATACCAGACGGGAGCGCCGCGCCGCCGGAAATTGCTGCCCGAACCCGCCCTCCGAGCCGCGCCAGGATTTTTTTGGCCACGAGCGCATTGAGGACGGGCCAGAGCAGAAATGAGGGCAGCCACGGTCCGCGGCGCTGCGCGTGCTCGAACCGGGCGTAGCCGATGTTCACAGTGAGCTCAAAAAGCTTTTTCCTGACGGCGGGGCCTTGCTCGAGCTTCGCCCTGATCGCGCCATAAACCCGCTCATAGATGCGCGGCACCGAGATCAGCAGCGTTGGATGCATCGACTGCAGGTCCTCCGCGAGCTGCGGAATGCCGCGCGAGTAAGCCGTGCGCGCACCCGTCATAACCGCGAAGTAATAACCGCAAGTACGCTCGAAGGTATGCGACAACGGCAGAAAAGAGAGAAAGAGGTCATCGCTTCCTGCAGCCAGCACATCGCAGCTCGCCGCGGCGTTGCTCAATATGTTGTGGTGCGACAGCATCACACCCTTCGGGCGCCCAGTCGTGCCGGAGGTATATACGATGGTGGCAAGGCCGTTCGGGTCCCGCGGCACGTGGCGGGTCTCGACACCCGCTTCAGGCAGCCAGTCCGTCAAAGACATCAACCGCGGCTCGCTCGCATCGGCGACCGGCTGTAGCGTCAGAATGCGCACCAGACTGCCCAGCTGATCCCTCACTTCTGCGAGCGCCTCCCACTGTGCGGCCCCTTCGATCAGCAGCACCTTGGAACCCGAGTCGGCAATGATATAGGACACGTTTTCGGCACGGTCCTGTGTGTAAAGAGGCACCGTCACCAGCCCCAGCCCGAGGGCCGCCTGATCGTAGGTCACCCACTCCGGCGCGTTCCGCAGCATCACGGCAACGCGATCGCCGGCTTCCAGGACTTCTTTCTCGAGCGCCGCTTGCCACCTCGCGACCTGGCGGTCAATCTGCTCCCAGGTGTAACTGCGCCAATTGCCATGCTGTTCGTTGTAGTCGAGGTACGCGACCCCGTCCGGCGTTCGCGCGACCCGCTCGCGGAACAGCCCGTCGAGCGTCACCGCGGCCTCTACCGGGATAATGTGACTCGTGTCCTGCGGCATATTCGCCCCCTTCTTCACTTTCGCTAGTGACCGGTTAGCCGTGACCCGTGACCAGAAAATCCGCCCACACCCATCACCTCTTCCAGCAAGAGGCAAAGGGCTCAGACACGCTTGCCGCTATCAGCATACTGTACGATCACAGGTCACTGGGCACGGGTCACCGGGTCTCAGTCGAGAAACAGGTCCGAATACAGCGCTACGCCCGGCGTGACCGCATACTGCTCGAAGTCGGTGATACCCTCTTCGCGCAGCACGGTCTCGTCGATGTAGAAATTTCCGGTGGCACGGCGGCCGTCACGGTTCAAGACCACATACGCCGCATCGGCCATGATCGAAGGCTTGCGGCTCGCCTTCAGTATCGCCTGCGGAAAATTCACCTCGATCGCAGCCGTCGCAATCGTCGTCCGGGGCCAAAGCGAGTTGACCGCGATGCCCTGCGGCCTGAGTTCCTCGGCCATCCCAAGGGTGCACATGCTCATGCCGTATTTGGCCATGGTGTAGGCAACGTGGCCCTTGAACCAGCGCGGTTCCAGATTGAGCGGCGGCGCGAGGTTGAGGATGTGCGCGTTCGCCGCCTTGGCAAGGTGCGGCATGCAGGCCTGCGAACACAAAAAAGTCCCACGCACATTTACCGCGAACATGAGATCGAAGCGCCGAGCCGGCGTCTCAGCCGTCCCGGTCAGCG
>LJTT01000035.1 GCA_001303585.1 Betaproteobacteria bacterium SG8_41
ACATCCGCGTGCGTGGCGAGCTGTGGCGCGCCGAGCTGGCGCAGGGCGCGCGGCCGGTGGAAAAGGACGAGCCGGTGCAGGTCCAGGCGACGCGCGGCCTCACGGTGATCGTCGTCGCGGTGGGCGAGCTTCGCGAGCTATCGTGAACCGCCAAGAAGAACCCATACGATTTAGCCGCCGATAAACGCAGATACACGCAGATTATTCAATGAACGAACCGCCGAGACGCCGAGGATGCGTGGGGTTAAAGACAAGAACGACAAAGCGCCGTGGCTCTGGTCAAGGGTCACACGTCACCGCTTTTTGCCTTTCGCCTTTCGCCTTCTTGCTTTAGCCTTGCTTTTCCCTTTCGCCTTCCGCTGCAACCGCGGCAGCGGCGGAGCCACGCCGCCCGGCAGGGGGGTGCGGTCGACGTTGAGCGTCATCGAAACCAGCCCGTAATAGCCGTTCACCGCGATCAAGTCCATGACGCCGCGCTCGCCGAAGCGGTCAAACGCAGCCTTGAAGTTCGCGTCGCTCACGCCGTGCGTCTGGTGGAGCTCGCGCGAGAAGTTGTAGACGATCGCCTCGTCCCGCGACATCTTTCTTGGGCGGCGGCCCTCGGCGATATCTTTCCCTATCGCGGGATCGAGCCCGGCCTCGAGGGCCAGCCGGTGATGGGCAAACCATTCGTACTGGCACATCCAGTGGCGCGCGGTCGTGATGATCGCCAGCTCGTTCAGCTTCGGCGGGATGGGTTCAGCTTCGGCGGGATGGAGCTGCGGAACCGGATCTCCGCGCCCAGGCTCTGGATGATGTGGCCAACGCCGGGACTGCGGAGAAAGACGTTGAACGGCCCGCCGAGCGGGCCCGGCTTGGCAGCGGAGGAATTCTTCACGGCGCTGCGCGGGCCCGAACGGATCGCATCAGCGAGAGTGCGCTGCTCTGGCGTGAGGTTTTCAGGGGGGATCTGCTTGAACCGCTGCGGGGCTGCAGTGCTCATGGATGATTCCTCGGGCGTTAAGGTGGATCGGTGGAAGCGGAAACGTAACTGCATTCGCTGGCATTCGCAAGAGTGATCAACCGCGCTGAAGCTTTACCGCACAGGACGTTGAGGACGCCGAGGAAAAGAAAAGCCTTGCCGCGGAGGGCGCGAAGTACGCAATGAAAAACCAAAAAAAACCATACGCCAACGACGCGGAGGCAGCGCCAAGAGTGGCATACAGGGTAGCCCCCGGCCTTCCTTCTAGCGTCCGCCTTTGCCGGCCCGTGTTAGCGCGTAATGTGGTCCGTCGCCAGCGCAACGAGGTATGAAATCAACAACGCGATCGAGAAGATCAGCGTGCCCCGCGTCATGCCTTTCGGAATATCCATGCTGTCCAGGTACCGCCTGAGGAAATAGGATGCCGCGAAAAAAGCGATCACGGATAAGATAATGCTCAACATTTGGGTTCACTCGCTATGTTGGCCGTCCACTACGTCATCCTCCATCCCGGCGCTGCACAGGCACCCCTCGTCATTCAGATATGATCGACTGGGGCAGCCGGTTCCTCGTCACGCGCCGGGCCACATGCCGGCCGCGTCGCACCAGAACCAGCCCGGAGAGTAGCGCGAGGTTCGCATTAAGAAAAGTGAATCTGCCCCCATCCACGCGCGCCGCGCGTATCCCCTCGCGCTCGGAGACCGGTACAATGTAGCGAATAAGAATTTTCTGCCTGTGGCCGCAACACAGCCATCGCAGACCTCGCCGCCGAACTGAGCAGTTTCAGTCGCGGCAGCATCCCGCGGCCCTGGGGGCAGCGCAAAACGGAGGAACGGACAATGCGCATTTACCGGAGCCGGCCCCGCTCATTCCCGGACCGGCTCCGTTGTTTCTTGGCGGTCGCACTTGGATCCTTCTCTTGCGGAGCGGCTGCCGGAAGCAACTCCTCCGTGACGGCAACCGAAGCCGGCCGGGAACTCGCTTCCGTGGTCGGGCCATGGATCACACACGAGGCCTTCCTGGGCGTGCGCTGGATTACGATTGGCGCGAGCACGATCGTGCTCGCCGCCGTGATCCTTGCCGATGTGCTCCTGCGCCGGGTGATCCACCGGAAAATCCGCGACCAGCGGGCCAGGGCGGAAGACACCCCTTCGGGAGAAAGCGCGCGTCACCGCTGGCTCAGCCGCTGCCTGCACGTATCGGTTGCCCCCGTGGCGCTGCTGATCTGGATCGTCGGCATCTACGCTGCAATCGCGCTCGTTGTACTCGACCTCGAGCACTACGATACCGCGCAGACGGTGCTCGACGTACTGGACTTGACCGTGTCGGCAGGCCTGCTGGCGGGATTGTTCTGGCTCGTCTATCGGGTCGCCCGGGTCCTGGAGAAGCACGGGCTCCCGGCGTCCGAGTCAGCCGAGAACTTGTGGGATCGCGTGGTCTTCCCGCACGCCGCGAAGACCGTGCGGCGGACCCTGCCGCTGGTGGTGCTCATAGTTGGCATACCCCTGATCCCCTTTTCTTCGGAGCTGGAGCCCCTGGCCAGCAACGCCGTCAGCCTGCTCGTGATCGGGGCGGTGGCGCTCGCCATGTTCCAGGTCGTGCAGGCCACCGAGGAACTCATCCTCGCGCGGCACGCAGGCGACCCGGCCGACCAGTACCGGGCCCGCAAGATCCGGACGCAAGTCACCGTCCTGAAAAAAATCCTGGTGGTCATCATCAGCGTCTTCACACTGGCCTCGATGCTCATGGTGTTCGAATCGGTCCGCCAGTTCGGTACCAGCATCCTCGCCTCCGCCGGCATCGCGGGAATCATCATCGGCCTCGCGGCCCAGCGCAGCATCGCCACCCTGCTTGCCGGGTTCCAGGTCGCTCTCACCCGTCCGATCCGGATCGACGATGTCGTGATCGTGGAGAACGAGTGGGGCCGGATCGAGGACATCACGCTTACCTTCGTCATCGTGTGCATCTGGGACCAGCGCCGCCTGATCCTGCCGATCAACTATTTCATGGAGCGACCATTCCAGAACTGGACCTCGACCTCGTCGGACATCCTGGGCACGGTATTCCTGCACGTTGACTACACCATGCCTATACAGGCACTGCGCGAGGAGCTCGACCGCATTCTGGAGCAGTCCCAGTACTGGGATGGAAAACTGAGAAGCATTCTGGTCACCGATGCGAAGGAGCACACGCTCGAAGTGAGGGCAATGGCGAGCGCAGCCGACGGCGACCAGGCGTGGTTCCTGCGCTGCGAGATCCGCGAAAAGCTCATCGAGTTCATCCGCAAGAAGTTCCCCGAGAGCCTGCCACGCCTGCGCGCGGAGCTGCGAAATGCCAATGCAACTTAGCCGCAGATAAACGCAGATTTACTTATACAAAAACCATTCGGCGTTACGACTTTGGGTCCCGCCGCCGATCAACGCCAATAGGGCGATACAAAGAACAACAGAGTCTTCCGCCCATCGCCGCCAAGGTGGCCTTGCGGCTTGTTCTCGCTAGGTTGCCCATGCTCGCAGAAGCCGCTCGGCGCCTTCGCTCAACTCGCGCACGATCTCTGCCGCAGGCTGTACCCGACGAACGGCATCCACGGAATGCCCGGCATAAAGGGCCATAGCGCTTATCTCACCGACGGTCGCGCGGTTGGGCGTGGGCGGCGCAAAACGCGGCACTGGATATTTCGATCCCCCAATTGCCCCCTCGCCGACCATCGCACCACTGAACGACTTCGCCGCGTCCACACAGGAACGGAGGACCCGGTGCGGGGCGTCGGGCCAGTTGACGGAAAATGTTTCGGTAAGAATCGTGTCCTCAGCCCGGGCACGAATAAGCGCCTCCACGTAGGCCGGGTGCGCATCCGCTTCCCGTGCGGCGAGAAAACGCGTTCCGATCCGCACTGCAGCAGCGCCGGCGGCCAGCGCGGCTGCCATGGAGCGCGCGGTACCGACCCCACCCGAGGCGATGACCGGGATCCGAACGGCATCGAGCACCTCCCCGAGTAACGGGAAGAGTCCAACGGAGCCGCGCACGTGACCCCCGGCCTCGATGCCCTGGGCCGCGATCAGATCGCAGCCCGCGCGCTCGGCCGCGGCGGCCTCCTCTCGCGAGCCAACATGCCAACAGGCAAGCGCGCCGCCAGCGTGGGCCAGCTCGACGAGCATCCGATCCGGATCGCCGTAGAAGAACTCCACGACGCTGGCACGCGGCGCCACCGCCTTGACCGTCTCTGTATCGAGGAACCGGATGATGAAGTTCACGCCAGCCCGCGCACCTGTGCGGCTTGCGACCTTGTCGAGCATATCCACAAGATAGGCCGCAGACGAGCGCAGGCCCGAGAACATCGCGAGCCCGCCCGCTTCTGCGACCGCCGTCGCAAGCTCGAGTGAGACGACCGGCATGGGCGCCAGTTGGATGGGGACGCGACAACCCGTGAGCCCGGTGAACGCCGTGCGCAGCATCGCGCCCTCCCCCTAACCAGTCGCCTTGTTGGTCCGGCACATTTTGCGCTTTCTCCCGCTCAAGCGGGAGCTGGTGACGAGTACTGGTGGTGAAAGGCGGTGATGTAAAAAATAGTGGTGTACAAACCGTCACTTATCAACAGCACCTATCACCCTTTCTCATTCGCAGGTTTTCAGCACCAGGTGTGCCATTAAGGTTTCCGGCAGCGCGAGTGTGACATGTTGCACAAACGCCCTTAGAAAGTCTGGTACGAAAACAGCGAGCGCCGCATACTGTGCCATCGGCATCCGAGTCAATCGTGGAGGCGCCATGATTACCGCTGACGCCCGAAATTACACCTATCTTAGCGGGGGCGTATTCATTCTCGCCCTCTCCCTGTGGTTCTCCTCTTCACTGCAGTTCGATTTCAGGCCGGCCGCGGCCATTCCGGAGATTTCCGTAAAGGACGCCGCCGCGGCCATCGCCCGCGGCGCCGTTGTCATCGACGTGCGCGAGCGCGTGGCCTACGAGCGGGAACACATCGCCGGCGCGATCAGCGTTCCCCTCGGAGAACTCAAGCGGCGCGCCGCCGAATTCGCGGCAACGAGGTCCAAAGAATTTGTCGTGTACTGCGGCGACGGCAGCACGCTCGGGCCGGAGGGCACGAAAGCGCTGAAGAACGCCGGGCATCCCCGTGCGAATAACCTGGCCGGGGGCTATTCGGGCTGGAAAGCCGCTGGGCAGCCTGTCGCCACGGGCCCCAGATAAGGCTATGGCGGAAGGCGAAAGGGTAGGTTGTTTCTTGTATCGCGCTATATGCGTTCATCGGCGGCAATCACTACGGTGACCGGTAACCTGTCACCCAGTACCGAGTAACCAGGTGACTCAGTAACCAAGTGCTCGAGCTGCAATCGATGTTGGCATTCTGCTACCTAGTCAGCTGGTCGCCTAGTCACTTGCTTTCACCTCCAGGCTAATCCGCGTGAGTCGGCGTTTGTCCGCGGCTGAATCGGTTTGGCCATCGGTCATTGCTGCCGCTCGGCAGCCTCCAGCGCCGCCCGCGCGCCCGCCGCGTCGCCGCGCGCTTCGCGTGCCTGCGCGATAAGGCGCCAGTTCTCCGCGCGCAGCCGGTTGTCGCTGCCAGCCCAGGAGTTGGAGCGCGCGGCAACGCTCTCCGCCTGCGCGTACTCGCCCTGCTTCAGGCGCACACGCGCCAGCTCCTGCCACAGTCGCGCATTTCGCGGTTCGATGCGAAGCGCGCGCTCGAGCGACGCCGCGGCGTTCGCGAGCCGGCCGGCCGCGACATCCGCGCGCGCTCCGTCCATGAGGCTGGCGACGGCCGCGCTTTGGATGGGTGCCGGCGCGGGAGCCGGCGCCAATGCGGGTTCCGGTGCAGGTTCCGATACGGGCGCCGGTTGTTGCACGCTCGCGCAGCCTCCGAGGATCGCCGCCACGGCAAGAAAATATCTCGTCAGCGTCCTATCTCCCGCTCATCGCCCGAACAAGCGCTCCAACCAGCTCTTCGCCTCTTGCTTCACCTCCTCGACCGTGACGCCCAGCGCCGATGCGCACGGCGCGCGCTCCACGGGCGCCGAGCCCTGGGCAAACGGCAGTTCCAGCGCGTCGGAGCAAGCCCAATCCGCGCGCAACCCGCTCTGCGGGTCGATGAGCACGTTCTCGATTCCTTCCGGCCTGGGCAGCGCCAGCGGCTCCGGGTGGAGCGATGCCATCAGCTCGCCCCACAGGGGCAGCGCCGCGGCCGCACCCGAAAGCTTCGCCGCGCGGTTGTCATCGTAGCCAAGCCAGACCACCGCGAGCCGGTCGCCGGTGAATCCGGCGAACCAGGCGTCGCGCTGCTCGTCGGTCGTGCCGGTCTTGCCTGCGACGGCGCTCTCCGGCGGCAGCCACTTCACCAGCGATCGTGCCGTACCTTCGCGCACGACGCCTTGCATGGCAGCGGTGAGAAGGTACGTCGGCCCGGCCGACAGCGCCTGCTTCACCTCGAGCGGATAGCGCCTGAGCGGCCGGCCATCCTGCGTGGTCACTTCGCGGATCGCTCGCAGCGGCACGCGGAATCCCGCGCTCGCAATCGTCTGGTACATCTGGGCCACTTCGATCGGAGAGAGCTCGACCGCGCCAAGCAGCGTAGCCGCGTACGGTTTTAGCTCGCGCTCGATGCCGAGCCGCTTCATTGTGGATAGCACGCGCTCGACGCCGATCTCCGTGCCCAGCCGCGCGGTCGCAGCGTTGTAGGACTGCGCGAGCGCCGTGCGCAGCTGCACCGCGCCGTGGAACGTCTTGTCGTAATTCTGCGGCTGCCAGTCCGGCGCGCCGCGGCTCTTCCAGACGAAAGGCGCGTCATCGATCGGCGTGACGAGCGTATAACGCGAGGGCTCGGCGAGCGCCGTGAGGTAGACCACCGGCTTAAGCAGCGAGCCGACGGGCCGCGCGGCGTCGAGCGCGCGGTTGAAGCCGCTGTAACGCGCGTCGCGCCCGCCGATCAGCGCCTGCACTTCTCCCGTCTGTGTATCGGTGACCACGATTGCGGCCTCCAGGCCGGGAGGGCCGAAGCGCTTTCCCTTGTCGTACTGCGCGAGCTTGCGCTCTACCACTCGCTCCGCGGCGCGCTGCACGCGCGGGTCGAGCGTGGTGAACACCCTCAAGCCCTCGGAGCGCAGGTCGGCTTCGTCGTAATCGCGGCGCAGCTGCCGGTGCACGAGCTGGAGAAAGGCCGGGTGCGGCGACGTGCCGACCGGCGCCTTCGGCTTCACCCCGATACTGGCAGCGCGCGCGGTGGAGTACTGCTCCATCGTGGCGTAGCCCAGGCTCCGGGTCTGCCGCAGGACCAGGTTGCGACGCTCGAGCGCGCGCCGCGGGTGGCGGTACGGGTCGTACCAGGCCGGGCCTTTGACCATGCCCACGAGCAACGCGCTCTCCGCGAGCGTCAGGTACTCGACCTGTTTACCGAAATAGTGAAGCGATGCGAGACCGATGCCGTGGATGGCGCGGTCGCGGTCCTGGCCGAGATAGATCTCATTGAGATAGGTTTCGAGAATCTCGTTCTTGTCGTAGTGCAGCTCGAGCAGCACCGCCATGAAGAGCTCGGTGACCTTGCGCCGCACCGTGCGCTCGGGCGTCAGGAAGAAATTCTTTACCAGCTGCTGCGTCAAGGTACTGCCGCCCTGGAGTCCCCTCCCCCGCAGGAAACTCACGAGCGCCCGCGCGATGCCGCGCGGATCAACGCCGTGGTGGGAGTGGAAGTTGCGGTCCTCCGTTGCGAGCAGCGCCTGCACCAGGTGCTTCGGCACTTCGGCGAGCCGCACGAGCACGCGATCCTCGTTATTCGCGGGATAAAAGCCGCCAATCGGCAAAGGCTCCAGTCGCACGAGCGGCAGGTCCCGGCCTCGCGCGTCGCGCACTGACGTCACGGTGCCGTTCTCGAACGCGACGTGTATGCGCCGCGCTGGGCGCGGCCCGTCCCAGAACGCGAATGGCCGCAGCGCGATCTCGAGCCCGTCGTGCTCGCGCACGAACCAGCCCGTTTCGCCCTCGCGCCGCGCCGTGCGGTAGCCGGCTTGCCGCAGCTCTTCCAAGATGCTCGCCTGCGAGACGCGAAGCCCGGCATGCAACTCTAACGGGCGGGCATAGATGCGCGCCGGCAGCGCAAAACGCCGGCCCTCGAATTCGCTGCGCACGCGAAAGTCGAGGTACAGCGTGAAGCCGGCCGCGAGCAGGGCGACCGAAAGGAGGGCGTAGCGGACATACCGCCAGGATTTCCTGCGGCGGGACATCAGGGGGATTGTACTGCGTTGCAGCGCGCTTGCGACGGGGTGTCCCCGCGCAAATACTCAACCGGGCAGGCCTGTCGCCGCGCGGCGACAGCGAGGCCAGGCAAGAGGTGAAAACCATTTAACCGCGGATAAACGCGGACACACGCAGGTTCCTCGATTAATAAATGACCTAAAAACGGAATGCCTGCGGGGCCGAGATCGCGGCGGGCGCAAATGATCTTTGCGAGACAGGCTATGAAGAGCCCCTAACGCGCTTTGCCGGCTGCCGTGGGCAGCACCGGTTTCTTCGCGCGCGCGCTCGTGCCGTTACAGGTGCCACGCGGCGGCGCTCGCTTCTTGACGAGGCGTTTCCACCCCACGAGCTCTCTCATGCCGATGCGCCGGATCAGGGACAGCGCAGCTTCCTGAATCGGAGAGGTGGGCCTGTGCGATGCGACGGCGAGAGCCAGCTGACTCTGGAGCCGCGGTTTCACGATCGGGCGCGCCACGAATGCTCCTGCATTACCAGAAGCCCGCAGGGCGTTGCCGGTCAGAATCGCGTAACCGTGGCCGTTCTTGATCAAAGCGAGAATCGGTTCTACCCCGTCGAGTTCCATCGAGATCGTCGGCTTGATGCCGAGCGCAGCCAGGCTGTTTTCGACCTGCATTCGCAGCGTGTTCGGGCGGCTGGGGATGATCAGCGGAAAATCCGGCAACCGTACGGCGTGAACCGGATTTGCCTCTCCTGGAGGAGAGGCCGGACCGACGAGGTAGAGCTCTTCGACCAGGAACGGGGCGACTTCGACCGTCGCAGCAGTGATGGGGTTGTAGAGCAGCGCGACGTCGATCTCACCGAGCCTCAGCCTTTCCTGAAGGGCTGCGGACAGGCCGACCGCGATGCTCAGGTTGGCCTGCGGGAACTGTGACCGAAATTCACCGACGAGGGGAGCGGCGAGCAGTTTTGCGATCGTCGGGGGCAGTCCCACGGCCACGCGGCCTGTCGGCGTGCCTCTGATTGTTTCCATATCCTCCCGCGCGCGGTCAATCTAATAGAGGATGCCCCGGGCATGTGCAAGGAGCGTCTTGCCTGCTTCGGTTGTCGCGACGCCGCGGCCGTTTCGGATGAGGAGCGCCTGGCGCAGCTCGACCTCGAGACCGCGCACCTGCCGGCCGAGAGCCGGCTGAGCGATGCCCAGTCGTGCTGCCGCTTTGCTGAAGCTGCCGGATTCCGCCACACGCATGAAGTAGTCGAGCTGTCGGATGTTCATTAGAATTACCTATGCCGATACGGCATAATAGGTAGTCCAAGAATGCCGCTAGTAACATTGAAGGCAAGCGCCAGAATGAAGCTGGCGAAGGAAAAAGCGGCAGCAGACGAACTGCCCTGCACTTTCGCCGCCGGCCGATGCGTGGGGCGCAACACCAGCTGGTGATCACCGGTTCTGTTGTTCCCGGGCGGGCACCGACCGACCAAATCCAGATGCACAGAACATCGACTGCGACCCGGTCATGGGTGGCAAGGCTGGTGCTAATTTGAGAGTGGAAAGGAACGGAAGATGAATACCATACGACGGATCAATGTCTCAATGCCTCTTCTGATGGTTGCGCTGTCGGGATTTCTGGCCTGCGCACCGCTGGCGCAGGCCGCAGAATGGTCGCCCAAGAAACCCATGCGTCTCATCGTAGGCTTCTCGCCGGGGGGTGCGACCGATCTCGTCGCGCGCATCATCCAGCCGAAGCTCACCCGGGCGTTCGGTGAGCAGGTGATCGTGGACAATCGCCCGGGTGCAAACGGCACCATTTCTCTCCACATTCTGGCGCGAGCTGACCCCGACGGCCATACCGTCGCGTTTGGTCACATCGGCGGCCTGGTGATCAGCCCCGCGATCCAGAAAGTCCCCTATGATCCCGTAAAGAGCTTCACCCCGATCGGGCTGATGGTGACCCTGCAGAACATCATCATCACTCACCCGAGCGTGCCAGCGAAGAATCTCAAAGAGTTCATTGCAATGGCCAAGGCAAAGCCGGGGCAGCTCAACTTCGCGAGTTCCGGCGTCGGCAGCCCGGGTCATCTCTCAGCCGCACTGCTCCAGGAGATGGTGAACATCCGGATGAACCACATTCCCTACAAGGGCGGCGGTCCCGCGATCACCGATCTTGTGGCCGGACACGTGCCGAGCTTTTTCGCCGTGATCTCCACGGCAGTGCCGCACGTGCAGGCCGGCAGGGCCCGCGCCATCGCGTTAACTGGCGAAAAGCGCTCCGCCGTGCTGCCCGACGTGCCGACGATCAGCGAGAGCGTCAAAGGCTATGTCGCGACGAACTGGTACGGACTGGTGGCACCGGCCGGCACGCCGAAGGCAACCGTCAACCGGCTCAGCAAGGAGCTGCTGGCAGCACTGAAACACCCTGACGTGGTCAAGCAGCTCAACGCGCGCGGCATCGACTCGACGCCGACTTCGCCACAAGCATATGCGGCCTATATCAAGTCGGAAACCAACAAATGGGTGCCGATTATCAGGCGCGCCAATATCAAGAAATAGAAATCGCACGTGCTGATGGCCAGAGCCCACGGCTGCTCGATCCCGCCGTGGGCTCTGTGACTTGGGAGCGAACGTCGCCCCGGCAATCGTCGCGCCGCGTGATATGACGAATCTCCGTTTATTGCTGCGGCAGGCATCCCTGATCTCGGCGGCACCTTGCGTAAACGAATTTTTCGATGATGTCATGCGAGTGCTCGCCGCGTAATCGAAGATACAATCTCCGGACGGCGCCAACTGTTTGAACCTTGGGGGAGAACGCGACATGATTATCGATTGCCACGGTCATTACACGACGGCACCGAAGGCGCTCGAGGAATACCGCAAGCGCCAGATCGAGGATCTCAAGAATCCGGCTGCCGCGCCGGGCAAGGCAAAGCTCGATATCACGGACGACCAGATTCGCGAGAGCCTGGAAAAATCCCAGCTCAAGCTGCAGCGCGAGCGCGGGACGGATCTGACGATTTTCTCGCCGCGCGCCGGCGGCATGGGGCATCACATTGGCAATGAGACCACCAGCAGGAACTGGTCGGAACTCTGCAATGAACTCATTCACCGCGTCTGCACGCTTTATCCGAAGAACTTCATCGGGGTCTGCCAGCTGCCGCAGTCGCCGGGCGTCAGGCCCGGCGCCGCCTGCATTGCGGAGCTGGAGCGCTGCGTGAAGGAGTACGGGTTCATCGGCTGCAACCTCAACCCCGATCCTTCCGGCGGCTACTGGACCGATCCGCCGCTCACCGATAGATGGTGGTATCCGCTCTACGAGAAAATGGTCGAGCTCGATGTCCCGGCCATGGTCCACGTCAGTGCGTCCTGCAATCCAAACTTTCACTTCACGGGCGCGCACTACATCAATGCGGACACCAGCGCGTTCATGCAATTCCTCACCTCGGACCTGTTCAAGGACTTTCCGGCCCTGAAATTCATCATTCCCCACGGCGGCGGCGCCGTGCCCTATCACTGGGGACGCTACCGCGGCATCGCGCAGGACATGGGGCGGCCGCCGCTACGGGAGCTGTTGCTGAATAACGTGTTCTTCGACACCTGCGTCTATCACCGGCCGGGCATCGAGTTGCTGCTCAAAGTCATCCCGATCGACAACATCCTCTTTGCATCGGAAATGGTCGGCGCCGTGCGCGGCGTCGATCCGGAGACAGGACACTATTACGATGATACCAAGCGTTACATCGACGCCATCGACTGGTTGAGCGCCGCAGACAAGGAGAAACTGTTTCGCGGCAATGCGAAGCGAGTCTACAGCCGCCTGGCGAAGACCTGAACTGCTCTTTCGGTTCCAAATTGAACGGCAAGTAAGGAAGGCCCCGGCGAGCGGGTTTCTCCTGGGTGTCCTCAATGTATGCGTTCTGGCCGTTAGCGGATCTGCTCGCGGTGGCGAATGGCGAAAGCTCACAACCCATTGAGCCGCAGACAAGCGCAGACGGATCGAGCCGAAAACCGTGCGCCTTTGGACTGCCGGCCTGCTTTTCTTCGGTCAGTGGTTACTTCTGCCGGAGACATCAAGCCCGGCCGCTTTCCCTCTTTTTCGCTCTTTCAGTCTTTTTCTGAGGAAATCTGTTCGCCCTTTGATCAGGGTCAAGACGGGAGGCGCAGCGATCGAGCAAGATCAGTGTTGTAAATGTTGTTTGGAGGCGCAAAGCGATGAATGCAGCAGACATTTCGGCAGTTGCACACCACCTTTTTGAAACGCACGGCGCCAAGGCCATCGCGGAGGCCGCCCATAAGGCCGTGACTTTCGAGGCCGCTGGCGACAGGGAGCAGTCCAAGTCCTGGCGGCAGATAGAGGCTGTGTTGCGGGAAATGCGCGGCCCGAAAGAAAGTTAGGCGGCTTCGCAAAAGCGAGTGGCGAAAGCGATGCAGCGGCAGATAAACGCTGAACGGCCGTGTATCGTAAATCGTGAAACGTTGATGGGAAAACCGCCGAACCCGGCCGTCTTCTGAATCGGGTTTAGGGCCATCATCCCTCCAAGGTGGCAGGGTCAGGTCTCGAAAAACCAGAGAACTGATATCTCAACCCCTGCCCTGTTACTCGTGAGTGCGCCGCTCAGCGCACTTTGAACACCAGCTTCCCGCGTAGGTGGCGTCCCTCGCTCACCCGGTGGGCCTCGGCGGCCTGCGACAGGGAGTAGGTTTTGATTTCCGGCACGCGCACCGCGCCCTTGGCGACGAGCTCGACGATCCGCTCGAGATGCGCGCGGTCGCGCCCGACCTTGGGGCGCAGCGAAGTGACGTCGCTACGCGGCGAAGCGGGCGCGGTGGGGCCCGAACCGATGAACGCGGCGCGCCCGCCCGGCCGCAGCACGGCAAACGAGCGCTGCGTGACGTCGCCGCCGACCGTGTCGAACACGGCGTCGACGCCCGACACGACCCTCGTGAAGTCCTCTTTGTTGTAATCGATGATCTGGTCGGCACCGAGCTTGCGCAGGTAGTCGTGGTTGGCGGCGCTTGCTGTCGTGATGACGCGCGCGCCGATGTGCTTGGCGACCTGCACCGCGAAGCCGGCGACGCCGCCGGCGCCGCCCTGAATGAGGATCGTCTCGCCGGACTTCAGTTGCAGCGTGTCCTCGATCGACACGAGCGCGGTCAGGCCGATCAACGCCAGCGCGGCCGCTTCGACGTGCGTCAGGCCATCGGGCTTCTTTGCCACGATCGACGACTTGATCGCCACTTTTTCGGCATAGCAACCGTCCGCGACCTGCTCAACTACCCCGAAAACCGGATCGCCGACCTTCAAATCCTTCACCCCATCGCCGAGCACGGCGACGGTGCCCGAGAAATCCCGCCCCGCAACATAGGGAAACTTCGTGATCGGCGCATAGCTGCCTGAGCGCACCTTCCAGTCAGCGCCGTTGACGCTCGCGGCATGGACATCCACCAGTACCTGGCCGGCTCCGGCGACCGGGTCCTCAACGTCCCCGTACTGCATCACCTCGGGCCCGCCGTTCTTCATGAAAAAGGCCGCTTTCATCTTCTCTTCCCCGTGTTTTCTGCAAGGGCCGTCATGCTATCACGGTCGACTGGCGATGCATGCCACCAACCCATGATGGGCGATGGGAGCTCGCCCAAGCACTAGTGAAAAGCTTTACCGCAAAGAGGGCTGAGGACGCCAAGGACTTGGCGTCGTCCGACCCCTGATTAATTAAGCCGTACCCGCTCCATCGCCGGTTCGGTGATTCTCACCGCCACGCCGATCTCCTCACCACGCGGCTCCGTGCGGAAGACGACGCCCCGGCATTTCAGCAGAAACTCTCCCGAGTGGGCTTTTCTTCCCATCGCAAAGCTGATTGCATCCCCGAGCGCGTATGTACCGTTCATCCAGAAGAACACGCCCGAGGCGCTCACGTCGCGCGTGACGCCCGTAGCGTTCTCCATGATCACCGGCAGCGCAACATTGATCCGCTTGTCTCTTCTCTTTTCCGGCAGTCCCGCTGTCACTGTGGCAGTCGAAGATGATGCCTTGGGCGTGATCAGCTTCGCGCTGCGTGTATGCGGCTCGCAGCCTTCATCCGACACTGCGCTCGAGTCGGCAATGGCGATGCCGTGACGACGGCAATAATCCCGGATCAACACCCCCACCATATTGGCGATGGAGCGGTGTTCGCGCTCGGCGGCTGAGCGCAGCGCCTCTTTCAGGCCTGGCGCTATGCGAAAGGTCAACGTGCTGTTCTTGCCGGCGGCCATACAACGTCCTCGTCGAGCAGTTGTAGCGCGGAGATGCCGTAATTTACATTAAAGTCCCAACGCGTACAACGGCGTTCGGCCCGCCCCGCCGCGGGTCGGTCCCGGGTCGGGGTCGGACCAAGGCCATCTTCTGACTCGATATCGCAACGGGCTTTCTTGGGTGTCGTTTTGAGGGCTAGAGGCCCGCTTTTCCCATTAAAAACGCCGCTCCAGGCAAGGCGAGGACGAGGGGTGAAGTCGAAGGGAAATCCGAGCCCGTTCCCTATTTCCCCCGCGGCGTTGTCCTCGCGTCCTTCTAGAACCGGTGACCAGAGCCCGTGCGCCTTCTGACGATTGTCAAGAATCGTCCGCGGCCTTTGCGGTAGAGCTGTTGCTTTCCTTCGCGCGCTCCGCCTTTTCGGCGGTAAAGCTTTTCAGGAAAAGCTACACTCACTCCCTTTACCGCTGGACCTTGATCTCCAACGTGCCCGCGTCCGTGGACAAGCATCACAGCCTTATCGCCCTTTTGATTGTGTCCGCCTTCATCGTGGCGGGCGGCATTCACTATCAGACCCCGATGCTGGCGGCGATCGCCGCGGAGTTCGAGGCGGATGCCGCGGCAACGGGCTGGATACCCACGCTCTCTTTCGGCGGCATGCTGGCAGGCATCGTGTTTTTCGTGCCGCTGGGGGATCGAATCGACAAGCGCCGGCTGGTGTTGTGCAAGATCGTCGTGCTGCTGCTCGCGCAGGCGATGATGGCGATGGCGCCATCAATCGCGGTACTGGCGGCTGGCAGCCTGATCACGGGCATATGCTCGTCGCTCATACAGAGCTTCATCGCGATAACCGCGGAGACCGCGCAGCCGGAGCATCGCGGGCGCGCGCTGGGAACGCAATTGACGGCGCTGTTCAGCGGCATTCTGTTCGCGCGCATTGTCGGCGGTTTGATCGCGACGCACATCGGCTGGCGCTACAGCTACGTGCTGTCGGCGGGCATGCTGTTCATGATCATCCCCGTATTGTGGGCGCGGCTTCCAAGCACGCGCCCCACCTCGCAGGCGTCGTATCGCGATTTGTTATGGTCGATCTACCGGCTGCTGCGCACGCATGGCGGCATACGGCGCGCCGCGGCAATACAGTTCATGTTCGGTATCTGCTACGGCGGATTCTGGGCAGTAGCCGCGCCCATGGTCGCGGCGCTCCATCTCATGGGGCCAACAGCGGCGGGCCTGATCGGCATCCCCGGCTCGGCGGGCATACTCGTCACTCGTGCGGCGGGGCGCTGGATGGACCGCGCCGGCCTCATGCCGGTGGTACTGGCGGGCATTCTCTCGATGCTGGCCGCCTGGGTCGCCATGGGTTTCGGCGCATGGTCGATTGCCGCGGTGGTCGTCGGCGCGATGCTGCTCGACTGCGGCTTGCGCACGGCGATGGTGGCCAACCAGACGCTGGTCAATTCGGCGGTGCCGGATTCACGCGCGCGCGCCAACACCCTGTTCGGGCTGCATGTGTGGGGTGGCAATGCCCTGGGCGCATTTCTGCTGAGCTGGACGTTCGCACAGTTCGGCTGGCTCGCGGTGTGCGGGGTGGCGATGACTGCGGTTGTCATTGCGCTGCTGATACATCTCGGGGTGCTGCCGGCTGGGAAGACCGCTCAATAATCCGGTAGTTATCGACACATCGGCGGCGGAATCGTTTTTGAATTGCGTGATCCGCAACAACGCCAACGCCATGTTTTATGATTTGCCCGGTTCGCCCCGTCGCGTGCTTGATCCAGCGGAGGTTCTGTCATGAAGAATTCACCCGGCTTAATTGCGACCATCGTCGTCGCCATCCTGCTTGCTGCGCCCGCGACCGGGTTCGCGGCGCAAAACTATCCCGCGCGGCCGGTGCGAATCGTGGTGCCGGTTCCCGCCGGGGGCGGCGTCGACAACATCGCGCGCATCGTTTCCCGGCATTTGCATGCCAAGTGGGGCCAGCCGTTTGTCGTCGACAACCGGCCCGGCGCTGGCGGCAGCCTCGGCGCAGGCATCGTCGCGCGCGCCACGCCCGACGGTTACACGCTGATGGTGAGCAGCAGCAGCTACGTCACCAACGCCGCAATTCGCAAGGTGCCCTACGACCCGATCCGCGATTTTCAGCCCATCACGAAACTCACCACCAATCCGTACATCCTGGTCATGACACCTTCGTTCCCGGCGAGCTCGGTAAGCGACCTCATCGCGCGCGCGAAAGCCAAGCCCGGCACCATCACCTATGCGTCATCGGGCATGGGCGGCGTGCTGCACCTTGGCGCCGAGCTGCTGACGGCCCTCACCAATACCAGGATGACGCACGTTCCGTACAAGGGCGTTGCCGATGGCTACCCCGCGGTGATGTCGGGCGAGGTCAACTGGATGCTTGGCAGCCCAATCTCGGCACAGCCGTTGATCAAGGCCGGACGACTGAAAGGCATTGCCGTCACTGGTGCCAAGCGCCTGAAGGCCCTCCCCGACCTCCCGGCGATCGGCGAGACCGTGCCCGGCTACGAAGTGAGCGCGTGGTTCGGCCTGTTCGCGCCCGCACGCGTGCCCGCGGGCATCATTCGGCAGTTGCAGCAGGCGGCCGCCGAAGCCGTCACCGAGCCCGCGCTGACCCGCCGCCTGGAAGCAGGCGGCACTGAAACCGTCGGCAATCCGACGGGCGAATTCACGCAACAGGTAAAGGCCGAATACGACAAATGGCGGGGACTGGTGAAGAAGGCCGGATTGAAGCTTCAATAGCAGCCGCCCCAGTAACGCTTCTACAGCCACAGGAGCACACAACAAACGACGGTAAGTCGTAGGTCGTCAGTCGTGAGTCGTAAATGGTGAATCGGATCCCCTCTTTACGATGAAACTGCTCGCTCTTACGACTGACGACCCACGATTCTTCAGTGTGATTCCGCGGCCAATTGCTACACAATACGGCATCGCTTGAGCCACACGGATCCGGCTTGCGGCTTTTCTCAGGGAGATGGGGATGGGCAGGATATTTCTCGTAGCACCCGACGCGCCGACGGAGGACGTCGCGCAGCTCAAGACCAGCCGCGCTTTGAGCGGCGCGGGCATCCGGATGGGTGTGCTCGACAACACCAAGGGCAACGCCGACCATCTGCTCAACTTCATCGTCGAGGGGGTCAAGAAAGAGTTCAAGATCGACTCGGTCATCGTGACGCGCAAGGCCGCCTCGAGCGGCCCGGCCACGGACGCCATCCTCGATCAGCTTGCGCGGGAGGCCGACCTGGTGGTCAGCGCCATGGCCGATTGAGGGTCATGCACGTCGTGGAGTGTCCACGACATGGCGCAGCTCACCAAGCGCGGCGTGATCGCTGCGGTGGTATGTTCCGACAGCTTCATGAAACTCGGCTCCGCGCAGGCCAAGGTGTTTGGCGTGCCTGACCTGCCGCTGCTGAAAATCCCGCATCCGCTAGGTGGTCTCAGCCTCGACAAAGTGCGCGAACGCGCCGAGACGGCGCTGCCGCAGCTCATCGAGACCATCAAGGCCGCCAGGAACACACAGGCATGAGCGCCCTCACCCCGCTCCTCAAAGCGCCCGGCGCGCTGATCGAGTGCGACGACGATCCCGAAGCGGTGTTCGAGCTGCTGTGCGCCAAGGGCTGGAGCGACGGCCTGCCGGTGATCCCGCCGACCCCCGAGCGCGTCGAGCGCATGCTCGCCTTTTGCGACCGCGATTTCGACCAGCCGGTCGCGCGCATCCCGCCGCGCTATGGCGCGGCCACGCCGATCCGCGTGGCGGCCAATGCCGTGATGGCCGGGTGCAAGCCGGAGTATTTTCCACTGGTTCTGCTGGCGCTCGAAGCGCTGGCGGAAGAGCAGTACAACCTCTACGGCACGCAGGCGACCACGCACCCCTGCACCCCGTTCCTGATTTTCAACGGCCCGGCGGCGCAGGAAGCGGGGCTGAACTCGGGCCACAACGCGATGGGCAATTACTTCCGCGCCAATGCCGCGATCGGGCGCGCAGTGCGGCTCGCGCTGGTCAACATCGGCGCAGCGATCCCTGGCACCGGCGACATGGCCACGGCCGGCACGCCGGCCAAATTCACCTTCTGCGTGGCCGAGAACGAAGCGCGCAACCCGTGGGAGCCGCTGCACGTGGAGCTCGGCTTCCCGCGCGAGGCGAGCACGGTCACGGTGGTCGCCGCAGAAGGCCCGCACAACATCAACGACCACGAAAGCCTGACCGCCGAGGGCATCCTCACCATGGTGGCGGGCACTATGACGATCACCGGCTCGAACAACGCCTACTACGCGGGGCAGCCGGTGCTCGCGTTCGGGCCCGAGCACGCCGCCACGGTAGCCGGCGGCGGAATGAGCAAGGCTGACGTCAAGCGGTGGCTGTTCGAGCACGCCACCCTGCCGCTCGCCAGGTTCTCCAAGGAAACCATCGAGCGGCGCTTCCGCAGGAAGCTCGCGGGGCAGTACGCCGATGCGCCGCTGGACGCACCGGTGCGCATGGTGAGCAGGCCCGAGGACCTGATCGTCATCGTCACGGGCGGCGCGGGGAAGCACTCGCAGTATGTGCCGACGTTCGGCAATACGCGCGCCGCGACCCGTGCGCTCAAGCGTGCGGACGGCGCGCTAGCCAAGTCGATCCAGGAACTTAGGCGCGGGTGAACCGCCGAGACACGGAGAAAGAGCGTGGAGAAGAGCTAATACGATTCGGCCGCAGATACACGCAGATTATCGTCATGGAAATGGGGTCAGACCGCATTTGCGCTTTCTCATGCGTAATGCCGATCAGAACCACTTTTTGCGCTTGAAGAAGAAAAGCATCCCGATCATGGTGATGAGCATTACCGCCCACAGGGCCAGATAGCCTTGGGCCCAGCCGAGCTCCGGCATGTTCCACGGGCCCGCGCCGCGATCGAAATTCATGCCGTAGACGCTGGCAAGGAAGGTCGGCGGGATGAAGACGGTCGCGATGACCGTGAGCACCCGCATGGTCTCGTTCAGGCGATTGCTGACGCTGGACAAATAGATGTCGAGCATGCTCGCGGTCATGTCGCGGTAGGCCTCGATGAGGTCCATGATCTGGATCGTGTGGTCGTAGCAGTCGCGCAGGTAGAGCTTCGTCGAGTCCGTGATCAAGCCTTCGCCCTCGACCAGCAGGCTATTCAGCACCTCGCGCTGCGGCCAGAGCATGCGTCGCAGGGTCAGCAGTCCCCGCTTCAGCCGGTGCAACGTGTTCAGGCTCTGCCGGTCGGCCGCTCGCAAGATACCGGTTTCGACCTCCTCGATCTGCTCGCCGAGCGCCTCGAGAACGGGAAAGCCATGGTCGACAACGAGATCGAGCAAGGCGTAGAGCAGGGCATCGGCCTTGCGGCCGCGAAGCCAGCTCACCCCTTCGCGCACGCGCTTGCGCACCGGTTCGAAAACATCGGATGCGACTTCATGAAAACTCACGACCGCGTTTTCGAGAAGGAACAGACTGACCTGCTCGGTCACGATCGAGCCGCCCGCCACAGCCGGCAGGCTTGCGATCACGAATATCTGGCCATCGAAGCGCTCGGTTTTCGGGCGCTGGCCGCTATTGAGCACGTCTTCCAAGGCCAGCGCATGCAGGCCAAGCAACGTGCCGAGCTCTCGCAGCTGCTCGACATCAGGATGGCCGCCCACGTGCACCCACGTCGTGCCACCGCGTTCGCGGAACTGTGCGACTTGCGCCGGCGTCGCGTCCTCGATCTCATCGAAATGGCTCTCGTCGTAGTTGACCAGTGCCATGCGAGGCGCCGCGAGCTTGTGGCGCTCGCGCCGGGCCAGCGTGCCCGGCGGCGTGCCAGGTGGATGATAGCGCTTCATCAACTTGGCCATTGCGGCCTCCCCTGGAAAATGGTGCCAGACCTCATTTACTCGTTTACTTCAACTCGATTTCGACGAAGCGGAACTCGAAGCTGTTGGCGTTGATGACGTTGTGAGCGACGCCTTTGGGGCGCGCGTACGACACGCCCGCCTGGAGCTGCGCGTCGCGCACGCCATCAGGCTCCTCCAGCCGCAGCGTACCGGTGGTGAGCGGCACCACCACGTAGTCGTGCGCGTGGACGTGGTGGCCGGTCTCGGCGCCGGGGGCGAAGCGCCATTCCGTGACGATCACGCGATCGGTATCGAGCTGGATGTGCGAGGTGGCTTTCATGTTGCCTTGTTTGCGACGTCCTCGAAGAAGGTGACGCAGAGTATACCGTCCGCAGAGCACGCCCCCTCTGAGGCCGGGTTGGACCAAGGCAACCTCCTGGCTCAACCCGGCACGGGGCTTTTTAGAGCGCTAGGTTTAGCCTTGGAAGCCCAGTGCCGGCGGCAAAAACCGCCGCACATATCACGGCGAATGGCGGACGGAGCACCGCGGGCCTTTCCTTCATACCGCTCTTGGCGTTGTCTTAGCGTCCTTCTAAAACCGGTGACCCGTGACCAAAGCCGGTGCGCCTTCTGATTCTTGTTAAGAATCCTCCGCGGGTTTTTGCGGCTTTTGCGGCCTTCGCGGTAAAGCTTTTCTTTTCCTTGGCGTCCTCGGCGTCTCGGTGGCAAAGCTGTTCCTTCCGCCATTCGCCATAGCCTCCGGCCCCATCACTCATCACGGAATCTGCAAGAGAAGTTACACTGACCCCATTTACCGAGATCGACATGAAACTTTACGGCACGCCAGGAAGCCCGTTCGCGCGCAAGGTGAGGATTTTTCTCGAGGAGAAGCGCATCCCCTGCGAGTACATCGTCCAGCGCGGGCGCGACCCGGGGTCGCGCGTGCCTGAGTTCAACCCGCTCGCCAAGGTTCCCACGCTGGTGACCGACGCGGGCAAGGGGCTCTACGATTCCCCGGTGATCGTCGAGTATCTCGACGCGCAGGGTGAAGGTCCCAGGCTGATCCCGGAGTCGTTCGCCGAGCGCATCGAGGTCAGGCGCTGGGAAGCGCTGGCCGACGGCGTCACCGAGGCGGCGGTGGTGATCAACCACGAGCTGCGCGAGCCAAAGGACAAGCAGCGCTCGCAGGACTGGTACGGCCGCCAGCAGCTCAAGATCGACCGCGGCCTCGCCGTCATGGAGAAGGACCTCGGCGCGAACGAGTTCTGCTTCGGCGAGCACTTCACGCTCGCCGACATCGCCACCGGCTATGCGCTCGGCTACCTCGACTTCGGATTGCCGGAGCAGGACTGGCGAACGACACACCCCAATCTCGCGCGGCTAGCGAAGCGCCTGTTCGCGCGCAAATCCTTCAGCGAGACGACGCACCCGCAAAAATAATGTCGGGCCCGGGGCCGGGGCCGGGGCCGAAAAAGCATGGCGAATGGAAAAGTATCACCGCCCAGGCGCGGAGGACACCAAGGAAAACAAAAGCTTTACCGAAGAGGCCACTAAGGACGCAAAGGAAATCTACAAAAAGGAGCGCTAACCCAAGGACGCAGAGGTAGCGCCAAGACTGGTATACGGGGAACGCTTTCGGTCTTCCTGTCGACGTTCGCCATTCGCCATTAAGATGGGCGCCGAGCGGCCCTCCCCCGTTGCAGCTAAACTATGCCGAAATCGCCGCCCCGCCCCCCACCTGGGTCCGGGTCCGCGTGAGAACCAGGAGGGGACGCATGAAAGCAACCGCAACCAAGACGGCTCAAGAGGCGCCTGACGCGATGGAGCGTTTCTACGAAGACGTGAAGCGCCTCCATGGCCGGGCACTGTGGCAGACCGAGGGACCTTCGAAGGTGCCTCCGACCGTGCCCTATCTGTGGAAGTACCGGGATTTCCGGCCACTGCTTTTCCGCGCGGCAGACATCGTCCCCATGGAGCTTGCGGAACGCCGCGCTCTCTTCATGGCGAACCCAGGAATCCTGCACGACTGGCAGGCGTCAAACTCGCTTCTCGCAAACTTGCAGATCATCAAGCCCGGGGAGGTGGCGCCGTCACATCGCCACGCCGCTGCCGCGCTGCGGTTGATTGTCGAGGGCAGCGGCGCCTATACAGCGGTCGACGGCGAGAAGTCGTACATGGAGCCGGGCGATTTCGTGACGACGCCGGGCGGCACCTGGCACGACCACGGTCACGAGGGCTCGGCCCCGATGGTCTGGCTCGACGGCCTCGACGTCCCGCTGGTCCAGTTCCTCGAGGCGAGCTCCTACCAGGCCTACCCCGACTGGAAGCATCCGCTCACCCGTCCCGACGACGCGTCGCTGCGCCTTTATGGATCCGGCAGCCTCAAGCCGACGTGGGTCAGGCATGACGCGAAACATTCGCCTCTGCTGAACTACAAATTCTCGCAAGCCTACGCGACGCTCAAGTCCCTGGCCGAGCTGGGCGAAGGCAGCCCTTACGACGGCATCTCTGTGGAATATGTGAATCCCCTCACCGGCGGGCCGGCGCTGCCAACGATGACGTGTTGCGCGAGCCTGCTCCGCCCCGGGCAGCGCACGAAGGCGCACCGGCATACCGGCAGCACGATCTACCACGTGATCAAGGGCAAGGGCACGTCCGTCATCGCCGGAAAGACCTACGACTGGGAAGAGAAGGACACATTCGTGGTGCCGAGCTGGACCTATCACGAACACCAGGGCGCGGCGGAATCCGTGTTGTTTTCATACAGCGACGCCGCAGTCCTCAAGGCATTTGGCCTCTTCCGCGAAGAGCCGCTCGCGGAAAACGACGGGCATCAGCAGGTGACCGGAAAATTCGAGCCGCTGCCCGTGCCGGAGCGCGCGCCGCCGACGCAGTCACGCAAGCGCAGAGTCTGACAACGTCGAATGGCGGATGGCCAGAGGGAGGCCCGAGGCCGGCTCTGTTTCTCCCTTGACGCTGTCTGCGGGCCTTTGGGTCGTCGGTTTCTGGCTAGATTTCCTCTGCAATACCTGGGGGCTCGGTATTAAAGCTTTTCCTTTCCTTGGCGTCCTATGTGCCTTGGCGCAAAAGCTTTTTCTTTCGTGCTCCTCGATTCGCCATTCGCCATCTGGCGGCCCGCCATAAATGGAGGGATACTTGAGCCCGGCGCACCTCGGTACTGTTCAATAACAATCTAGGAGGAAGACCATGGAAGGGTTTTGCCGAAGCTCCATTCAATTCGGTTTGCTTGCTGCCGCCCTGCTGGCGACAACCGCCGTTCCCACACTCGCTGCGGAGAGCTACCCAACGAAGTCGATACGACTGGTCTGTCCGTTCTCGGCAGGTGGCAGCACCGACTTCAACGCCCGCGCGGCCCAGGACAAGCTCACCCAGCTCCTCGGGGAGCAGGTCGTGGTCGACAACCGCGCCGGCGCTTCGGGCCAGATCGGCACGAGAATCGTCAAGGACAGCGCGTCCGATGGCTATACGATTCTCCTTCACACCACCGCCTTCCTCACCAGCCCGCTGATCTACAAAAAGGCCGGCTACGATCCCTTCAAGGATTTCAAGATGGTCGCGATGGTTTCCAAGATTCCGACGGCGATCTCTGTGCATCCGTCGATGCCGGTCAAATCCGTGAAGGAGCTGCTGGCGCTCGCGAAATCGCGCGGTAAGGACATCAACTACGCCTCCTCCGGCATCGGAACCAACTCGCACTTGACCGGCGAGCTCTTCAACCTGATGGGCAATGTCAACATCCGGGCGATCCAATACAAGGGCGGCGGCCCGGCGCTTGCCGCGGTGGTGAGCGGTGAAATGCAGGTCGGCTTCTCCAACATCACGAACACCGCGCGCCTGCACGAGGCAGGCCGGCTGCGCGCGCTCGCCGTCAGCAGCCTCAAGCGCTCGTCCGCGATGCCCGACCTGCCGACCGTTGCCGAGGCGGGACTGCCCGGGTTCGAGATGGTCGCGTGGCACATCATCGCGGTGCCTGCGGGGACGCCGGACAGGATCATCAGCTTGCTGAATCAGAAAATCCGGGCCGCCCTGGCCGACCCCGTGGTCATGAAGCGCTTCGAAAGTGGCGGCGGGGAGCTGATCCCGATGTCGCCGCAAGAGGTCACCAACTATCTGAAGGGCGAGCAGGGCAAATGGCGGCGGGTGGTCAAGGAGCGGCGCATCAAGGCCGGCTGATAGACATCTCAATTGCTCCGGTGACCCGTGACCGGTCACCGGAGCTCAGCAAGCCAAAAGACGAGGGGCCAAACGAAAACCGAGGGCGCACCCTAACTCCCCTTTTAGCGTTGTCTGCGCGCCCTTCGTTTGTGCCCGTTTGAGTAGATTTCCTCCGCGGCCTTTGCGGCCTCTGCGGTAACGCTTTTCTTTTGCTCGGCGCCCTCCGCGTCCTTCGCGGTGACGCTTTCCAACCTGCGCTTCCCGGTCACGGGTCACCGGTCACCGGATGTCGAGCAGCTGCGCGAGATTCTTCCAGAGAATCTTCTCTTTCTCCTCCGCCGTCAGCGACTCGAGGTTCTGCACCCACGCGACCGGCGACGGATGCCACGGCACGAACGGCCAGTCACTGCCCAGCACGACGCGATCGACGCCGACCCGGTCAATGAGGAAGCGCAGCGCTTCCTCGCTGCCGACTACGGTGTCGTAATAGAGTTTTTTCTGGTATGCGCTCGGGGGCTGCGGTGTGCTGCGGGTCTGCGGCCGCCCATGCCAGGCGCGATCGAGCCTGCCCATGGCGTAGCAGGCCGGCCCGCCGCCATGCGCAATGCAGACCTTGAGGTCCGGGCATTTCTCCAGCACGCCGCCGCAAATCAGTACGGCCGTGACGATCGCGTCATCCAGGATCACGCCGAGACTGTTGAAAAGGCCATGGCGCTTGATCCGCTGCATCAGGAAGTTGTTCTGCGGCTGCGGATGGTAGAAGAGGACCGCCCCCATCTGTTCCGCGGCCTTGAAGAACGGAAGGAATTTAGGCTCGTCCCACTGCTCGCCGTTCACCTCCGTGTCGAGTGACGCCCCCTTGAGCCCGAGCTTCGTCACGGCACGCTCGAGCTCGCCGATCGCGGACTTCACGTCCTGCACGGGCAGCGTGGCAAGCCCGGCAAGGCGTCCCGCGTTCTGGCGCACCGTCGCCCCGATCTCGTCATTGACCTCGCGCGCCAGGGCGAGTCCCTGAGCCGCCTCGAGGTGGTAGCCGACGAACGGCGTGTGAATCGAGAGCACCTGCACGTCCACTCTCTGCGCGTCCATGTCCTGCAGCCGTTCCTCGACCGTGTAGCGCACCTTGGGGGTCGTGAAGCCCGTGCGCATGCCACCGCCCACCACCGTGCCCAGCCCCTCGCCCGGCTCGTGATGGAATCCGTGCCATTCCTTTTTCGCGTCGATGGCCTTCCACAGGGATTCCGGGACGATGTGGGCGTGGATGTCGATG
>LJTT01000036.1 GCA_001303585.1 Betaproteobacteria bacterium SG8_41
TCCTCCACGACGAGCACCTTTGCAGGAAGCGCAGCCACCAGACGACGCATCAGGTAGCGAGGATCAATCGGCCGGTCTGCCGCTCGCTGATCGTATTCGGCCGCGAGTCTTGCGCGCTGCGCAGACCAGTTGCGCTTTTCCAGTTCGTCGAGCCTGCCGCGCGCAAGCGCATCCTGTCCGGCAGCTCCAAACCTCCGCAGGCATGGAACCAGCACGGCCAGCGTTTCCCGCACATTGGCCCTCAGCGCGATCTCGACGGGATAGTTCTTCCCGATGTCCCAATCCGCCTCGGTAATCTGCACGATGGGCAGTCCGTCGGGCAGCGCTTCCGTTGGGCTGTACACCGACATGCGGAGCGAATCACCCCCGAGACTGATCAACAGGTCGTGCTTGGAGAGTATGTCGCGCACTTTGGGCTGGTTTCTCGGCAGGCTCCCCATAAAGGCGCGGTGCTCCGACGGAAAATGCGCGGCATCCGGCACGGTCTGCTGGTACACGGCCGCGCCGAGGACCTCGGCAAGCGCGGTGCACTCTGCCCAGGCCTCGTAGCGTGCAATCTCGTTTCCCACGACGATGACCGGCCTTTGCGCCTGAAGTAGCCGGCGTGCCAGGCGCTCGACCGAGGCATCCGCCGGGCGCGCCGTCGGTTCGACGCGCGTTGAATGCCCGAAATCGAGCTCCGCCTCGCCATCGAGAATGTCCCCGGGGAGGCTGATGAATACCGGACCCGCGGGTGGCGTGGTCGCCACCTTGGCCGCGCGGCGGAGAATCCGCGGCAGGTCCTCGACCCGCGTGACTTCGATCGCCCATTTCACGAGCGGCTGGGCCATCGCGACAAGCGGCCCGTAGAGCAGCGGTTCCGTCAGCCCATGGCCCTGCTCCTGCTGACCGGCCGTAAGGATGATCGGGGAGTTGCAGAACCGGGCGCTGAAAAGCGAGCCCATTGCATTGCCGAGGCCGGGCGCGACATGAACGTTACAGGCGGTCAGGCGGTTTGACGCGCGCGCGAACCCGTCCGCCATTGCGACAACGGAGCTTTCCTGCAGGCCCAGCACGAAACGGATGTCGTTCCGATTGCCGACCGCTTCCATGATCGCAAGCTCGGTGGTGCCGGGGTTGCCAAAGAGATGGTCGACGCCCTCGTCGGCAAGGAGCGAGAGGAAGGCATCCCTTCCAGAAGCGCGGCGCCTCATCCCGTCTCCCCGCGGTTCACAAGGACGCTAAGGTAATGGATCGAATTCGCCACGCCGTCCATTGTGCCAACTTCAGGCGGCTGCGGCGAGATCCCGCGCCTCTCGCCCGGATAAGAGCGTAAAAAGGTGTCAGGACCCTTTTCGCAGCCCAAAAAAGGGTCCTGACACCTTTTTCTGGAGCATGCCGTTCCGCCTTCTGCCTTCTGCCTTTGGGCTACCGTCCCGGCGTCTTCACCCGTGCGCGGTATAGCGAGGTCTGGGCGGTGATATACAGGCTGCAACGGTCACCGCCGCCCCATGCGAAGTTCGTGGGTCGCTCCGGTGTGAGGATCACGCCAAGGCAGGCGCCCGCCGGATCGAAGATGTGCACTCCGCCCGGGCCCGTGCAGTAGAGGTAGCCCGCGCTGTCGAGTTTCATCCCGTCGGGACGGCCTTCCCCCTCGCCCGTTGTCTCTGCCCACACGGATCCGCCTGAGAGCGAGCCATCTCGCTTCACGTCGAAGACGCGAATATGCAGGCGCGGCGTATCGTTGATGAACAACCGCGATTCATCCTGCGAGAAGCACAATCCGTTGGGTTGCTCGAAGTCGTCGACAAGGAGCCGCAGTCCCGAGCCATCCGGCGCGACCCGGTACACCCCGCGGAAATCGAGCGTGAGCGCGCGCGGCACGCCAACGTCTTCGCGGATGCGCCCGAAAGTGGGATCCGAAAAATAGATCGCGCCGTCGGACTTGAGCGTCAGGTCGTTCGGACTGTTCAGTTCCTTGTCCTCGAAATGCGAAGCGAGCACGAAGAAGGAGCCGTCCCGCTCCTCGCGTACCAGCCGACTCGTCGCATGCTCGCAGGTGATGAGACGCCCTTCGCGGTCGAAAGCGTTGCCGTTGCCTTTGTTGCTCGGCTGGCGAAACGTCGTGACGCCCGCCCCCGGCTTGAACGAGCGCATGTGGTCATGCTTCATATCGCTGAAGATAAGCCGTCCCCCGGCACGATCCCACACCGGTCCTTCCGTAAAGCCAAATCCTGTTGCGACTTGCTCGACACGAACATCTTTGCCGACGACGTCAAGCAATCGCTGGTCGCGCACCTGCAAGTGCACCGTGCCTTGCGTATTCATCATGTCACCTCATTTCTGCTGTTGTCGTATGAGGATACCGCTCGGTGTCCACTGCGGATGGTAACAGGGCCCTTACCTAGGGATGAGGGAAGGGGTCCAAGTGCTTCTCAATCCTTTTCCTTGCCCATCACCCATCGCCCATCACCCGTCACGCATCACGGGCGTCGAGTGAAAGGTCCATGACAGGTTGCCACGATGAAATGCCGGGCCGTTTTAGGAGAATCCCGCGAGCGAGATTTCGCATTGTTCAGGAACCCGTTTCGATTGCCTAAAAGCCTCGTTAGCAAGAGGGTTGACGGCAGCGGATGGCTGCCTATCATCGTCTTTGCAAATCCCGTCGTTTCACCTTCAGCCGTCCAACAAATAAATTCATGAATTTCAGCACGTTTGCGCCCGCGAACATCGATGCCAAATCGAGGAGAAAATACCGTGAACCAGCAGGAAATCGACCAGCGGATATACGATCTTTACGATGAGTACTGTCATGGCTTCATCGACCGGCGGGAGTTCTTTCGCCGCGCGGGAGCGCTGACCATCGCCGGCGTATCCGGCCTTGCGATGGCACAGGCCCTGCTTCCGCGCTACGCCGAGGCACAGACCATCTCGTTTACCGACAAGCGCATCAAGGCGGTTTACGTCGATTACCCGTCGCCCGGCGGGACGTCCGGGAACATGCGCGGCTACCTGGTCCAGCCCGCAGGCGAGGGGCCGTTTCCTGCGGTGCTCGTAATTCACGAGAACCGCGGCCTGAACCCCTATATCGAGGACGTGGCCCGGCGCGCCGCGGTGGAGGGTTTTCTCGCCCTGGCGCCTGACGGGCTCTCTCCCGTCGGCGGCTATCCGGGCAATGACGATGACGGGCGCACCCTGCAGCGGAGCCTGGATCAGACCAAGCTCAAACAGGACATGGTCAACAGTGCCCGCTACCTCAAATCACATGCGGCCTCGAACGGCAAGCTCGGCGCTACAGGTTTCTGCTGGGGCGGCGGTACCACTAATTTCCTGGCGGTAACGCTCGGCGCCGATCTGCAGGCTGCAGCGCCGTTCTACGGCGCTGCAGCCAAGTCCGAGGACGTAGCCAGGATCCGCGCCCCGCTGCTGATCCATATGGCCGAGGACGACCCCCGGATCAACGCCATGTGGCCGGACTTCGAAGCCGCGCTGAAGGCGAGCGGCACCCACTATCAAGCGCACGTTTACCCTGGTACCAAACACGGCTTCCACAATAATTCAACGCCGCGTTACAACGAAGCGGCGGCGGACCTCGCGTGGAAGAGGACTATCGCCTTCTTCAAACAGCATCTCGCCTGACCGCGCCTTCGCCTCAGCGTCGACACCCCGTAGCGACGGCAAGCTTTACGCGCACGGGACGCGGTTCAAAGTTCAACGTTCCAGTTTCAGGATTCACGGCTCAAGGATTCTGCATTCGAACCCAGGGCTTGAGCTTGGAACTTGGAACCTTGAACAAGACTATCTGACTTCTGACTTTGGGCTAGCTCATCCTTCCGACCGGCGGCGGCCAGCCGAAGATCGCAGCGAAAACGGCGAAAAAAATAAAGCCGAGGATGAAGAGGATGACGATTGCCGGGATGGCGGCGAGCGTCCACTTCACCATGAGCACCACCATCGACCAGAACGGGATCTTGATGTCGGTGACAACGACTTGTTGAGTGCCATCTGCCATATCGATGTTCTCCCTGGATGAGAAGCACGAGCCGCGCTCGATCGAAGCGTGACTTTCAGCCGGAAGTTCTCGAGCCCTTACAGCACAGAGCGCCTCCTGATCGAACGATGCCGAGAATTGATGGCAAGGCAAAACGGTGGCCGGAGCCGTTTACGTGGCAGCTGGACTGTTCTCATCATAATTTATGATCACCATCACCCATCACCATTTCTCATCGCCTCTTATCGGGTCTTGACGAGCTTCTGTACCCGCCAGTTCAACGTATCGGCGACGTAGATCGCCTTCTCGTCACGACTCAGGGCGAGGTAGTGAGCCTCGCCGTACTCGCCGAGGCCCTTTCCCTGCCGTCCGGTTGCACCCAGCACGTTGCCCTCGAGGTCGAGCTTCATGATTCGCCCCGCGTGCCCGTGCGCGAGGAAGATATGCTGATCGCGGCTCATGCACAGCCCGCATGGCGTGCCGGGATGGAGTGACTCCCTGAGATACGTTCCGTCAGCGTCGAACACCTGGATTCTCTGGTTCGAGCGGTCGGCTACGAAGAGCCGCCCTTTTGCATCGGTTGCGACCGAGTGCGGCTGCCTGAACTGGCCGGACGCGGTGCCTTCTCCACCCCAGGTCTTGACGAAGGTGCCGTCCGCCTCGAACTTGAGAACGCGGGATTCACCCTTGCCGTGACCCTGGCTCACGTAGAACTCTCCTGCCGGCCCAAACGCGATATCGTTGGGCTCGTCAAAGGCGCGCAGATGACCGTACGCGTGCCATTCCGCTGCGGTGTCCTTCAGGCCCAGCACCATCAGGATTCTGCCGCGGGGGTCGAACTTCACGACGATGTGCGAGCCGATGTCGGTGGCCCAGATGTTGTCGTCGGGGTCGATGCGCAAACCATGGGGCCGCGAGAATATGCCCTCCGCCAGCGAGCGAAGGTAGCGCCCGTTGCGATCGAACTCCATCAGGCAACGCGGCCCGCGGTGAAATACGAAGATGTTTCCCTTCGAATTGACTGCCACGCCCGAGCAGGGACCGAAGTTGGCGCCCTTGGGAAGCCTGAAGCTCTCGGGAACCGGCCGATATCCGAGGTCGGGAATGTGGGTCGAAGTTGACGGCGACGCAGCCGCGCCCGGCCGCTCTGCGCCAGCTCTGTGGGTCATTCGACTTCTCCTTGCATGCGCGGCCACTTCATCGCCGACCGCTGCATCGCCCACCCACGCGCGCTCAAGCAGCCGTCCGCATTTTCAAGGTCCGGGCGAGCCATGACGAGACAATCTCGGCGATCATGTCCTCGCGGCCATTATAAAAGTGGTCGCAGTCGGGCACGATCTCAACCTGGCACAGGCCGCCGGCTGCACGCTGAAACTCTTCGGCAGGATAGCGATCGACATCTTCCTTATCGCCGCGAATGGCAAGCACCGGGCATTTGATCTTGGGCGCGAGCGCAATGGTGTCCGGCACGTTCGCAATGCGATCAAGGAAACTCTCAGCGCTGATCACGTACCACCAGCCCGGCATGAACATGAGCTCCTGGCCGCGGCCAGCCTTGACGAGCTCTTGCGCGCGGGTCTTCAGTTCGTCGAACCGATCCACGGCGAACAGACGCTCCGTCCCGCCCGCCTGGTCCTGGCGCGGCCCGCCGCGCCCTGCCGAGAGCAGCACGAGCGCCGGGGTTTCGGGGTGATCCGCGACATGCCGGACGCCGAGCATGCCGCCGTAGCTGTGTCCGATAACCACCGGTCGCGGAAATCCGCGCTGCCCCAGCCATTCGGCTGCGATGCGATTATCCTCGATCGCCTCGCCATTGCTCTGAAAGGCGCCGCCTTCCGCCAGACGGCTATTGCGCGTGCTGAGAATATCGTGGCCGCGGCGGTTGAACGCGAGAAAGGCGAATCCCAACCTCGTCAGCACCGGCGGCAGAAAACGCGCGGCGCACACGTAGAAGTTCATCGTGTTGCCGTGGAAATATACGGCTGCTCCCGCGGTGGCCCCGCCATCCGGCTCGTAGTAAAGGCCGGCGAGCGGAGCGGTCGGCGTCGGGATGGAGATCAGCTCAGTTTTCAAGTTTCCAGTTTCCAGTTTCCAGTTTCCAGTTTCCAGTTTCCAGTTTCCAGTTTCCAGTTTCCAGTCAAGTTGGAGGAATCTCGCACACGAAGTTCCTTACCTTGAACGTCGAACCTTTAACCTTGAACGCGTCATTCGCCGGCCGCGATCATTCATCACGCTTTGACCGGCCGGTGCTTGCCCAGCTTCCAGCCGTGCTTCGCGATGTGCGCCTCGGCTTCGTGGATGGGCTCCTCCTCGAGCGGCGTTGCCATCGTGTCGTTATAGCGGTTCATGAAGCCGTAGTAAGCAATGAGCCCCGTTATCTCGACGATCTGGCCCTCGTTCCAGTACTTTTTCATCTTCTCGAAGAGTTCGTCGGTGACATCGTTGGGCTGCGACGCGGCCGCGATGGCGAAATCGATGGCCACCCGCTCGGCATCCGTGAAGAGCGGGCTCGTCTTGTACTCCCAGACCTTGTCGAGTTTCTCTTCCTTTATTCCGTCCCGGAGCGACCCCCCGGAAGTATGCGCCATTCAGTAATGGCAGCCGTGCGTGCGCGACGTTACGTAGCCGAGCAGCCGCTTGAAACCGACGCTCACCTCACCCTGCGGATCGTACACGGCGGCATTAAGCGCGCGGATTGCGCGCAGGATCTTGGGCTTGCGCTGAAGTATCAGCTGGCTGTTCGGGATGTAGTGCCCACTCTTCTTCAACTTGTCAAAAATCTCGTTCAGCTCGGGAACCGAGCCAGCCGGAAGCGGTTCGAGACGCGGCATTTCAACTCCTCTTTAGTTTGCGTTGTAGGGAGAAACCTTACCACGATTCCACAACACTCAAGGTTCAAGCAACGTTGGACGAACCATGAATACGAAGCTCCCAACATTGAACTTTGAACACGGAACTTTGAACAGGGAACCTCGAACCCGGAACGTTGAACGGGTTTTTCGTCACCCGGCTTCTGACCGAGGTCAGAAGCCGACTTTTTCCATCCCCTTCAGCGCCAGGCGCTGCCGCGCTTCCATGGGGGTCGCTATCTCCAGCGAGAGCTCCTCGAGGATGCGCCGGATTTTCGAGACCTGCTCGGCATTGCTCGTGGCGAGCTTGCCCTTCCCGGCATAGATGCTGTCCTCCAGTCCGACGCGGACATTCCCGCCGCAGATGCCGGCCATCGTCGTGAGCGCCATCTGGTGGCGCCCCGCGGCCAGCACGGACCATTCATAGCCGTCGCCAAAAAGCTTGTTGGCGATCGAGCGCATGTGCATCAGGTTGTCGGGGTCGGGACCAATTCCGCCCAGGATGCCGAAGATCGTCTGCACGAACAGCGGCGGCTTCACGAGCTTGCGGTCGAGCAGGTGCGCGAGATTGTAGAGGTGCCCGACGTCGTAGCACTCGAACTCGAAGCGCGTGCCACAGCCCTCGCCCAGATGCTTCAGCATGTACTCCATATCCTTGAAGGTGTTCCGGAAGATGAAGTCCCGGCTCGCCTCGAGATACTGCGGCTCCCAGTCGTATTGGAACTGCTTGTACTTGTCGAGATTGGGGAAGAGCCCGAAGTTCATCGAGCCCATGTTGAACGAGCACATCTCCGGCTTGACCTGAAGCGGAGCGGCCAGCCGATCCTGCACCGTCATGTTGTGGCCGCCGCCGGTGGTGATATTGATCACCGCGTCGCAGTTGTCCCGGATCGCCGGCAGGAACTCCATGAACACCTTGGGATCGGGTGTGGGCCGTCCGTCCTTCGGGTCGCGCGCGTGCAAGTGAATGATCGCGGCGCCGGCCTTGGCTGCGGCAACGGACTCATCTGCAATCTGCTTCGGCGTGATCGGCAAATGCGGCGTCATCGTCGGCGTGTGGATCGAGCCGGTCACTGCGCAGGTGATTATTACCTTCTTATTTGCCTGTGCCACTTCGCAATCCTCCCCGCTCTGGCCTGTGCTTTAAATGGTGATGAGTACTGGTGATGATTACTGGTGATGAATAGTGGTGATAAGAAGCGCTTTCCCCCAACTCCTATCACCCGTTTTCATCACTATTTCTCATCACCATCTTTCATCACCATTTGGATGGCTTACTTGATGGCCATGGGATTGATTGGGGATCCGACTGCGCCCGTAATAGGAAGGGGTGGCCCGCAGAAGAGAAACTCGTAGACCTTGTCCTTCGCGCAGTCGTCAGCAAGGTCTTTCAGGTAGAAGATCTCGCCCATGGTGATGCCGATCATGGGAATGACGATCCAGTGCCAGGGCTGGAATGCCTCCGTGCTCTCGTTCGGCCGCACTTCGCAGCCCCACGTGTCGAAACAGATCGCGGCGATTTCCTTCCTGTGGATCCACTCGCACGTCTCGAAGCGCAGGCCCGGCGCGTCCCCGGCAGCGTAAGTGCCCCAGTCGCCCTGCGCAAGACAATGCTCCATCTGTCCGGTGCGCACGATTACGAAATCGCCGCGCCGTACCTCAACGCCCTGCGCCTTCGCGCAGGCGTCAAGCTCGGCGTTGCCGACACCAAAGCCGTCCTCGAGATAATCGCCGCCAAGATGCCGCGGAATGTCGAGCAGCACGCCGCGGCCGATCATGCGGTCGCGCACCTTGTGGATGGCGTTCTTCTTGGCGCCCGTGGAATCCACGAGCCGCGCGTCGTAGCCGTTCCACATCTTGTCCTTGTAAAAAATATGTCCGAGCGCGTCCCACTGCGTGCCGCATTGCAGCGGCATCGAGACCATGTCGTCAGCGTAGCGGATCTTCCCCGGATCCTGCGTTCCCGAAACCGCGTCGGTTCCGGTTGCTAGCATGGTGTGAATAGGATTGAAGCGCCCGCCCCAGCCCGTTCTTTGCGGGCCGCCCGAATTGAAATCCAGCCCGAGAGCGAACGCCTTACCCTTCTTGACCAGCGCTGACGCCTTGACGATGTCTTCCGGGGACACGTAATTGAGCGTGCCCGCCTGATCGTCGGGGCCCCATTTGCCCCAGTTCTTGCACTTCGCGGCCATGTGCTCGAGGGTCTGCAGCGTAACGTCCTGCTTGAGCGGCCTCTTTGGCACCATTTTCATCGGCAGCGACGGCTTGGTTCCCAGCATTGCTTCCTCCTTTGGTATCGACAGACCTGGGCGGGCGCCCGACTATAGGGCTTGAGCCTACCCTCTCTCTTTCTTCGCGAAAAGGCTTGCCCGTTGACTCGGCACGGGCCCGCTTCCCAGGCCGCGATTGTCGCATGCTCCCGTGGATCCGGGCGCGGCTAGCGGAATGCCGATCATGCGGGATCGGGGCTGCGCCAGGCCTGAGCCGGGTACAAAACGAAATACCGCGCCACAGCCGGTGAAAACGTCCGGGGAAAACCCAGCGCAATGAACAAAATAAGACGCCGGTAAGCGTTTAAGCTTCCGGCGTCCGGCCGATGCAAAGGCCACGCTGTGCCGATTATCACCCTTAACCGGGTTCCGCATGCCATTGCGGCATTGGTCGGCTTTCGCGGCAGCTGCCAAGAGGCAGTTGGTCAGGCTAGTGGGAGGATTGATTCCCTCCCACGAGCCCCTGCACTCACACCCGGATGTGACCGGGATCGGCGCCGGTCAGTCCAATGGATGTGAGGCGTTTCCTTTTTAACCCGACCCCCAGGGTGCAGCTTTGATCTTCGTCAAACTTCGTGCATCGCATCCAGCAACTTCCGTTTCGTCAACCCGTAACGTTTATCACCACTTCGTCATGTGATCAGAGGCTTGACGTTGCTGCGACCGCTCACTAGAGAACCGAAGGGAAGTAAGGAAACGCGTTATTGACGGTCGCTCGCCGCGGACCGAAAACCCGCGCAAATCAACGTGTTTGTTTGTATCTGCGCTCATCGGCGGCTGCAACCCCTGGTCCGCACTCAACTCGCGGTCACAGGCCGCGAATTATGCAATGCGAACAACGACTTTTCCCAGCTGAGCGTTCGAGTCCACGTAGTCCTTCGCCGCGGGCAGCTGGGCAAAGGCAAAGACCTTGTCAACGAGCGGCGTGATGCGCCCGTCCGCGACCGCGGGCATGACATCCCGCACGAAACCCCGCGTCGCCTCCGCGCGCTCAGCCGCTGTGAGGTGCGTGTTGGAAATTCCGAAGATCTGGAGGCGCTTGCCGTGCACTGGCTCGAGATCGATCTCGGATTTCAACACGCCGTCCACGTAGCCGACGATCGCGAGCCGGCCCTGGTTCGCCAGAACGCGCAGGCAATCGGGAAATGCCGTGCCACCGACAAGATCGATGGCAAGATTCACGCCCTTGCCACCCGTTGCGTTCAACGCCGCCTCCGCGAATCCCCGCCCGCGCGCCTGGATGGCCACCTCGAGACCGGCGGCTTTGAGACGCTCGAGTTTGTCCTTCGAGCCCGACGTTCCGATGGTGTGCGCGCCCAGGACTTTGCCGATCTGCACGCAGGCGACGCCCACGCCCGACGAGGCCCCCGCGACCAGCAGCCACTCCCCGCTTTTCAGCCTGCCGTGCGGAACCAGCATTTCGTAGGCGGTGATGAACGCCGTCGGAATCGCCCCTGCCTGCTCCCAAGACAGGCGCTCCGGCATGGGGAATGCCTGATCCGCCCGAACAACGACGTACTCTGAAAAGAAACCGCGCGCCCGCGCCATTACACGGTCCCCTGACTTGAAACCGGCAACGCCCTCGCCAAGCGCGTGCACCTCGCCTGCGCCATCGCCACCCGCAGGCCGCGCCTCATCGAGACTGTGAAGACCGATGCTCGCGAGCAGCTCGCCGCGATTCAATGACGCCGCGCGCATGCGAACGACGATCTCGCCGGCTTTGGGTTGCGGCACGGGGAGCTCGCGCAGTTCGAGTGCTGTCTTTCCGCCTTCTGACTTGATCCAATACGATTTCATTTTTTGTATGTCGTAATGAGTGATATGAGTGATGAGTGCATGAGTGATGAGCAGTTGGATGACTGCATTCATCCATCATTCATCACTCCGAGTCTGCGCCGTTACTCCGCAGACTCGGGGGGAGGCTCATCTGCGTCTGCGTGACGATCGCGACCACCCGGCCGCCCTTGTTTCGGATCGTGGTCTGCCACACCGAAGTCGTTCGGCCGATGTGAAGCGGAACAGAGACGGCTATCAGCACCGGACCGGTGCCCGCGGCGAAAAAGTTGGTTTTCGATTCGAGCGTGCCGCCCCGGAACCCGAGCGGCCGGTTGGCGATGGCGCCCGCCGCGCCCATCACGTCGGCGAGCGCCATGAGCACACCGCCCCCGACCCGCCGGTTGCGATTGAGATGCGCCGACTTGACGCGCAACTCGGCTACCACCTTTTGTGGCGCGAGCGCGCGCAGGCGCACGCCGAGCTCGTGCGGCAATCCGATGCGGAAGAGCTCGCGTGCGCTGCGAAGGCGCCCCGCACGCGTGTCTTTTGGCTGCCGCGCAGCCTGCCTGTCGCCCATCAAGAGATCACTTCAGAACGGAGAAGAAAAAAACGCCGCCGTCGGAGCGCGATCCACGCCGTCAAGATCCACCTCGGACAGACCTGGCACGTGATGTTCTGCTACTTCCCGGGCCCTGGTTGTTCTTATCTTGTATTCCTGGCGGCGCTTCCCGACGTCCAATCGGCGGCTAAACCGGAATCAGATGATTCCCTGCTGCTTCAAATCCGGGATACTCCTCGCGTCGACACCGAACTCCTCGAGGATCTCCCTTGTGTGCTGCCCGCGGTCGGGCGCTGCCGAGCGCAGGCTGGGCGGGGTGCGAGTAAGCGTTACGCCCTGTCCGACAAGGTGAATCTTCCCAAGCTTGGGATGAGTCACCGGCTGCGCCATGCCGAGCGTCTGCACCTGCGGATCTTCAAAAACCTGTTTCATATTATATATCGGGCCGCACGCCACGCCAGCCTGGTTGAGAATCTCGATCCATTCCGCGGATTTACGTGTCAAAAGGCGCTCTCCGATCACTTGATGCAGTGCATCGCGGTTCTTCGAGCGCGCCTTGAAGTCGCAATAATCCGGATGAGTGATGAGCTCGGGCATGCCGATGGCATGGCACAAACGCGGATACAGCTCTCCGGAGGCCGCGATGTTGATGGGCTCGTCTGCGGTCTGAAAGACGTCGGTCGGGATCCCGGTCGGATGACGATTACCCGCCTGCGGCGGAATTTCCTGGTCCACCAGCCAGCGCGCGGCCTGGAAATCGAGCATGGCGATCATGGCCTGCAGCAGCGAAGTCTCGACCCATTGTCCTTCGCCCGAGCGCTCGCGCTCGAAGAGTGCCAGCACGATGCCGTACGAGAGAAAAAGCCCAGCACTGGTGTCGGTCACCGCAATTCCCGCGCGCACCGGGCCCTGCCCCGGCAGGCCAGTGATTGACATGAGACCGCCCATGCCCTGCGCCACCTGGTCGATGCCGGGCCGCTCGCGGTACGGCCCCTCCTGACCGAAGCCCGAAATGCTCGCGTATACGATGCGCGGATTGATCTTCTTGAGGGCTTCGTAGTCGATGCCCAGTCGCTTCTTGACGCCGGGGCGGTAATTCTCGACCACGACGTCGGCCTTCTCCACCATGCGCTTGAAAATGGCGAGTCCTTCAGGCTTCTTGAGGTTAAGCGTCACGCTGCGCTTGTTGCGCTGCAGGTTCTGGAAATCCGAGCCCAGGCGCCGGTCGAACGCACTGTTCTCTGTGTCCTTCGCGTCGGGCTCCTCGATCTTGATGACGTCGGCGCCGTAGTCGGCGAGCTGACGCACCGCAGTGGGGCCGGAGCGCACGCGCGTGAGGTCAAGAACGGTGATACCGCTCAGTGGAAGTTTCGTGTCAGCCATATTCTTAAGTTTCCAGTTTCGAGTTTCGAGTTTCGAGTTTCGAGTTTCGACATTTGACCGCGTCACCGGTCACTGCCTAAAGGCGAACGACGACCTTCCCCACCTGCGCGTCGCCTTCGACATAAGCCTTCGCGGCGGGCAGCTCGTCGAAGGCAAACACCTTGTCGACCAGCGGCACGATGCGCCCGTCGGCAAACATCGGCAGCATGTCGCGCGCAAACCCGCGCATCGCTTCGGCGCGGTCCGCCGGCGACATGCGGGCGTTCGAGACGCCGTAAATCTGCAGGCGCTTGGCATGCACCGCGGAGAGATCGAGCATCCCCTCTTTCGCACCGTCGAGAGAGCCGACAATGGCGAGCCGCCCCTTGTTGGCAAGCGACCGCACGAGCTCGGGAAATATGCTGCCCCCGACCAGGTTGATTCCCAGATTGGCGCCCTCGCCGCCGGTTGCCTCCAGCACCTTGTCGGCAAATTTCCCGTCGCGGGATTCGATGCCGAGGTCGAGGCCGGCAGCCTTGAGCTTTGCGAGCTTGTTCGCCGAGCGCGAGGTGGCAATGACTTTCGCACCGATTGCCTTGCCGGTCTGAATGCAGCCGACACCAACGCCCGAGGATGCCCCGGTGACCAGCAGCGTTTCCCCCGCCTTGAGTTTTCCGTAGGGGAAAAGCATTTCATACACGGTCACGTATGCCAGCGGAACCGCCGCCGCCTGTTCCCACGAGAGGCGCTCGGGCACCGGAACCACCTGCTCTGCGCGCAGCGCAGCGTACTCGGCGAAGCACCCCTGGCCGCGCCCCATGACGCGGTCTCCGGACCTGAAGCCGGTGACACCTTCGCCTACCGCGTGCACCTCGCCCGCCGCGTCGCCTCCGGCCGGTCGCGGCGCGTCGGCCTTGTAGTGGGCGGATTGGGCAAGCAGCTCCCCCCGGTTGAGTGACGCCGCGCGCACGCGGACGACGATCTCGCCAGCCTTGGGTTGCGGCTCGGGCACATCGCGAAATAGAAACGAAGTGCCCTTGGTCTCGGATTGAATCCAGCACGATTTCATGGAACTCCCGTATCGGCGAATTGACGGCGCATCCGCGGGGCGGCGCACCTGAACTTAGATTTTAGCGCACGTGATACGATAACGGCCTTCGTCGCGCAGCAAAATACGCCAGGAGACCTTGTCCATGTCACCACCCGTCAAGCTCGGAATCGTGGGCCTCGGCCGCTGGGCCAAGGTGCTCACCCGGGCAGTCCAGAATTCCGGCAAATTGAAGATCGTGGCCGCCTATAGCCGCTCCGAAGACAAGCGCGTCGCGTTCGAGAACGAATTCGGCGTGCCCGGCGTCCCCGACATGAAGACGCTGCTCGCGAACCCCGAAATCACGGGCGTGGTCCTGACGGTGCCAAACGAGCAGCACTTCCCGCTCGCGGAAGAGGTGGCGAGCGCCAAGAAACACGTTTATACCGAGAAGCCGATCGCGCAGACACTCGAGGACGGCCTCAAGATCGCCGCGCTCGAAAAGCGGCACGGCGTCACTGTCACCGTCGGCCACAGCGCACGACTCATGGCGGGTATCCGCATCATCAAGGAGAAGATAGACGCGGGCGAGCTGGGGCGCGTCGCCTTTATTGAAGCCAACTTCTCGAACGAGCGCGCGCTCGAGCTGACCCCCAGCACCTGGCGCTGGTACAAGGATCGCGCCCCCGGCGGCCCCCTCTCGCAACTCGCAATTCACCAGTTCGACGTACTTCACCTGCTGGGCGGCGAGATCGCCGAAGTCTCCTCGATGGCCTCGAAGCTCTCGCCGGTTGGCGCAGAAGTCGACGACCAGTCGATGACGCTCCTGAGATTCAAGGACGGCAAGATCGGTTACGTGGGCTCGTGCTGGACTTCCCCAGGAATCTTCGCCGTGCGGGTCTTCGGCCAGAAGGCGCTCATGCACTACGAAATCGACTTCGGCACATGGGACACCCCGCACCTGCTGCATAAAGCGTCTACGCTCTACATCCAGCGCGGCAAGGATGGCTGGGGCAAGCGCGAAGAATTGAAACTGCCCGAGAGCGACATGTTCCGCGCGGAGCTCGAGATGTTCGCGGAGAGCTGCGCAAGCGGCAAACCGAATGAGCTCACCGCCCACAACGGCAATGTCGCCGTCGCGGTAGTCAATGCGGCGCTCAAGTCGATCGAGCGGACAGGTCAGAGCGTCACGATTGCAGAAGTAATGGAAAACGCGCGCGCGAAGATCGGTGAAAAGCAAGCAGCGTAAACTTCGTCAAAAACATTATTAGCCGCAGATGAACGCAGATATAGATACATGAAAAACCTGCGAAGCGAACTCACGAACCAACGTTTTTGCGGCCTTTGCATTGACCAAGAAACGGCTTTACTGTGTTCTAAGATTTCTATCGGCGTTTATCTGCGTTTATCTGCGGCTAAATACTAGTTTTTGAACGAAACCCGATTAACTTTTAACGATTCACGGAATTTATGTTGCCAAGCCGCTACTTCATCGACCTCACCCAGCCGGAAATCGCGGCGCAGTTAAAGAAGAACCCGCTCGTGATCCTGCCGGCGGGCAGCGTTGAGCAGCACGGCCCTCACCTTCCGACGGGCACTGACATCTACGCTTCGAACGTGATCGGACACGCTGTCGCCGAGCGCATGGACGGTCTCGTGCTGCCAGGGGGGCCTCTCGGTGTGACGCCGATGCACATGCCTTTCGAAGGCACGATCACGCTCACCCCGGAAACCTATCAGCGCGTCGTCGCGGAAACCTGCGAGTCGACGGCAAGGCACGGCGCGAGGCGTCTGCTCATCCTGAATTGGCACGAGGGCAACATCCCCTCCCTCGCGCTTGCGTCCGAACGCCTGCACCGCGATGTGGGCATGGATGTCGTCGTGGTCCAGGCCTGCTACGTCGCGGCCGAGCTCTATGGCCATGAGTGCGGCGGTCTGACCCACGGTGGCGAGATCGAAGCGCTGGCGGTGCTGGCCTACCGTCCGGATCTGGTGCATCTCGACCGCATCGATTACTCGTCCGACCACTCGCACGGCCGCCAGTGGGACAAGCTGCGAAGGACACGCAGCTATCAACCGGTGTTGCGCGACATCAGGACGATCGCCCCAACCGGGTGGTACGGCGCGCCCGAGCATGCGACCGTCGACAAGGGACTCAAGATGCTTGGGGACATCGCCGATGCGATCGCAAAGGAGTCGGCCGATATCTTCCGCCTGCTGGACGAAGCGCAGGGCGGCACGGCGGAGATCAAGCATCTAAAGATCGTGAGCTGATGGCCAAGGTTCTCACCCAATCCGAGGCGAAGAGCATGGGACTGCCGGGTCGCAAGTCCCTCGAGATCGTCTCTGGAGAGAAAGGCTCACAAGCGGTGACCTTGCGGCTGGTGGAGATCCCTGTGCCGAAGCCGGGAGAAGCGCCGCGCGGACCGCATTTTCACCAGGGTTTCGAGGAGTGCATTTTCGTCATGTCGGGCGAAGGCGCTACGGAAGCCGACAGCGGAACGCACCCCTTGAGAGCCGGGGACACCATCCTGATTCCTTCGGGCGAAAAGCACGTCACGCGCAACACCGGCTCCCAGCCGCTGGTCCTGCTCTGCTTCTTCCCGGTTCCGGACATCGCGCAGCGCACGCACGAAGGGCCACCGCGGAGGCACGGAGAGCACTGAGGAAGGTTCCCGTTGCTCTTTCCCTCTGTTATCTCCGTCCCTCCGTGGTGATAAAACCGCAACAAACTTCCGGAGAGCAACGGATGCCACGCGTGTCAACAGCTCCCGCCGAGCGCTTCGCTGAAGTCTCGGACTACATGGAGCGCTGGAAAAAGACAAAGGGCTACCCGCCCAACACCTGGCTCACGATGGTACGCAAGCCGAAGGTATTCCGCGCCTACCGCGACCTTCACTCGGCCGCCATGATGGATGAGGGCGAAGTGCCGAAGGCCCTCAAGTTCATGGTTGCCTATACCGTGAGCCGCGCCTGCGGGGATTCATATACGGCTGCTCACAATGCGGAGAATGCCGCGCATATCGGGGGCGTTCAAACCGAGAAGGTGGAGGCTCTGGATCGATTCCGGACGAGTCCGCTTTTCTCTGCGGCCGAGCGCGCCGCACTCGAGCTTGCAGCCGCCGCCGGCGCCTGCCCGCCCGCCGTCACGGACAAGCATTTCCACGAGCTGAAAAAGCATTACTCGGAGGATGCGATCGTCGAGCTCGTCGCCGCGCTTGCGTTGATCGGATGGCTCAACCGCTGGACATGCGTTCTCGCGCCCGAGCTCGAGCCCGACGCACTCGCGTTCGCGCGCAAGTACCTCTCAACCTCCGGCTGAGCCCCGGGCATCCACGCCCGGGCAGAACAAGGGCGCGCCGATCTCACGTGGCGTGGCGATCGGCATCGACCGCCGGGATGGCAGCAGCGCCTGCGGCCTGAAGAGCCTCGCGTTGCGCCCAGACCAGAGCCGTGTAGTCGAAGCCGTCACTCAACCCGGGCTTGACGACTTCAAAATACGGCGAAATATCGAAGTCGCGCGGGGCGAACAGACTGTAGTGGCGGATGTGATAGATCTCCCGCACGCAGTTATCGCAGCCCGCGCGCGGCGCGGGCCGCGTTTCGATATCCGGCAGGATCGGGTAGCTCACCGACTGGAACAGCTGCGCGATCATCGTCGAGCAGATGGCTCGCGTGGGTTGCCCGCTGCCGAGGGCGATCATGCGACGGCGCCACCGTTGGGGCACCGGTGGCGTTGGAAAGAGATAGCGCGCGAGATCGATCACATTGCGCAGATCATAGGTGTCGCCGATGCGAGCGACGGCCGCCTCGATCATGCGGTCGCGATCCGCGGGGCGCAGCCCGACCGGGCGGCAAATACGCGTATGGCACTCCTCGTACAGACTGAGCGGCACGGCGCGCACGCCCGCCAAGACATCGGCCTCGATCAACGCCGGCGGGTCGGGATCATCCGCGCCCTGCGCCAAGCGATTGCCGACATAGAACGCAGCGTGCGACCAGGTCGATTGCGTCAGGTATTTGATGGCGACGGCGATCCGGGTACTGCCCTCGATCAGCAGCACGTCTCCTGGCTGCAGCGCGCTCCGCAACTGCCCGGGCGGTGTCGTCGCGAGCGGCTCGTAGCTCTGGCTTGGTCGACTAAGGTAGGCGGCGAGCGCACGCCCCAAGCTGTCGAAGATCCCAATCATGGTCAGAATCGACGCGTTCCCAACGTCCGTCCACAATATAACCGCATATCACTGCAGATGCACACGAACAGAAGAACTGCCCGCCTCAGCGCAGGCTTTTCGTTTCGGGCTTCATCGGCGGCCGTGACCACGGTGACCAGTGACCCGTGACCGGCAACCAGAGTTGATAGAGTTTCGCCCAATCTCCGATTCGCGTTTCACGAACATTGATCGGTGCCCATCGGCGGCAAAATAACGGGCCTCAGTGTTTTGCACGACCATATCCGTGTTAATGCGCGTATTAGCGCGGCCAAATACGGTTCCCCTGAATTCTCGGGAAGGATTCCTCGCCGGCTCAACATCATTTCCCGGTGCGGGCAGCGGACCGGTCCGGAGCATAGATCTCGGACTGAGGATTGAACGCGAGCCACGCGAACGCGAAATGAACGCCGCTGTCCACCGGCGTGAGGCGCTGGCCCTTCAACGCGCCGGCGACCGACCGGCCGAAGAGGTCCCATTCCGAACCGGTTTCCCGATCCACAATGCGCTCGCCGCGCAACTCGAACGACAAGGTGCGCTCACCCAGTCGCCGGCTGTACGCCGCGGCGGCCGGTATCCGGCGCGAATCCCGGATGACCTCGGCATCGAGCGCCGAGAGCATGCCCTCGGCGGTGAAAACCGCCACCGGCTCGCTGTCCACCCGGTCATTGACGATGCGCGCCGATGCCAGCACCGTGAACGGATAGATGCGGACCGAGCGGCCCTGCTGCACGCCGAGCACGCGCTCCATCGCGGGCAGCCGCGGGTCCACCGGATCGGAAAACAGAAACGGGGTGTCACCAATCCGATCGTAGCCGCGATAGGGGTTGCGCCCATACGGACGCGTGAAGCCCGTCTCACGTGAAAGCACGTGGCCTGCGGGATACGCCTTGCGAAAGTCGACGAAGGACGCGATCGTGGAGGGCAGCTGCTCGAGCACGGTGCCGGCGTGCTTGCCGACGATTCCGGTGCCGGTGAACTGCTGCCACCAGCTTTCCGTCTGGCGGTCATACATGACGAGATCGCTCTTGCGCAGCTTTCCGGTGGTACCGAAATCGAGCACCAATCCGTCCACGCGACGGTTGAAGACGATCGAAGCGTTGCAAAGCGGACAGAACGTCACAGCCACGGGCACGCCGCCGACGGTGTCGTTGACGATTTCGTGGAACATCAGGATCTGGAGGGGATAGGCGCGTGCGTCACCTTTGCGCTCGAAGACGATAACGGGCTCTTGCGCATCGAGCCAGCGGGCCGCCTCCTCGCTGGCGATGAAGCGCGGGCGGTCGACCGGCGGAATGCCGTCCTTCGAGGGACCGCCCGATCGAATCTCCTCCAATGGAACGGTATGCTTGCCGAAATTGGTCTTGGGCCATTCGCTCTGCCAGTCCGCCTCTGCAACGGTCCCCGACCAAAGCCAGTAGGCGGCGGCCAGCACAAGCACGCCGTAGACCGCGATGCGCATGAGCAGCGCGGGATTGGAGCGGTTAAGTTGCGGTCTCATATATCTATAACCCGTCTCGAAAAACCGCAACTTGAGAGTCCTTGACCACGGAATCACGCGGAATCAAACAGACAGAAGCTTGAACCTCGTAGCGCACCGTCATCGGAGTAAATTTCCGTGTGTTTCCGTGTGATTCCGCGGCTGTAGTGGTGTGCATGAGACCGCTTCGGGTGTGCTCCGGTTCTCGAGGCCGAACCAAGGCCGCATGCGGACGCCCACCCAGCAACCGGCCAGCGCCGTGACGATCCATAACCACCCATGCAGGCTCGTCGAGGCGACGCCTGAGTAGAACGCCCCGATGTTGCAGCCATAAGCGATGCGCGCGCCGTATCCCATCGCGAGCCCGCCCAGCACTGCCGCCGACAGCGAGCGACCGGAGAAGGCGAGCCTTGGGGCAAAACGACCGCTGGCGCCCGCGGCTCCCAGCGCGCCCAGCACGATGCCAATGTTCATGACCGACGTGACGTCATCGAAAACCCCTTTCGCCAGGGCCGTGCTCTGGAAGCCGCCGCTCCAGAAGGCCGCGGCGGCAGGATCCCATCCGAGCAACAGTGCCGCTTTGGCGCCCCATAGCGTGAAGGCCCACGTGATCGACCATGGATGGCCGGCGACGACGAGGGTCACCACGCTGAGGACCGAGAGCAGCAACGCCCCGATCACTAGCAGGCGTTGCCGCGCGGCGCTGCGGGAGGCGTCAACCGACTCATTCCGTCGTGAACGCGCGATCCGCCCCAGCATCGCCCACGCCAGCGCGAGAACCGCAAGCTGCACCGCAATCGCAGCGGGCCATCCCAGCTTCGTCCCAAGCGAGATTTCCCCCCATTCGGGCAGGCGTCCCCACCATGGCATGTGCAGGCTCGCGAGGAACGAACCGCCGCAGAACGCCGTCAACACTGCCACCATTCTCAGACTGCCGCCGCCGGCGGTGTAGAGCGTGCCCGAGCCGCAGCCGCCGGCAAGCTGCATTCCAATGCCAAAGACGAAGGCGCCCGCCGCGACAGGCACGCCCACCGGGGCAACGGCGCCGACCACCTCGCGCCCCAACACCGCTCCTGACGCGAGCACTGGCGCGAACAGAATAGTCGTCACCGCCAGGAGCACGAGCTGCGCCCGCACCGCGCCAGTCTCGCGTTGCACGAGGAACTCGCGATACGAGGCAGCGAAACCGAAAGCCGTTACGTAAAGGACCAGCCCGAAGAGAATGCCGAGCGAGAACAATGCCGGCATTCTCCAGTCCGCCGCCGAAAGCCACAGGGACACCGCGCCCGCGAGCAACCCCGCAACTGCGATAACCGCACCCTGCGCCCGCCCGCTGCCAGAGGCCGTGCGGTCACTTGCCGGCGGCATCTCTGACGATGCTTCGGAAGATACCATCGAGTTCTTTCGCCATTCGATCGAGGTCCGGGCTGCCATACGGCGCGAACACCGCGCTCGGCGAACGATAGGTCAAGCTCGCCGTGCCATCGCCGTTTTCGGTCACGTAGATGCGTAGCGGCGCCTCGATGCCGGCCGGCACGCTCGCCCGCAGCATGCGCACGGCGTAGTCGTTTCGAAACACCATTAGGACCGCATTGCCCGGGATCTTCACGCCGCGTGATGCTGCGCCGCCGCTAGCGCTCGCCCGCGCCACGAGCCCCATTTTGTGGTTGGCAATGGCGGCCTCGAGACGGGCAACCAGCGCATTGAATCCGTGCCGCGTCTGGATCGTCATCGTTCCCGGATACGGTGCGCCGCCCTGCGCGGCGGCCGCGGCCGCCGCCAGAAACACAATCGCCACCATGAGACCCGGCCGGAAAAACCGGCGCCAACCTGTCACCATCTTGCCCCCCGACTTTGCGTTTGAAACGCACGCGTAAAACTCGCAATTTGCTTCGCCCGAATTTAATCGGGAATCGCGCCGCGCACTATCACACCCGGCGCCGACCGCCGACGCTCGCACGCACGCCCTCGAGAGTGTCCTCGACCGAAATGGGAAGGTAACCCGCGATCTCGAGCGCGCGGTCCTCAAAGACCGCCTCTCGGTCGCGTGATTTCATCCGACCCTCGATGACGACGTCGCGGTGCCTGAGCAGCGCCTCGATGTGCGGGCGGAAGAGCACGAGCATCGCGCCCAGCCAACGATTGACCGGCCAGGAGGGGTGGGCATGATCTATTCGAAAGCGATCGAGCAAAGCGATCACGTCGTCAGCACCGTACCAACTCTCCCCCGTTACCCAGCGGTTGGTCGAGAACAGCCCCCTAGGAAAACCGTAGGCATCCATCGAGATCGCGATCAAATGCGAAGTCTCCCCGTTCGCGTCGGCATCGGTTTCACCGCGCGAGAGCGGCGGCCTGCCCAGAACAACCTCGGGATTCCGGACGAAGGTATGGAAATGCCCATGTTCGCCGCTGTCGGCCCGATGCGCATGGTAGTAGTACTGCGCGCCCGTATCGCTATCGTACACGTCGTCCTTGGGGTAATGCTCGTACTCGATGAATTCTCCCTGCCCGCGCAAGACCTCGCTCACGAGATTGATGCCGCCTTTGGTCAGCACGCGGTAGCATTCCATGACTTCCGCGCCTGCCATTACCATCCCGCGCAGCTGCGCCCGGGGAAGGGACGCGAGATCGGGAATGACGATCTCCGGGTGCGCCGCGCCTGCAGGAGCGCGACGGCCTCTGACGGATCGACCGGCTGCACGCGCTGCGCTCAAGATTGCCTTCCCGCCCGTGGGCCCGAGTGCAGCGGCGTCAGCGTTTGGCTGCGCATGGATTGCGCGGCCCACACGGGTTCCTCGAGGCGCAGGGGTTTTTCGACGCGCATGGATTTCTTCCCGCACAAGGATTTTTTGCTGCACACGGATTCTTCGCCGCGCAGGGGTTCTTTGCGGCACACGGGTTGGGCTTGAAGTTCTTCTGCAACCCTATCGTGTAGGCCGTCAGCGCCGCGAGCTGCTTCGAGTCCCAGGCCAGCGGCTTCGCTGCCATCGGCACGACCATGCAGAACTGCACCATCTCCTCGGCCGTAACCTTTTTGACGCCCGACTGCTGGTCGGCCATCCCGACATAGTGTGGATAGGGCTTGGCAAAAGTCGCCTGAAACGCGCCGCCATTGATATGACAGGTGTTGCATGATAGCCCGTTGGTGCTGAGCTTGGTGTCGTTCCACAACGTCTGCCCGGCCTTGACCAGATCAGCGCGCTTGCCCCGATAGGGCTTCGTTCCTTTCGGCCGCGTCACGAGCCTGGGGTCGACCTTGCCGCTCGCGCCGCAGGGATTCTTCGCCGCGCAGGGATTCTTCGCCACACACGGATTCTTCGCCGCGCAGGGATTCGCGCCCGCGCGAGCCGAGCGGTTACGGGGACCGCAAGGGCTACACGGGCTCGCGGCAAAAGCGCCCGAAAAGCCCAAGGCAAGGGTGACCAGTCCGGTTGAGGCTAACGACTTGGCGATTGGCTTGAGTTGCACAGGCATCCTGATTCTCCTTTTGGCTACGAGCTCGGTTGACCGGACACGACGGGGACCCCATGGGCGATAAGAAGTCCTTACGGCGCCAAAGGCTAATACGTGGCGCGCAGGACATCGGATGCGCGGCGGTAGCCCAATGCGCTCAACGACAAGAAACCATCTATAATTCAATGAATTGTCATCTCAACATGCCGTCCCAAGCCCGGCAGAAGAGCCTGCCAACAGCGCGTGCCGGCGTCGAGCGAGCACAGTTCGGCTCAGATCCTGGAACCTCCGCTCTTGAACGCTGATCAACAACTGGCGGGACGCGCACTTTGCCCGGGGCATTAGCCGTTGCTGAACCCGTCACCGGCCGTTCGCCCCGCCGTGTCGTTTCCGCTACCATCGTGGTCTCAGGAGGAAGAACCCCATGAAACAGAAGGAGTTGGGTATCGCCGTGGTCGGCGCCGGCCGCATCGGGACGCTGCGGGCGCGGCTTGCGGCAAAACATCCGTCGGTCGGTTTTCTGGCGATATCGGACATCAACAAGAGCAACGCTCAGGCCCTGGCCGAGAAGACCGGCGCGGATTTTCACTCGGACAATAACTTCGAGGTGATCGAGCGGCCGGAGGTCAATGCGGTCTTCGTCTCGACGCCCGAAGGCGAGCATACGGCCCCGGTCCGCAGAGCGCTCGAGCTCGGCAAACCGGTGCTATGCGAGAAACCCATCGCCCTCTCGATCAAAGACGCGGATGACACCCTTGAAACTCTCAAGCAGACGGGTGGAAAGCTCAGGATCGGCTACAGCCGCCGCTACAAGGAATGCTTTCTGCGCGCCAAGGAGCAAATGGTCCACGGGCGCCTGGGGACGGTAGTCGGGGGCCACGCCCGCGTCTACAATTCTCGCGCGCAGACTTTCGCGATTCTAAAGCGTGACCCGCACGCGACGCCGGTGCTCGATGTGCTGACCTATTACGTCGACCTCATGTGCTGGTTCCTCGAAGGTAATCGGCCCGTCGAGGTGGTGGCGCGAGGTCAGTACGGAATCTTCAAAGACGCCGGCTACAGCGCGCAGGACGTGACCTGGGCCCTCGTCACATTCGCCGACGGCGCGGTCATCAACCTGGGCATTTCCTATTCGCTGCCCGCCAAATACCCCACGCAGGGTCAGTCCGATCGCGTCGAGCTGCTCGGGACCGAGGGAACCATGCTGATCGACGACGACCATATGGATCACCTGCTCTATACCGAAAAGGGCATTCCGCATCCGTACGTGCCGGGACACAAAGTGGAGCTGGCTTTCCTCGGCAGCAACAGCGCGGGTGACTGGGCATTGGGCGAGTTCTGGGGATCGCTCGGCAACGAGACGCGCGCGTGGCTCGATCATCTGGTCACGGGCAACCCCACCGCGCACACCACGCCCGAGCAGGCACGCATGAACCTCGAGGTCACGCACGCCATCGAGCGATCCGCGAAAACGGGGAAGGCGGTGCGACTGCCCCTCGAAACCTGAGGATGAATGCGGAAAATCCCGTTTAAGGTTTCAAGTTTCAGGGTTACAGTTCGAAGTTCAATGTCTTGGGCTCAACGTGAAATCCCCGAACTTTGAACCTTAAACCTTAAACCTGAAACGGCAAATCCCTTCATCCTTGCTCCTTGGGATCAGCCGGGCGGCCAGCGAAACCTGCGCCCGGACAATATGTGCAAATGCAGGTGGAACACGCTTTGCCCAACCTCCGCGCCGTTGTTGACCACCAGGCGGAAGGCATCGCCGACCCCGAGTTGCTGCGCCACACGGTTCGCGGCAAGCAGCAGGTGACCGAGCAGCGCCTGATCCGCGGCATTGGCATCGGCCAGTCGTGGAATCTCCTGCTTCGGAATCACAAGCACGTGCGTAGGCGCCTGGGGATTGATGTCGCGGAACGCGAGACACAGATCGTCCTCATACACGATATCGGCCGGGATCTCGCGCCGGATTATCTTGCCGAATATGGTACTCACATTCCGCGACTCTTCACCGATTGTCAGAAAAGGGTGATGAGTACTGGTGAAACACAACCACGCGCGCGCTCTTCATCACCATTCCTCATCACCATCATTCATCACTTTTTCTGCCGCTGGGCGTGAAGCTGCTCGCCCGCCCATTCGAGGAGGCTCTCGATCAGCTCGTCGCTGGCCCCGGCGAAGGCGGTAACCGCGCCGGGCGCGTCGGGACTCGGCGCCGGCCGCTCGAACGAGAACGCGCGCTGCGCAACGAGCGCGCGTTCCCGCACATTTACGAGGCTCGACCGCGCGCGCACCGCTACGCGGCTCGCCCCCGGGGCGCTGAATATCTGGCTGAAATCCTCGAGCTCCACGCGAATCATGTAATCCGCCCGCGCGCCGTCATCGCCCGTCACGATGCCGCGCTGCGTCGCGGCGGCAAAATGCCCGCGCAGCCGCTGCGAGAGCAAAGCCGCCGGCGGCGCTTTCCATCGGCTCTTCGCGTAGGTTCGCAGGCGCGCGGGCTCGTCATAGACAAGGCGATAGACGATCCCCGGCCCGTCGAGCCAGGACGGCGCCGCGACATCGGGCAACAATACGGTCGCTGACAATACCGGCTGCGCGCGCTCGTGACGAGGCAGCGGCCCCAGATCGTAGCTGGCCGGCAGCTCCTGCGATGGCGGCGTCAGCGCGCAGCCCGCGAGCGCCACGGCAAAAATCACAAGCACGAGGCCGAGCGGCGTCCCGGCAGGTTTCGCGTTCACTGTTTGCCTCCTTGCGGGACCGAGAAGCCTGGCTCGCCCGGACCCGGCGCCGGCGCTGGCCGGCCAAAGACGAAGCTCGCCGGGTGCTCTTCGAGCTGGGCGAGCAGCCGATCGAGCCGGCGTGAGTTGCGCGCCAGCTGCTCGATCAACGCATTAAGACGCGGTAGCGTGTCGTTCTCTGCCGCACTCGACAAGGAGACTGTGGCGCCACCTATCTGCTCGGCGCTTTTCGCGACGCGCTCGAGCGCGCCAATGCCTTCGGCCAGTTGCAAGGCCACGTCGTTGATGGTGGACAGAGCGGTGTCGGCGTGCGCCAGCACCTTGCGCGCGTCATCAGTGAGCGCCGGCAGGTTGCCGACCGCGGGCGCTGCCTGGGCGGCGAGCTTGTCGATGCGAACCGCCGCGTTCTCCAGGCTGGCGAGCGTTCGCACAAATTGCGCCTGGTTCTCGTCGCTCAGGAGCCCGTTCAGACGGTGAGCCAGGCGATTCGCGTCGGCGACCAGGTTCTGGCCCGATTCCGACAGCTCGTCGAGGAAGGACTGACGCACGGGAATGCGCCTCGCGCCCTCGGGATCCGGGGAAAGGCGTTCCGGATTGCTGCCGTCGTCGTCCAGATTGACGTAGGCGAGTCCCGTCACCCCCTGAGTGCCCAGCTGGGCGTAGGTTCCCGCCGTGATCGGAGTATCAGTGCGAACGGCGATGCGGACGAGGATCACGCGCGAATTCTTCGGATCAAAATCGATGACTTCGACCTTGCCTACGTCGACGCCGCGGAAACGCACGAGTGCCTGCGGGTTGAGGCCGGTGACGGGATAGCGCGATTCGAGCACGTATGCGTGTTGCGCCTCTGTCTCGCCGGTCAGCCACATCGCAATGAAAACTGCGGTAGCGCCAAGCAACAGCGTGAATACACCAGCCGCAAACGCATACGCCTTGTTTTCCATTCTTACGTCTTCTCCCGCGAGGCGCGATCGCCCAGGCCGAGGGTATCCCACACCGCCTCCAGCGCGCGCCGCCCGCGCTCGCCCAGAAAGAAATTGACGATGAAAGGATGCTCGCTCTGCACCACCTCGCGCAGCGTGCCTACGACTACCAGCCGCCCCCCGAACAGCACCGCGATGCGGCTGGAAAGCGCTACCAGTGTATCAAGATCGTGGGTAACCATCACCACCGTGAGGCCCAGTTCCCGCCTCAGTTCCTCGATCAGCTTGACGAAACTCTCGCTACGGTCCGGGTCAAGTCCGGCGGTCGGCTCGTCGAGAAACAGCAGCTCGGGCTCGAGCGCCAACGCGCGTGCAAGCGCAACTCGCTTGACCATTCCGCCCGAAAGCTCCGCGGGGAGCTTGGACGCGTGATGGAATTCGATTCCCACCATCTCGAGTTTCATCAAAACCAGTTCCCGGATGACCTCCTCGTCCAGGACCCGAAGCTCACGCAGAGGCAGCGCGACATTCTCAAAAACCGGGAGCGCCGAAAACAGCGCACCCTGCTGAAAGAGCACGCCCCACCGGTTGCGTAGCGCCTGCAGCACATCGGGCTCACACGCATGCAGGTCCTCGCCCAGCACGCGCACTGATCCGCGGTAGGGAATTTCAAGCCCGAGCATTTGCCGCAGCAGCACGGTCTTGCCGCTCCCCGAGCCGCCAACGATCGACAGCACCTCTCCGTGCTCCACCTTCAGATCAATGCCGCGATGGACGGTCTGGCGTCCGAAACGCGTCCACAACTGCTCAACCTCGACAACGCGCTCGGTCATCGGAAACTGCCCACGTCGGAGAACATGACGGCAAAGACGGCGTCTACGATGATTACGGCAGTGATTGCCATGACCACCGACTGCGTTGTACCCGCGCCCAGGCTTTCAGTATCGGGCTCGATCCGCAGCCCGAAGTGACAGGCGATCAGGGCGATCAAGGCGCCGAAGACCACGCTCTTGCCAAGCCCGAGCCAGAGGTTGGCAATCGGCACGACATCAGGCAACCGCGACAAGAAGAAGCGGTAGCTGATCCCAAGCTCCGCCTGTGCCGCAATCATGCCGCCCAGAATCGCGACGATGTCCGTCCATAGCACGAGCAGCGGCATCGAAATGGCCAGCGCGATCATTCTCGGGAGCACCAGACGCACCGTGTGCGGAATTCCCATGACCGTCATGGCATCCAGTTCCTCGGTCACGCGCATCACCCCGAGCTGCGCCGTCATCGAGGAGCCCGAACGGCCCGCGATCAGTACGGCACAGAGCACGGGACCCAGCTCGCGGATCACGCTCACGCCAACCAAATTGATGATGTAGATGTCGGCCCCGAACTGCTTGAGCTGCTGGGACGACAGGTAGGAGATCACCACGCCGACCAGGAAACCCAGAATCGCGGTGATGCCGAGCGCCTGGGCGCCTGTCCGGAAGACGTTCGCCGAAATCTCGCGCCAGGGGATCTCGCGCGGCCGGCGCATGAGGCCGGCCGCGTCGATCATGACCTGGCCAAGTAGCGCGGTCGCACCGAAAAGGTGATCGAGCAATCCGATCACCTTCTGGCCGAGAGCGATCGTGGTCGCCCCCCATTCCAGCCGCGGCCGCGGCAGCGTGCGCGGCTTGGCAAGGTCGTCGAACAACAGCTCGTGTTCAGGCTTGAGGACCAGCCGGGAAGCGCGCCGCCATCCCCATGCCCGCCATAGCAGCAGGGCCCCGACATGATCGAGGGCCGTCACCGCGCTCAAGTCCCAGCTGCAACCGGCATCGCGCGCGTACTCGGCAAGCTGCGGGCGGAGCTGGGCTACGAAGTCCGCAAGGGCTGCCAGGTTCCACGTCCCGCTGAGCTCGATCCTAGCCCCCCCGTCGTCAGCCGCCACCCTCCTTATCTGGGGCGGTGCTGGCGTCAAGACGGTAGCGTCGGACATGGCGAGTGCTTGCTTACAAGATCAGTATAGCGACGACGCGTGTATATAGCTATATGATTGAAAACAGTTTTCCGTCACTTCGAGTCCTATTGTCACGGAACTCACAACGGTACGCGAGAGATATTGCGCCGCAGAATATTTGCCTTCCCATCCCCTTGACATCCCCGTTTCCAAGCATATAATTGGATTTGTGCAATGCAACATTCCGTCCCGGATGCCAATTTAGATTACTGATTTTAAATGATTTATTAGAAGGAGGTTAACGATGTATCAAGCACCCGAAAACCTGGTGGAAATGAACAAGGCCAACATTGAGACTGCAATGAAGTTCGCAGGCATCGCGCTCGAAGGCGCGGAACGCATGATCGAGCTGCAGCTCAAGGCCGCAAAAGCGGCGTTTGCCGATTCTGTCGAAGGCGCGAAGGCGATCGCCTCCGTGAAGGACCTCCAGCAGTTGGCCGCCCTCAACGACAACCTTGCGCAACCTTCGATCGAGAAGGCTACAGCCTATGCGCGCAACGTTTACGACGTTGCGACGGCAACCCAGGCTGAGTTCAACAAGATCGTCGAAGAGCAGGTGGCCGAATTCAACAAACAGACGGTGGCAGCCCTCGACAAGATGGTGAAGACCGCTCCGGCCGGCTCCGAGCTCGGCATCGCGACCCTGAAGTCCTCGATTGCAGCGGTCAATTCGGCCTACGACAACCTGTCGAAGGTGGCCAAGCAGTTTACAGAAGTGACGCAGTCGAACATGGAAGCCGTCGCCAAGCAGGCAGTCAGCGGCGTGAAGAAGGCGAAGAAAGCTGCCTGAGTCGGCTCCCTTTCCCAGCAAATGAAAGCCCCCGGGTTCGCCCGGGGGCTTTTGCTTTGTGCGGGGCTGGATGCCCCTTGAAAAAGATCAAAATGCAGCGCTCGATGAACGCTGATAAAGCGGTAAACGGTAGTCGGCGAACGGGGAGATCAGCGTGTTTTTTCGGTCTTACCGGTTACTGTTCACCCGCTGCTATCGGCATCTATCTGCGGCCGACATTGTTTTTCTTTTTCCGGCACGGTCTACAAAGAAGGCTGCGCCGGATCGGACCACCGAAAGCCGAGCGCGGACACCCCTTCCTTGAGCGACGCGATCGCTGCATTCACCTCGTCAGGCACGCCGCGTACGCCGAGCTCGATATGGCGGTCGTTTGGATCGATTCGCGGCAAGCTGAACACCTTGACCCGGCGGTAGCGCGCCAGGCACTGGTTCATCAGGGTGATCAGCTGACTCTCGCCGGCGCCGCGCACCAGAATCGAGGATTCGGTGACACTTCCCGGCGCAAACAGCTCTGCGTAGTGCGTGTCCAGCACCCACTCCATCATCGGCCAAGCCATCTCGGGAAAGCCCGGGAAGAAATGGTGTCGGCCCACGCTGAAGCCGGGAATTCGGTTGTAGGGATTGGGGATGATATCCGCTCCTGCAGGAAACTCACCCATGGCAAGGCGCTGCGGGGTGGCGCCAACCGGGTCGTTGACGAAGCGCGCCCTGATCTCGGCCTCTGCCTGTGGGTGCAGGCGCAGCTCGACTGCAGCGGCCCGGGCCGCGCACTGCCGCGTGTGATCGTCCGGCGTGGCGCCGATACCGCCGAAGCTCAATACCGCGTCGGAGCCAGCCAAAGTTCGGCGCAGGGTCTCTGTGATGAGCTCCGTATCATCCCCCAGATAATGCGCCCAGCCAAGCTGCAGACCGCGCATGCGCAAAGTCTCGATGACACGGTTGAGATGCTTGTCCTGACGTTTTCCGCTCAGGATCTCGTCGCCGATGATAATCGCCCCAAACTGCATCGCGCTACACGTGTTCAAGGTTCAAAGTTCAGAGTTGAAAGAGCCATCGATCCGCACAAGGGCGCGAGACACCACGCTCGAACGTTGAACACGGAACATTGAACCCGGAACGCTGATTGTCGCGCTCGCGCGACAATCAGCGATGAATATAGGATTCGAGCTCCTTGATCGTCTGTTCCTTATCGGCGATGACCTCCTTGACAAGATCGCCGATCGAGAGCAAACCGATCAGCCGCTCACCCTCAGTCACCGGCAGGTGGCGAACGCGCCTGGTCGTCATGAGCGCCATGCATTCTTCCACCGTTTGCGACGGCGGAACGGTCAGAACCTTGTCAGTCATGATCTCGCGCACCGGAATATCGTGCGAGGATTTCCCCAACAGAATCACCTTTCGCGCGTAATCCCGCTCCGAGAGGATCCCCGCAAGCTTGCCGTTGTCGACCACCACGAGGGCCCCTATTTCCTTCTCGGCCATCAACTTGAGCGCATCGATAACGCGGGCGTCCGGGGCGATGGTATGGACCCCGCCACCCTTGGCCTGAACCAGTTGCCTAACCGTCTTCATCGCAAACTCCTCCTCTTCCCCCGGCGGGTGATTTGTTTTGAGGCCAGTGTAGCCAAATTTGGCTCATGGATAAAGCTGCGGCCGCCAGAGGAGATTACTGGCGATTGGAGCTGGCGATGATTGCCGGTGATCTACAACCATGTGCGCGCTGTTCATCACCATCCTTCATCACCACTAATCATCACTTCATTTGTATCGCGAGTGGCAGATGACATTCCCCAATCGCGGGGCGTGCGCTACTCAATGTCGCCTTCGGCGCGGCGCGCATGCAGCGTCTGGACACTCGCGCGGCGGCCAGGCGCCACCGGCTGCTGCACGATGCTAGCGACGATACCCGCCGGCACGGGCGCGCTGAAGTAGTTGCCCTGCATCTCCTCACAGCCCAGTTCGCGCAGAAACTCCCACTGCTCCGCTGTCTCAACGCTTTCGGCGACGACCCGCAGGTTGAGGCTGTGCGCCATCGCCACGACACCCCGGGTTAGCGCCGCGGCATCCCGGTTACCCGGCAGGTCCAGTATCAGAGAGCGGTCGATCTTGACCGAATCCAGCGGCAGGCGGTTGAGAAACTTGAGCGAGGACAGGCCAGTGCCAAAATCGTCCACCACGAGGCGCACACCGAGCTCTTTCAACTGGCCCAGCACTTTCTCCGCACGCTCGGGACTGCGCATCACCATGGCCTCTGTGAGCTCGAGCTCGAGGCGCGACGGGTCGACACTCGTAATATGCAGCGCCTCCCGCACCACCTGGATCAGGCTCTCCTGCGTGAACTGCCGGTGCGAGAGGTTCACCGCTACGCGCAGCACCGGCAAGCCCTGCTCGCGCCAGACGGCAAGTTGCCGGCATGCTTCGCGCAACACCCACTGCCCGATAGCCGTGACAAGCCCGGTATCCTCGGCAACGGGCATGAACTCCCCGGGATTGATCACGCCCTGCGTCGGATGATGCCAGCGCACGAGCGCCTCCACGCCGATCACCTGGCCGTCGCGAATACTGACCTTCGGCTGATACAGAAGCACGAGCTCGTCTCGCTCGATGGCCCGCCGCAGGTTCACCTCGATCGACAGCCGCTCCGTCACATGCACATTCATGTGGGGCGCGAAGAAGCGGAACGCATTCTTGCCCTGCTCCTTGGCGCGGTACATCGCCAGATCCGCACTGCCGAGCAGCGCCTGGGCATCCTTGCCATCGTCGGGGAAGGTGCTGATCCCGATGCTCGCCGACACCCGGGATTCCTGGCCCTGCAGGAGGTAGGGCCGGGCCACGGTATCAAGCAACTTCTTGGCCACTTCGCTGACCTGGACAGGCTCGCCAAACTCCTCGATCAGCACTACAAACTCGTCGCCACCCATGCGGGCGATCACGTCACCCTCGCGCAACGATGCCCGCAGCCGGCCCGCGATCTCCGCAAGCAGCGCGTCGCCCGCGTTGTGCCCCAGCGTGTCGTTGACCAGCTTGAAGCCATCCAGATCGATAAAAAGAATCGCGAGCGTGCGATCGAAGCGCTGCGCCTGCGCAAGCGCCTGTTGCAGGCGCCGATTGAACATGCCGCGATTGAACAGCCCTGTCAGCGGATCGTGACTCGCGAAGAACTGGAGGTTGGCCTCCGCCTGCTTGCGAGCGATGAACTGGCCGATCTGGCTGCCCACGGTATGCGAGATCTCGATGATACGCTCGTCGCGATCGCGCGCCCCGTGCCCGAAAAACTCCATCACGCCGTAGAACTCACCGCCGACCAGGATCGGGAACGCGAAGCCGTGCTGCAGCCCCGCCTCGAGCGCGAGATCGCGCCGCCGCAAGCTCCCGTCCTGGGCCACATCGCCCATCCAGTAGGGTGTGTTGCTTGTCCGCACCCGGCGATTGAGCCCGCCCGCCATCTCCGGGCCCTCGACGCGCACGGCGCTCACGATGCGAAATTCCTCCACCTTGCGGTCCGGGATGCACCAGGTCTCGCCGCAGCGCAGGACCTGATCCTTCTGGTCCATTACCCATCGTGCGCCGTATGCGAACTTAAGGCTCTGACAGATGGTCTGGATCACGCGCGGCATGGCCTCTTCCAGGCTGTGCGCATCCGCGAGCAGCAGCGTCACTGCGTTCTCCAGATCCTGGCGCTGTTCAGCCCGCTTGCGCTCGGTGACGTCAGCGACGATGGTCAGGTAGCCCTCCGTCTGCCCCGAGGCGTCGCGCACCGGCGCCGCCGAAATGCTCACGCTCACGGGCGTGCCGTCCTTGCGCATCCGCACAGCTTCCACATCGGCGAACGTGTCACCGCGCAGAATGGCCTCGCGTTGATGCGATATCTCGTCCTCCTGGCCCATGGGAAAGAGCGGCGGCGCCCTGCCGAGCAGCTCCTTTTCGGACCAGCCGAACATTCGCTCTGCTGAGGCGTTCCATTTCTCGACGCGTCCATCTGCACCGCACACGATGATCGCCAGCGGCGATGCGTCGATCAGCGCCTCGAACCGCTGCGTCGCATGGCGCATGATTTCCTCGAATCGCTGCTGATCGGCGATGCGCTCGGAGAGCTGCCGGTTGGCATCGGACGTCCTCGCCGCCAGCGCGGCGTTCTCGAACTTGACGCGCAGCGACTCGCGCATGATGTTCGAGATCACGGACCCCGTGCTCAACATGACACCGATGAACACCACCATCAGCACGCCCATGAAGAGGTGGAGGCTCGTGCCCTGTGCAAATACCATCGCGGTGATGGGTATCAGCGCGGGGAGCGCATAGGCAAGAAAAGCCTGGCGCACGGGAGACAGGACCACCATCGCAGCCGCCACCATACCGGCGATCATGAATATCAGCAGGAACTGATGAGGCACGGAGCCCGCGGGAAAAAGGCCCAAGCCGGCAAAACCCCAAAGCCCGCCGGCAAGCCCGGCGCCAATCACGAAGCGCCGTCCCCACCGGCGTGATTCGGCCGTCGGCGGCGCGATCCTGACAAAGTCCCGATAGAGCAGATAGCGCGCAGCGGTCGCCGCGGAAATCGCGCAGAACCAGCCGCCGAGCACGACGGCCGGGACCAGCCCCCAGAGCGCATAGACCAGCAGGCTCGCATTAAGCAGAGTGGCCGCGTACACCGGCCGCGAAAGCCGGTAGAGATGGCGCACCTCGTCTGCGTGAATTTGATCGCCGTTCGCGTGCTCCGCCATCGAGTGCGGCCCCTAGGATTGATCCCGGCTGTGTTCGTTCTGCGGTCCCGGGCTGACCGGAGTCGAACAGAGATTCTTACATGAAGGGGCCCGTGTGGACAGACTCAAAACGCATCATCACAAATGATCCGTCTCGTGTCCGTGAAAAAGGTGTAACTGTGTCACTTAACTATTTGTTTAGTCGAATCCTCAGCGCAAGAGCCCCACTGCCATGATCAAAGGCAAGCTGAGCCAGAAGAGAATGGTGCTCCAGCCGATCAACAAAGCCGCGGCCCGCGAGTCGAGCTTGAAGCGCTCGGCGAGGAGCAGCGCCGTCACCATCCCCGGCGTCGCGCCCTCGACCACCGCCGCGTACTGCGCCTCGACCATCGGCGTATAGAACGTTCTCGCAGCCAGCCACACGATCACCGGCATCGCCACTAACTTGACCCCGGCAGCCGAGAGGATCTCGAGTCGCGGCGTGAGATTGCGCCACGGGATCGTCATGCCGAGCACGAACAGCGTCACCGGAATCGTGGCCTGACCGATAAACCCCGTGGCCGCCGTGAGCGGCGCATAAGTGAGCCCGAGTTGCTGCCAGCCGAGGCCCAGGATGAACGCCCAGATCGGCGGCATCGTCAACATGATCCTCCATACCGCGGGGCGGCCCGCGTCGCTGTGCGCCCCGAGCCGCGTGCATATCCAGACTCCGATGCTCCATACCAGCGGCATCGTCATCAAAATATCGTTGTATACCGCGTAGCGTATGGCCTCCGCGTCAAAAAAGAACACGAGCACCGGCACACCGATGTTGAAGGTATTGCCGAACATGCCGCCCACGACCAGGATGGCCCGGGTCTGATCGGTCAGCCCGCGTCCGATAAATGTCCGGTAGAGCAGGAGATAAAGAATCACGCCTGAGATCAGGGATCCGATGCCTACCAGCAGCGGCACAGACAGCAACTCAGCCGAGATTCTCGTGGTCGAGGCGACAGAAAACAGAATGCACGGCAGGAACAGATACATCACCATGCGGTTAAGCAGGGCGCAGGCGCCTTCGACCGGCGTGTCGGGAAAGAAGCGCGGCCATAGCCCGCCCACCCCCACCAGCAGGGTAAGGGGCAGCATCACCTCGACCATGAGGTCGAGCAATTGCGAGAAATAGGTCATGCGGGCGGACGCGCGCCGCGGCTAGCGGCGCCGCGCGTCCGGGTTGAGCAGGTTGGGCGGCGTGGCCCCGGTAAGCGCTGCAACGAGGTTCTTCGCCGCGGTCATCGCCATCGCGCGCCGCGTCGCCTCGGTCGAGCTGCCGACGTGGGGGGACAGCACGACGTTGTCGAGCTCGAGAAATTTCGGGTTGAGCCTGGGTTCATTCTCGAATACATCCAGCCCAGCGGCCCGGATGACGCCGCCCTTCAGCGCCGCGATGAGCGCAGCGTCATCGACGACGCCCCCGCGGGTCGAGTTGATGAGAATCGCGCTCGGCTTCATCTGTTTCAGTTCCGCCGCGCCGATCATGTGGTGCGTCTCGGGTGAGTACGGCATTTGCAGGACGACGAAATCCGCCCGACGCAGCAGCTCCTCCTTCGATACAAAGGCCGCGTTCAGGCGGCGCTCGATGTCCGGGGCCACGCGGTTGCGATTGTGATAGATCACCTTCATGTCGAATCCGCCCGCGCGCTTCGCGATTGCCTGGCCGATGCGGCCCATGCCAAAGATGCCGAGCGTCGCATGATGCACGTCCACGCCAAGCCACTGCTTCAGACACCAGCCCGTCCATTCGCCGTTGCGCACGCGACGCTCGAGCTCCGTCAGCCGCCGCGCCGCGCCCAGCATGAGCGTCCACGCGAGATCGGCGGTCGAGTCATCGAGCACGCCCGGCGTGTTGGTCACCATGATTCCGCGCGCGGTGCATGCCGCAAGGTCGACGTTGTTGTAGCCGACCGCGATGTTGGCCACCACCTTCAGATGCGGCGATCCCGCGAGCAGTGTCGCGTCCACACGGTCGGGAAGGCAGCACATCACGCCATCCTTATCGGCAAGCCGGCGCGCAAGCTCGCCCGGTTCGAGCGGCACATCCTCCTGGTTGGACTCAAATTGGCAATGCGCCCCGAGGTATTCGAGCGTCTCATCGAAAACTTCCCGGGTAACGAGGACTTTAGGTTTCATGCAGCTTCCCGTGAGTGGTCAGAAATCCAGATATTACGGCAGTGCGTCTCGGGCATGCACCAGGCCCCGGCGAGGCCGATCAGCGCGAAGCCCGTTAGCAGCGCCATGCCCGGCACGAAATGCGCCGCCGCGAGCGGTGCATCGCCCGCGCTCCAGTCGATGAGCCAGCCCACCGCGGGTTGCAGCAGGCCCACCGCCAGAAAACCGCCGGTGTTCACGAGACTGATGGCCATCCCGGAGTAGTGCGGGGGATTCAACTCCTTGGCGCAGGCCCAGGCCAGTGTGAAGCCGCTCAGGCACACGCCCATCATGATGCTGATCGCATAGCTTGCGCCGGGTATCGCGGCGGCGCCAGCCAGCCAGGCAACCCAGGACGCAAAGTAGAGCAACCCGGAGCCCAGCATCAACGGCCGGCGGTGACCCAGGCGGTCCGATACCGCGCCGACGCCTGCCTGGGTCACAGCAAGCGATATCACCATCAAGCTGGTGTGCTGCGTGGCCTCCACCGCCGACAGGCCGTGCGCATGCGTGAGATAGGGAACGGCCCACAACCCCACGAACGCCATGTAGCTGCCCGACATCCCGAAGCACACCCAGAATCCCGGCCACGTCGCCCGGTTGCGCGCCACGCGCGCCAGCCCGTGATACCAACGCTCGAGGCTCGCCTCGGACGGCGTCTGCGTCACCGTAACGCCGTTTCCTGAGGGCTCGTCCCTGACAACGATCCAGATGGCGGCAGCCAGGGCAAGCGACACGCAGCCGAGCCCGGTGAAGACGCTACGCCAGGGCAGGTGCGTCACGAACCACGCCAGCGGCGTTGCCGCGGCCAGCGCTCCCGTGAGGCCAATGAACCCCCCCAGCCCGGTCGCCGTCGCGAACCGACGCTCGTGAAACCAGTTCGCGTTGAGCTTCAGCATCGACACGAATGCGACCGACACGCCCAAGCCCACCAGCGTGCGGCCCAGGAGCGCAATCGAGATACTGTCTGCCGCACCGAACAGGAGCGAGCCGGCGCCGGAGACAACGCACCCCGCCGTCAGCACGCGCCGCGGACCAAGCGTGTCGCTCAAAACGCCCGTCGGCAGCTGCATGAACGTATAGATAAGGTAATACGTGGCGGCGAGCGTCCCGAGCATCGTGGCACCGATCCCGAAGGACGCCTGCAGCTCGCCCGCAATCGCTGCGGGCGAGACGCGATGAAAGAACGACAGCCAGAAAGCCGAGGACGCGAGCCCGAACACCGCCCAGCGTAAGCGTCTCACATCAAGGGACTCGCGGCCGGCCGCATTGCCGACGTCGGATGCGAGCCTCATCGGGCAGTTGCCAGATCGAAACTCAAGGCGCCCTACCGCCCACCGCCGGATGACGCGCCCGCTTTCGCGAACCAGTGATCGTAGGCCATGCGCGAATCGACCGTGGCATCCTGCAGCCAACCGACAGTGCGCCGCGCCCAGGCGAGCTGCGACTTGACCACTTTATCGCCAATCGGGTTGTCGCGCGACATCCGCTCGACCAAGGCACTCCAGGCACGCAGCTGCGCCTGCAGCACGCCCGGCGGTGTCCGGTGGAACGTCACGCTCTTCTCTTTTTGCAGCCAGGCATAGTCTTCCGAGTAGCGATGCAGGGCCTTCCACGACAAGTCTGCGCTCGCGGCGTCAGCCGCATGGCTCACTATTGCCCTGAGGTCGTCCGGCAGCGCATCGTATCGCTTGCGATTGACCAGTATTTCGAACACTTCCGCCGGCTGGTGGTAGCTCTGCAGCATGCAAACCTTTGCCGCATCCGGAAGGCCGAGCCAGCGATCGGAGGTCGGGTTGTTGAACTCTGCCGCGTCGATACGGCCCTGCGCCAGCGCCGGCGCGATTTCCTGCGGGGAAAGCGCCTCCGTAGTTGCGCCCATCTCCCTGAAAAGATCGACCGCAAGCCCCGTCGTGCTGTAGTGGAGGTTCTTAAGTTGCGCGGCCGAGTCGATGCGATTCTTGAACCAGCCGAGCGGCTGCGTCGGCATCGGCCCGTAAAGAAAGCCCGTCACGTTGAGGTTCATGACGCGGTGCAGGAGCTCTTCATAGAGCGCCCGGCCGCCGCCGTAAGCCATCCAGGCGAGGAAATTGTTGGCGTCCATGCCGAGCGCAGGTCCGCTACCGAACAATGAGAAGGCCGGGTTCTTGCTGTGCCAGTAGGCAGGCACGGCGTGGCTCCCATCGAGCACGCCTTTATTCACCGCGGCGAGCAGATCGAATGGCTTGACGACGGCATCAGCCGGCAGCACTTCGATGCGAAGGCGGCCGCCGGACATTTCCCTGACTTTCCTCGCGTAGTCGAGCGCGTACTCGTGGAAGATGTCCCGGGCCGACCAGGCGCCCTGCCAGCGCCACGTTATGGCGCTCTCGGCCACGGCGATCATCGGAAAACCGGCGAGCGCCCCCGCTGCCGCCGTCGCTCCGAGCAGGCGGCGGCGCGACCAACGTGCGTCGTGCTGGTTCAAGATTCGGCGTTCCTCTTGTTTGCGACGGCCTAGCGCACCTAAATGCCGTTTTGCGATGCGACGGGGCCTCTCGAAAAAACTTCAGGACTACAGGAATGGATCAAGACGGCGGGTTGGGTCGCGGCGGGATTGCACGCAGCGGTGCCCGCTGACGCGCGCTGCGAACGCGATCAGTCTTCTTTCACGATGGAGTCCCAAAGGTCCCAGGCCATCATGCCAAGGCCGGCCAAGGTCACGATGGTGAGTGGAATGTCTTGGAGCTTGATCACGGCCACAGCGGTAAATGCCACCAGCAAGACCGAGGCAATGATACCGCACACAATCTTGACTACCATTATCGTATCCCCTACTGGTCTTTCAGGATCGGTCTGATCCGACGCCGTTCACGAGCCAACGCGCCGTACGGAGCAATCTGGCATCGCCGTAGCGCGGCCCCACAAGCTGCATGCCCAGAGGAAGCCCGCCTGCCCCGCGCATCAGCGGAAGGTTCAATGCCGGCATGCCGCAATACGTCCAGATCGTGCAGAATGCGGGATCGCCGGTCGAACCAAGTCCGGGTGGTGCAGTCCCGGCGGCGCTCGGTGTCAGCAATGCATCGTACTGATCGAACAGCTCTCGCAATCCTTCCGTTACTTGCGGAATACGCCCAAGCGCTGCCTGGTATTCCAAAGCGCTGTAGCCGCGTCCGCGCTCGAGCTGGGCGCGCAACGACTCGCTCAACCGGTCGCGGCCTTTCTCATACTCCGCCGCGAGATTGGCGGCCATCTCCGCCTCCATGATCGTGCGATGCCACTCCAGCGCGCGAAGAGCAGACTCCGGCAGCACGACTTCCTCGACGCGGTCGCCAAGATGTTCCGCGACCTCCGCGAACGCTTCACGAGTCTCCTCTGTCGCGCTCTCCCACAGCGGGGTCTTCACGAATCCGATCGTCGGCGGCAGCGGCGGTTCCTCGGCCGTCACGGCGACGAACGGGATGCGCGCGCGCGGCCGCGTGTCGGGATCCCGTTCGTCGCAGCCGACGAGCTGTTCTGACGCCAGGGCGATATCCTCAATCGTGCGCGCGAACACACCGATGTGATCGAGCGTGCGCGAGAGCTTCAATACGCCGTTGCGCGGAACGAGGCCATGCGTCGGCTTGAATCCAAACACGCCGCAATAGGCGGCCGGGCGGATCACGGACCCATTGGTCTGGCTTCCGAGCGCAAGAGGAACCATGCCAACCGCAACCGCCGCCGCCGAACCGCTCGACGAGCCGCCCGGGGTATGGCCGGGATTGCAGGGATTGCGCGTCTTGCCCGGGGCAAAGGTCGCCAGCTCGGTTGTGACCGTTTTCCCCATGATCACCGCGCCGGCCGCGCGCAGCATGGCGACCACCGCGGCGTCGCGGTCTGGCGTGCGGCCTGCGTGCAGGACGGTGCCGTCCTCGGTAGGCATGTCCTCCGTGTCGATGATGTCCTTGATCCCGACGGGCACGCCGTGCAACGCTCCCAGCGCCCGTCCTTCGCGTCGCTGCGCGTCGAGCGCGCGCGCCTGCTTCAGGGCATGCTCGGGATCGAGAAAGGTCCACGCCTGTACGGCCTCTTCGACATCCCGTATCCGCGACAGGCACGCCTCGACCAGCTCTTCGGAGCTGATAGCGCCGTCCCGAATCGCGCGGGCGGCGTCGGTCGCAGACAGCCAGCTCAGATGTGAAACGTCCATGCCGTCCCTACCTCAGCGTGTAGAACACACCCGGAAGCCAGAACACCAAATCCGGAAAGATGTAAATGAGCGCCATCGTGATGAACACCATGGCGAGAAACGGAAAGCAGCCCTTGAAGATGGTCACGAGCTGGATGTGAGGGGGCGCGATTCCTTTCAGATAGTAGGCCGACATTGCCATCGGCGGCGTGAGAAACGAGGTCTGCAGGTTGAGCGCCACCAGGATGCCAAAGAACAGCGGATCGACATCAAAATGCGGAAGCAGCGGCAGAAAGATCGGAACGAAAATGATGATGATCTCGCTCCATTCGAGCGGCCAACCGAGCAGAAAGATGATGAACTGCGAAAGAATGAGGAACGAAACCTTCCCGAGGTCCAGAGAGAGGACCATCTCCTTGACCATCCCCTCGCCCCCGAGATACGAGAAGACTGAGGAGAAGGTCCACGAACCGATGAACAGGTAGCACACCATCGCCGACGTGCGCGCGGTGAGATAGACGGCCTCCCGCAACCGCTGCAGCGTCAAGGCGCGGTAGGCAGCCGCCAGGACCATGGCGCCGCCCGCACCGACCGAGGCCGCTTCCGTGGGTGTGGCGAGCCCGAACAGGATCGAGCCCAGTACCGCCATGATCAGCACCGCCAGCGGAAAAAACGCCTGCAGCAGCAGAACGATGACGCGCAGCCACGGCACGTCGGTCTCTTCTCTCGGCAGCTTGGGCGCAAGTTTCGGTTTGAGCGCCGTCAGTCCGATCACGTACAGCACGTAGAACCCAGTCAGCACAAAGCCAGGCACCAGCGCGGCGGCATAGAGCTTCACCACCGACACGGACGACGTGGCTGAGTAAACGATCAGCATGATCGAGGGCGGGATCAGGATGCCGAGCGTGCCTCCGGCGCATATGACTCCGGCCGACAGTTTCTCGTCGTAGCCTGCCCTGAGCATCGCCGGGAAGGCAAGCAGCCCCATCAGCGTTACCACCGCCCCGACGATCCCGGTCGCGGTGGCAAACATGGCGCACGTCAGGAGCGCCGCGACCGCCATGGCACCCGGGATGAAGCGAAGCGCCACCTGCAAGCTGTAAAAGAGGCGGTCCAGGATGTTGGCGCGCTCGATCACGTAGCCCATGAAGAGGAACAGCGGGACCGCAACAAGCACATCGTTGCTCAGGATGCTCCACGTATTCTGCGTGAGCAGGTAGAACACGCGGTTGTCGAAGAAGGCCTGGTCGGGCTGGAAGTACGCGTAGTAGCCGAATCCCACGCCGAGCGCCATCAGGGTGAAAGCGATCGGAAATCCGAGCAGAATGATGAGGATGAAGATCCCCAGCATGAAAAGTGCGATAGCGGGATCGCTCATCGGCCCTTTGCCTCTTTCTCCTCGGCGCGTCGCGCCTGCAAGATGCTCTCCATTTCCTCGACGTCGTGCAGGCGCTGGGGCCAGCGCCCGTCTCGCAGGCACATCATGCATCGCATCACTTCGGCAACGCCCTGCACCGCTAGCAGCGCAGCCCCGAACGGAATTAAAAGCTTCAGGTGCCAGACCGGCACGCCCGCCGGGCTGTTCACACTGACCTCCTTGAGGTGGGCGGCGTCGAGTCCGTACGCCCAGCCTGCGACGACGAGCGCGATCACGCCGGGGAAGAAGAAAATAATGTAGAGCACCAGCTCGACGGTCGCCTGGATCCGCGGCCGCCACAGACGATAAAATACGTCGCCCCGAATATGGCCGCCGCGCGAGAGGGTATAGGCACCAGCCATGTAGAACAGGGCGCCGTACATGACATAACTCATGTCGAACGCCCAGCTCGTCGGATTGTTGAGCACGTAGCGCATGAACACCTCATAGCACGTGCCAAACGTGAGTATGAGGATGCACCACGCGAATGCGTGGCCGACGGTTTTGCTCAGCTGGTCAATGGCATGCAGGAAGCGGTTCATTGGCGCTCAAGCACGACAAAACGAAAAGGCGGCGCCTCGCAGCGCCGCCCGTTTTGCTTCATCAATCTAACTCACTTGCACACTTCGCCTGCACCGGGCAGCTTCGTCTTGAACACGTGCTCGTAGCCCATTTCGAACGGCGCGTTGTTCAGGAAGTAGTAATAGGCGACGTCCTTTGCCCATTTCCGCTGCGAATCGACCACCTTCTTGAAGAACGGGTCCGCACCCGAGAGTCTCTCGGTCAGGGTGTCCCAGGCCTTGAGCTGCGCCTGGAACACGGCCGTCGGCGTGCGGAGCACGTTGACCTTGTGCTTGTCGATGAGCACCCGCAGGTCCTTCGAGTAGTTCGAGAGCCCGGTCCAGAAGTTCGCCGAAGAGGCAGCCTCCGCGCTGTATTGCAGGATCGCCTGCAGGTCCTTCGGCAGCGCGTCCCACCGCTTCTTGTTGACGCAGATCTCGAAGAACTCCATCGCCTGATGGAAGCTGCCCATCTCGTAGTTCTTGATCACGTCCTGCGCGCCGAAACGGCTGTCCGAGGTCGGGTTGTTGAACTCGAAAGCGTCGATCACGCCGCGCTCGAGCGCCGGGATGATTTCCCCGCCCGGCAGCTGGGTCACCTTCGCGCCCATCTCCTGGAAGAGGTCCGCAGCGAGACCCACGGTGCGGTACTTGAGGCCTTTGAGCTGGGCCGCATCGGTAATGGGCTTCTTGAACCAGCCGAGCGGCTGCGTCGGCATCGGCATCGCGAAAAAACCGACGTAGTTCAGGCCGATCTTCTGCAGCAGCTCGCGATAGAGCTCGAGGCCGCCGCCGCGGTAAATCCACGCCAGCGTCATCTGAGCGTCGCAACCGTTAATGGGGCCGGAGCCGAAGAGCGACGCCACCTTGCTCTTGCCATACCAATACACCGGCACGGTATGTCCCGCATCCAGCACGCCCTTGCTCACGGCATCCGTCACTTCGAACGGCTTCACCACGGAACCGCCCACCAAGTAGTCGATGCGCAGGCGCCCACCCGCCATGGCGTTGACGCGCGTCACGTATTCCTGGGCAAATTCGTTGAAGATGTCAGTCGCACCCCACGCGCCCTGCATCTTCAGCACGACCGGCGATTGCGCCACCGAGATCATCGGAAAACCGGTGATCGCGGTTCCGGCCGCCGCGGCTGTTGCGCCGGTCAGGAACTTGCGGCGGGATTTGGCTGGTTTGCTTTCAGTCGGGACACTGTTCTTTGCTTTTTCCTTAAGCATCGCGTTCTCCGTCCTAGTTGGTGAATCAGTGGAAACCATCTTACCGATCCTCAGCCGGTATAGCACCTGACTGTGTCGGCATTCTTGGAAATTTTACGATGTGGGATCTTCTGCTACTGTGCAATAATCGTATACCCCGTCCCACACGAAAGCAAGATTCAAGATAACAGCCTAAAAGGGCCTAAAAGTCGCGTCATACCGCCCAAGCCAGCGAGGATCCGGACGAAAGCAGCGCACGATTCCGGTATCCTACGCGTAGTAGGCAACCAGGTAAGCCAGCAGCAGGATCATGACCCAAAGCGCCATGCTGCCGGTGGGCCAAGTGCGAGCGAGCACGCCTTCCGGGCCGTGATGACGGTAAAGTGCTCGCGAACCCGCCGCCCAGAGCACCCCCAGGGGCCCCGCGAGCGCGATTCTGGCCCGGCTTGCGGCATTCAGAGCTGCCACGGAGACCCGGCGCCCCAGCCCGCGATAGACCCAGTCGAAATCCAGATTGAGCGAGCGCATTTCCGGGGGATAGATGCCGGTGCGCATCAGCACCGAGAACGCGAGCGCCGAAAACACCAACAGCTGCAGCTGGGCGAGCACGTGGCTCGACGTGTAGGGCTCGTAATCGACCGGATACGGCAGCAGCGCGTAAAGCGGCTGCGGATAAACGCCGATCCCAATGCAAAGAGCCGCGGTCAACGCCATCGCGACCAGCATGTTCAGCGGCGCTTCCGCGCAGCGCTTGCCCGAATCGTGCGCGAAGAATGCAAAGTACGGGATCTTGATCCCCGAATGGTGGAACACGCCCGCCGAGGCGAACAGCAGCACGAGCCAGGTCACGAAGTAGCCCTGCTCTGCGGTCGCCGTGAGGATCAGCGCCTTGCTGACAAACCCGCTGAACAACGGGAAGGCCGAGATCGAGGCGGCCCCCACGATGCAGAAACCGGCGGTCCACGGCATCGATTTGTAGAGCCCTCCGAGGTCCGTGCCATTGACGGTCCCGACGCGGTGGAGCACCGCGCCCATCGACATGAAGAGCAGCGCCTTGTAGAGGATGTGCGAGAACGCATGCGCGGCAGTGCCGTTGACCGCCAGTTCCGTGCCCACACCGATGCCCACGACCATAAAACCGAGCTGGTTGTTCAGGCTGTAGGCAAGGACGCGGCGCAGGTCGTTTTCGATGACGGCATAGAAGATCGGGAATGCGGTCATCGCTGCGCCGATCCACACCAGCATCTCGGTGCCCGCAAAGCCGCGGGCAAGCGCGTAGACCGCAAGCTTGGTGGTGAACGCGGAAAGCACGACAGTGCCCGTCACGGTCGCCTCGGGGTAGGCGTCCTGCAACCAGTTGTGCAGCAGCGGGAAGGCGCACTTGATGCCAAAGGCCACGAAGATCAGGATGGCGCCTGGCCCGCCGAGGCCGATGTGCTCGAAGGCCAGAGAGCCGGTTTGGTTGAGCTGCGTGAGCGCGCCGAGCATGAGGAGAACGCCGGAAGCGAGCTGGACGATGAGGTAGCGCATGCCGGCGCGGTATGCGCGCTCGGTGCGCCGCGCCCAGATCAGCACCACAGAGGCGATCGCGGTCAGCTCCCAGAACAGGAACAAGGTAAAGAGGTCTCCCGCAAAGACCGCGGACACGGCGGCGCCGCTGTACACGAGCGCCGCCACCTGCTGCCCGGCCTCCTTCACATGCAGCGCATAAATCGCCGTCAGCCACGCCGCGATCATGAAGATGTAGCCAAAGAGCAGGCTCAGGCGGTCCACCCGCACCGTAGTGAGCTGGCTGCCGAGAAAAGCGAGCTTGCCGTACTCGCCGTAGGGCAGCCACACGAGGTAGGCAAGCCCGGCAAGCGGCAGCGCAAGGAGGTAGACGCTGCGCGCGCGCCCACGCAGAAGCGGCACCAGGACGCTGCCCAGGATGAGGATGAGGCCCGGAGAGAACTCAGCGGTCATAGTAGTCTTCCGGCCGCATCAGGATCCGGCGCAGCGCCTTCGCCGTGAGCACCAGCCCGACACAGGCAACAAAGCCGAACAGGCCATGAAACCCGAACCAGTGCTCGACCGAGAACTTGCCATGCATGTCTATTGCCGGCTCGATGAGCAGGAGCAGCCCGCACAGCACCCAAACCGACCAATAGACCTTGGTCACGTTCTCCTTGCGGTCCAGCCAGTAGCGCTTTTCCCTTTCCATGGGGACCTCTTCTTCGTGTTTCGGCATTACGATGCGACCCCGGCAAGCGCCCCTGCCAGGTCCAGCAGCGAGTCGGCAAAGAAAAACAGCAATAGCGTGCCGGCGGCCGAAATGGCAAGCGCGATCACGATCGGCGCCGGTGCCTCGCCGTGCGATCCGTGGTGCGCCTGCTCCGCCTCGCGCCGGAAAAACGCGGCGTAGACCACCGGCAGCAGGTAGCCCGCGCTCAAGAGCGTCCCCGCAAACAGTACCGCCACCGCGAACCAGTGCTGCGCCTCGAGCGCGCCTCGCAGCATGTACCACTTGCTCAGGAAACCGATG
>LJTT01000101.1 GCA_001303585.1 Betaproteobacteria bacterium SG8_41
ACTCGGAACCCGGAACTCGGAACCCGGAACTCGGAACCCGGAACTCGGAACCCGGAACTCGGAACCCGGAACTCGGAACCCGGAACTCGGAACCCGGAACTTTGAGCCTTGAACCCTGAACACCGGTAGGTAGCCGCAGATGGACGCCGATAAATATTCGTGAAACATGAGACGTGAACAGTAGTGTGACTAGATTACCAAGCGACTAGGGCGCAATGACGCACAGTCTTCTCACTTGGTTGTTTAGTCACTCAGTGCGTCGTCATCAGTTGCCATTTCCAGGTCAGGTGTTTTTTTTCGCTTGGTGAAATGCAGGGGTCGCGTCGCTAGAAGCTCAATCGGTCGCTGGTTTTTGGTAGTCTTGGGGAGTTAATCCCGTTGTGATGTATTAATTCCAAGGTCTGCTGGACCCTGGGTGGGATTCTTCGTTTTGAATTAGAACCAAATGGAGGCGTAAAAGGATGAAAAGCACCAAAGCAGTTCTGGCCGCGCTTGCCGTGGCTGTCGCCGGGCTGGCGGCGCAACCCGCCGTCGCAGCCAATGTGAAAATCACCCCGCTGGGCAGTCATGACGGGGAATTTTGTATCTTTGACCGGGCCATGGTTTTCGAGGACCCGGATGGTACCCGGATCCTTTACGACGCTGGCGCTACGGTGCGCGGTCCGGACGATCCGCGGCTCGGCAAAATCGACGCCGTGCTGTTGAGCCACGTTCACTGGGACCACCTCGGCAATAAGCACCAGCCAAAACCCAATGCCGGGGCGTGCGGTAAGCCCGATCTATCCGTCAAGGTATCGCCTAACTCCAACAGCGTGAACATCGTGATGGCGAAGAAAGCGAAGTTTCTGCTAGGTGCTGAGATGCAGTCATTCTTCGCGCACAAGATCAAGTCGCTGGGCGGCGATCCTGGACTGGTTGTGACTGTGCGCTTCGGCGCCATGGCCAAGGTCGGCGGCGTCAAGGTCGCCAGCGTGCCGGCGGTGCACACCAACGGTCTCCTACCGGAATTCCTGGACAAGGGCCACGGTGAAGCACTTGCCGCGAACGGTCTCACAGCGTACGTGGGCCCCGCGGGTGGTTACGTCGTTCAGTTCACTAACGGGCTCTCTGTGTATCTCTCCGGCGACACCGGAATCACTGCGGAGCAGGATCTTGTCGTCAGGAAAGTTTATAAGGCCAATCTTGCCGTTATCAACATCGGCGACGTGTTCACGACCGGTCCGACGGAAGCGGCCTACGTGATCAATGAAATGGTCAAGCCCAACGCGGTGATACCTTCTCACGCCAACCAGGCGACCACGAAGGACGGCAAGTTGGTGCCGGGCACGCGGACCGATATCTTCATCAAGGCGGTCAAGGTGCCGGCGCACATTCCGCTGAGCGGCAAGACGATGGAGTTTGACGGCACTGGTAAATGTGTCGCAGGGTGCTGATCGCACCTGCGCGACAAATAGTGATGAGATATTGGTGATAAAAAATGGTGATGAGAAATGGTGATAAGAGGCGAGGGTTCTCACCCGGCACCTATCACCAGTAATCATCACCACTAATCATCACCAGTACTCATCACCATCATCTATTCGCCGCGTCAACGGCGAGAGAGCCAGCTGATCGCCGTCAGGTTGACGGCGTTCAACCAGAACACCGGTGCCGCCCCCAGCAGGACCCCCAGCGCACCGGAGACCAGCGGAATCGTCACGCGCGCGATGTTGTTCGCGGTGAAGCGCAGTCCGGTCATTTCTCCCGTGCGGCCCCGCGGCGCCTTCTCATAGGAAAGCGCCATCAACAAGGGCTGAGCGCAGCCGACGCCAAACCCGATGACCAGCGCCATGGCGATCAGCGGATAGATGCTTCGCATAAGCGGAAACACGGCGAAGGCAACTGCCGCAATCAGCATAAGGGTGGACATGATCTGGTCAGCGCGCCAGTGTCGTGTCATTACCGGCAGCATGAACCGGGTCACGAATACGGCGACGGCGTATGCGCCCAGGATCACGCCGATCGTCGAGGCGGAGAGGCCGATCGAGTACGAGAACACCGGAACGTAGAACGCGAAGAGCTCAGCCGAGGCAACGCAAAGCCCGCTGGTGATGATCAGATTGCGCAAGGGCGCGTCGCGCAGCAGGTCGAGTGTGCTGTGCTTCTCCTCCGACTGCGGCACGATCGGGACGAGCATGAGCTGCGGCCGCGCAGCAAGCAGGACGACCGGCAGCAGGGCGAAGAAGACCAGGTACAGGAACGTCATCGTGTGCCCGTTGTGGTCGATCGAGAACCCCGCGAACATCGGGCCGATGAAAGCGGAGACCGAGTAGCCGATCGCAAGTATCGAGAAATTGCGCGCACGGTGCTCGGGACGCCCGATGCCGCCGGTTACGCTCTGGACCGAGACGTTGAAAAAGACAAACGAAGTTCCCACGAGGATCGACACAACGACCAGGCCGGCGAGGGTTCGCGACAGGAAGCCTGCCAGCATCGCCACGACCATGCAGCACGCGCCAAGAAGCATGGGAAGCCGCACGCCGCGCCGGTCGACGAGGCGCCCCGAATAGACGCCGAGGAGCAGGGGCGCGATCGCGTAGAACGCGGCCAGCACGCCAACGGTGAACTGGCTGGCGCCGAGCTCGAGCGCGAGCAGAGACACCACCACTTTGCTGCCCATGTAGCAGCTGTGGATGGCGATGCTGAGAAAAGCGATGACGTACATGACTTAAAGCTTAAGGGGTGCGAAAAACATTAACCGAAAATAGATGCTCGAATTTCGTGAATCGTGAATCGTGAATCGTGAATGGTGAATCGTAAATCGCGAGTCTGGCCTCGGGCGAATTTCCCCCAACTCTGGTCATGGGTCACTAAATTGACTATTCAACGTTCAACATTTGCGGTCTCGCGGGGCGGCCGCGCGAGGTAGCTGGTCGCGCCGAGATTGAGCGCGTTCATCCAGAATACGGCGGCCGGCCCGAGTGCCGCGCCAAGTGACCCCGCAATCAGCGGGACGACGAAGCGCGCGAGGTTGGTCGCGATGATGCGCAGGCCGGTGACCTCGCCGGAACGCCCCGGCGGCGAGCGATCGAAGGCAAGCGTCATCGACAACGGCTGTCCGCAGCCGAGGCCGATGCCTATGGTGAAGGACATGAGCATCAGCGCGAACGGATGGGCGGTCAGCGGGAAGAGGAGCATCAGGACACCGGCGAAGAGCATGGCGACCGAGAGTACCTGTTCGGTGCGCCACCGTTCGGTAAGCGACGGCAGGGCAAAGCGGATTACGAACGTCGCGGCAGCAAAGCACGCAAGGATGATGCCGATCGTCGATGCGGGCAGCCCGATCGAGTGGCCGTATACGGGCACGTAGAAGATGTAGAGTTCCCACGCTGCCATCTGCAGACCGCTGATCACGATCAGCCGCCGCAAGGGAGCGATGCGCAGCAGATCGGCTGCTCGCCGCACGATTGGCGGCGTGTTGGATGCCTCCGTCCGGGTAAGGCCGCCATACGACGCCAGCACCAGGATCGGCATGAGGGTGAAGGCGGCGAAGACCAGGAAGGCGGTCAGATGTCCTGCATACTCGATCGAGTAGCCCGCCACCAGCGGGCCGACCAGGTTCGCTATCGAATAACCGATTGCCAGGACGGCGTAGTTGCGCGTCCGGTTGCCCGCCAGGGCGCCAGCCAGGTTTTGCGTCGAGACGACGAAGAATACGAAGCCGATCCCGACCAGAAGGGCCGTCGCGTAGAGCGCTGCCAGCGCATGCCACAGATAGCCCGTCAGCATCGCGGCACACATGAACAATGCGCCGATCAGCATGGGCGCGCGCATGCCGATGGTATCGGCGAGCCGTCCCGAAAGCACTCCGAGCGTGAGCGGCGCCACCGCGTAGCAAGCAACGAGGAGGCCGACGAGGAACTGGCTCGCGCCCATCTCGAGCGCAAGCAGCGAGAGCACGAGCTTGCTCCCGGTGAAGCAGGAGTAGATCGCGATGTGCAGCAGCGTTAGAAGATAGATGCGCGTCATGCGCCTGGCGCTGCAGTCCGGTGCGTGAGATGGCCGGTCAGGCAAAGGATTGCGGCGCTCGTCCAGAACACGGGCGCAACGCCCAACGCCGCCCCCAGGGCGCCGGCGGCCAGCGGCACGCCGATGTGCGTCACATTATTGATGAAGAGACGCAAACCGGTGACTTCGCCCGAGCGCCCGGGCGGGGAATTGTTATAGGCAAGCGTGAGCGTGAGCGGCTGGCCGCAGCCCAGCGTCAGCCCGATGCCAAACGAGAGTATGAACAGCACCGGCACGATATCCAGCAGCGGGAAGGGCAGGAACAGGGCAGCAGCGATGAACATGGCCCAGGTCAGCACGGGCTCGACGCCAAAGCGGCGCGTGAACACCGGCAGTGCGACGCGCACGACGAACGTCGCGGCGGCGAACATCCCGAGGATGTTGCCGATGGTCGAAGCGGACAGGCCGATCGAGTGCCCGTAGATCGGCACGTAGAACGTGTAGAGATCCCAGCCCGTCGTCATGAGCCCGCCGATGATCACCGCGCGTCGCAGCGCGGGTGCACGCCACAGCTCAAGCGTGCTTTTCCGTTCGGCGGTCACAGGCTGAGGCGGCAGGTGGAGGGCCTTGTTGAAAGCCAACACGATGATCGGCAGAAGCATGAGCAGCGCAAAGATCAGGTAGCCGCGGGTGAAGCCGACGTATTCGATGGCATACCCGGCAGTCACAGGCCCCACGAGATGGCCGCCCGCGTAACCGAGGGCCTGGGTGCTGAAGTTGCGTGCGCGCTGCTCGGGCGGTCCGAGGCCCCCGGCCAGGTTCTGGTTGGAGACGTTGAAGAAGACGAACCCCACGCCAACCAGGGCCGCGGACACGTAGAGAGCGGGAAGGGTGGGGATGAGAAACGGTACCAGAAGTCCAGCGCCCAGCACGCCCATGCCGGCGAGCATCGGGCGGCGCGTGCCCAAGCGATCCGAAATGCGCCCCGAGTAGACGGCGCAGAACACAGGAAAGAGCGAATACATCGAGATCAGCATCCCGACCAGCAGGGGATTCGCCCCCAGCTCGATGGCGAACAACGCGGCGATCACGCGGCTGCCCATTTGGCAGGCCTGTGCGATCAGCGTGATCAGCGTGATCTGGTACATGAGGGCTCTGCCGCGTTAGCCTTTGTCCCGGCCTTGCGGCTTTGATGCGGTGGCGAGCACGAAGGCGAGCGCCACCTTGGCGTAATTCTGCGCTTCCGGCCATTTGCTCGCGCGCGGCCCGGCGACATTGAGCACCCCAATGTTCTCGCGCGCGAGAAACGCGCCGATCCGGACTGCGGCCTCGGAGGGGGCGGTGTTCGCCGCATCGATCACGAGGAGCGGTTTGCCGCGCGCGAGGCAGCAATCCCGCGTGTAACCCGTCCCGCCCTCCATCGCGCCGCGGCAGATAATGGCGGTCCCGTCGCTCTCGAGCACGTTTATGAGCGTGCGCTCGCTGTACCCGCCGCGGTCGAGCTCGGTCATCGGGTAGCGAGCGGGAATGACCCCGTCTTCGGCGAGCCGGCCCGGCGGGCACCAGCCGCCGCAGGTGAACCGTGCCTCGAGCGCGGCGTCGAGGGCCCCGCGGTCGACGCCGGTCTGGCCGCCCGAGACGATTTTCTTCAGCGGCATCAGACCGTGAATCGTAAATCGCGAATCGTGAATCGGAGTGGGCGAGGCGCGGGCACAACTCTCATATTCTGGACTTTCGTGAAAAGGGCGCCACGTTCAGCGTGACGCCCTTCTTGCATTAGAATAACCCGACTCTGAGCCAAATCTGAAATTCATCAGCTGCGTCCAGGGCACGCGGCGTCCAGAACGTGAACTACCGCGAAGCGTACAACATCGAAGACCTGCGCCGGATCGCCGCCGACCGGCTGCCGCGCATTGCTTACGACTTCCTCGAGCGCGGCGCGGAAGAGGAGGTCACCCTGGCTGGGAACCGTGCCGTTTTCGAGCACATTCGCTTCCAGCCGCGCACGCTCGTCGACGTCTCCAAGCGCTCGCAGAAGAAGACGCTCTGGGGCAAAACCTTTGATGCGCCCTTTGGCGTTGCGCCCACTGGCGCGTCGGGCATGTACTGTTTCGATGCGGACGTGAAGATCGCCCGCGCGGCGCGGCGGGCGAACCTGCCATGCGTGCTGTCTACCGCCTCGTTTGTGCCGATGGAGCGCGTGATCCAGGAAGCCGGCGGGACGCTCTGGTTCCAGCTCTACATGTCGAAGGACCTGGAGACGGCCGAGCGGCTGGTCAGGCGCGCGCTCGCGGCCGGATTCGAGGCGCTCGTGCTCACGACGGACATCCCGGTCGCTGGCAACCGTGAGTTCAACCGTCGCAACCAGTTTGAGATTCCGCTGCGCTTGGGCCCAAGGCAAATATTGGATGGCCTGCTTCACCCGCGCTGGCTGACGAGCGTGTTCCTGCGTACGCTACTCACGTCGGGCATTCCGCGTTTCCAGAACCTCGACGTCAATGTAGGCGGCAGGATCGTCTCGACGACGCTCACCGGCTTCCGGCAGCGACGCGAAGAACTCAACTGGGAGGACCTGGCCTGGCTGCGCAAGCTCTGGCCGAAAAAACTCCTGGTGAAGGGTGTTCTGACGGTCGAGGACGCGCAGCTCGCTGCGCGTTACGGCGCCGACGGCATCTTCGTGTCCAACCACGGCGGACGTCAGCTCGACGGCGCGCCTTCCCCCATCGAGATCCTGCCGCAGATCGCCGACGCGGTGGGCGATCGGTTGGCGATCATGGTGGACAGCGGATTCCGGCGCGGGACGGACATCGTGAAAGCGCTCGCGCTCGGCGCCGACATGGTGTTTGTCGGGCGCGCGACGCTCTATGGGGCGAGCGCCGGAGGCGAGGAAGGGGTGCTGCGGGCGGTCGACCTTCTGAAGAGCGAGATTGACCGCGTAATGGCGTTGCTCGGGTGCACGACGGTGGACGCCCTCGGTTCTCAATACCTGCGGTTTGATAGCAGCGAAGCGGTGGGACAGACTCCGTCATTGGTATCGCAGCGTCAGGCGATCTGATTACCAGCGCAACACGCAATGTGCCCAGTGATGGGTGACCAGTCACGCCGGTGAAGCACTAAAGATTTACCGCAGAGGAAGAGCAAAGCCTAACCGCGAGGGACGCTAAGGCCGCGTAGGAAAACAAAAGCTTTACCGCAGAGGTCGCCGAGGTCGCAGAGGAGAAGAAAAGCTTTACCGCCAAGCACGCTAAGATCGCGAAGGATCACCTATACCTTGGAACAAATGGCTAGCGCCATGTCTGGACCACTGACTGTCTTGAGTGCCACTCTTGGCGCTGCCTCCGCGACCTTCAGGGTTTTACCAATTGTTATTCCTTAGCGTCCTCTCCGCCCTTCGCGGTAAGGCTTTCATGTTCCTTAGCGTCCTCGGCGCGCTTAGCGGTGAAGCTGTTATTTTCCCTGCGTCCTCCGCGCCCTTCGCGGTTCCGCTTCGAGGTTCTCGGCGCTTATCCGAGCCGTATAACGATGCAGAAGGCAGAAGGATGATGTCGTAGTACACTGGTCACGGGTGTAGCGACAAGCAATAGCGATAGTGGAGCGCATCATGAGGCAAATGAAAATACCAGCGGTGTTCATGCGCGGCGGCACCAGCAATGCCATCGTGT
>LJTT01000085.1 GCA_001303585.1 Betaproteobacteria bacterium SG8_41
CCGAGCCCTTGAAATCGAAGCGGTTTGCGATCTCGCGGTTGCACTGGTCCACTGCGTTGCGAATCTCGACGTGATTGACTTCGGAGACGATATCAAACGACGGCATTTGCCCTCCCCCGGCTTAGCGCCGACGCAATTTTACCGCATGCGGGGCGCCGCGTACCTCAACCGCCAGGACGATCAGGAAAATCAATCAGTAACCGAACCGCCAAGGCGCCAGCCGAAACAAATGCAACAGGAAAACCGGGAAGCAAGGCCCATTGAACCATGGAGCGACGGAGAGAACCAATGATCGGTGATCAATCGCCGACTTCGCTTCTCTCCGCGTCTCCGCGGTTCAGCTCTTTCGCTTCCGCTTCGCCGCGATGCGCATCCTGAGCGCGTTCAGGCGAATGAAGCCTTCGGCGTCGGCTTGGTTGTAGGCGCCGCGATCTTCCTCGAACGCGGGTTGACGCGCGGCCCGTCACCATCACCGTCCCTTTGTAGAGCTTGACCCGCACCGTGCCGTTTACCGGCCGTTGCGTATGATCGATCAGCACCTGCAGCGCGCGGCGCTCCGGGCTGAACCAGTAGCCGTTGTAGACAAGGCGCGCGTAGCGCGGCATGAGATCGTCCTTCAGCGCCAGGACCTCGCGATCGAGCGTGATGGATTCGATTGCGCGGTGTGCTTTCAGCATGATGGTGCCGCCGGGTGTCTCGTAACATCCTCGCGATTTCATGCCGACGTAGCGGTTCTCGACGATATCGAGCCGGCCCACGCCGTGCCGGCCGCCGAGCCGGTTGAGCTCTGCCAGGACCCGGGCCGGTGTCAGGCGGCGGCCGTTGACGGCGACGATGTCGCCGCCCTGATACTGAAGATCGACATACTGCGGACGGCCGGGCGCCTTCTCTGGGGAAGCGGTGATGCGCCACATCGACTCCTCGGGCTCGAAGTCCGGGTCCTCCAGGATGCCGCCTTCGTAAGAGATATGGAGCAAATTGGCATCCATGGAGTAGGGCGCCACGCCCTTTTTCTTTTTTCCCTCGACCGGGATGCCGTGCCGCTCGGCGTAGCGCAGGAGCTTTTCGCGGGAGGTGAGGTCCCACTCGCGCCACGGCGCGATGACCTTGATGTTCGGCTCGAGGGCATAGTAGCCGAGCTCGAAGCGAACCTGGTCATTGCCCTTGCCGGTCGCGCCATGCGCAACCGCGTCGGCTCTCACCCTGCGCGCGATCTCGATCTGCCGCTTGGCAATGAGCGGGCGGGCGATCGAGGTGCCCAGCAAATACTCGCCCTCGTAGACCGCGTTTGCCCGGAACATCGGGAACACGAAATCCCGTGCGAACTCCTCGCGCAGATCATCAACGAAGATTTCCTTGACGCCGAACTTGCGCGCCTTCGCCCGCGCGGGCGCAACCTCTTCGCCCTGCCCGATATCCGCGGTGAATGTGACGACCTCGCAGCCGTAGGTATCCTGCAGCCATTTGAGGATGACGGAGGTATCCAGCCCGCCGGAGAAGGCAAGCACCACTTTTTTGATCTTGCACCACTTTTTTGATCTTGTTCATTTCTGTTTGCCGTTAGTCGTGAGTCGGAAGTCGTGAGTCGTTGTGAGACGCGGCATTCCCCGTTCTTGGTTGCTCCGGTTCACGACTTACGACTTGCGACTTACGATTCACGAGCCGTCACGTGGACCACAAATCGCCCTGGGTCTTGATCCGGCCCAGAAGCAGATACTCCATCAGCGCCTTCTGCGTGTGCAGGCGGTTCTCGGCCTCGTCCCAGACGACGCTCTGCGCTGGCAGGCAGTGCATGAATAGCGCATCTTTTTTCGCCGCTTTCATCATCTCGCGGTCGACGCGCCAGGCCTCGAAGTCGCGCTTGCGTTCGGCATCCTCGGCCTCGTCGCCCATGCTGGTCCATACATCCGTGGTGATGAGGTCGGCGCTTTTTGCCGCCTGCATCGGATCCTCGAACTCCTCGTAGTGATCGGTGCCATAGAGCCCGGCGCGCTCCGGCTCGACCTCGTAGCCCGGAGGTGTCGAGACATGGACGTTGAAATCGAACAGCTCGGCAGCCTGCAGCCAGGTATTGCACACGTTGTTCGAGTCTCCGATCCAGGTAACGGTCTTGCCGCGAATGCTGCCGCGGTGCTCGACGTAGGTGAAGATATCGCCGAGGATCTGACACGGGTGGTACTCGTTCGTGAGGCCATTGATCACGGGCACCCGGGAAACCCGGGCGAAGCGCTCGATGATGTCCTGCTCGAAGGTCCGGATCATCACGATGTCCACCATGCGCGTGATGACCCGCGCTACGTCCTCGAGCGGCTCGCCGCGGCCCATCTGAGTATCGCGCGTCATGAGAGTGATCACAGAGCCGCCGAGCTGGTGCATGCCGGCCTCGAACGACACCCGCGTGCGGGTCGAGTGCTTCTCGAACACCATGGCGAGGGTGCGGTCGCGCAGCGGCTGGTAGGGCTGGTAACGCTTGAACATGTCCTTGATCCAGCCGGTCCGCGCGAAGAGATACTCGTACTCCTCGAGCGAGAAATCCTTGAATTGCAGGTAGTGACGGGTTTCCATGGGTGCGACCCCAGAGGCCCGCGCTCAGGCCGACTGGGCAGCTGCTCGCGGGGCGCTCTGCCTGTCGAGGAATGCTGCGACCAGCGGAACGAGCGTCGCAAGCAGCAGTTCCGCCTCCTCGCGCTTCATGATGAGTGGCGGCAAGAGCCGGATGACGTTGTCTACCGTGACGTTGATCAGCACGCCCTTGTCGAGCGCTTGCTGAACGAGTTCGCCGCATGAATGCTCAAGCTCCATGCCGATCATGAGGCCCTTGCCGCGGATCTCCTTGACGCCCCGCGACCCGGCAAAATGCCGCACCAGCTCGCCGCGGATGAAATCGCCGATTTGCACGGCGTTTTCCATCAACCGCTCCTCTTCGATGATCTCCAGCGTGGCAAGCGCGGCAGCCGAGCAGAGCGGATTGCCGCCGAACGTGGAGCCGTGGCTCCCGGGCTTGAACAGCTGCGCGGCGGGCCCGGCGGCAAGGCAGGCACCGATCGGCACGCCGTTGCCCAGTCCCTTGGCGAGCGGCATAACGTCGGGCTTGATACCCGAGTGCTGGAACGCAAACCACTGCCCGGTGCGTCCCATGCCGCTTTGCACCTCGTCGAGCATGAGCAGCCAGCCATTGGCATCGCAGATCTCGCGCAGGCCCGCCAGGTACTCGTCCCCGCAGATGTTGACGCCGCCTTCGCCTTGCAGCAGCTCAACCAGGACGGCAACGACGCTGCGGTTGTTCTCCGCCACTTTCCGCACGGCGTCGAGATCGTCGAACGGCACGCGCACGAAGCCCGATACGAGGGGCTCGAAACCGGCCTGCACCTTGCGGCTGCCCGTCGCGGAGAGCGTCGCCATGGTGCGCCCGTGGAACGCCTTTTCCATCACCACGATAGCAGGCGACTCGACGCCTTTCTTGTGACCGAAGAGCCGCGCAAGCTTGATCGCCGCCTCGTTGGCCTCGCACCCGGAGTTGCAGAAGAAGACGTTCTCCATGCCCGAGATGGCGGCAAGCCGGTCGGCGAGCCGCTCCTGCAGCGCGATCTCGTACAGATTAGAGGTGTGAATGAGCGTGCCGGCCTGTTCGCGCAGGGCAGCGACGTGCTTGGGATGCGCATGGCCGAGACCGCAGACCGCGACGCCCGCCATGCCATCGAGATAGCGCTTGCCTTGCGCATCCCACAGCCAGCAACCCTCGCCGCGAACGAACGCGACGGGCAGCCGGGCATAGGTGTTCATCACATGCGACATATTGTGGAGCCCAAAAGCGAGCACGGCGGCTGGTGCCGCCGTGCTGTTCTGCCGTTAATTCTGTCCGATAAGGTCCTGCCGCGCAAGCAAAATTGCGGCAGGTTGCCCCCGAGTCTGAGCGGCTGGCGCCGCCGCGGGGCCGCCTATGCCATGGCCTTGATGCGCGCCGAGAGACGGCTCTTGTGCCGCGCCGCCGTGTTCTTGTGGATGATGTTCTTGTCGGCGATCGAGTCGATCACTGAAACTGAACGCTGGAACTCGTCGCGCGCGGCTTTCTTGTCGCCGGCGGTGATCGCCTTTTTGATATTCCTCACAGCGCTGCGCAACTCCGAGCGCAGGGCGGCATTGTGCTGGCGGCGCTTCTCAGCCTGGCGGGCGCGCTTCCGCGCCGATGCGATGTTGGCCATGTGCGGTAAACTCCGGAATTTGAATCGGAAAAAGGGCGCTATGATACAGGTTCAACGCTCAACGTTCAAGGTTCAATGTTCGGGATTCAAAGCCCAAGGGGCAAACCGGTGCCGATGGTTCCAGCTTTGAGGCCTGAGCCCCGGACTCTGAACGTGGAACCCGGAACCTGGGACCTGGAACCCGGAACACCCGCAGATCCGGGCGGAGGCCGCGCGGGATGAACCTGCTGAGAGCCGTCGCGGCGGTGAGTGGCATGACGCTCGTCTCGCGGGTGCTCGGCTTCGTTCGCGATCTCGTCATCGCCCGCGTCTTCGGGGCGGGGCTCTTTACCGACGCTTTTTTCGTCGCGTTCAAGATACCCAACCTGATGCGCCGGCTGTTTGCAGAGGGCGCTTTCTCCCAGGCCTTCGTTCCCATCCTGGGCGAGTACAGGAACCGGCGCGGCGAGCCGGCGACGCGGCTCCTCGTCGACCACGTGGCGGCAGCGCTGGCCGGGGCGCTCTTCCTCGTTGCGCTGATTGGCGTGGTTGCCGCGCCGGTCATCATCTACGTCAGCGCCCCCGGATTCACCGCGATACCCGGGAAATTCGAATTGACGGTGGAGCTGCTGCGCATCACGTTTCCCTACATCCTCTTCATCTCGCTTGTCGCGCTGGCCGGCGGCATCCTGAATACCTACAGCCGGTTTTCGGTGCCGGCATTCACGCCGGTGCTGCTCAATCTTTCGTTCATCGGCTTCGCGTTGTGGGGCGCGCCCTATTTCGACCCCCCGGTCAAGGCGCTGGCCTGGGCCGTGTTCGCGGGCGGGGTGGCGCAACTCCTCTTTCAGATACCGTTCCTCGCCAGGCTGCGGATGCTGCCCCGCTTCCGCCTTGACCTGAAGGATGAGGGCGTCCGGCGCGTGCTGCGGCAAATGGGGCCTGCCGTGTTCGGGGTTTCCATCGGGCAGGTGAGCCTGCTCATCAATGTCATCTTTGCATCGTTTCTCGTCACCGGCAGCGTGTCCTGGCTCTACTACGCCGACCGGCTGATGGAATTTCCGACCGGCTTGCTGGGTGTCGCGCTGGGCACGATCCTGCTGCCGAGCCTGTCGCGGCACTACGCGGAGCGATCGGCAGCGGAATACTCCGCCTTGCTCGATTGGGGATTGCGTCTCACGCTGCTGCTCGCCGTGCCGGCGGCCGTGGCGCTCGCGTTGCTTGCGGTGCCGCTGGTGGCGACGCTCTTCCATTACGGCGCGTTTACCGCCGAGGACGTTTTTGCGACGCGCCGCGCGGTTGTCGCCTATAGCGCCGGATTGATCGGCCTCATCCTGGTCAAGGTGCTGGCACCGGGATTTTATGCGCGGCAAGACATCAGGACGCCCGTGAGGATGGCCCTGGTGACGCTGGGAGTGACGCAGCTCATGAATCTGACGTTCATCTGGTGGCTCAAGCACGCGGGGCTGGCACTAGCGATCGGGCTTGGCGCCTGCTTCAACGCCACGCTCCTTTTGCGCGGCCTCAGGCGGCGCGGCATCTATGTGCCGCTGCCGGGTTGGTCGGTGTTCCTGGTGAAGCTCGGTGTTGCGGTCTATGCCATGTTCGCGGTCGTATGGATTGCAGCGGGGCCTGACGCCGCGTGGCTCACAATGAATGCCGCGGAGCGCGCGCTGCGCCTCGCGTGGGTGGTGGCGCTGGGCGCGGTCTCGTATTTTGGGGCGCTTTGGGTCCTCGGTTTCCGTTTGAGCGATTTCGCAAAGCGCGTGTAAAGCAGGCAATACCGGCGGATGGAGCAGGGTCTTTCGACCCCGCGCGATCGTGTATCATCGGTGCCTGCGGCAGAGAATCTGTCGTTCCCGTTCGACCATCAAAAATCCATTTTGTAAGGAAAACCCATGTTGCAGCGTGCCCTCACCGTGCTCTGCGGCCTGCTGTTTGCGACTACCGTGTTTGCGCAGGGCGTTCTGCGGATTTCGGCGATCCCCGACGAGAACCCGACCGAGCTCCAGCGCAAGTTCTCCAAGGTCGCGGCCTACCTCGAGAAAGAAGTCGGCGTGAAGATCCAATACACTGCCGTAACCGATTATGCGGCGGTCGTCGAGGCGCTGGCGGCGAAGAAGATCGATATGGCCTGGCTTGGGGGCTTTACGTTTGTTCAGGCGCGCTTGCGCACCGGCAACGCGATCCCCATCGTGCAGCGGGCCGAGGACGAGAAATTCACCAGCAAGTTCATTGCCAGCGCGACGAGTGGCATCAAGGGCCTCTCTGACCTGAAAGGGAAGAACTTCACCTTCGGCTCGGTCTCGTCGACGTCAGGGCACCTGATGCCGCGTTACTTCCTGCTGCAGAACAAGATCGACCCGGAAAAGGATTTCCGGCGCGTGGCCTTCTCGGGCGCGCACGACGCCACCGCGCTCCAGGTCGAGTCGGGCCGCGTGGATGCGGGCGCGCTCAACGCCTCGGTGTGGGAGAAGCTGGTGCGCGAGAAAAAAGTCGACACCGGCAAGGTCAAGGTGATCTGGACGACGCCGCCGTACTACGACTACAACTGGACGGTGCGCGGCGATCTTGATCCGGCCATCGTCAAGAAACTGACCGCGGCGTTTCTCAAGCTCGACGCCAGGAATCCCGCGCACAAGGAACTGCTCGATCTGCAGCGGGCGAGCAAATTCGTTCCCACCCGGCCCGAGAACTACAAGGGCATCGAGGAGGCCGCCCGTTCGGCCGGACTGCTGAAGAAGTAGGACGGTGCGGCGCACTTGGACAGGATGCGCGCATGAGCATTCGATTATCGCGGGTCAGTCTCGACTACCCTGGCGGGTTCCGCGCGGTAAGCGACATTAGCTGCAATATCGGGCAGGGTGAACGCGTCGCGATCATTGGCCCGTCCGGCGCGGGCAAGACGACTCTGCTCAGGCTGCTCGCCACCGCGATGTGCCCGTCTTCGGGCGAGCTGGGCCTGCTTGGAGTCAATCCCTGGCGTCTCGATCGCGCGGGCCTTCGCCGCCTGCGTGGCCGCGTCGGGATGGTGCACCAGTCGCCTCCGATTCCGCCGCGCCAGCGCGTCGTGACGGCGGTCCTCGCGGGGCGAATCGGCAAGTGGCCGGCCTGGAAGAGCCTGCTCTCGCTCGCTTACCCAATGGATATCGAGGGCGCACGCAGTGGGCTCGCGCGCATGGAAGTTGCGGACAAGCTGTTTCAGCGTTGTGGCGAGCTCTCGGGCGGGCAGCTGCAGCGCGTCGGCGTTGCGCGCGTGCTCTACCAGCAGCCGGACCTCATCCTGGCCGACGAGCCGGTTTCGGCCGTGGACCCGGCGTTGTCGGACCGCGTGATCGGCGAGCTAAACCGCGAGGCGATCGCGCGGGGCGTGACTCTTGTTGCGAGCTTGCACGCCGTCGATCTGGCGCTGCACTGGTTTCCGCGGATCATCGGCGTAAAGGGCGGCGAAATCGCATTCGACCTGCCGCCGGTACGGGTAAGCGACGCAATGCTCGCTGACCTGTATGCGTCCGAGGCGGCGCACGTGCCGACCCAGGACAACCAGCCGCTCGAGGTGGCGCCCAAGGGAATCCGGCGGCGGCCGCTTTGCTATTGAGCCGCCGTGATTCGTCGAGCCTCAAACGTGATTCGTGAGTCGTGAGTCGCGAATCGTGAATCGTGAAACGTGAAACGTAAAGAATCCGAGGCTTAGCCGCAGATGAACGCAGATACAACTCAAAAATAGTTCCGCTTTCATTCATCTGCGCTTGTTTTCTCGCCACTAGTGCGCGCCGATCGGCGCCCGTGAACACAACGTTTTTGATTGGTATGCGTTTCGTGATCTGCGTTCATCTGTGTTTATCTGCGGTTAATGTGTCTCTTGGTTTTTGGGACGTGCTTTTGTGAACGGTGACGCGTTGGTCATGCGGATGCGCGATCCGGCGGCGTTGCCGCGCGCGGCTCTGACGATCTTCGTCCTCCTCCTGCTCGTCCCGGCGTTCAGCCTGACCGAGTTCAATCCGGGCGTGCTGTTCGAGGCGCGCAGCCGCGAGACGATGGGCAAGTTCATCGCGAGCTTCTTCCCCCTCGCGACATCGCCCGAGTTCCTGCGTCTCGTCATGCGTTCCACGCTCGAGACGCTCGCCATCGCAACAGCGGGCATGGCGATCGCACTGGTGCTGGCTTGTCCTCTGGCAGTTGTAGTTGCGCGCAGTCTCTCGATTTCGCGTATCGGACCCGGTCCGGGCTATCTCGCAGGCCGCATCCTGCGCGTGCCCGCGCGATTCTTGCTGATGTTCTTCCGTAGCGTTCCCGAAATCGTCTGGGCGCTGCTGTTCGTGCGCGCCGTCGGACTTGGGCCGGCAGCTGGCGTGCTTGCCATTGGAGTGGCGTACGGGGGCATGCTGGGCAAAGTCTATTCGGAAATTCTCGAGTCGAACGACACGCGGCCCACCACCGCGCTGCTCGAAACGGGCAGCGGCCGCATTGAGGCGTTCTTCTACGGAACGTGGCCGGTCGTGCTGCCCGAGCTGGTGTCCTACTCGGTTTACCGCTGGGAATGCGCCGTGCGCGCCTCCGTCATCATGGGTTTCGTCGGGGCGGGCGGACTTGGCCAGCAGATGGAGCTTTCGATGCGGATGCTGAACGGCGGCGAGGTGAGCACGATCCTGATCGTGTTCCTGCTCCTGGTGGTGCTGGCCGATGCCCTGAGCGCGCTGCTGCGAAAGGTGACGGCGTGAGGCGCGCGCACTGGGTCGTGCTGATGGCGCTGCTCGGCGCGACATGGGCGAGTTTTGCCTTTTTGTCGCTCGACCTGGGCCAGCTCGCCTCGCTGGAGGCGCTCGGCCAGATGTGGCGCTACGTTGCGGCGTTTTTTCCTCCCGATCTGTCGCGGCCCTATCTCGCCCGCGTTGGCGTTGGCACGCTCGAGACCCTTGCTATTTCGGCGACAGGCACCGCGCTCGCGGCGGTGCTGGGGCTACTGCTTGCTGTGCCCGCCGCGGGCCGGTTTGGCCCGCTTCCTCGCGCGGCGGCCAGGCTGCTTCTTAATTTCCTGCGCTCGATCCCGGAGCTCGTATGGGCGGCATTGATGGTGATCGCCGCTGGCCCTTTTGCCGGAACGCTCGCGCTTGCGTGGCACACGGCGGGGGTGATCGGGCGGCTGTTTGCGGAGACGCTCGAGAACGCTCCCCAAGAACCGGCGCAAGCGCTGCAGCTAACGGGAGGTCGGGCGCCGCTGGCGTTTCTGTACGGCACGATGCCGAACGTAGTCCCGCAACTCGTCGCGTACTCGCTCTACCGCTGGGAGATCAATATCCGCATGGCGGCAATTCTGGGCGTCGTGGGCGCCGGCGGCCTGGGCCAGCTGCTCTATGTGAGTCTCTCCCTTTTCCAGCAACCGCAGGCGCTGACGGTCATCATCGCGATGCTGCTCCTGGTGGCGCTGGTAGACGGGGCGAGCGCGTGGTTGCGGCAGCGGCTCGCCGGTTGAGTTTTCAGTTTCCAGTTCAGCATTCCGGGCAGAACCTCGAACCCTGAACCCGGAACCTTAGACTTGAAACCTGAAACCCGGTCAGAGCTTGTAGCTTGATCCCTCGTCCTTGAGCGTCGCATCGACGACGGCACGTGTTGGGTCGAGCAACAATGCGAGGTTGCGGTCGAGCGCGCGGTGCGCGGGTTTTTGCTGGACCGCGTCTCACAAAACACGCTACAATTCAAGCTTTTAGTCACACCCCGGCTTGGTTGTATGCGGATCTCACGCGGCCTGCCTGCCGCTGCAGACGGCCCCACTGCGTTCACCGTTGGCAACTTCGATGGCGTGCACCTCGGCCATGAAGCTATGCTGGATGAGCTCGCGCGCGCAGCTCGGCGGTTCGGCGTGCCCGCCTGCGTGCTGACTTTTGAGCCTCATCCGCGGGAGTTCTTCGCGCCCGACAAGGCGCCGACCCGCCTCACATCCCTGCGGGAGAAGCTGGAGTTGCTGGCGAGTTTTGGCGTGGACCGCGTTCATATCTGCCGCTTCAACTACGCCTTTGCGCAGATCGCCGCCGAGGAGTTCATCGAGCGGGTCCTGGTGCGTGGTCTTGGCGCGCGCTGGGTGCTGGTTGGCGATGATTTCCGTTTCGGCGCACGCCGCGCGGGCGATCTCGTCATGCTGAAGCGGGCAGCGCTTCATTACGGGTTCGAGGTGGCCGCGTTGCCCAGCGTCATGCTCGACGGGGAACGGGTGTCCAGCACGGCGGTGCGAAATGCGCTGGCCGCCGGGGAGCTCGACCGCGCCCGTCAGTTGCTGGGACGCCCTTATTCAATTAGCGGGCGCGTCGTTCGCGGCGACGGCCTCGGGCGCAAACTGGGGTTTCCGACGGCCAATGTGCAGATGAAACACAACCGCCCGCCGCTGACAGGAATTTTTGCGGTATCCGTGGCCGGTGTGCGGGACCGGCCGCTGCCGGGCGTGGCGAGCCTCGGGGTGAGGCCGACCGTCAAGGCCCAGGGGGCACCGGTGCTCGAGGTCTACTTGTTCGATCTTGACGAGGACCTCTATCGGCGCCATGTGCGAGTGGATTTCCACCACAAGCTCCGCGACGAGGAAAAATATGCCGATCTCGCGACGCTGACGCGGCAGATCGGGCGCGATGTCGAAAACGCCAAGGCCTTTTTCCGGCGCCAGGACGCGCAGGCATCGAAAACGGCGAAGGCCTAGCCGGGCGCACGCGCACCACGACTTACGACTAGCGGTTCGATGGCCGATTACAAGAAAACGCTCAACCTGCCCGACACGAAATTCCCGATGCGCGGCGATCTCGCCAAACGCGAGCCGCTGATGCTGAAGGAGTGGGATGCGCGCAGGCTCTACGATCGCATCCGCCAGGCACGGCAGGGCGCGCCGCGCTTCGTCTTGCACGATGGCCCGCCGTACGCAAACGGCGATATCCACATCGGCCACGCCGTCAACAAGATCCTCAAGGACATCATCGTCAAGAGCAAGACGCTCTCCGGGTTCGACGCGCCCTACGTGCCGGGCTGGGACTGCCACGGCATGCCGATCGAGATCCAGATCGAGAAGGAGCATGGCAAGAATCTGCCCGCGGCGGAGACGCAGCGCCTGTGCCGCGCGTACGCGGCCCAGCAGATCGAGCGCCAAAAGGCTGATTTCCGGCGCCTCGGCGTCCTGGGCGACTGGGACCACCCTTATCTGACGATGGCTTTCAAGAATGAAGCCGACGAAATCCGGGCGCTCGGCATTCTCCTCAAGAAAGGCTATGTCTACCGCGGCTTGAAGCCCGTGAACTGGTGTTTCGATTGTGGCTCGGCGCTCGCCGAGGCCGAGGTCGAGTACGAGGACCGGAAGGACGTCGCAATTGACGTTGGTTTTCCCTTTGCCGAGCCGGAAAAGGTTGCGGCGGCATTCGGCCTTGGCGCTTTGCCATCGAAGCCGGGCTATGCCGTCATCTGGACCACCACCCCGTGGACGCTGCCCGGCAATCAGGCGCTGAACGTCCACCCGGAACTCACGTACAGTCTCGTCGACACGGAGCGGGGCATGTTGATTCTCGCGGCGGAGCTGCGGGAGGCCTGCCTGAAGCGCTTCGGCCTCGAGGGGCGCGGGATTCTCGGCGAGTGCAAAGGGGCGGCGCTCGAGCGCATCGGCTTCCGGCATCCCTTCTACGACCGGCTCTCGCCAGTCTACCTCGGCGACTACGTCACGCTCGATACCGGCACGGGCATCGTGCACTCGGCGCCCGCTTACGGCGTCGAGGATTTCCAGTCGTGCCGAGCCTACGGCATGAAGGACGAGGAGATCCTTACCCCCGTGACGAGTGACGGCAAGTTTGCGGCCAGCCTGCCGCTCTTCGGTGGCGAGATGATATGGCGTGCCAATCCCAAGATCGTCGCGGCGCTCGCGGAGCGCGAGCGACTCTTCGCTCGGGACGCCAACTACGTCCACAGCTACATGCATTGCTGGCGCCACAAGACGCCGGTCATCCTGCGGGCGACGGTGCAGTGGTTCGCCGGCATGGACGAGGTTCCGGGCTACGGCGGCGTGCAGCCAGCCGAGCCGCTGCGCAAAACCGCGCTGCGCGGCGTGGAAGCCACGAAGTTCTTTCCGGCGTGGGGCAAGGCGCGCCTTCACGGCATGATCGCCAACCGCCCGGACTGGACGCTCTCGCGCCAGCGCCAGTGGGGCGTGCCGATGCCGTTCTTCATTCACAAGGAAACGGGCGCGCTGCACCCGCGCGCGCTCGATCTGCTCGAGCAGGTTGCGAAGCGCGTGGAGGCGGGCGGCATCGAAGCCTGGCAGTCGCTGGAGGCGGGAGAGCTGCTCGGCGCGGAGGCGGCGCAATACGAAAAGGTGAAAGACACGCTCGACGTCTGGTTCGACTCGGGCTCGACGCATTTCACCGTGCTGCGCGGCTCGCACGAATCGTCGAGCGCGTTTCCCGCAGACCTGTATCTGGAGGGCTCCGACCAGCACCGGGGCTGGTTCCATTCATCGCTGCTCGTCTCGTGCATGATGGACGGCATGCCGCCCTACAGCGCGTTGCTCACGCACGGTTTTGTGGTGGACGGCTCCGGCCACAAGATGAGCAAGTCGAAGGGCAACGTCATCGCCCCGCAGGAGGTGATGGACGAGCTCGGGGCCGACATCCTTCGGCTGTGGGTCGCCTCGACCGACTACTCGGGCGAGCTCTCGATCTCGCGCGAGATACTGAAGCGCGTGGTGGAATCCTACCGCCGCATTCGCAACACGCTGCGCTTCCTGCTCGCAAACCTTGCTGATTTCGACCCGGTTCGCAACACGCTCCCCGTCGACGAATGGCTCGAAATCGACCGCTACGCGTTGGTCATGACGCACGACCTGCAGCGCGAGATGGCATCCTCCGAATCCGGCGTAAAGCATCCGGCGGCGCCGGGCCACTACGGCCACTACGAGTTTCATCTCGTCGCCCAGAAGCTGCAGACGTTCTGCTCCGAGGACCTGGGCGGTTTTTACCTGGATATCCTCAAGGACCGTCTCTATACGGCGCCTGCCGATTCGCGCGCGCGCCGCTCCGCGCAGAACGCCCTCTACCACATCACACATTCGCTGACGCGCCTTCTCGCGCCGATCCTGTCGTTCACGGCTCAGGAAGTGTGGGAGGTGCTGGGCGGCGGGGAGCAGAGCGTGTTCGAGCAGAGCTGGTACGAGTTCCGGCTGCCGGATGACACCGAGTCGCTGCGTGCCCGCTGGGAGAAGCTGCGCGCGTTGCGCTCGGACGTGTTGAAGCGCCTTGAGGAACTGCGGGTTGGCGGGAAAATCGGCTCGTCCCTCGCGGGAGAAGTGGAACTCTATGCCAATGGCGAGAGCCGCGCGTTCCTGAACTCGTTCGGCGACGATCTGCGCTTCGTTTTCATCACGTCCCATGCGCAGGTGGCGGACGGCAGCCACCCGGAGGCGGCCGCCACCGCTCTGCCCGATGTGACGCTGCGGGTTAGCCCGAGCGCGCATCAGAAGTGCGGGCGATGCTGGCACTACCGGGCGGACGTTGGCGCCAATCAGGAACACCCGGCCCTGTGCGGCCGCTGCGTCTCCAACCTGTTCGGCGCCGGCGAGCCGCGCGTGCACGCATAGAGCGCGCTGCCGTCCCAAAGCCATTTCTTAGCCGCAGATAAACGCAGATAAACGCGGATCACATTCGTGAAACATAACTGTTGGGTACCGAACCCGGTCGTGTGGCTAGTCGACTGCTTCCCGCCAACCACGTGCCGCACATAGATAATCCGATCGATATGTGCCCCGCTGCCGTCGCCGGCAGCGAGTGAACCATATGCAGGCTTTTCGCTCGAAATGCTGGTTTCCGGGGTCGAATTGATGGTTATGTTGAAATCTGCGTTTATCTGCGTTTATCTGCGGCTAAATAAGGTTTTTTCGGTTTTGACATGAGCACCAAAACGATTGGGTGGTTGCTGCTCTCGGCGGCGATCGTTGTCCTTGACCAGGCAACGAAGCTCATCGCTGTCCGGAGCCTTGCCGGGAGCCCGGCAATCGAGGTCACGTCGTTCTTCAACCTGGTGCTGGTCTACAACCCCGGCGCCGCATTCAGCTTCCTCGCGGATGGTGCCGGCTGGCAACGGGGGCTGTTTGTCGCGATCGCCCTTGTGGCATCGGTTTGGATTGCCTACCTGCTGCACAGGTATCCGCATCAGCGCCTGTTCGCGCTGGCGCTTGCGCTGATCCTGGCGGGCGCTGTGGGTAATCTGATCGACCGGCTGCTCGTGGGCGCCGTCATCGATTTTCTCGATTTTCACGCTTTCGGTTATCACTGGCCGGCGTTCAATGTGGCGGATTCGGCGATAACCTGCGGTGCCGTGCTGTTGGTGTGGGATGCGCTACGCCCGCGTTCGAAGCATTGATTGAACCGCCGAGACCCCGAGGGAGGCAAAAGTATTAATTGGACGGCGGAGATACGGATAGGACCGAAGGCAAGAACAATAGCTGAACCGCGGAGATGCGGAGACAGGCGAGGGCAAGAACCATGCTGCTTTCAGCTCTCGCCCCTTCGAGCAGATTTTTAATCCTTTTTTTGGTTCTCTCCGTCTCTCCGTGGTTCAATAAGGTTTGGTTTTCGGTTCGAATCTGGAAGTCGTTTCCCCCGGCACCTTTGCCGTTGCTTGTATAATCCACGCATGAAAGTGCTGCTCGCCAATCCCCGCGGTTTCTGTGCCGGTGTCGATCGCGCCATCGAAATCGTCGAGCGCGCGCTCAAGCTGCACGGCGCCCCCATCTACGTTCGCCACGAGGTCGTGCACAACAAGTTCGTGGTGCAGGACCTGCGGCAGAAGGGCGCGGTTTTCGTCGAGGAATTGCACGAGGTGCCGGAAGGGGCGACGGTCATCTTCAGCGCCCACGGCGTATCGCAGACCGTGCGGCGCGAGGCCGCGGCGCGCAACCTGCGCGTGTTCGACGCCACCTGCCCGCTCGTCACCAAGGTGCACGTCGAGGTCGCGAAAATGCGCGCGCAGAAATACGAGATCGTCATGATCGGGCATCGGGGCCATCCGGAGGTCGAGGGCACCA
>LJTT01000102.1 GCA_001303585.1 Betaproteobacteria bacterium SG8_41
AACGGACGCGATACGAGCGGCCACACCAGCATGGTGCCCGAGGCCAGCACCACGCCGAGCAAAATCATGTTGAAAGGGCTCTTCTGCAGGAAAACCAGAAATGAATCCACTACAAGCTCCCGGAGCGTGGCACGTTGGAACAGGTTATCGATCGGCTGCGCGCGCGCGAAGTTCCACGCTTTTGGCAGCCGCCAATTCTAGCAGAGGGGTGAACTCAGCGGGATAGCTGCGCACCAAAACCTCGAGCTCTGCGGTCACCTCGTGAAGCTCGCTGGGATAAACCGCGATCAAACGCTGCATCCCCTGCAATGCTTCCGCACCGTCACCCGCCAGCGCGAGCAGCAGCGCATGCCGGTAGACGATGACAGAACCCGGCGCAAAATGCATCGCGCGCGCCATAAGCTCGATTTTATCGTGCAGCCTGTCGCGGGAAACCGGAACGCTATAGGCAATGGCGAGCTCCGCATAGGGCGTGAGCACCGGCTCGCGATGCACGTGCGCGATCGCGGGACCGAGAAGCCGATCCTCGTATCGGGTCCCAGCGGCGGCCTCGGGGGTAAACAACAGGTCCTCGAAATCACGGTAAGGAGCGAGCACGCCAAAAAGATGCAGCGAGCCGGCGAGGATGCAAAACGCAACTGTCAGACGCACGGTTCCATGGAAGCGAACACGGATCGAGCGCGTCGCACCGACCCCCACCAGAAATGCCGCGGGGCCAAGAAAATAGGCATACCACAGCGGAAATTCCAGCAGGCTGTGGATTCCGATCACCGCCAACGCTGCGAGCAACCACCACCAACCGGCGTCGATCGTCACCTTGCGCAGGTGCAGCAGCCAGATGACGATCGCACTAAAGACCACAATCGTGCCGGCAATTCCGGTCTCGGCCAGCAGATGGAGAGGCAGATTGTGCGCGTGACTGTAGAGGCCCGAATACGGGCTCCCGCCGTTTGCCGCTTGGTTGACGAAGTGATGCCAAGCGAACTGTCCCCAACCGCTGCCAAGAATCGGCGCGTCGAGAAACATCCGCCACGCGCTGTCCCAGAGCTCGAGACGGGGCTCGATACCGCTTGCCACTTTGAATAAACGCTGCGCCGATGTCTCCTGAAGCCCCTCCGCCGGAGCGATCAGCATCGCAACACCTTGCGCGACGAGGAAGCCTGGCAAGAGCCATATTGCAAGGGATGCCAGCCTGCGGCTCTCGTCATCGCGCCGGAATTGGCGCACCAGCAGCGCGAGCAGGGTGAACGCGGCAAGATAGAGCCACGGACTGCGCGAGCCTGCGAAGGCGGACACGAGCAGGAGGGCCGCCATGCAGCCTCGGGCCACGAGGGCACCGAGTCGCTGTCGCCCAAAGAGATACGTGACCGAAGCAAGCGCCAAGGCGATTTGCGCCGCGTAATGATTCGGCTGGCTCAGGTTGCCGTAGACCGCTACCGAGCCCTTCCGGACAATCAGGAAATCAACGGGCGTCGAAATCTGGTAGTGCTGAATCAGCCCCGCCAGCGCGCTCAGCATTCCGCCTACGAGCACGAACCAGGCCAGGGTGTCGGCAACAACAGTGAGCCCCAGTTCCTGACCGAGCTGCCGCCCCAGCATGATCAGAAGCGATGCCCAGAGCAGGTACAACGCGGCAATCAATGCCTGCTCGGGATAAGGCACGCGCCCGAGCGCTGACTGAATCACCAGGACCAGGATCAGTCCGAGTGGCGCGAGCGCGATGACGGGAAACGCCGCGTGCTGTCCGGGCTGGCGGCGCAGGAGGAGGAGCGCAGCCAGCATGCCCAAGGCGAACGCAAGCCACTCGCTATAAAAAGAGGTCAGCGGAAAACGGTGATAGGGCTGGAGGAATGGCAGCGCGCATAGCAGGCCGGAGCAGTACAGGCTTGCTCGCGCCAGCGTCGGCGCTTGAGGATCCCGCATCACTTTTGCGCAGCCCGCAACAGTGGCACGCGCCGGTCCATCGCGCCCTCGCGGACGGGCCCGGAGGTGTTCGCGCCGGCCGGCATCAGGTCATGCCGCAGAAAACTTCCCGCATCATGCTGATCAAGGTCAACGTGCGCTCAGCACGCCCTTTTCCCGTAGTATCGCGAGGTGCTGCGAGATGTTGCTCTGCGACGTGCCGACACAATCGACGATGTCCTGCACGCTCAATTCCTGGTTGCCGAGCAGGCAAAGAATCTTCAGCCGCAACGGGTGCCCCATTGCCTTCAAGGCGCGCGACGCCTGCTCGATATGCTCCTGCCGGTGCATGAGCGCAGCACGCACTCCCTCCGCGTCCGTCGTCATCCCAGTGTCCCGGTTACGTTGGTTAATTAGAATATACTAAAATTGCTCCAGGGCGATATTCAGGCCTAATATTCCAGTCAAATCATGAAGCTAACCCCGGTCCTGCTGATCATACTCGATGGCTTCGGCCATCGCGAAGAGTGCGAGAACAACGCGATCTGCCAGGCGCGGAAGCCGCGCTGGGACGCGCTCATGGCGCGCTATCCGCACACCACCATCGACGCCTCGGAAAAATGGGTCGGCCTGCCCAAGGACCAGATGGGCAACTCCGAAGTGGGCCACATGAACATCGGCGCCGGCCGCGTCGTCTACCAGGACTACACCCGCATCGAGCACGCGATCGAGACCGGCGAGTTCGCGCGAAACGAGGTGCTCGTCAAAGCGCTGGAAACCGCGCGCGCGCCCGGACAGGCGCTGCATATCCTGGGCCTGCTCTCGCCGGGCGGGGTGCACAGCCATGAGGCGCAAATCCACGCGTTGCTGGAGATGGCCGTGCGCGCTGGCGTGAGCGACGTGCGCGTGCACGCCTTCCTCGACGGGCGCGACACGCCGCCCAAGAGCGCGGAAGCCTCGCTGCTGGCGCTGCAGGGCAAGTGCGACGAGCTGCGGGGCGGACGCATTGCCTCGATCTGCGGCCGCTACTACGCGATGGACCGCGACCAGCGCTGGGAGCGCGTGAGCCAGGCCTACGATCTCATCACGCAGGGCAAGGCGGCGTTTCGCGGCGCCACCGCCGTGGAGGCGCTGCACGCGGCTTACGCGCGCGGCGAGACCGACGAGTTCGTGAAGGCGAGCGTCGTCGGCGCGCCCGCGCCGATGCGCGACGGCGACGCGGTGGTCTTCATGAATTTTCGCGCCGACCGCGCACGGCAGCTGACGCGCGCGCTGACCGAGCCGGCGTTCGACGGGTTCCCGCGCGAGCGTGTCCCGAAGCCGGGCTATTACTGCACGCTCACGCGCTACGGCGACGACTTCGCGCAAATTCCCGCGGCGTTCCCGCCGCAAAGCGTGTCCAACGGTTTCGGCGAGTATCTTTCGCAACGCGGCCTGAAGCAGTTGCGCATCGCCGAGACCGAGAAATACGCCCACGTTACCTATTTCTTCAACGGGGGGGTCGAGACCCCCTATGCCGGCGAGGATCGCATCCTCGTACCCTCGCCCCGCGTCGCGACCTACGACCTCAAGCCCGAGATGAGCGCCTACGAGGTCACCGACAAGCTGGTCGAGGCGATCAAGACCCGCCAATACGATGCGATCGTCTGCAACTTTGCGAACGGCGACATGGTCGGCCACACCGGCAACCTGGCAGCCGCGACGCGGGCGATCGAGGTCCTCGACGAATGCATCGGCCGCGTGGTCGCCGCCATGCAGGAGATCGGCGGCGAAGTGCTGATCACGGCCGATCACGGCAACGCGGAAACGATGCTCGACACCACGACGCGCCAGGCGCATACCGCCCACACGCTCAACGTCGTGCCCCTGCTCTACATCGGGCGCAAGGCCGGGATCGCGAGCGGTGGAGCGCTCGAGGACGTGGCGCCGACGCTCCTTGCCATGATGGGCCTGCCGCAGCCCCCCGAGATGACCGGCAAGCCGCTCCTCGCGTTCCAGTGAGCCTCCGCGCCGCCGGCCTGCTGCTCATCCTCCTCGTCACGAGCCACGCCGCGTTTGCGGCGACGGCCGGCGGTGCCAGGGAGAAGGAATTGCGCGAGTTGCGCGGCCGGATCGAAGCGCTGCAAAAAGGCCTCGCCGACGCCGAGGGAACCAAGGAAGAGGCGGCCGACGCGCTCAAGGATTCGGAGCGCGCGATCTCGGAAGCGAACCGCGTGCTGCGCAATCTGGGCCGCCAATCGCGAAACATCAATCGCGAGCTTGCCGAGATACGCGCGAAATCGCGCGCGCAAGAGGCGACGCTCAGGGCACAGCAGGCGCGTATCGGGCGCCTGCTCTACCGCCAATACGTCGGCGGCGAGGCCGAGCCGCTCAAGCTGCTGCTCAATCGCGAGGACCCCGAACAGATCGCGCGTGACCTGCACTATTTCGGCTACATTTCGCGCGCCCGCGTGCAACTGATCGCCGAGCTGCGGGCGAACCTCGCCCGCCTGGATGCGCTCGCGCGCGAGGCCGAGCAACAGTCTGCGGAACTCGAACAGGTCACTCGCAAGCAGCGCGAACAGCGGCAGCGGCTGGCGCAGGAGCGCCGCGCGCGAAACCGGGTCCTTGCGAGCATCTCGCGCGACATCCAGCGCCAGCGCCGCGAGATTCGCACGCTCAAGCGTGACGAGAACCGCCTCGCGCGGCTCGTCGAGGAGCTCTCGCGGCTCGTCGCCCGGGAGCGCCGGAGCGCCCGTCTGCGCAATGAGCGCGTGCCCGATGGCTCGACCGACGGCAAGGCGTTTCGAGAGTTGAAGGGGCGCTTGAGCCTGCCGGTGCGGGGGGAACTTGCCGGCCATTTCGGCAGTCCACGTTCCGGGGGGGGCACGCTGTGGAAGGGCGTTTTCATCACGGCCCGGGCCGGTGACAACGTAAGAGCCATCGCGGGCGGACGCGTCGTGTTCGCGGACTGGCTTCGCGGCTTCGGCAACCTGATGATCATCGATCACGGCGGCGCCTACATGAGCCTCTACGCGAACAATGAGGCGCTCTACCGGCAGGTCGGGGACACCATCCGGTCCGGCGAGACCATTGCCACGGTCGGCAACAGCGGCGGCAATCCGGATTCAGGTTTATACTTCGAGCTGCGGCATCAGGGTAAACCTCTGGACCCGCTTGGCTGGGTGGATCTGAAGTAGTGGGCGGCGAGGAAACTCATTATCATTCATGTCGTTGCGTTGCGGAATCCGGCGCTAATCGGCGCCACTATGCGGGAGTAGTCAATGCGTAACAAGTTTCATCAGTTCGGGTTGATCGCGATCGGCGCCCTCCTGGGCGTGCTGGTCAGCCTCAATTTAACCGCGGTCGCGCAGCGGGATTTGTCCGCGCCGCTGCCCATCGAGGAATTGCGCGCGTTCACGGAAGTGTTCGGACGCGTCAAGAGCGATTACGTCGAACCGGTGGAAGACAAGAAGCTCATCACCGAGGCCATCAACGGCATGTTGACCGGCCTCGACCCGCACTCCGCCTACCTCGACCAGGAGGCGTTCAGGGAACTGCAGGTCGGGACGCAGGGCGAGTTCGGCGGCCTCGGCATCGAGGTCGGCATGGAAGACGGCTTCGTCAAAGTGGTGGCGCCGATCGATGACTCTCCTGCGGCGCGCGCCGGACTCAAGGCGGGCGACCTCATCGTCAAGCTCGACGAGACCTCAGTGAAAGGCATGACGCTGAGCGACGCGGTGAAGCGCATGCGCGGCAAGCCCGACACGCAAATCACGTTGACGATCGTGCGCAAAGGCGAGACCAAGCCGATCGTGGTCACGATCACACGCGCGATCATCAAGATTCAGAGCGTCAAGTCGACGCTGCTCGAGCCGGGCTACGCCTATTTCCGCGTGACCCAGTTCCAGGAGCACACGGGCGAGATCCTGGCCCACTCGATCACGCGGCTGTTCAAGGAAAACCCGGTGCCCATGAAAGGCATCGTGCTGGATCTGCGCAACGATCCCGGCGGATTGCTCAATGGCGCCGTCGCGGTATCGGCAGCATTCCTGCCGACAGGATCGCTCGTCGTCTATACGGACGGCCGAACCGAAGATTCGAGAATGCGCCTGAGCGCCGCCCCGGAGCATTACCTGCGCGGCCGCCTGAAGCAGGACTACATCGGCGGGCTGCCCGATAACGTGAAGACGGTCCCGATGGTCGTGCTCGTGAATGGGGGTTCCGCCTCGGCCTCCGAGATCGTTGCCGGAGCGCTGCAGGATCACAAGCGCGCCGTCATCATGGGCCAGCGCACGTTCGGGAAAGGCTCGGTGCAGACGATCCTGCCGCTCGGGAACAACACCGCTATCAAGCTCACGACCGCGCGTTACTACACGCCGAATGGACGCTCGATCCAGGCCAAAGGTATCGAGCCTGACATTCCTCTGGACGACGGAGTCAGCGCACGGGCGGGCGCGCTCAAGCTGCGCGAGGCCGAGCTCACGAAGCACTTGACCGGATCCGACGCAGAAAAGCCGGCGGACACGGCGGCCGTCGCGAAGCAGTACGACTTCACGCCGGAGCCGCGGCCCACAGACGTTGACGAGAAGCTGCTCAGGCCGGAGCCGGGCCAGATCGTCTCGAAGCATGACTACGAGCTCAACCAGGCCATCGCGTTTCTGAAAAGCCGTGGTGGAACGCGAACCAACTAGCGTCGCGGCGCGAACTCCGCGACGCTCTGCAACGCCCGGCGCCAGCCGGGCGTTTGTTTTTGGGCGCCCGCCCCGAGCGGCAGCGCGTCAGCGCCATGGATGACCATCAGCTGCTGCGCTACAGCCGGCACATCCTGTTGCCGCAAATCGGCGTCGAGGGCCAGGAAAAACTTCTTGCCGCCCGCGCGCTCGTGATCGGCGCGGGCGGGCTTGGCTCGCCCGTTGTCCTTTATCTCGCGTCGGCAGGCGTGGGACAAATCGTTTTATGCGACGACGAGGACGTGGACCTCACGAACCTGCAGCGCCAGATCGTCCACCGCACCGAGTCAATCGGGATTAAAAAGGTCGAATCGGCCCGCGCCACGCTCGCAGCAATCAACCCCGAAGTGCGGGTGGTCGCGCTCGCGGAGCGCGTGGACGAACAGCGGCTTCGAACGCTTGCTGCGGAGGCCGATGTCGTCATCGACGGCAGTGACAATTTCGCCACCCGGCACGCGGTCAACCGGGCCTGCGTGCAGCTGCGCAAGCCGCTCGTCTCCGGTGCGGCGGTGCGATTCGACGGACAGGTTGCGGTGTTCGATCTGCGAGCCGCCGATGCGCCGTGCTATGCCTGCCTCTTTCCGGAACATGGCGAATCCGAAGACGTGCGCTGCGCGATCATGGGGGTCTTCGCCCCGCTGACCGGAATCATCGGCTCCATCCAGGCGGCCGAAGCGCTCAAGCTGCTGGCGGATACCGGCGAAACACTCGCGGGACGGCTCATGCTCCTCGATGCGTTGACGATGCAGGTGCGCACGATCAAGCTCGCGAAAGATCCTGCCTGCACGGTTTGCGGAGCGCCGACCGCGCCCCAGGCGGCGGCGTCACGGTAACGCCAGCCTGGGCCTGGCTAACGCCGGCGTTCAAGGTTTAACGTTCCAAGTTCAAGGCTCAAGGTTCAAAGTTGCAGGCTCTGGTTCGCGGCTCGATGCCGCGCGACCTTGAAACCCGAACATTGAACATGGAACATTGAACCCGGAACATTGAACTCGGAACTCGGAACCCGGAACCCGGAACGCCGCAGGCGGGCGGTCAGGTCTGCTGGGCGAGCAGCGCCTCCAGATCCCGCGTGATCTGTTCCAGGTCCGGGCCGCTGCGCCCCTGGTGAGCCAGCAAAACCCGGGACGGGAAGTCCATGAGAGTGGGTGTGTGGCCGGTGCTGCGACTGCGGGCGGCCGTCTGCAGCGCTGCTGCCAGGTGTCCCTTGAAGCCCACCCGCTGGCTCTCCGCCGCCTCGACGATCGCCTGCTGAGCGCGCGCGACGCCGATCAGCAGCTCGGCCAGTTGCTGGGAGGAGATATTCACCATCGCGTTTTCCCTTTGGTTGATTGAGCGCGCCGCCAACCGGGCCTAGCGGCAGCGAAAAAACACTAGAACGCACCCCAAAAACATAAAACCTTATTAGCCGCAGATAAACGCAGATACACACAGATATTTTCTTGCGCAAAAAACCGCTCTGCTTGCCTGGTCACGGGTCACCGTAGTTATAGCCGCTGATGAACGGCGATAGGCGGAAACAAAAGAGGGTGCGATTCACGTTTCACGTTTCACGTTTCACGTTTCACGATTTACGAAATGAATCTGCGTTCATCGGCGTTTATCTGCGGCTAGAAAAGGGTTTCGTCTTTTCGGTGTGCGTCAGGCAATCACACCTTCCATGATCAGCCGCCACTGCTTCGCCCACAGCTCGGCCGGATCGCGCTTGAAGCCGCTCTTGGCAAACTGATGCCAGCGACCGGTGACGAAACACATGAGGACGTTCGCGTGAGCCCCGATGTCGACCTCGCCGGCAATCTCGTTCTGGGTGACGCCAAAGCGCAGCGCCTGCTTGAGCACCGCCTCGAGTCGGTCATGCAGCTGGTTGATGCGCGCCTGCAGGCGCTCGTCCTCGTTGACCAGGGCATCGCCGATCAGCACGCGCGTCATGCCGCGGTTCTTCTGCGCAAAACCGAGCAGCACCGAGATGATCGCCTCGAGCTGGCGCAGTCCGCTTTTTTCCTCGGCCGTGATCTTGTTCACCAGCGCAAACAGCGTCTGCTCGATGAACTCGATGAGCCCCTCGAACATCTGGGCCTTGCTCTTGAAGTGGCGGTAGAGCGCCGCCTCCGACACGCGCAGCCGCGCCGCCAGCGCCGCGGTGGTGATCTTCTCGCCCGCGGGACGCTCCAGCATCTCCGCCAGCGTCTGCAGGATCTGGTCCTTGCGCTCGCCCGTTTTCGCTGCCATGTTCGTGTCCGCGCTGGTTCCCGGAAGGCTATTGTAAATACGTCAGTCTGCGGGGCAACTGCATGAGGCTCGGCACGCCCACGTCCACGAACTCCGGCATCCTGGCTGCCCGCGTGACCCACACCGTCTTCATGCCGAGCCGCTTCGCCGTTCGCAGGTTTTCGACTGAATCCTCCACCATGATACAGCGGTGCGGCTTCAGGTGGTTGACGCGGCACAGGCGCAGGAAACCGTAGGTGTCCGGCTTGGGGCGATAGCGGGTTTGCTCGATCGAGAAGACATCGTGAAACAGGTCCGCAATCGACAACGCGCGCAGCACGGCGCGCGAGTAATGCACCGGAGAATTGGAGAACACGTATTTGCGCCCGGGCAGCCTACGGATGGTCGCACGCAACTGGGGTTCGCGCACCAGCATGCGATCGAGCGCGGGGAACTGGTGCGTGTGCCAGAGAAAATGCCTGGGATCGGTGGCGTGATGCCGCATCAGCCCGAGGAGCGTGGCCCCGTAGCGCAGCCAATAATGGCGCCGCAACTCGCCCGCGGCAGCCTCGTCGAGCCCGAGGTGCGCCTGCAGGTAGGCGTTCATCGCCTGGTTGATGTGCGGGAAAATGTGGGGGCTTGCGTTATGAAGGGTGTTGTCCAGATCGAAGATCCAAGCGTGCCGCCACATTGAAGGGTGTTGTCCAGATCGAAGATCCAAGCGTGCCGCCACATTTTCTTAGGTTTCAGGTTTAACGTTTAAGGTTTCAGGTTTGTTTCAGCGCTACCAGACATGGAACTTGAAACTTTAGACCTTAGACCTGAAACCACGCCGCCGCGTAGCGCGCGGCGTTCAGCGCCGGCGGATCAGGGTGCCGACGCCCTCGTCGGTCAGAACCTCGAGCAGCAGCGCGTGCTCGACGCGCCCGTCGATGATGTGGCAGCTGTTGACGCCGTTCTTCA
>LJTT01000103.1 GCA_001303585.1 Betaproteobacteria bacterium SG8_41
CTCCTGGAAATCATCATTCACGACCACGATCTCCTGACCTGTCACGCGGTTCTCGACGAGCTGGAACGCGTCCTCGCTGAGAAGCTTCGCCTGCCTCCATCGGTTGCTGGCGGGTTTCTTGGCTTGGTACGAACCGAGGGCACGATCATCAAAGCTCCGCGCGAGATGCCACTCCTCACGATCCAGGACGCCAGTGACATCCCCATCCTAGCCTGCGCCATCACGGGCAAAGCAGATGTGTTCGTGACCGGTGACAAGGAACTGCTCGATCTTCGGAAGGTTGAAGGCTTGGTCGTCGTCTCGCCCCGGGAGCTGTGGCATCAACTCCTAGGGCCAGAGAGCAAACCCAGTAGGTAAAGTGGGTCGTGTTGGATTCGAACCAACGACCAAGGGATTATGAGTCCCCTGCTCTAACCGGCTGAGCTAACGACCCCCGGGGGAATTATAAAACGCAACGGGCCGCTCTCCGGCGGCCCGTTGCGCTGATTCGTCTGCTCGCTTAGCTCTCGTTGTCGAGGAAGCTGCGCAGCCGCTCCGAGCGCGAGGGGTGGCGCAGCTTCCGCAGCGCCTTGGCCTCGATCTGGCGTATGCGCTCTTGGCCTCGATCTGGCGTATGCGCTCGCGCGTGACGTCGAACTGCTTGCCGACCTCTTCCAGCGTGTGGTCGGTGTTCATCTCGATGCCGAAGCGCATGCGCAGCACCTTGGCCTCGCGCGGGGTGAGCGTGTCGAGCACGTCCTTGGTGACGCCGCGCAGGCTCGCGTAGACCGCGGCCTCGTTCGGGGCGACGGTCGACTGGTCCTCGATGAAATCGCCGAGGTGCGAGTCGTCGTCGTCGCCGATCGGCGTCTCCATCGAGATCGGCTCCTTGGAGATCTTGAGGATCTTGCGGATCTTGTCCTCGGGCATCTCCATCTTGTCCGCGAGCAGCGCCGGCTCCGGCTCCTGCCCGGTCTCCTGCAGGATCTGGCGCGAGATGCGGTTCATCTTGTTGATGGTCTCGATCATGTGCACCGGGATGCGGATGGTGCGCGCCTGGTCGGCGATCGAGCGCGTGATCGCCTGGCGGATCCACCACGTCGCGTAGGTCGAGAACTTGTAGCCGCGGCGGTACTCGAACTTGTCCACCGCTTTCATGAGGCCGATGTTGCCTTCCTGGATGAGATCCAGGAACTGCAGGCCGCGGTTGGTGTACTTCTTCGCGATCGAGATCACCAGCCGCAGGTTGGCTTCGGTCATCTCGCGCTTCGCGCGCCGCGCCTTGGCCTCGCCCGTGGACATCTGGCGGTTGATCTCCTTCAGGTCCTTGATCGGGATGCCGACGCGCGCCTGGAGATCCAGGAGCTTCTGCTGCTGCTCCACGATCGCCGGCTCGAAGCGCTCGAGAATGGCGCTCCAGGGACGGCCCGCGTCGATCTCGCTCTTGATCCAGCGCAGATTGCCTTCCTTGCCGGGGAATTCCTTGATGAAGTGCTGGCGCGGCATTTTCGCGCGGCCGACGCAGATCTCCATGATGTTGCGCTCGTAGCTGCGCACCTCCTCGACGAGCCGGCGCACCGCATCGCACAGCGACTCGATCTGCTTGGCCGAGAAACGAATCGACATCAGCTCGTTGGAGATGGCATCGCGCGCCTGGATGTGTCCGCGGCTGCGCGGACCGTTCCGGGAGAGCGCGCGGGTCATCTTGTTGTAGAGCGCGCGAATGGTGCCGAAGCGCTTCAGCGCGTCAGCCTTGAGCCTGAGCTGATCCGCGGTCTGGACGGCGGCGCCATCGCTGTCGTCGTCGTCGTCGCCGTCAGACTCGATTTCCTCTTCCATTTCCTGCTCGTCTTCGGAAGAAGCCGCCGCGATCGGCTCGTCCTTCGCGTTGGGATCGATCAGCCCGTCGACCACCTCGTCCACCCGCATCTCGTCCTTCTCGATTCGCTCGGCGAGCGCGAGGATGTCGGCAATGGTCGTGGGGCAGGCCGAGATCGCCAGGATCATGTGGCGCAGCCCGTCCTCGATGCGCTTGGCGATCTCGATCTCGCCCTCGCGCGTGAGCAGCTCGACCGAGCCCATCTCGCGCATGTACATCCGCACGGGGTCGGTGGTGCGGCCGAACTCGGAATCCACGGTGGAGAGCGCGGCCTCGGCCTCCTCGACCGCTTCCTCGTCGGCCACCGGCGTGGTCGTGTCCGACATGAGCAGCGTCTCGGCATCCGGCGCCTCGTCGTACACCTGGATGCCCATGTCGTTGATCATGCCGATGACGTTCTCGATCTGCTCGGCATCGAGCATGTCGTCGGGGAGATGGTCGTTGATCTCGGCGTAGGTGAGGTAGCTTCGCTCCTTGCCGAGGACGACCAGGTTCTTCAGGCGCTCGCGCCGCGCTTCGGCGTCGGCCGGCGAGAGCTCCCGGCGCTCGAACTCCTTGACCAGCGCCCGCTCCTTGGCGGTCAGGCCACGGGTCGAGCGCGTCTTGCCGCGCAGCTTGGCTTGCGCGCGCGCAATGCGTTCATTGAGCAACGCCTTCTTCAGCGTCGCCTTGTCCATTTTCTGCGGTGTCTTGGCCGGCTTGGCCGCAGCTTTCTCGGCGCGCTTGGCCGGCGCCTTCAGCGGGCGCTTGGCCTTGAGGGCTACTTTCTTCTTCGCTTTGGCGGCCGGGCGGGCTTTCTTGGCGAGCCGCTTCTTCACGGCGCGCACTTTGGTGCGCGGTTTAACCCGTTTCGGCTTCGCGGCGGCGCGCTTCTGGGGACGCTTCGCTTTGGTCTTCGCCTTGCTGCGCGCGGCGGCTTTGGACTTCGCTTTCCTGGGTTTGGGCATCTCGAGGTTTCCGTCCGGAATGAGGGGCTGCTAAAAAAGTGGCGAATTATACCGTTATTCGACCGCGATCTGGCGCGAAAGTTACAGCGCCAACTGGCTGTCGCGTAAAGCAATTTTCGAGCCAGATCGACCAACGCCGCCCTCTCAATATGGGGGCGGCGCAGCCGGGCTTCAACCTGGACCCGGCGCTCATGCCTCCGGGCGGGCGGCGGCGCTCGCCGCACCCTTCAGTTCCGCGAGACGGCGCGACAGTTCCTGGAAGCGCTTGCGCTCGGCCTCGTTGAGCGCGCCGCCGGCCGTGAGACGCTGGTACTCGCTGCGCACCCGCACCAGCTCGAGCTGCAAAAACGCGCCTTCCCAGTCGGCCTGTGCCGATTGTTCGTCATCGGAGCCGGCCAGGGTCTCGCCCGCGACCTGCTGGAACAGCGCCGCATGGGGCGATTCCCGGGTCGCTTCGATCAGCACCGCCGGCGAGGCGACCGCGCCTTCCCGCAGCAGGTCGATCAGCTCGGCGACCGGGGCCAGTTCAGCGGCATCCAGCAGCGCGCGCTGCTCCGCCGTGATCTGCGCTGCCAGCGACGGGTTCGCGATCAGCACCCGCAGCAGCGCGCGCGCGAGCGGCGTGGGCGCAGCCCGCGCATAGCGGGGCCCGGGCGGGCGGGGAGCGGCGCTTTTCGGCGCCAGCTCGCACAGCTGCGCCACCTCGTCGGGCGACAGGCGGCACTTCTCGCCGAGTTCCCGCAGCAGCTGGACGCGGAGCAGGTTCGCCTGCATCTGCTTGAGGAGCGGCTTTGCGTCGTGGAGAAACCGCGCGCGACCCTCTGCCGTGCCGAGATCCACCCGGCCGGCCAGGCTGTCGATGAGGAACTTCGACAGCGGCGCGGCCTGGCCAAACAAGGCCTCCAGTGCTTCGCGCCCGTTGCGGCGGACATAGGAGTCCGGATCCTCCCCCTCCGGCAGGAACAGGAACTTCACCTGCTTGCCGTCCTGAAGCTGCGGAAGGCTGCCTTCGAGCGCGCGCCAGGCAGCGCGCCGGCCCGCCTCGTCGCCGTCGAAGCAGAACACGATCTCCTCGCTCTGGCGCAGCAGCTTTTGCACGTGGAGCGGCGTGGTCGCGGTCCCGAGGGTGGCCGCCGCGTACTCGATCCCGTGCTGAGCCAGGGCGACGACGTCCATGTAGCCCTCCACCACCACGACCCGGCCGGCATCGCGGATGGCGCGCCGCGCCTGGTAGAGCCCGTAGAGCTCGCGCCCCTTCTCGAACACCGGCGTCTCCGGGGAGTTGAGATATTTGGGCTCGCCGTCGCCGAGCACGCGCCCGCCGAAACCGATGACGTTTCCCCGCACGTCCACGATGGGAAACATGATGCGGTCGCGGAACACGTCGTAGCGCCGGCCTTCCTCGTTGGACTTCACCAGGCCCGCGGTCCCGAGCAGCGGCCCGTCGTAATCGGAGAACGCCGCGGCGAGGTTCTGCCAGCCGTCGGGCGCGTAACCGATGCCGAAGCGTTTTGCGATGTCGCCGGAGAGGCCGCGGTCCTTGAGGTAGGCGATGGCGCGCGGCGATTCCTTCAGCCGGCTGCGGTAGAACTGGGCGGCCTGGAGCAGCACCTCGTAGAGATCGACGCCGCCCCCGGCCTTGCGCCCTTCGGGCTCGCTGCGGGTCTCGGGCACCTGCATGCCCACGCTCTGGGCGAGCTCTTTTACCGCCTCGACGAAGCCCATCGCGCTGTATTCCATCAGGAAGCCGACCGCCGTGCCGTGAGCGCCGCAGCCAAAGCAGTGGTAGAACTGCTTGGTCGGGCTCACCGTGAACGACGGCGATTTCTCGCTGTGGAACGGGCAGCACGCGACGTAATTGGCGCCGGCGCGCTTCAACTTGACGTGCCGGTCCACCACGTCGACGATGTCGACCCGCCCGAGGAGATCCTGAATGAAGGATTGCGGAATCATCTGCCGGAGAAGCGTGACCTGTGACCCGTGACCGGTGACCGGATGAGACGCCCGTCGTGCCAGGCGTGGCGTTGAGCTGCGGTGGTCCGCATGAAGGCCCAGTATAGCCCCGCACACGGCCGGGAGAATAACGAAGTTGCGGCGCTGCGAGCGCCGCCTGGCCAGGCTACTAGCCTGCCAACTTTGCCCTCACCAGCGCCGAGACCCTGGACATGGAGGCAAGCGCCCGACGCCCAATCCCTTTGGCCCGCTGATGACCGGCCGGCGGGCGCGGGGTCGCGCCGGGTGCTCGCTCAGCTGCCCGAAAGCCTCGATTTGACCAACGCCGACACTTTTCCCATGTCGGCACGACCGGCGAGTTTGGCCTTGAGCGCCCCCATCACCTTGCCCATGTCGGACGGGGCTTTGGCGCCGGCTGACGCAATGGCCTCGGCGACGGCGGCATCGATCTCGGCCTCCGAGAGCGCCTGCGGCAGGTAGGCCTGCAGCACGCCGAGCTCGAACTGCTCCTTCTCGGCGAGGTCCTGGCGCCCGCCCTTCTCGAACTGGGCAATCGCCTCGCGCCGCTGCTTGATCATCTTGTCGATGACCGCGACGACATCGGCGTCGGTGAGCTCCTTGCGATCGTCGACTTCCCGCTGCTTGAGCGCGGCGAGGAGCAGGCGCAGCGTGTCGCGGCGCCCGGTCTCGCCGGCGCGCATGGCAGCCTTCAGGTCATCGTTGATGCGTTGCTTCAGAGACACGTGATGAGTGATAAGTGGTGGGAGATGGGCAATGCGCTTGACCCCCGTGAGCCCTCGGCGGCGTTACGAAAACAAAAAGGGCGAAGGAGCTTTTCCTTCACCCTCTACCGCTTGCAGCCTGGCGCTTACCGTTGACCGATAACCGCTCGCCGGCGTCAATACATCCGCGGCGGAAGCAGCTGTGAACGCACGCGCTTGTGGTGGCGCTTGATCGCAGCCGCGAGCTTGCGTTTGCGCTCGGTAGTCGGCTTCTCGTAATACTCGCGCGCGCGGAGCTCGGTCAGGAGTCCGGTCTTTTCCACGGTGCGCTTGAAGCGGCGCAGCGCGGCTTCGAACGGCTCGTTCTCTTTGACTCGTACGGTCGGCATAGGCACTCGGTCGTTGGCGAAAAACGCGTATTATATCAATGTCCAAATAGCTTAGCCAGGGTAAATAAAGTGCTGGTGCTGGGCATCGAGACCTCCTGTGATGAGACCGGGGTCGCGCTCTATCACGGGGAGCGCGGCCTGCTCGGGCACACGCTCTACACCCAGGCCACCCTGCATAGCCCCTATGGCGGGGTCGTCCCCGAGCTCGCCTCGCGCGACCACATCCGGCGCGTGCTGCCGCTCACGCGCGAGCTGATGGCGCAATGCGGGTGCTCGCTCGATGAGCTGAGCGCAATTGCCTACACCCAGGGACCGGGGCTCGCGGGGGCGCTGCTGGTGGGCACCGCAATCGGCCATGGCCTCGCTTATGCGCTCGGCCTGCCCGCCCTCGCGGTGCACCATATGGAAGCGCACCTGCTCTCGCCCCTGCTGGCGTCCCCCGCGCCGCGCTTTCCCTTCGTGGCGCTTCTCGCGTCGGGAGGCCATACCGAGCTCGTGCGTGTGGAAGGGGTGGGACGCTACGAGTTGCTCGGCGAGACCGTGGACGACGCAGCCGGCGAGGCCTTCGACAAGACCGCCAAGCTGCTCGGGCTCGGCTATCCCGGCGGTCCGGCGCTGGCGAAGCTCGCAGAGCAAGGACGCCCGGGGCGTTTTCGCCTGCCGCGTCCGATGCGCGCCAGCGGCGACCTCAACTTCAGTTTCAGCGGCTTGAAGACCGCGGTGCTCACGCTCGTGCGCGAGCGCCCGCTCGAGGCGGCAGCGCGCGCCGATCTCGCTGCCGAAATCGAGGCTGCCATCGTGGACGTGCTCGCCGCAAAGGCGCTGGCCGCGCTCGATGAGACGGGGCTCACGCAGCTCGTCGTCGCGGGCGGCGTGGGCGCGAACCGGTCATTGCGCGCGCGCCTGTCAGCGGACGCTCCCAAACGCGGGGGCACGGTGTTCTATCCGGCGCCGGAGCTCTGCACCGACAACGGGGCGATGATCGCGTTCGCCGCCGCCAAGCGGCTGGAACAATCATCCCTCATCCCGCAGCCCTCATCCCTGGAATTCACGGTGCGCCCGCGCTGGGCGCTCGAGAGCCTGGCGTCGCAGCCTGCCTAGAATGTCCGTGAATCGTGAATCGCAAAACGAAGAACAATTAACCGCAGATAAACGCAGATAAACGCAGATTCGAGCTACAAAACCCTTCATCCTTCATCCCTCATCCTTCATCCTTGTAGTTCTCCGCCGCAGATAAACGCAGATATAACTCAACGAAAAGCTGCGGTTTTCTAGCAGCGCCCTTCCGGTCACTGGTCACGGGTCACCGGTCACTGCATTTATAGCCGCCGATGGACGCCGATGAACGCCGATTAGATGCCGTGAATCGCAAATCGTGAAACGCCACTGAGCCGCAGATAAACGCAGATAAACGCGGATGTTCCTATACAAAAACCCTGTGATCCGTTCCTCAGCGGCAATAACGACAGAGACCGGTGACCGGGAATATTGAAGCTCAACGATCCCGTGTTTTGGTTGAGTTGTATCTGCGTTTATCTGCGTTTATCTGCGGCTAAAACACGTTTTACGTTTCACGTTTCACGATTCACGAGAGCGGCGGGAGCTCAGGAGCGGCTGCCGATGCGGCTTTCCGTTCCAGCAAGCAGATTGCGGATGTTGGCCTTGTGCCGGTAGATGATCAGCGCGGCGATCACCGCGACGGCGGCGGTGAAGGGATGCAGGCCATAGAGCAGATAGCAGAAGACGGGCGCGAACACCGCCGCTACCAGCGCCGCCAGCGAAGAAATCCTGAAGAAGAACGCGATGATCAGCCAGGTTGCAACCGTACCGCCCGCGAGATAAAGGTTGAGGCCGCTCAGGGCGCCGAGCACGGTCGCCACCCCCTTGCCGCCCTGGAAGCGGTGAAACAACGGGAAGATGTGCCCGACGACGACGGCGATCGCGGCACCCGACGCCGCGATTTCGACCGTCCCGCTCCCCGCAACGTTGAGCGCCAGGAATACCGCGAGCCAGCCTTTGGCGATGTCGCCCAACAGGGTCAGAGCGGCGGCCGATCGCCGGCCGCTGCGCAGCACGTTCGTCGCGCCGGGGTTGCCGGAACCATAGCTGCGCGGATCGGGAAGCTTTAACACGCGGCTGACGATGACCGCGAAGGACACGGATACGCTACGAGTGTGATCGCTAACAGCATCATGGGAATTCACATACAATTGCCGCTCATTCTAGTCCAGGTTCCATGTTCCGGGTTCCGGGTTCCGAGTTCAAAGTTCAATGTTCAAAGTTAAAAGCGAGGAACTTCGTAAACCGGTGTCGTCCGACTTTGCTTGAAACTTGAACCTTGAACCTTGAAATCGCCGGATGGACACGATTTTCATCAGCGAGCTTCGCCTCGACATCCTGATCGGCGTCTATGACTGGGAACGCCAGGTGCCGCAAGCGGTGCAGTTCGACATACCCGGCGCATCGAGGCCAGCCTGCGGGAAAACCACTTCGGCCTGCTCGAGCGCGTCGCCGAGCACATCGCCGAGTTGATCGATCGCGAGTTCGGCGCGCCGTGGGTCAAGGTGACGGTCACCAAGCTCGCCCCGCTGAAGAACGTCAAGCGCCTCGGGGTTACGATCGAGCGCGGGTCGCGACAGTGACCCGTGAGCCGTCTCCGCTGCCAGGGGCGGGTCAAGTTTCCAGTTTCCAGTTTCCAGTTTCCAGTTTCCAGTTTCCAGTTTCCAGTTTCCAGTTTCCAGTTTCCAGTTTCCAGTTTCCAGTTTCCAGT
>LJTT01000104.1 GCA_001303585.1 Betaproteobacteria bacterium SG8_41
CAAGAGCGTCCCCGCAAACAGTACCGCCACCGCGAACCAGTGCTGCGCCTCGAGCGCGCCTCGCAGCATGTACCACTTGCTCAGGAAACCGATGAAGGGTGGAACGCCAATGATGGATAGCGTGCCCACGGTGAATGCTGCCATCGTCACCGGCATGCGCCGCCCGATGCCGTCAAGCTGACTGACCTCTGTCTTGTGGGCCGCGGTGTAGATCGAGCCGGCGGCAAAGAACAGGGTGATCTTGCCGAAGGCGTGCGCGGCGATGTGCAGCGCCGCGCCTAACACGGAAAGGGGCATGAGCACCGCTGCGCCGAGTACCACGTAGGAGAGCTGGCTGACGGTGGAATAAGCGAGCCGCCGCTTGAGATTGTCCGAGCGCAGGGCCACGATCGAGGCAGCAATGATGGTAAAGCCAGCGACGACGGGCAGCCATTCCACGCTCGCCATCCCTGCGATCGCGTCGACGCCAAACACGTAGACCACGATCTTGACGACGGTGAACACGCCGGCTTTCACCACCGCCACCGCGTGCAGCAGCGCCGATACGGGTGTGGGCGCAACCATCGCCGCCGGCAGCCAGCGGTGCACGGGCATCACCGCCGCCTTGCCGATGCCGAAAACGTACAGTGCGAGCAGCGCACCCATGGCGCCATCCGAGACCCTGCCCCGCAAAATACCTCCGGGCGTGAACTCCATGGTCCCCGCCACCAGCCAGGTCCAGATGACGGCGACTAGCAGGAATACGATCGAGGTGCCGACCAGCAATCCGAGATAGAGACGGCCGGCCCGCCGCGATTCATCGGTGCCGTGGTGGGTCACCAACGGATAAGTGACGAGCGTCAGCGCCTCGTAGAAAAGGAACAGCGTGAAGAGATTTCCCGCGAACGCAATCCCGATCGCCGCAGCGAGCGCTCCCGCGAAGCACACATAGAAGCGGGTCTGATGATGCTCCTTGTTGCCGCGCATGTAGCCGATGGAGTAGACGGACGTCACGATCCACAGGCCAGAGGCCACCAGGGCGAAGAGCATGCCGAGCGGCTCGAGCTTAAACACGAGCTCGATGCCCGGCATGACGGCCCCCAGCAGCAGGCTCGGCCGCTCTCCCGCCATAACAGCCGGAGCGAGCGAAGCAACGAGCAGAAACAGGAGCACCGACGTGCCGAGCGTCACCGCTTCGCGCAGGTTAGGGTTACGGCGCGCCGCCGCGATCAACGCGGCCCCGCCAAGCGGCACCGCAAGCGCGCAGAGAATTGCTGTCTCCGGCGTCACTGGCGCCCCCGCAACAGCTCCGCGGCGGCCGCCCCAGCGCCGCCGAGCGTAAGCTGGGTATCGAGCCCGAAGTAGACGCAGGCAAGCACCATCAGCCAGGCCGGAACGAGCATGCTGAGCGGCGCCTCGCGCAGCCGCGCGACCTCGGCGGACGGTTCCCGAAAATAAGCGGCCTCGACGAAGCGCCAGACGTAGACCACCGCCAGCATCGAGCTTCCAACAATGGCAAAAGCAAGCCACCAGTCACCGCGCTCCAGCGTCGCAAGCACGAGGTACCACTTGCTGACAAAGCCGACGGTCGCCGGCACGCCGATGAGGCTCAATCCTCCGAGTACGATGCCAAACGACGTGAGCGGCATGACGCGGCCGATCCCGCCGATGGCATCGAACCGGATGGTGCCGACCCGCAGCGCGATCCCGCCCAACAACAGGAACAGCGCGCCCTTGGTGAGCGCGTGGTTGAACAAATGCACGATGCCGCCGGTGAGTCCCGTGAAGGAGCCCAGGCTCGCGCCCAGCGTCATGTAGCCGATCTGAGCAACGCTCGAGTAGGCGAACAGGCGCTTGACGTTGTCCTGGAAGATCGCGGTCGCCGAGGCGATGAACATGGCCGCCAGCGACAGCGTGATCCAGATCGGCGCCATGGGCTGGGCATCGAATATTGCGCTGCCGCCGAAGACGTGGAAATAGAAACGCAGCAGCACGTAGATCGACACCTTGGTCGCCGTGGCGGCGAGAAACGCGGTCACCACCGAAGGGGCGTAGGCGTAGGCATTGGGAAGCCACAGATGCAGTGGGAACAGCGCCAGCTTGAGCGAGATGCCCACGGTGATGAAGGCGAGCGCCGCGAGCACCGGCCGGTCACCGGACACCTGCGCCAGTCGCACGGCCATATCGGCGAGGTTGAGCGTGCCGGTCTCGAGATAGAGCAGGCCAACGCCGATGACATAGCATGTCGCGCCGATCGTGCCGAGGATCAAGTACTGGTAGGCAGCCATGAGGGCCCGCCGGTCCCGTCCCAGCGCGATCAGGACATAGGACGAGAGCGAGGAGACTTCCAGGAAGACGAACAGGTTGAAGGCGTCGCCGGTGACGGCGATGCCAAGAAGGCCGGCGAGGCACAGTGCGTACATCGCGTAGAACAGGTAATGCCGCTCGCGCGGGATCTCGGCGCGCACGCTCTCGCGGCTGTAGACGATCACCACGGCCGCAATGAGCGAGATCAACAGCACAAGAAAGGCGTTCACGACATCGATGCGGTACTCGATGCCATAGGGCGGCGGCCAGCTGCCGATCCAGTACGACACCAGGCTGCCGTCGGCGACCTCCACAAAAAGACCGGCCGCGATTGCCAAGGCGGCCCAGGACACGCTCACCGCGAGCACCCAGGCGATGGGGCCGCTGCGCAGCAGCACCATGATCGGCGCCGCAATGAGCGGAACGACGACCTGCAGTATGGGCAGGTGGCTGGTCATCACGGCTGAGCGGTGAACATCGTCAAGCGTCGCGGTCCTGCGCCAGGATTTCGTCTTCCTCTATGCTCCCGTAGGCCTCCTTCAGTCGCACCACGAGCGCAAGACCCAGCGCAAGCGTCGCCACCCCCACGACGATCGCCGTCAGAATAAGGACGTGCGGAAGCGGATTGGAGTAGACCTGGAACTCGGAAGATACGATCGGCGCGGTGCCGCCGATGAGCTTGCCGGGCGCGATGTAGAGCAGATAAACGGACGTCTGGAAAATGGAGAGCCCGACGAGCTTCTTCACCAGGTTTCCTCGCGCGATCACGATGTAGAGGCCCGCGACCGCGAGAAAGATCGTCACCCAGTAGCTGTAGTGGCTCGCAACCGTCATGACTCGGACTCCTCGTCGCGTCCTCGCCCCGCAAACAGGTAGAAGATCTTGAGCATGACGCCCGACACCGTGATAAACACGCCGGCCTCGACCCAGAAGATCCCGCGCTCCTGCCCGTGCACCGGGTTCGGGTCCAAGACAAAGTAATCAAGGTAATTTCCGCCCAACACGATTCCCGCAACCCCCACGAGCGCGAACAGCAGCACGCCCGCCGCGACCATGGTTTCGACCACCCACTCCGGAACGACACGGTGGGCGGCAGGCAAGCCGTAAATGATCGCGTAAAGAATGATCGCTGCGGCCGAGATCACGCCCGCCTGGAACCCTCCGCCCGGGCCGAGCTCGCCATGAAACTGGACGTACAGGGCGAACAGCAGCATGAAGGCAATCATCATCTTCGCGATGACGCGCAGCACGAGGTAATCCTTCATTTAGGCTGCTCCCGCCTGCGGCGGCGTATCCGGCGCATCAGCGCGATCACGCCGATGCCAGCGGTGAATACGACCGTGGTCTCGCCAAGCGTGTCGTAACCGCGGTAGCTCGCCAGCACCGCAGTGACGATGTTGGGCACACCGGTTTCGCGCAGCCCCTCGTTGATGTAGCGCGGCGCGACATGCCGGTGCATAGGTGCATCGGGATCGGAAAACGCCGGCAGGCCGAGCGTGCCGTAGACCAACATGAATCCCGTAGCCAGCGCGAAGGCAAGCGGCAGGAGGGGCCGGTGCATCGGCTTCATTTCCTCGCTCCTCGTGAGGTACAGCACGCCCAGGAACAGCACAGTCGAGATGCCGGCTCCGACCGAGGCCTCCGTCATGCCGACATCCACCGCATCGAGCGCGACCAGCACGGTCGCCATAAGGAAGCTGTAGATGCCGAAAAGGATCACCACCGCGAAGAGGTTGCGCTGCACGATGATCGCCGTCGTGGCAATGGCCATCAAGGTGAGCAGCACGCTGATCACTAACGCTTCGATGATTCACCTCCATCGTCCGCGAGCACCGGATCCAGCCCGCGCAGGAGCGCTGCGCGCGTCAGGGCGTGCGTCGCGGTCGGGCTCATGAAAAGGATCAGCACCGCGATCAGGACGAGCTTCGCGCATGCCAGCGTGAAACCCGCCTGCAGCATCAATCCCAGCAGCATGAGCCCCGCGCCCAGGGTCTCCGTGACGCTCGCTGCATGTACGCGCGTATAGAAATCAGGCATGCGAATCAACCCGATCCCTCCGATGATGCAGAAGGCACCGCCGCCACCGATCAAGAGCCAGCTCAGGATGTCGAGGACCGCGCTCATCCCGCCTCTTCCTCGCCGGGTTCGCCGAGACTGCCGTGGCGGAAGAACTTGAGCACCGCGATCACGCCGATGACGTTGAGAAAACCGTACACGAGCGCCAGATCGAGGAACTCGGGCCGCCCGCCGAGAAAACCGATTACCGCGAGCAGCAACACCGCGACGGTGCCCACCGTGTTGGCACCCTGAAGGCGGTCGAACACCGTGGGGCCCAGCGCGGCGCGAGCAAGCGCCAGCACGAGCGTCACCAGCAGCGCGGCAGCGGCCGTCTCGAACATCAGTGCAACCCTTCGAAGCGCGTTACGCGCCGGTCCATCTCGCCCTCGAGCAAACCCGCCGCGGCATCCCGGGTCAGGGCGTGAACCAGGATCTCGCCCTTCTTCACGTCGACGGAAATCGTGCCCGGCGTGAGCGTGATCGAATTGGCGTAGGTCACCAGACCGACCGTGGTCTTCTGCGACGTTTTCGCGCGCAACAGTGTGGGACTGATGGGCAGCCGCGGACTGAGAATGATCCGCGCGACATCCCACGCGCTTTTCGCAATTTCCTTGAACAGCCACGGCCAGTAGAAAATCAGGCGCCAGCTGAAGCGTATCGGGTGGCCCTCATGGTCGACCACGTCCATACGGCGCCCGAGCAGCGCGACCGCGACGGCCGAGACTGCGCCCATGGTCAGAAGAAACGGCACGAAATAGCCGGAGAGGAGCAGCCAGAACGCGAACAGCATGACGACGAGACTCAACGCGCGCAACGTGCTTCCTCCGGAATGTTTGCGATTCTTTTTCGGCGGCCCGTTGCGGGCCTCTTGATACTGATCGCGGGTTGTCGAATTCTACGAACTACGCCCCGCCGAGACAACCCTCCGCTGGGCGCGCAGCGAGACCACCAGCGTCATATCGGCGGTGCTGCCGCGATTCAGCGTGCCCGCAGGGCGCCTCTCCCGCCCTCGGATTCGGGCTCGAGCCAGCGCGACACCGGCAGGTCGGTCTGGGGATCGCTTGGCCAGCGGAAATGCTCCGTACGCAGCTTGTCCCCGACGCTGATCTGGCGCGTTTCAGCGTTGCCGTGATAAGTCGCGGTCGCCGTGTATCTGCCGGCGGGCAGCCGCGCCATGAATATGGGGCCTTCTGCAAAATGCTCGGCTATGACTCTGCCGGCGGCGTCCTTGATAACGACATTGACGTCCGCGACATAGTTGCCCTCGATCAGCGAGAAGACCAGCTTGACATTGTATTGCCATTCCTTTGCCCTGAGCTCGGCAACGGAATCGGCCCCAATCCCACCGGAAACGAGTGGCACCGCATCGGCAGCGCGCGTTTGGGTCCGCGCCGCATCAACCGGTCTATCGTCTGCGCGCAAGGGCGCCTTGATCCCGGCATCGCCCGACCAGCGGAAATACTCGGTGCGCAGCTTGTCGGCCACCTCGATCGCGCGCGACTGGAAACTGCCGCTGTAAGTTGCCGACACCGAGTAGCTCCCCGCTGGCAGTCTCGCCATGAATATCGGGCCGTCGGTCACGTGCTCGAGCAACAGCTTGCCCCTGGCGTCCTTCAGTGCCACTTTGACGTCGGCGAGGTAATTGCCCTCGACCAGCGTTAGCACGAGTTTCAGATTGAACTGAGACTCCAGCATCCTCAGCCGCTCCTGCGAGCCGACACCGATCCCACCCGAGATGTACAGGATTCCGTCGCGGCTCATGATCCGCTCGACCGGCTGGGCTGCCGCAGCCGGCGCGAGCGCTGCCGCAATCACAATAACTGCCAGTTGCCTGAGAACGCTCATCCGAAACCGCGAATAAAAGAAGTTTTGGCCATGCCGGGGCGCAATGCTGAACGGGCCTCAGACGTGTTTCCGTAATCCGGAGCGCTAGCGCACCGTCTCCAATATCGATTCGACAAAGCGCTGCGTGCGCTCGTGCCGCGGCGAGCGGAAGATCTCGGCCGGCGATCCCTGCTCCAGAATGACTCCGCGGTCAAAGAACAGCACGCGATCGGACGAGGTCTCCGCAAACGCCATGTGATGCGTGACGATCACCATGGTCATAGTCCGCCGGGCGGCAAGCGCGCGCAAAAGCTCCAAAATCCCGCCCACGAGCTCCGGGTCGAGGGCGGACGTAATCTCGTCGAAGAGCATGATCTTCGGCTGCATCGCGAGCGCCCGCGCGATGGCCACGCGCTGCTTCTGCCCGCCCGAGAGATGGGCGGGATAGGCCTCCGCCTTGTCCTCGAGCCCGACCATTGCAAGGTACTCGATTGCGCGCGACTTCGCTTCCGCGCGGCTGAGCCCCAGCACGTGAACCGGGGCCTCGGTCACGTTGCCGAGCGCGCTCATGTGCGGGAAAAGATTGAAATGCTGGAACACCATTCCGACCTTGCCGCGCACGCGCCGCAGGTGGCGCTCATCTGCGGCCACGCTCTGTCCGTCGCGCATCATCGTCCAGGGTGATTCCCCGTCGATCTCCAGTGCGCCGGCGTCCGGCCGCTCGAGCGTCATGAGGAGCCGCAGCAGGGTCGATTTCCCGGAGCCGCTGGGGCCGATGACGCTCACGGTCTCGGCAGGCGCTACATCCAGATCGACACCCGAGAGCACCGCAAGGTTCCCGTACGCCTTTTGCAGGTTCCGGACTCGAATAATGGGTTCCATGACTAGTATGCTGTCCCGCAAACACCGCGCATAAGTCGAACACAAATGCCAAGCATTTCTACCTCGATCGTCGCACCGTCCGCACTGAAAGTCTCGCGAAATCGGTGCCAGACGCGAAGAAAACCACAGCCAGGTTGGCCACCTGACGCGGATTTGCGACAAAGTGTCCCACGCAGGGCGGAGCAAGTGCCAAGCGTTGTGTGCTTGGATGCGACCCCGGAGCGGGACGGGAGCGCGCCCTCGCACGCGGGACCCACCCGCGCCTGCGCGGTCGCATACCCGAAAACGGGGGCCCCTGCTCCTCGCTCAGGCGCCCCACCGATTGTCGCGGAGACTTTCGCAGGTTGTTTGCGGGACAGCACACTAGCTCTCCATGCGCAGACGACCTTCCACCCAGCGAATAAGCGCAGCCGATAGCAG
>LJTT01000105.1 GCA_001303585.1 Betaproteobacteria bacterium SG8_41
ATCGGCGGCTGAATCATCGGTCCTACGAGCCCGGGGCTTGATCAGGGCATCGGCGGCCTTGACGCCCTTGCCCTTTTCGTACACGAACAGCGGATTCACATCGAGTTCCGCAAAATTCTCTCCAAGATCGACCGCCGCCGCGGACAGCCTGACGAGCGTATCGGCGAGCGCGTCCACATCCGCAGGGGCGCCGCCCCGGACTCCCGCCAGCACTGGATAGCCCTTGATCTCCTCGATCATGCGCCGCGCCTCGGACAGCGTGAGCGGCGCGAGCCGGAACGCGACATCCTTCAGCACCTCCGCGAAAATTCCGCCCAGGCCAAACATCACGGCCGGCCCGAACAGCGGATCATTTACCGCCCCGAGAATCGTCTCGATCCCCTTTCCCGCCATCTCCGCCACGAGCACGCCCTCGATCCGCGCGCCGGACTTGTAGGCCCGCGCATTGGCGACCACTTCCTCGTAGGCCGCGGCGAGCTCCGCATCGGAGGCCACGCCGAGCTTCACTGCCCCAGCTTCCGTTTTATGCGGAATGTCGGGGGACTGGACCTTGAGCACGACCGGGTAGCCGATGCGCCGCGCTGCGGCAAGGGCCTCCTCGCCGCTCAGGGCAAGCTCCTCGCGCGTCACCGGAATGCCATAGTCAGCGAGCAGCCGCTTCGCGGCGTGCTCGCTCACATCAGCAGTTGCTTTGGACATCGCGGCACGCGCTGCCTCAACGGAAAGCTCGAGCGGGACCTCATCGCGCGTCGCGGCGTAGCGCCGCAGCGACTCGGCGTAGCCTGAGAGCGCCGCCAGCGCGCGGCCGCACCGCACCGGAGAGCGATAGTGCGGGATACGCGCGGCATCGAGGGCCGCGTAAGCCTCGGGCGCGACCGCCTCGCGCGCGCTCCACGCGATGAATATCGGCTTGGGGGTATTGCTCGCCACGGTGGCGATCTCACGCGCGATCTTCTCGGCGAGCTCACCCTGGAGGGAGGCATTGATCATCGCGACGCAGTCCACGTTGGGATCGTCAACGATCACCTGGAGCGTGCGGTTGATGAGGGTAGTGTCGTTGAAGATGGCAGCGGTCACGTCGACGGGGTTGAGCAGGGAGCCAAAGCTCGGCACGAATTCGCGCAGCTTCGCGGCGGTTTCCGCCGACAGCGGCGGCACCCGCATCCCGCGGCCGATGCACTCGTCGGTCATGAGGATGCCCGCCCCGCCGGAGATGGTGATGATGGCAAGGCGGTTGCCTTCGGGCAGCCGCCCGCAGCGGAATCCGCGTCCGTAATCGACCACGTCCTGAATGTCCTCGACCTGGATGATGCCGGCCTGTCGGAAAGCCGCCTTGTAGAGTGTCATCGCGCCGCCGAGATTGGCGGTGTGCGAGGCGGCGGCTTTCTGCCCCTGCTCGGTGTTGCCGACCTTCCACATGAGAATGGGCTTCCTCGCGGCCATTGCCTTCTCGCCCACTTCGATCAGCCGCTGCGCATCCTTGAGTCCCTCGATGTAGCCGACGATGATTTCAGTCTTCGGATCCTGCACGTAGTAATTCATGAAATCGACGGTGGAAACCCCGATTTCATTCCCGGTCGTGACCATCTGCCGGAATGGTAGCCCGCCTTCCAGGGAGGAGAGGTTCATCACCGAGAACCCAAAGCCACCGCTCTGCGAGACCATGCTGACCGGCCCCGGGTTGTAGTGAGCATTGAACACCGACCCGAAGCCGGCGTAGACCTGGTCGGCAACGTTGATCATGCCCTGGCAGTTCGGCCCGATGACGCCAATGTCGTGCTCGCGCGCGATCCTCATGAGTTCCTGCTGCAGCGCTACGCCCTTGCCACCCATCTCGGAAAAACCGGAGCTGAAGATGATGACGTAGGGCACGCCCTTCTCCCCGCATTGGCGCAGCACGTCGGCGACGCGCGAGGCGTTCACCAGGACGAGCGCGAGATCGGGAATGTCCGGCACGTCCGCGAGCGCAGGGTAGCAGCGCAGGCCCGCCACTTCCTCATAGCGCGGATTCACGGGGTAGAGCTTCCCCTCGTAGCCATGGCCCTTGAGAAACCGGAGCGGCTGGCCGCTGATGGTATTGAGATCTTGCGAGGCGCCGATGATGGCAATCGCGCGCGGATTGAAAAAGCGTTCGAGGTCGGATCGCATCCTTGACCGGAAGGAAAGTTCTTATCGTGGAGAGTTGGAAATTATACGCTGCCCTTGGTCGGGCCTGCCCCTGGTGCTATGATTCGCGGGCACCCGCACGCAACAGCCCGCATTGTGAACACTGCTGCAACGACGACCGCCGCCGGTCCGCGTTCTTTCAAGGACGTTTGGCTGATTTCGACGGGCCACGGTCTCACGCACTGGTACACCGCGACTTTTTACCTGCTCCTGCCTTTGATCGGCAAGGAGCTCGGCCTCTCGTACACCGAGATCGGCCTCATCATGACGACGCAGCACCTCGTCGGCGCCATTTCGAATCTGCCGGGCGGCATGTTCGTGGACATGGTGGGGAAGAAAGGCTATCTCCTGGCGGCCTCGCTGTTCTGGGTCGGCTTTCCTTATGCGCTGATGAGCGTCACGCACAACTTCTGGATGCTGCTCGTTTGCGTCACGCTGGTCGGCATCGGTAACAACATCTGGCACCCCGCCGCAATCCCGACCCTCGCCTTGCGTTACCCCGAGCGCAAAGGTCTCGTGCTCTCGTTTCACGGCATGGGCGGCAACCTTGGCGAGGCGATCGCGCCGCTCGTGGTCGGCGTGCTGCTCGCGTGGATGAGCTGGCGCGCAGTGGTGGTCGTCAACGTCGTGCCGGGCATCGTGATGGCTGTGATGATCCTCATCATGCTGGGGGCGTTTTCCGTCACGGCAACCCGCGATGAAACGGACGCTGGCTCGGAGGACCGCAGTTTCAGGAACTACCTGCGCGGGTTTGCCAGCCTTCTGAAGAACCGCGGCCTCGTGCTGGTTTCGATCGGCGCCGCTTTCCGCACCATGACCCAGACCGGTCTGCTGACGTTTCTTCCGGTCTACCTCGCCTACGAGCTCGGCTACTCGCCGCTGCTCACCGGCGCCTGTCTCACGGTGCTCCAGGTCGCCGGTTTCGTGGCGGGGCCGGTCGCTGGGTATCTCTCGGATACCATGGGACGCAAGCGCATCGTCATGTCGAGCATGGTTCTCACCGGCGTGACGATTCTAGGGATGGCGCTGGCCGGGCGCACCGTGTGGTTCGTCGTCTTTGTGGCGCTGGTCGGCTTCTTCCTTTATGCCCTGCGGCCGGTGCTGCAAGCCTGGGCCGTGGAATGCACGCCTAAGCACCTTGCCGGAAGCGGCGTGGGTTTGCAGTTCGGCATTACGGCGATCGGCGCCAGCATTTCCCCCGCTATCTTCGGCATGATCGCGGACGCTTACGACATCTACACCGGCTTTCTCTTTCTGGCCGGGACGATTGTCTGCGCAAACCTGCTCATCTTCTTCATGCCTGACGGCCAACAGAAGAGGGCGGCAGCCGTCCGGGTTGGGTAGCGAAAAAGGCCTGCAAAAATCAAAAACGTCATCAGCCGCAGAGATACGCGGACAGAAAACTCGCGCAAATCAATACGCTTCCTGTTTATAACCGTCTATCGGCGTTCATCGGCGGCACTTCCCAAAGTCAGAAGCCAGATATAAATTCCTGTTCGATCTGTGCGTATCCGCGGTTAAACGCTTTTCACGTTTCACGTCTCATGACCGGCATTTGGCGATCATCGGCCGCTAGAATTCAGTTTTTTTGGAAATGACTTCAATTCCCTGGAAACCGGAGCGCGAGCTCGAGATCGTTGCCGGCACGCCCTCGGGTGGCGGGCTCGACCGCGCCGCGCGCGCGCTGCTGGGCGCGATCGAGTCGATGCGCCTTCTCGACGTCCCCGTGCGCGTCAACAACGTTCCAGGTGACGGGGCAAGGAAGTGCTGGGCTTATCTGGACCGGCGCGCGGGTGACCCGCACGTGGTATCCATCAGCTCGGTTAACCTCACGACTGATCACCTGCTGGGCGCGGCGCCTTTCCAACACGAGCGCGCTTTCACGCCGCTCGCCATCCTCTATACCGAGTACATTGCTTTTGTCTCGCGGTCGGACTCCGCACTCCAAACGGGCACCGATTTACTCGCGCGTTTTGCCGGCAGCGCCGCCTCAACTGCAGTCGCGCTTTCGACCTCGCTTGGCAATCCCAACCACATCGCGCTTGCGAAGGTCATTCGGCACGCGGGCGGGGACGTGAGGGCGCCGAAAATCCGTGTGTTCGATTCGGCGCTGGACGCCGTAGCCGATGCGCTCGCCGGCAATGCCGACGTCGCCGCGATCACCGCCGCGAGCGCCGTAAAGGAGCTCGCGGCGGGCTCGATGCGTGCGCTCGCCGTGTCGGCACCGCAGCGGCTCGCCGGGATCTATGCCGACACGACCACCTGGCAGGAACTGTCCGTGGATTGCGTCATCGGCGCCTGGCGCGGGGTCACAGGCGCCCGCGGAATCACCGCCGAACAAATCCGGTTCTGGGCGGAGCTGCTGGCGGCGGCAACCGCCGCTGAGGAGTGGAAAGCCGAGCTGGCGCGTCACTACTGGACCGCGATACCGCTCACCGGAGGACCACTCTGGGATTACCTGGAGCGCGAGCGCGCCGGAATGCGAGCTGTCCTCGACGAGCTGGGGCTTCTCAAAGCCCAGGACGGCAGTTAGACGAGCGACCCGGGGCGAGGGGGACAATCGACGATGGACCCTGCGCGCATTCGAGCCCGCCAGCGACCGACGCGAGGCAACGCGCCGGGGCGGAAGAGGGATAAAAAAACCGTTCCTTTGCAGTAATCGGCAACCCCTGTTTTTTCTGCGCGCGGTGTCCGCTTCCGACCCAAAGCGGACAGTTATCTCAATTCAGTTTAAGCGAGATGCACGACTCACTTGCGGAATCCATATTCGAGAACCCAGTACGTTGGCTTCAAGTGTTTTAATGGTTCTCGCAACTTCGCCAGTTCGGTTTCGGAGCCCTGAACTTGCAGATCCGTAAGCTCTGCAACACCTGAACCCAACATCTCTTTCAGGAGGGTTCCTACATTATCAAGATGCGCCAGGAGACCTTCTGCATCGGCATAGCCTTCACGACAATGTGCCTTATTGCCGGAAATACTGAATCCATAGTAAAGGCACTTCGGTTCCGATCGGGTGAGTTTGACGAACTTCTCACAATACGATCTGAACGTATCGAGCCCGTTTTCTTTGATCTTAAAGTAAGGATGGATCGTCACGCATCTATCATCGGTCGCCATAGCACTGTCCTTTGCATTTGTTCGTTGTGGATTAGTTGCCGTATCGTTTCCAGATTTACTCCACACCAGCGCCCATTACTATCACCGTCAAGCTTGAGGGTACGCTGCTTTTGGCCGTTAGCGGAAGCCCGGAAACGTCCGTTTTCGACCTGAAGCGGAGTGTGTGACCGAAGTCTTAGCGGCGACCATTCTAGAGCGGCGGCGTTACTTTTTGCACGGGAATGCCTCGCTTAATGCCGCGGCTACAAGACAAACCGCCGTGTAGTGCAATTGCTCAGGATGGGCACCGAGATACTTCATCGAGACTTCGAGAAGCCGACCTCTTGTGACCGTTGCTGGAAAACACGCTCGGAATCCGGCGACTGAATCAATCACCATAACATCAGCGATCGCGATCGTGTATCCGCTACACAGTCCGTTATAGAAAGGGTTCGTAACGTGCTTTGAACAATATCGTAACAAGTCATTTCCCGTGTCAAACCCCTCCGCTTCAACATCAAATGCCAGCAACATACCGATCAGCAGCAATGCGCGTTTCATGGGTTTCTCCCGACTTTGAACCGCCGCCTTCCTGATGACTCGCGGTTATCACGCGTCCGCTGAAAGCCTTTTTAATGGGGTCGCACCGAACCACTTAATGGCTACTTCGGCCTGTCTCATTCCGGGAACGGGCTTAAGGAATACCAGTTGCGCCGGAATCCCTAAGTCGCTCACGGCCCTGGCGTTAGCGCAGCATGGCACCAGAGGCGCGAAAATAAGTACCACCCCGGTCGTCACAGAACGTAAGGTTCACCACCTCAGAAAAATTACATTACCCGATGATCTGCTAGGCATATTGACGCACGTCAACCGTGCGACCAATACAGAAAGGATAAATGAACTTTTTCGCAGGTCCGAACCGCTCGCCACTCTTCATCGTGCTACCGGCAAGAAGTGGATGTCCGCTTCTGGCCGTAAGCGCATTCCGCTTCCTCAGCACCTGCTCCACGTTGGGTTGGGCAGCGCCCCCTCCTCGCCTTCCGCCATTCGCCTTTGGGCCGCGCGCCCGTTATGCTATTCTGATTACCCTCGTTTCCAACGCGGCCCCGCCCGCGCCAGGCGATGCGCATCGAAGTGCACGTTCACGGCAACATCTTCCTCGGCAGGGGTGTGCGCCTCTCTCAAGTCGAGCTTGCATTGAGGCCGTGGCTCGAGTACCTCGACGTCGAGACCATCGCGGAGGCAACAAGCATCGAGCGCGAGGAGCCCGGCATTCAGTTCGACACCCGCGAGCGCACGCTGACGATCTGCTGGACTGGCGATGTCGGGCGCAGCTTTCACAATCAGCTTTCCGAGGCGCTTCAGAACATCGGGGCGCTGACCGAATACTCTTCCGAGATCGAAGTCACCTACTACCCCGAAAACGGCGACGATGAGTTCTACCAGATGTTTGTGGGGCCCACCCCGGAGTCGATTCACGAGTTTCGCCGTCAATGTGTCATCGAGGACGTGACGAACATGCTTTCCCGGCATTTGAACCAGGCTGAAGTCAATCAGGTGACGACGCTGGTTAACCAGCTCTTCGACCAGGATTGGGCGGCCCGCAAGGTCACTGGCGAGACAGCCGCGTCATCTTCGACGGTCATACCGTTGCATCCGCGCGGCAAGCACTTGCACTAGCACCGTGACCGGTGATCGGTGACCGGTGACCGGGAAACCCAAAGTCAAAAGGCGGAAGGGGCTGCAATGGCAGCCCCTTTTGTTGTACTACGGAGCAATGCAGCACTTTATTGGATGAGCCGGCAATCTAAAGGAGAGACAAATGGCATCGGAGCTGTACGAAAAAGGCATGGCCACCCGCCGGAAAGTCATGGGCGACGCTCACATCAAGAAGCGGGCCAGCGGAGGCGACGAGCTCATTCGGCGCCACTATGAGATCGTGACCGAGTTCGCCTGGGGCTCGGTCTGGTCACGGCCCGGGCTGCCGCTGAAGATGCGGAGTCTCGTGACGATCGCCATGCTCGCCGCACTCGACCGGCCCGACGAGTTGAAGGGCCACATCAACGGCGCCCTCAACAACGGCGCGACAGCGGAGGAGATCTACGAGGTGTTCCTGCAAGCCGCCGTCTACTGCGGATTTCCCGCCTCCAACAACAGCGTGCGCGCGGCGGCAGAGGTGTTCAGCGAGCGCGGGCTCCTCT
>LJTT01000037.1 GCA_001303585.1 Betaproteobacteria bacterium SG8_41
TTACGTCAGGGGGAACGACATTCGTCGGTGAGACAGAACTCAACGCCAACAGCCTGACCGCGAACCTGGCGCTGCGCCTCGGACTGCCCCAGGACTCGCAGCTGGAGATCGGGTTGCCCTATCGCTGGCGCGATGTCGAGTCGGTGACCAGCGTCGGTTTCGCGCCGACCGATGCGTCGAGCGAGTCCGGCAGCGGATTGGGGGACGTGCGTGTCGGGTTGGCCAAGACGCTCCTTCGGGAAAACCTGTGGCGTCCCGACCTGGTGGGTCGCATCACCTGGGATACGGATAGCGGACGGGCACAGGAGAACGGTGTCCCCCTCGGCGCCGGGTTTCATGAGCTCACAGGATCGCTGACAGCGACCAGGAGACAGGACCCGCTGGTATTCGTCGGCGGGCTTTCCTACGAATACGTCTTCGAGAAAGACCAGATCCAACCCGGACAAATCTTCTCAGCGAACTTCGGCAGCTTCATTGCGCTAAGCCCGGAGACGTCCCTGCGTCTTCAGCTCTTCGGTTCGCACCAGAAGGAAACGACCCTACTCGGACGCAAGATCAGCGGCAGCGACCAGACGGTCGGTACTTTCCTTATCGGTGGTTCCACGCTGGTTGCACGGGGCACGTTGTTGAACCTGTCGCTCGGGATCGGCCTGACCGATGACGCCGACGATTTCTCGTTGACACTGTCGCTTCCGATTCGCTTCGGCGAGCGGCTGTTATGACCGCGCCGATGAAAACGATCTTGACCGTTGCCGCGCTGCAGGAAGCGCGCGAGGGCAGGCTCGTCGATTCAGGAGAGTAAGCGGATGAGCGCCGCCAGGCCAAATACCGTTCGGGTCCATCCACTGGTCGTAAGAAGCACCCATTGGATAAACGTCGTTGCCATCTTCATCATGGTCGCCTCGGGGTGGCGCATCTATAACGCGTCGCCACTTTTCGCCTTCACCTTTCCAAAAGACTGGACGCTGGGCGGGTGGCTGGCCGGCGCCTTGCAGTGGCATTTCGCAGCCATGTGGCTGCTCGTTGCGAGCGGCTTGGTCTACGTGACCTACGGCATCGCGTCCGGCCATTTCCGCCGCAAGTTGCTGCCCATCACTCCAGCAGCGGTTTGGCGCGACATCACGGCAGCCTTGCGCGGCAAGCTCGCTCACGATGACTTGCGGGTCTACAACGCCGCGCAACGCGCGGCCTACCTGAGCGCCATCCTGATCGCAATCGTCCTGGTCCTTTCCGGACTTGTGCTTTGGAAGCCGGTCCAGTTCTCTACGCTCGGCCTGTTCATGGGCGATTACGAAGGTGCGCGCTATGTCCATTTCTTCGCGATGGCGGCGCTCATCCTGTTCGTCATCGTCCACGTCGTCATGGTGCTGCTCGTCCCGCGCACGTTGCCGACCATGTTCACCGGCCGCGCGCGTGTTCCGCCAGCGGCCGAAGGAGGCTGACATGACAAAGCGCTTGTCCGGCATGCAGGGAAGTCTCAAGGGCCACTCTCGCCCGCAGATCGAGAAAATCGAGCGGCGGCTCTTCCTGCGCCAGGGTTTGAGCCTCGGCGCGCTGGCGCTGCTCTCGGGGTGCAGCGTGACGGACGCGGAAGCGTTGCAGAAAGTCCTGTGGACGATGTCGCGCTGGAACGATCGCGTGCAGGCGTGGATCTTCGATTCCGACCGGCTCGCGCCGGAATTTCCGGAGAGCGCGATCACCATGCCGTTTCCGTTCAACGCTTACTACCGCATGGACAAAGTGCCGGCCGTTGACGCGGCGAGCTACAAGCTCGAGCTGGGCGGTCTCGTGCGCGAGAAGAGGTCCTGGACGCTGCCCGAACTCTACGCGCTGAAACCGCAGGTCTCTCAGGTCACGCGCCACATTTGCGTCGAGGGCTGGAGCGCGATCGGCAAATGGAGCGGCGTGCGATTCAGCGATTTTCTCAAACGGGTCGGGGCGGACCTCACTGCGAAGTACGTGGGTTTCAGATGCGCGGACAAGTACTACACCAGCATCGACATGCCGACAGCACTGCATTCGCAGACCTTGCTCGCTTTCCGCTTCGCGGACCAGATCCTGCCGGCGCCCTTCGGCTTCCCGATGAAGTTGCGCATGCCGACCAAGCTCGGATTCAAGAATCCCAAGCACATCGTCGCGATTTTCGTGACCAACGAGTATCCGGGCGGGTATTGGGAGGACCAGGGGTACAACTGGTTTAGCGGATCCTGACAGGTGAAGCGTGACCGGACATCTGTCATTCGGAAGGGGCAAAGGTCAACACTCTTCGCCCCAGGTGTTTTTTTCTCAACTTGAAAGGAAATGGATATGAAGAAGCTCGTTATCGCCGCACTTGCATGTTGTCTGTCGCTCGCCGCGGGCGGCGCCTACGCCCAGGGCATGAAGAAGGATGCCATGGACAAGGGTGACATGATGAAAAAGGACGCGATGGGCAAGGGCGACACGATGAAGACGGACACCATGGGTAAGGGCGACGCCATGAAAAAGGACGCGATGGGCAAGGACGAGATGGCGAAGGACATGGCCAAGGACGGCATGAAGAAAGACGGCATGATGAAGGACGAAATGAAAAAATGAGGCAGCAATTGCCGGCCGTGGTGGAAAACACCGTCGAGGAGCGGGAACTCGTATCCGCCCAGACCTGGCGACCGGTGATCGGCAAGACAGAGAAGCCCCGCGCGCGGGGCTTCTCTGCGCAGGCTGTCTGACGACCCGGTCGGGGTTTGAGCTCGCCCTTCTCGCTGGCAAGCGCGCGCTTCTGGGCGGAAAGCAGCCGTCAGCCGATCGTCGTTAACCCAACCCAGCCGCCCACCTTCCGCAAGCGCAGCCCCTCGACGCCAGCTGTGACCGGCCTGTTCTGCTACTTGCGCAGCTGCGCCTCGCGGAAGTTAATCAACTTGATAACGTCGGCCGCGTCGATTCGGCCGATGGGGCCGTCGCTGTAGCTCGACGCAAGAATCTTCCCGCCCGCATCAATGACGAACTCCGAGGGTTGAATGATGCTGCGACGCTCCTCCCACCAGGAACCCAGCTTGTCGGCGACATCGCGTGTTACCCCATATCCCACCGGAAACGACACTTCCGCCGCGACCTCCCCCGCCTTGTCAACAGGATCCACACTGGCGGCGAAGACCCTGGCACCGACTGCGTCCAATTCAGTCTTGAGCGTCTCGAAGCCGACCAACTGTCGGCGACAATACGGTCACCAGTGACCTCGATAGAACAGAACCACCCCGTACTTCGAGCCGATGCCGCCTGGCAAGTCGATCGTTCCGCCTTTGACAAGGTTGATGGTCAAGTTCGGCAACGTATCGCCGATACCCAGCTTTTTTGACATTAAGCTCTCCTCCTGAATGCCGAGAAATGACGTCGCTCCAAGATTACCATCAAGCGCGAAGGACGGGTGTCGAAAAACTTCCACTGGCACCGTCTACTCACGGAAGAGCATGAATGGTGAGTGGACCAACACTTCCGTGAATCGCGCGCAAATGCCCAACGGTCCGGCGAGCACGGATTCTGTGCACCATTCACGCAGTCGGGAAAAATAGCGGTGGGTGGTACAGGGTTCGAACCTGTGACCCCCGCCGTGTGAACCTAGATTCTAGCTATGCTGCCCGTCAGATCAACACGTTGCGACTACCGGCTCCGTGCTCTGACCACAGAAAGTGACAATTTCGGACGCAAGTGGTCCCAAAAGTGTACCCACTTCAATACCCAGCGAAAAGTTTGTCAAACCGTAGTTAGAGAGTGCTGGGTACATTCGCACCGCGAGCGCCTGTTGACGTTCTGTCACGATTTACCAGTCAACATTGATCCGCATGCAGGGCTATAGTTGCTTGCGTGGTCTTCCACGTTTTCGACAACCTGGTTGCCACTCTGAGGGTCGCCAGCGAAAGCGACGGGTACGTCAATCTTCCGTATCGAAAAAATTTATTCCTTGCCCCTTTGATACGGTCGGTTGCCTTCCGGCGAGGCGATCGTTAATCTCAAATGGATCGGGACGGCGGGCGGGTCGGTGCGCTGAGCGCTTGGAAGCCTTACTGCCTCTTTGACACGCCGGTGCCGAGTTGTTCTGATTGCGTCGACTTGACTGGTACGTCATGTACGGACCCAAAACAGCGACAATGCGCTCATGAGCTTGCTTACCATCGCGTGGTCGATGTGCGCCGGCGCCTGTGCGATCATCGGCCTGACGCAGATTCTGCTTTCCGTGCGCGAGCCCCGACCCCAGCGCAAGCTCTATCTGCTTTCCGCGACGATGTCGTTCGCTGCGACCGCTACCGCGCTGGTCGAGCTGGCGCTGATGAAGTCGCAGGATGTGGCGCGCTACGGCCGGCTGCTACAGTGGGAAAACCTCACCATCTTCGCGCTGCTGGTGCCGCTAGTGTGGTTCATCCATCTGCGGCTCCACTCACGCCGGGCGTGGCTCGCCATCACGATCACGTTGCTTTGGTGCGCGACGCTCGTCATCAACTTCGCTTATCCGTATAGCGTCGTATTCACGGAGATCACAGAACTCGATGCCCACGCCACTGTCTGGGGCGAGCCTTACGCCAACGCGCTTGGATCGCTGAATCCATGGGTACTGGTGCCGAATATCGCGTCGGTCTTGATCCTCGCGTTCATCGCGGACGCCGGATTTCAATCCTGGCGCGCAGGTGAGCGCCGGCCGGCCGTCCTGGTTGCAGGGAGCAGCCTGCTGTTCATAGTGATGGCAGGAATCCAGGCGCCGCTCGTGGATGCGGGCTTGCTGGATATGCCCTATATGGTCAGTTTCGCTTACCTCGCGATCGTGTTTGCTCTTGCCTACGAGCTTGTCGACAGCGCACGGCGCACTGCAATTCTCACCCGCGAGCGTGCTGCGGCGTTAGGCGATGCGCGCGAGGCCCGCGAAGAACTCGAGCGCCTCGGGCGGGCATCGCTGCTCGGCGAGTTCGTCACCGGCATTGCACACGAACTGAACCAGCCGCTGGCTGCGATCCTCGCCAATGCTCAGGCAGCCAGGCGACAGCTCGCTGGCCCCGCCCCGAATGTCGATGAGCTGCGTGAGATCGTGGATGACGTCGTGCGCGACGACAAACGCGCGGGCGAGGTGATTCATCGCCTGCGCGGACTGCTGCAAAAGCACGCAGGCCACCGCGAGCGCGTCTCGCTCGCAGCTGTGGTGCGCGAGACCGCGGACCTGGTGCGTGCCGAGCTGCAGGCGCATGACATCCGGCTCGCGCTCGAGCTCGGGGATCCGGCATGGACAGTCGAGGCCGACCGTGTCGGCTTGCAGGAGGTCGTGCTCAATCTGCTGTCGAATGCGATCCGCGCGCTGCGCGAGGTTCCGCGGGCCGTTCGGGCTTTGCGTCTTGCGCTCAGCCTGAGCGATAGCACGCTCTGCCTGAGCGTCGCCGACCGCGGCCGCGGAATTTCGGCCGAAGCAATGCCACGTTTGTTCGACTCGTTTTACACCTCGACTACGGGTTCGCTGGGGATGGGCCTGGCGCTCTGCAAACGTATCGTCGAGGCACACGGTGGAACGATCGAGGCACGCAATCGCGACGGTGGCGGTGCCGAGTTTCGGGTCACGCTGCCGATGGTGAAGGCCAATGGCTGAAGCGCCTCCCACCGTCTTTATCATTGACGACGATGACTCGCTGAGGCGCGCGCTCGAGCGCCTGCTGAGCGCGGAGGGTTATGCGGTGGAGACCTTCGCCAGCACAGAGGCCTACCTCGCGCGCCCGCCCCACGATGGCCTGGGCTGCCTGCTGCTCGACGTCGCGATGCCCGGCATCGACGGACTTGCGTTGCAAGCTCGGCTGGCGCGCGACGCCGATGCCCTGCCCATCGTGTTTCTCTCCGGCAATGCGGATATTCCCGCCAGCGTGCGTGCGATGAAGCTGGGTGCTGTCGATTTCCTCACGAAGCCGGCTGATGACGAGAATCTTCTTGCCGCCATTGGGGCGGCGCTCGGGCGCCGCGCCGCGCAACTCCAGGGCCAAGCGCGTCTCGCGGCGCTAAGCGCCCGTGAACGTGAGGTCATGCGCCTCGTTGTCCAAGGGTTGCGCAACAAGCAGATCGCTGCGCAACTGGGCATCACCGAGAAGACGGTCAAGGTCCATCGCGCGCACGTTATGGAGAAAACCGGCGCCCGATCACTGGCCGAGCTGGTCCGCCTCGTCGGCGGGGGCGGCACCGGCCATCAGCCCGGTGCCGTCTAGCGGCGCGCATCGCCGCGATTGGACCAAAGGCCAATAGGCGCGACGCACATCCCGCAGCAGACTAGGTGACCGTGAATGCGACGGCCACCACTACGGCTACGGTTTACGTGGTCGATGACGACCCCGCCATTCGCCGCGCGCTGCCGCGATTGCTGCGCAGCGCCGGGATAAACACGGTCGCGTTCGACTCGCTCGCGTCGCTGCTCGAAGCAGATCTTAAGACCGAGGATGCCTGCGTTGTCGCCGACATCCGGCTCAAAGGCGAGGACGGGCTCGCACTGCCGCGCCTGCTCGCCGAGCGCAACCTGAAGCTGCCGGTGGTCTTCCTTACGGCGGTCGATTCCACAGATATACGCGAACGCGCGATTCACGCGGGTGGAGCAGCGTTTTTCCGCAAGCCGGTCGACGATCTGGCGTTGATCGATTCAATCCGTTGGGTGCTGGCCGCCGGGGGCGGCAGGAGGACGCGATGAAACCGACTGCAACGGGAACAGGAAAAGCGATGTTGAGCGCACTGGGTGTCGCGCTCGCCTTGATGTGGACCGTCAATGCCTGGTCGCAGCAGGACCTTGCGGCGCAGGCGCGCGATCCGACCGCCTCGATCACGGCCTTTCAGATTCGCTACGACTGGACGGCGAGTTTTCACAACGCACCGGACCAGGACATGGGTCGCGTCGTTCTGCAACCCATCATTCCCTTCAAGCTCGGCGATCAGCGCCACATCGCGCGCATCACGGCGTCCTACGTGACGCACGCGCCGGACCTCGCCGGCCTGAGCGGATCGATTGACCAGAATCCGGGCCCGCCGAATTACATTCCGACCTTCAAGAAGGGAGGGCTTGCGGATACAGCGCTCCTGGATGTCTTGATTTTCGATCAACCGTGGGGACGGCTCGGCGTCGGCGGCGTGCTGAGCGTGCCGACTGCGACCGACGCGGCGCTCGGCACGGAGAAGTGGTCGCTCGGCCCCGCGCTGGTCGGGATCACCAAGAGCGGCAGGTGGCAGTACGGCGTGCTCGGCACGGGCCTCTTCAGCGTCGCCGGCAAGAGCGACCGATCGAGCGTAAGCGCCCTCACGCTTCAGCCATTCGCCAGCTATGACCTGGGCGGCGGGTGGGCGGCGGGGCTGTCCGACGTGACCTACACCTACAACCTGCGTCAGAGCCGATGGGTTGACCTTCCAATTGGCGGACGCATCGAGAAGCTCGTCCGATTCGGCAATCAGCCTACGCGGGTGTATTTCGACATCGAGTACAACCTGCGAAACGACGACATCGCGCCGAAGTGGACGTTCCGTATCGCCTTCGTCCCGCTGATCGGCGCCAAATAGCGGTGCGCGCGGTGATGCTGCAGTGCTGAATCCATCTGACAGGAGAAAGCAGCATGAGACCCGCTAGAACAATCCCCCTGAGCGTTGCCTTCGCCCTCGCCCTGCTCTGCGGCCCGGGATCGATCGCTCACGCGCAGGAAAAGGCCGGCGGGACTGTCGTCTACACGGCGAACAAGATCATCACGATGGACAAGTCCACGCCGCAGGCAACCGCGGTTGCCGTTGCCAACGGCAAGATCGCCGCCGTTGGGAGCCTGGACGGGGTCCGCCGAAGGCTCGGCAACGCGAAGTACGTGGTCGATGACCGCTTCAAGAGCAAAGTGCTGTTGCCGGGTTTCATCGACAACCATCTGCATCCGCTGCTCGTAGCCGGCTTTGTCCTGCAGATGAAGTTCATCACCCCATTCGACTGGAATCTCCCCAGCGGGCCGGTCAAGGCCGTGCGCGGCAAAGAGGCCTATCTCGCCCGATTGAAGAAGATCGAAGCCGGGATGCAAGACCCGAAGGAGATGCTGTGGACCTGGGGCCACCATACCCTGTTTCACGGTGACGTCTGGCGGGAGGACCTCGACAAGATTTCGTCGACGCGTCCGATCATCGTTTGGGGCCGTTCCTTCCACGAAGTCATTCTCAACTCGGCAGCGCTGAAGGAGTTGGGCGATGATCCCAAGGATCCGCAAGTGGATTGGCTAAAAGGCTGGCTCTTTGAGGCCGGCTTTAAAAAGCACTTCCTTCTCAAAGTCGGGCCGTACCTGATGGCCCCGGAGCGGTTAATGCCCGCTTTGGCACAAGCACGTGAGATCCTCCATCGAGGCGGCATCACCTCCGCAGTCGACATGGCAGCCGGTGCGATGGATCCGGACAAGGAGTTTGCGGCAGTGGAAGCCGCATACGAGAACGCCGAGACGCCGTTTCGGCTGTTCCTGATCCCGGTGGGCAGCGAGCTGATCACCAAACGCTACGGAGGGCTGGAGAAGGCAGCTGATGCCTACGCGAGCTTGCCAAAGGGGAACAGGCACCACATCCGGTGGGATGCGAAGCAGGTCAAGCTGTTTGCAGATGGCGCGTTCTACTCCCAGTACATGCAGATGCAGGATGGCTACACCGACGGCCACAAAGGCGAGTGGATCATGCCGCCCGATGAGCTGGAACGGGCGGCCAGGGCGTTCTGGAACAAGGGCTATCAGATTCATGTGCACGTCAACGGCGACCTCGGCATGAAGGTGACGCTCGACGTGCTCGAGAAGCTCCTGCGAGAGAACCCGCGCAAGGATCACCGCTTCACCATGCATCACGCCGGCTACTTCACGAAGGAGCAGACCAAACGCATGGGTGAACTCGGCGTCGTTGTGTCGGCGCAGCCGTACTATCTTTACACCATGGGCGACGCCTACTCCAAGGTGGGCCTGGGGCCGGAGCGCGCGTCCTATATGGTCCGCGGCAAATCGCTCCTGGATAATGGGGTCAGGCTCTCCCTGCACTCGGATTTCACCATGGCACCCGCCGAACCGCTGCGGCTGGCCTGGGTGATGGTGAACCGGCTCTCCGCCAGCGGCAAGGTGCTCGGCCCGGATGAACGCATCACCGTCGAGCAGGCGCTGCGCGCGGTCACGATCGACGCCGCCTACGCCGTCCGCATGGAGAACGAGATCGGCAGCATCACACCCGGGAAGATGGCCGACTTCGCCGTGCTGGAACAGGACCCGTATGCAGTGAGCTCGGAGAAACTCAAAGACATCCCGGTCTGGGGGACGGTGTTTGAAGGGAAGCCTTTCCCTGTGAAGAAATAGCCGATGATGGACAAGAGACTAAGAATACCGCTCATTTGCGTCCTCATCTGGCTCGCGGGTGCCGTTCTCTGGAATGTCGCCGGCGTCATCCTCATTGCGAAGACCGGAACCGGCATCGGGCCGACAGCATCGCTGACGCTGGCCGGCATCATGGGCGTCGTTGCTGTGCTTCTTTACCTGGCGGCGCGATTCAATCGTATCGGTTTCGCCATCCTGAGCGCGCTTTGCGCCCTGGCCGCATTCGCCGCCGTTTACCAGGCATTCACGGGTGAAGCGTCCCTGTGGTCAACGCCATTCTGGCGTTGGGCAGGCGCTGCACTGAACCTGTTCGGATTCGGAGCCGGTCTGTGGGGCTTGCTTGGCGGCATTCGATCCCGTCGTGTCGCGACCGGTGCGAAGACATAGACGCACGATGCCGAGGAAAGAACGATGACGATGAACCGACGACGATTTGTTCAAGCCGGCGCCAGCGTGCTGGCAGGCTTGTCGGTCCCCGGTTGGCACGGCCCGTTGGCCGCGGCGGCAGGCGCGGAGACGGTCGTATTCCGCAATGGCGTGGTGTTGCCGGTGGATGCCGGCTTCTCTCTGCACGCGGCCCTGGCGATCCGGGGCAACCGCGTGCTGGCCGTCGGCAGCGACGAGGCGGTCGCGAGCGCCGCCGGTCGCGGCGCGCGGGTGATCGATCTTGGCGGGCGCACGGTCCTGCCCGGCTTCATCGAGCCGCACATGCATTTCGCGCTGCTCGCCGCTTTCGGGCATACGGAGGACGTCGGGCCATTCAAGCAGCCGACCTTCGAGGCCTGCCTCAAGGCCCTGCGCGGGGTGGCCGCGAAGACCGGCGCGAATGAATGGATCGTGGCGCGCCAGTTCGATCCGGTGCTGCTGGAACCCCCGCGCGAGCTGACCACCCGGGAGCTCGACGAGATTTCGAAGGATCGCCCGATCTTCGTGCTGAATGCCTCCGGCCACATCGCCTATGTCAACAGCAAGGCGCTGGCACTCGCCAAGATCACGAAAAACACCCCTGATCCCAAGGGCGCTCAGTATGGGCGCTACCAGGACGGCTCACCCAACGGCGTGCTCTACGGCGTCATTGCCCACCTGCCGGTGATGTTGCTGAACCAGGCCATCGTCAAGCGCATGAAGACCGGATTCGTCGATGCCGGAATCGAGGTCGGCGAGCAGGCCGCCGCCCACGGCATCACGACGCTGTGCGATATGGCAGCCGGTGCCTTTGGGGCCGAAGCGGATATCGAGGGATTCGAGAAGATGTTCGCCGCGGGCCGCATGAAGTCGCGCATCCGCGCCTATCTCTTCGACGGCAAGGCGGAAGAATGGGACAAGGTGGTCGCCAAGCCCGGTTACGGCGATGCCCTGATGCGTGTATCAGGCTGGAAGATGGTTGTCGACGGTTCCAACCAGGGTTACACCGGACGACAGCGGGAGCCCTACGTAGGCCGGGACTCCAAAGGTATTTTCTACGTGGAACCGAAGGTTCTCAACGAACACGTCCTGATACGTGCAAAGCAGGGCTGGCCCTTGGCTCTGCATGGCAACGGTGACGCCGCTATCGACGCCATTCTCGATGCCTTGGAGAACGCCCAGCGCCAGGGGATCGACATCAAGTCGCTGCGGTGCCGAATCGAACATTGCTCCATCCTGCACGATGATCAGATCGCCCGTTGCAAGGCGCTCGGGATCGGGCCGAGCTTTCTGATCAACCACGTGCACTACTGGGGCCACGTAATGCGCGACAAGGTGTTCGGCCCGAAAAAGGTTCAACTGCTCGATCGCTGCGGCAGCGTCGAAAAAGCTGGTCTCACCTGGACCATGCACTCCGATGCCCCCGTCTCGCCGCTCAGCAACCTGCATCTGATCCGCGTCGCAGTGGTACGGGATCTATGGAAGGAGCCCGACACGATCCTTGCACCGCAGGAGCGGGTCGGGGTCGAGGCCGCGATTCGAGCCGTCACGCGGAATGCGGCTTGGCTGTATCATTCAGAAAGCGAGATCGGCAGCCTTGAGCCCGGAAAGCTCGCCGACTTGGTCGTCCTCGAGAACGACCCGCGCAAGGTCGAGCCGAGGAAGATCTCGGAGATCAAGATCTCCCAGACCTGGATGGATGGCAAGCAGGTCTATGGAAGTTGATAAGGCGGGTGCGGATGGGCCAAGGCGCCCGTGCCGTGTGTGGAGACAATTGAGCGTGGCACCCTAGGAGGCGACCTCCGCCTCACGAGAGATCGAACGAGGCCGCAAGATGACAGATCAGCCCAAGAAGACCATACGCTTCCAGATTGGCGTCGCATTGTTCATCGCGGGGCTGCTGAGCCCGCTGCTGGTGCCTCTGGTCAACGCGCTCGATCTGTCCACCGAGTGGAAGGCGACGCTATCGGGACTCCTGCTGCTCGGCATACCCGAATTGCTGTGGGTGATCGCGGCGGCGGTGATGGGCAAGAGCGGTTTCGACTACCTGAAATCAAAAGCGTTCGGTTTACTGAAGCGTTACGCGTTGCCCGATTCGGTAGGCCCGGTTCGTTATCGCATTGGGCTTGTCATGTTTGCTGTTCCGTTGCTGTTCGGTTGGCTTGCGCCATACGCTCACCACCTGACCCCAGGGATTGCCATCCAAGCGCTGGGCTGGAGTCTCGGCGGTGACCTGTTACTGCTCGCCAGCCTGTTCGTGCTGGGTGGCGAATTCTGGGACAAGCTGCGGGCGCTGTTCATTCATGGCGCCAGTGCGCGGTTTGCGGAACCTCCCGGTACGCCAAAGTAACGCAACCGAGCGGCACAAAATAGGAGAGCCCGGGTATGGGAAGGTTTTCCGAGCCTGCCGGTGTGTGGCCGGCGCTGGTGCTGGCCGGCTTCCTCTTCATCGGCGGCTGCGCGAGCGTTCCGCCACCGCAGGCGGACACGCGGGACTTCCGCGAGCGCGTCGAGCGTCGGCAAGCGGCTGGCGTCGAGGTGGCGATATCCGTGCTCGGTGCCCGCGAGAGCGAGACCGAGTTTGGTGCGCCACTGGCGAGCAAAGGCATACAGCCGGTCTGGCTGGAGTTAAGAAACGATGAGTTACAGGAGTTCGTGTTGATGCTGCTGAGCATCGATCCCGACTATTTCTCACCGTCGGAGGTTGCCTGGCAGGCGCGCGGCTCAGGCGCATACGAGGATTTCCTACGCCGCTTCAATCGGGCTCACATCCCAATCGTGATTCCCCCGCGATCGCAGCGCAGTGGATTCGTCTACACCAACCTGGACCCGGGCGCGAAAGCCGTCACGGTGCAACTCATCGGCGAGCGCGACAACCGGACGCTGGAGTTCGTGCTGCCGGTGCCGGGTTTCGAGGCCGATTTCGATCGGGTCGATCCGCGCACGCTCTACCGGCCGCAAGAGCTGCGCGAGGTCGACCTCGAAGGACTGCGCGCCTATCTGGAATCCCTGCCATGCTGCGTGCTGGGCGGCGACAAGGCCACGCACGGCGATCCCCTGAATCTGGTTGTCGTGGGTGACAGGCTTCGGATGCTGGCCACCTTCGTGCGCCAGGGGTGGGACCTCACCGAGACGATCCGCTCCGATACTGTCTGGGCGACGATCGGGTCGTCGTTGTTCGGCTCGCGCTATCGCACGTCTCCGGTCTCGCCGCTCTATGTCTTCGGCAGGCCGCAGGACGTCGCCTTGCAGAAGGCGCGGCAGACCGTCGATGAACGCAATCACCTTCGTTTATGGCTCGCCCCGGTCAGGTTCGACCGCCAGGACGTCTGGGTGGGGCAGATCAGCCGCGACATCGGGGTCAAGTTCTCCAGCAAGACCTTCGTCACCCACAAGATCGATCCGATGGTGGATGAGGCGCGTCTCTATGTACTGTTTGACCTCGCGCGGTCTCAGTACCTCGCGCGAGTAGGATTCGTGACGGGAGTAGGCTCTGCATCCATCAAGGCGCCGCGCTACAACTACACCGAGGATCCGTATTACACGGACGGCCTGCGTGCGGTCCTGTTTCTGTCAGAAAAGCCGCGCACCTTTCAGGAGATCGAGTGGCTCGAATGGGCGCTCCTGCCAGGCGAGCTGGATATCGAAGTTCAGCCGCCAGCGCAAACATCAGGATAATGGGGTCAGTGTAAGTTTTTTTGCGCTCAGGCGATAAGCTAACGTTAAAAAAATGCACGGGTCCCATTTACTCGGGCGCGCAAGCAGACAGTACCGAGCATCGCCGCGAAGGCTCAACGCGTCGACACCACGAGGTCTGCGGGGAAGGGACGTTATTAGGATCGGGTTCTTGTCACCATGTGTGTGAAACTACGACGCCTTCTATCGCTTCTCCTCGGGTTGGCCCTTGGGATCGCCAGCGTGGCGTCCGGCTTCGCTGCGGAGATGGGGGTAGCTGGTCCATGTGCAATCCCCGGCGCGCTCCGGATAACTCCGCCGCAGCAGGAGAACAAGCCGGTCACCGTTGATGTCGGCGTCGTGATCGTCGACCTGTTTGAGGTTAATGATGGCGATCAGACATTTCGTGCTGACATCGTTTTCACCATGCGCTGGCGGGACCCGCGGCTCAGCGCCAGAGCGCGCGGCGGGTCGCTGGCAAATTGCCGGCTGAGCCTCAAGCAAATCTGGCATCCGGACGTGCGAGTCCTGAACCTGCGCGCGCAGTTTCGCGCCCTGGGAGAGACCGTGCGGATCGCCGACGATGGTACGGTCCGACATGAGAAGCAAGTGCTGGGGCAGTATTCGGTGCGCTTCCTGATGAGGGACTTTCCCTTTGACAAACAAGAATTGCGCGCACGGCTGGCGTCGTTCAGTTACGGTCCCCGAATCGTGCGACTGGTACCGGGCGATCTCGTAATCGAGGGAAAGCGGGATTTTTCCGTCGCCGGCTGGCGCACGCTCGACAATTACGCCGATGACGTCGTCAAGCCTTTGCGCGTCGGGGTCGAGGAGTTTTCGCGTCTGGACCACGTGATCCTCGTCCAGCGCGAACCCGAATACTTCCTCTGGAATTTTGTCCTGCCTCTCGTGTTCATCGTCCTCATGGCATGGACGGTGTTCTGGCTCAATCCCGAATCATGGGGCGCGCAGATCGGTATTGCGACCGCGTCCGCGTTCACGCTGGTAGCGTTCCTGATCGCGCTGCGCACGAGGCTGCCGCCGGTGCCCTACCTCACCCGGCTTGACGAGCTGATTCTCGGATCGACGATACTGGTGTTCTTTGCGCTCGGGCAGGTCATCGTCACCAGCCGGCTCGCGCAGACCGAGCGCATCGCGCTCGCACAGAAGCTCGATGCCTACGGCCGATGGATCTACATTGTGCTGTTCGCAGGCATCATCTACATGACGCTGATTCGCTGACGCACCTGTTCGTTGTACCCAAACGGAAGGAGGCCGCCACGTGAAGACGATCGCAGATTTTCTGAAGACGACCGTGCTTGGTGGATTGTTTATTCTCCTGCCGCTCTTGCTGCTGGAGCTCATGTTGATCGAGCTCTTCGAGCTGATGGTGGTCTTGGCAGCCCCGATAGCCGATTTCTTTCCCAAGGCGTGGATCGAGGCCTTTAGCGCGCCGGCGCTGCTAGCAGTAGCGCTTATTCTCCTGGCCTCGTTCGTGCTGGGGATGATAGCGAAATCGGCCACTGGTCAGCGCGTCGGCCGCTGGCTCGAGCGCAACACGGTCGGCCGCATTCCGCTCTACGGTGTGCTGAAAGGCCTCGCCGCCCGCATGGTTGAGATCGGCGAGGGCGGCACCTTCAGGCCCGCTTTAATGGTCTCGAGCGATGGGCAGAGGGAATTCGCGTACCTGATCGAGGAGCACGGCGACGGCTACGCGACCGTAATGGTGCCGCGTGCGCCGACACCCCTTGCGGGCAACGTGAAGATCGTTTCCATGAAGCAGGTTGAAACGCTGGACGCAAGCCTAGGGGATCTGACCGAAGTGCTGAGCCACTGGGGCGTCGGGGGTCGCGAGCTGATCCGGCGGTCGCGCCGGTAGCGTGCCGGCCGAAAACGGCCGAAAAAGATACCAGGAACTTTTTTCCAGGCCAAAGAAAGGTGCCAGAGGCACAAAGAAAGGTGCCAGGAACCTTTTCAGTAGCACGAAAAAGGTTCCAGGAGGCTTTTTTGAGGAAACAAAAAAGGGCGTCAGGAGCCATTTCTCGTTTGCGAGTTTCAGGGATTTTTGAGACCGGTTCAAGACATCGCATCGCCATGCTGCGGATTTTGGTTGCGTTCAGCCTGTTCTTGCCCATACAAGCGCTGGGGCAGGACTTCACGCTCATAGGGGACAGTGTCCGAGGCCGCGTCAACGGGGTTCTTGCCCTGCTGGGCTACTCGGTGGTACCCGACATGTCGGCGAGTTCACTTTCCATCAATAATCCGCAGTCGGGCGACCCCAACGTCCGGTTCATCCAGTTCGCTGGAGGATTTACGCCGAGCCAGGATTTCCCGCTCTACCTGGAAGGCGGCGTTGGCTACGGCCGCTACGATCCCACCTTCATCGCGACGCGCGGAGACGAACAGCAGGCGATCCCGCTGAAGTGGAACAGCTTCGCGGGGACGGTGGGCATCGGCTGGGATTTTCCCATTGCGCCCGAGCTCAAGTTGCGGCCGATCGCCAACTTTGCGCTCGGCCACGTGGAAAGCGATACGTCGTTCATCGGCCTGCTAGTGGAAGCGGAGACCGGCCTGCCGGTCGACGATTTCTTCAGAGATGGGCGGCTGAGCGCCTATGGTTACGGCGGATCCGTGATGCTCGACTGGGAACGCTACCGTCCCGATTACGAGATCGACGTCGAGCTTCGCTATACCTACTTGCGGCTCGAGAGCTTTGGTGAGACCTCCGACGCGGTGAAAGGACGCGCAGACATCCCCACTGCGAGCCTGTGGACCCGATGGCGTGCGCCCACGGGGCTCACCGCATTGGATCGCCCGCTGCGCTACGTACTGGAATACGCCTACTCATCGTACCTCGGCGATCAGGCGGGCGTCCTGGGTTTCAATCATCTGAATACCATAGGTGTCGGCTTCGAGATCGATTCCGGCGCCTATGACATGTACATTAGCCGCCTGCGGCTGGTCGGCCGCTATCGCTTTGGCAACAATGTGTCGGGTTTCGGCATCGGGCTGGCTGTAAGCTTTTGAAGGAGGATATGCGTCATGCATATCCTGAAAATTGCGCTGATCGCACTGGCCGTTGTGCTCGTGATCGCTGTAGGCGCGGGCTGGCCCAAGTGGCAAATATTCGTCGGCTTCAACATGCAGTTCAAGCGATGACTCGAAGCGTGAGAATCCGGACCATTTGGTGTGGATGAACTGTGCCTAAATTGTGACTGGGTATGCTTCGATTGTGACTGAGTCACACTGGAAATCAAATTGGCAAGCGTTGCAAGCTCCTGATTTAATTAATCGCTAATAACACGAGTCCCACTACGAACCAGGGGGTCGTTGATTGAGATCCTGCTACCCGCGCGGTGCCGTGTGAATCTAGAATTTAGCTATGCTGCTCGTCAGATCAACACACGTTACGACTACCGGCTCCGTGCTCTGACCACAGAAAGTGACAATTTCGGACTCAAGCGGCCCCAAAGTATCCCCGCTCTAATACACGGCTACAAAGAATCGCTGAACTCTGCCGCCGGAGACCCGTTCACACCATGGCAATACAAAAACCCTGTTCCCTTCAACCGGAGGCCAAGGGCGCGCCCGGCTAATCCTCCCCGATGACGGGGTTGCGCAAGATGCCGATGCCGGGAATTTCCACTTCCATCACGTCGCCGGGTTTGATCCCCTCCACCGCCCCGGGCGCGCCCGTGAGGATGAGGTCGCCGGGATGCAGGGTGCAGTACTTGCTGATGCCACTCACGACGGCGTAGCAGTTGCGAACCATGCCGGAGGTGCTGCCCCGGTCGCGCTCCTTGCCGTTCAACCGCGTGATGATCTCCAGGTTGTGGGGGTCCACGTCGGTCTCGATCCACGGACCCACTGGGCCAAAGGTGTCGCTGCCCTTCTTGCGCCAGTTGGATATGTCCTTGTGCCAGGAGCCCTCGCTGCTGATGTCGTTGCCTATCGTGTAGCCCAGGATGAAGTGTGGCGCTTCCTCCGGGGTTATCTTGCGCGCGGGCCGTCCGATGACAATGACCAGCTCGCCCTCGTAGTGCACGTAGTCGGAGTCGGCGGGAATCACCACCGGCTCGTCCTGGCCGATGATGCAGTGGGCGCCCTTGTGCCAGGGCCGGAACCCCTGGGACTCGCGCTTGATGCGCTCGGCGTCCAGGGCCACCTCCTGGTGGGCAATGTGGGCGGCGTAGTTCAGCCCCACTGCCCAGAAGGTGGTGGGCCGGGTGGGCGGCAGCAGCTTGACCCGGTCCAGGGGGTAGTAAGCCTGGGTCTCCTGGTGCTTCCCAAAGATGTCGCCCTGGATCACCCGGACCCGGTCGCCCTCCACCCGTCCGTAGCTCTCCCAGCCATCAACGCTGAATCGGGCAATTCTCATGCGCTTTCCTCTCCTCGAACTGAATTCTTGGGGCAGGTTGTGAAGGATAGGAGACCCAACGCCACCTTCGCAAGCATTGCGGACCTGAGCAGCTCCGAGCCCGACCCAGGTGTGACGGGAAGGGCCACTGAACGATCTTTTGTGCCGGCAGAAGCTGATGCTCTCGACGCTCCTGCCCGGCACATCGTATTGTGCAAATAGGGTCAGAGTGAGATTTTCCACAAGCGAAAAACTCGCGCAGCGGCAAAGTCACATTGACCCCGTCTATCAAGGGCGCAAAGAAAGTAAAGTCACTGGGTCCCGCGAGGGGACCATAAAGGCCTCCGCGCCAGCCGCATTTGCGCATCGAGATCCATCCCCTTATGCTGCCGCGACGGATTTCAACCGCCAGCCGAGGTCCAGCAAGTGGAACTGCTGCCGCGAACGCAAGGGAGACAACGATGCCCCCCGAATCTCAAACCTACCGATACCTGACGCAACCGGAGATCCGCTTCCTGGACGCGGCGGTCGAGCGGCTGATACCGGCTGATGATCTCGGGCCGGGCGCAAAGGGATCCGGTGTCACCGGCTTCATCGACCAGCAGCTCGTCAGCGTCTGGGGCTCGCACGGCCGAAACTACCGCACCGGCCCGTGGCCGGAGGGCACGCCGCAGCAGGGCTTCCAGTCGCGCCTGACGCCGCGGGAAATCTACCGCGCGGCGATCCGCGAGGTGAACGTGCATTGCCTCGAGCAATATCAGAAGGCGTTCGAGTTCCTGGCGCCACGCGAGCAGGACGAGGTGTTGAAGGGACTGGAGAGCGGCGCCATCCAGCTCGCATCGGTTTCGTCGAAGCTGTTCTTCGGGCTGCTGCTACGGAACACCATGGAAGGCTTCTTCGCGGACCCGATGTACGGCGGCAACCGCGACAAGGCCGGCTGGAAGCTGATCGGCTTTCCGGGCGTGCCGGCATCCGACTACAACGATCTCATCGAGGAGCAGAACGTGCCGTACCGCGTCGAGCCGGTGAGCATCCTCGACGTCCTGCAGGAGCGGGTGAAACTCGACAGCCAGGGCCTGCCGAAGCACGTCAAGCTGAAGGACGAGGGGAGAAGCGGGCGATGACGCCGACCAAGCTCAAACCCGTCGACGCCGTAATCGTCGGCACCGGCGTCGTCGGCTCCATACTCGCCAAGGAGCTGGCGGATGCGGAACTGAAAGTGGTGGCGCTCGAGCGCGGGCGCGTGATCGATCCGCAGCATGATTTTGCGTCACCCTACACCTTCGACGAGCTGAAATACGACCGACACAGCGACATCTTCCAGGACCTCTCGCGCGAGACGATCACGTTCCGCAACAACGCGCGCGAGGTGGCGCTGCCGATGCGCGAGATGGGCTCGTTCAAGCCGGGAGAGGCCGTCGGCGGCACCTCGCTGCACTGGGGCACCCACACCCGGCGCTTCCTGCCGTGGGACTTCGAGACGCGCAGCCGCACCATCGAGCGCTACGGCAAGAGCCAGATCCTCGACGAATGCAGCAGCCAGGACTGGGGCCTTACCTACGAGGAGCTGGAGCCGTACTACGACCAGTTCGAGCACCTCTACGGCGTCGGCGGCAAGGCCGGGAACCTGAACGGCGAGATCCAGCCCGGCGGCAATCCGTTCGAGGGGCCGCGCTCGCGCGAGTACCCGAACCCGCCTTCCTCGATGAACTACGCCGGCACGTTGTTCGCGAACGCGTGCCGCGAGCTGGGCTATCACCCGCACGTCAACCCGGTCGCGGCGCAGACGCAGGCCTACACCAATCCCTACAAGCTCATGCTGGGCCAGTGCATTCGCGGCGGTTTCTGCAGCAGCCACGCCTGCTCGATGGGCGCGAAGGCCAATCCGCTCACCACCGTCATGCCGGCGCTGCTCAAGCAGGCGAACTTCGAGCTGCGCCCGCTCTCGAACGTCATCAAGGTGAACCTGGATTCGGACGGAAAGCGCGCGACCGGCGTCACCTACCTCGACGCAGCCGGGCGCGAATTCGAGCAGCCCGCCGAGCTCGTCATCCTCGCAGCGTACACCTTCAACAACGTGCGCCTGATGCTGCTCTCCGGCATCGGGAAGCCGTACGACCCGGCAACGAACCGCGGCGTGGTCGGCCGCAACTATTCCTACCAGTCGGCCGGCCGCGTCACGCTCTTCTTCGAGGAGAAGGTGTTCAACCCGTTCATGGGCGGGGGGGCGCGCGGCACCGCGATCGACGAGTTCAACGGCGACAATTTCGACCACTCGGGGCTGGACTTCTTCGGCGGCGCCTACATCGCGGTCGCGAGCAGCGGTGCCATGCCGATAAAGTCCATCCACGTGCCGCCGGGCACACCGCGCTGGGGCGCGGAGTGGAAGCGCGCGGCGGCGCGCTACTACCAGCGCAACTTGACGGTCCGGCTGCACGGCGCCTGCCAGAGCTACCGTCAGAACTATCTCGACCTCGACCCCAATTACCGCGACGCCAACGGCCTGCCGCTCCTGCGCATGACCTTCGACTGGGGCGACAACGAGCGCAAGGCATCGGCGTGGATCACGAAGAAGGCGGAGGAAATCGCGAAGGCGATGAATCCTTCGCTCATGAGCGCCCAGCCCACGGCGGGCCACTACGACATCGTGCCCTACCAGAGCACACACAACGTCGGCGGCGCGGCCGTGGGCGCGGACCCGGCAACGAGCGCCGTCAACAAATACCTGCAGTCGTGGGACGTCTCCAACGTGTTCGTGATCGGCGGGTGCAACTTCCCGCAGAACAGCGCCAATCCCCCGACCGGCACGATCGGCGCGCTGGCGTGCTGGGCGGCCGACTCGATCAAGGATCTGTATCTGAAACGGCCGGGACCGATGGTCTAGGACCGGCCGAGAGGTGGTGTCGAGGCCGCCTGGCGCGGGTCAGCAAGCGCCACAGCGATCCAGTTGATCCGACACTCCTGACGTTCGTCCCCGATCTGTGTCTTGCATGAGCGCGTGTGCGAGGAGGAAAAATGGCAGTAGACCCGGAAGTTGGAGGCCTGGTAGAACTCGGCGAAGGTGCCTATTGTCAGGTCAGCCCGCGCGGAGAGGGTAATCAGGGTATTTTTGTAACCCCGGAAGGTTCGCTTCTCGTCGATGGGTTCATCAAGCATTGCAATGCTCTGATGGCCTCCCTCAACTCCCTCACCCGGTCTTCCCCGGTCCGGTACGTTGTAAACACCCATGACGACGGCGATCATTTTTCCCTGAATCATTTGTTTCGGCGCAAAGGAGCAATTATTCTGGCCTCAGAAGTATGTCGCGCCAGCATTCATGAAAAAATGAAGGAGCAAGTCTGGGTCGACCATATTCGAAAATACAATCCCGAACTCGCCCGTGATTTGGAAAATCCGGCGGATCTAACTCCGCAGATAGGCATCGAGCAGCGGGCCACTATCACGCTGGGCGGCGAAAACATCGAGCTGGTCTTTATGGGGCATGGCCACAGCAGGGGCGATCTGGTCATCTATCTTCCCGAAAGGCGGGTGCTGTTTGCCGGGGACTTGGTTTTTTCCGGGGCGCATGGCCGCTGCAAGACAACCGACTTCGGCGGAATATTGACAATCCTGGATGCGCTTTCGGAGTTCGAGTGCGATACAGTCGTGCCAGGACATGGAGTCCCCGTCGTCGGTGGGGGCGCGGAAGCCATAGCGACCTACCGGGACTACCTCGTAACCCTACAGGAACGCGTGGCGGAGCTTGTGGACCGCGGCGTCGGCGTCGAGGAAGCCAAAACCAAGTTCGGGGACTGGAAATACGCGGACTGGGGGCGGCCCGAGCTCCTGCCCACCGCGATCGAACACGCTTACAAAGACTACGTCTGGCGGTCGCGTTTTTATAAATTTCAGGCGCTGCACGAAGGCCCAAAAAAATAACGTATCACCTTATTCGTGATTATTTCGACCCGACGCACGTTGTGGGCTTCAACTGTGCCGGAATATCGCGCGAGCGCGCGCACTTTAGCGACACGACGCTCAGCCAATCCGCGCGCGCCGGCGTTGAAAAATGGTGGGTGGTACAGGGTTCGAACCTGTGACCCCTGCCGTGTGAAGACAGTGCTCTACCGCTGAGCTAACCACCCCTGAGGAGGGCGCATTTTAGCATCGCCGAGGGAGGCGCTTCAAACCGCCGGGCAAGCTTGTCCGCGCTTCCCGCGCCCGCCCCAATTCCGCTACTCTACGTTCCAGTTCCATGAGCGAAGAATACACACCGCTGGTCGTCCCGCCGGCTGAGCGCACCGAGCCCGCGCTGTGGTTTGCCTTCCGGCGCCAGGAAATACTGGTTCTGAACGGCGCGGAGCGGCCTGCCATGCCGTGCTGCAACGATCTCGGGGAGCATGGCCTCGCGCCCTCGCGCAGCCATTACCTGGGCCTCTATGGCGGGCGGCACAGCTACGCCGTGGAAATTCCCGAGAGTCAGGCGCTGCCGGAAGGATGGGTCGCGCTTGGGTTGCGCGATCTTTTCGGCCTCGTTGAGACAACGCTCGCAGCCCTTTCCGGCCGCGCCTATCAGCTGCTCGACTGGGAGCGCAACCACCAATACTGCAGCCGCTGCGGCAACCCGACCGAGGCACGCGGCGAGGAGCGCGCACGCAGCTGTCCGGCCTGCGGCTATAGAACCTACCCGCCTGTCTCCCCTGCCGTCATGATCCTCGTCACCCACGAGGGAAAGCTTCTGCTCGCGCGCAAGCCCATCTGGCCCGACGGGCGCTACTCGGCGCTCGCAGGATTCGTCGAGCCGGGCGAAATGCTCGAGGACACCATCAGACGCGAGACGCGCGAAGAAGTAGGCGTGGAGGTGAAGAACATCCGCTACTTCGGCAGCCAGCCCTGGCCGTTCCCCCACTCCCTGATGATCGCCTTCACCGCGGAATACGCGGGCGGCGAGCTGCGCCCCGACGGAGTGGAGATCGTCGAGGCGCACTGGTTCGACCCGCGCGAGTTACCGAAACTGCCGGGGTCAATAAGCATCTCGCGGCGGCTGATCGATACGGTTGCCGGACGGCTTGCGAGGGGTGAACCTCCCGGGTAATAAGACGTCCGCGATGAGCGATGAGCATGGACGACTAAAAACCAACCGTTTCGTCCATTCACTATTCACCATTCACGATTCACGATTCACGCCTTATCAAGCGCGCGCCAGAGGCACGCTCCTTTGCTCGCCTTGTCGATGTCCTCGAGCTGCTGCGCATGTTGAGCGAGCTCTTCCTCGCTGGCGCGCAGGACAAAGAGCTCGACCTCCCCCGCCGCGGTCTCGGCGCCAGAATCCGACGCGAGGCCGGTTTCGACTTCCATGACGAGAGTTTCCTGCCCGCGCGTCATCGCGAGGTAGACCTCGGCGAGTAATTCCGCATCCAGCAACGCGCCGTGCAGCGTGCGGGCGGAATTGTCGATCTGGTAGCGCTCGCACAGGGCATCCAGGCCGTTGCGCTTGCCCGGGTGCATCTCCTTTGCCATGCGCAGGGTATCGACGATCCCGACGCAGTAATCCGTCACCGGCTTCAGGTCGGCCAGGTCGAGCTCCCGATTGAGGAATGACAGGTCGAACGCCGAGTTGTGAATAACGAGCTCGGCGCCACTGATGTAATCCAGGAATTCGCGGGCGATCTCCGCGAACTTTGGCTTGTCGCGGAGAAACTCGCTCGTGAGCCCATGGACCTCGAGCGCCCCCGCTTCGCTTTCCCGCTCGGGGTTGAGATAGCGGTGGAAGTTGTTGCCGGTGAAGCGCCGGTTGACGAGCTCGACGCCGCCGATCTCAATGAGCTTGTGGCCCAGCTGCGCTTCGAGGCCGGTGGTTTCCGTATCGAGAATTATCTGCCGCATGCGTAACCCCTACATCGAAAACCGAAAAACATTATCAGCCGCAGATGAACGCAGATGAACGCAGATATCAGAAAAAGCAAACCAACCCATATTAACCGCCGACGACGGCCAATGAGCGGCCGGCAATCGTGGACACCGATTTGTGGATTAGTTCAGAGCCAATAAGCTGCCACTGAATCGGCAGCAAACCCGTTCCGTCGAAAGTGTTTCGCCTATTGATAGTGAACATCGGCGTTTATCTGCGTTTATCTGCGGCTAAATTCGGGTTCTAACGAAGCGCATTTCACGCCTTTTCCTGGATCTCGGCGACGCCGAGGTTGG
>LJTT01000145.1 GCA_001303585.1 Betaproteobacteria bacterium SG8_41
CACCTGTTGTGGCAGCGGTTGTGCGCGCTGCACGAGGACATTGAGCGCCTCAACCGCGAGATCGAGGCGCTGGTGCGGCAGAACCCCGCCTGCGAGCGGCTGACGGCGCTCGAGGGGGTCGGGCCGATTGGCGCGGTGCTGCTGTTGGCCACGCTGGGTACCGGCGAGGCGTTCGCCAACGGCCGGCAGTTCTCCGCCTATCTCGGCCTGACGCCGAAGCAGTACAGCAGCGGTGGAAAGGTGGCCCTCAGCGGTATCAGCAAGCGGGTAGCCAACCGGCGGCTGCGGGCGGTGCTGATCCAAGGTGCCCGCGCCTATGTCCACAAGCTCAAACAGCCTCGCAGCAGCAAGGACCACTGGCTGGCGGCACTGATCCAGCGCGGCGGCCACGGCAAGGCTGCGGTGGCCCTGGCCAACAAGAACGTCCGCACCGCCTGGGCGATGCTGACGCAGGGAACGGATTATCAGCGCGCTCCGGCCGGCGCCTGAAGCGACGCTGGGGTCGGTTGCCACGACCAGCTAACCGGAGTTCCGCGGGAGACCAGGATCAGATAGCAGCTATCCGCCTCGGGCCACCTGTTCTGCTTTGCGGCCTTCGCGGCCAACGACCCAAAGAGTGCCCGGGGTGCGCATACATTGAGGGCTGGGGGATAGCGTCCCCATCAACAAGCCGGATATACGTACGCGCCTGCCGTCTGACACCCACCTCTCGCGAAACGGGAGGAGTCCATATACTTAGCAGACGCGTGGTCATCGTGAAATGAGAGCACGCAATGCCACTGCGGCGTTGGATCTCGATGAAGCGCTGACCGCGGATCAAACCGGTGTGAAATCACACCGTTCTGGAACCAGCGCTGCGTATCTTTAGTATGAATTGGTTGTTGCGTATGGCTATCAATTCAACGCGTTGGGAACGACAGAACTCGTCCACCGCGCGTTCGACACCGCCTTCCCACCAACCTTCGCGTCCGTAGTCGTCCCCAGTAATATAGCCGCCAGGCTTGGACTTCATCAGGGCCAATTGAAGGTCCTGCATCACGAACTCATAAAGGTGATTGCCGTCGATGTACATCCAGTCGAAGTAGTGATCCGGGAAGGTGGTCAAGACTTCACTCGAATACCCCCGGTGCACCTTGACTTGGCCGCTGTCGATGTTTGTTTTGAAATGATCTAGTACCGCGTGATATCGCGCATCCATTGCTTGCTGCCCTGAGTCAACTCTGCCACCAAACAAGGCACGCTGATACAGAGCCGATGTCTCGTGTTTCCACGGATCTATAAGATGCAGTTCTCGCGGGTGCACGACTTCGAGAATGTTTGTGGAGAACCTACCCGTGTGAACGCCAATCTCCGCACAGACGGAGGACTTTGGCATCAGGTCAAGAAGAAAGCGTCGGCGGTCGAGCTTCAGCCGCATACGCTTCATCAGTTGTTTCAAAGACAAACCCCAACTCGCGCAACGATAGAAAAAGCCTTACGGCAGAATTCTAGCGGATCCGCCCCGCCGTTGTGCGGTGGTGGGGTTGAGAACTCATTTGACCAGTGTCTCGTGGGCTCTTGCCGTTCATACAACCCGAACACGCCTGACTATCCAGAATTTGGCTTCACCGAGGCGTGTCTGTTTCTGGCCGAGGCTGTGTGAAAACGTCATGTCTTGACCGGTAAGATCTGGCGGTCATGTCGCTCAAGGTCATGGCATGACGCGGTTCATCGACGAGGCCGACCGTTCGCAGGGTGTGCTGCTGCCGGAGACGATCGACGAGTATGTCGCCGAGGAGAACCCGGTCCGGGTGATCGAGGCGTTCGTGGCGGCGCTGGAGCTGAGCTCGTTGGGTTTTGCGAGGGTCGAACCGAAGGCGACGGGTCGGCCTGGGTATCACCCGGCGACGATGCTGAAGCTGTACCTGTACGGCTATCTGAACCGCATGACTGGAGCAGGAGGCGCGCCGCAATCTGGAGTTGATGTGGCTGGTAGGGCGGCTGGCGCCGGACTTCAAGACGATCGCCGACTTCCGGGCGGGCAATGCGGCGGCGATCAAGAACGTCTGCCGCGAGTTCATCGTCCTGTGTCGCCGCTGGAACCTGTTCACCGAGGCGACGGTGGCGATCGACGGCAGCAAGTTCAAGGCGGTGAACCATCGGGACCGCAACTTCACCGCCGGCAAGATGAAGACGCGGATGGCGCTCATCGAGCAGAGCATTGCCGAGTATCTCGAGCAACTCGATCGGATGGACCGACGCGAGACGCCGAGCACGCCGCGGCAGACTGCACGACTCAAGGAGCGGCTCGCCACGCTGCGGGACGAGATGGGTCGCCTTGAAGGGCTCAAGGCGCGCCTGGCGGCGGCACCGGATGGCCAGGTATCGCTGACCGATCCCGATGCGCGCTCGATGGCCAGCCAGGGCAAGGGCACGGGGATCGTGGGCTACAACGTGCAGGCGGTGGTCGAGACCGAGCACCACCTGATCGTGGCGCACGAGGTGACCAACGCGGGCTCCGACCGGCACCAGCTGAAGCGCATGGCCGAGCAGGGTCGCGAGGCTCTCGGCACGAGCGAACTCACCGCGCTGGCCGATCGTGGCTACTACAGCGGCGAGGAACTCAAGGCCTGCGCCGATGCGGGTATCGTGCCGCTGGTGCCGAAGGCGCTGACCGGTCCGTCGCGGGCAGCCGGCCGGTTCACCAAGCGTGACTTCAAGTATGACGCTAAGCGAGACCGGTACCGCTGCCCTGCCGGGGAGTACGCCATCCGCCGCTTCACCAGCCTCGAGAAGGGCATGGCGATCCACAAGTACTGGTCATCGGCCTGTCCGCGCTGCGCGCTGCGGTCGAAGTGCACGACCAGCGACTACCGGCGCATCGCACGCTGGGAACACGAGGATGTGCTCGATGCCCTGCAGAGGCGACTCGACGCCCAGCCAATGGCCATGCAACAGCGACGCGGCACGGTGGAGCACCCGTTCGGGACGATCAAAGCCTGGATGGGTGCCACCCACTTCCTATGTCGACGATTACCTCGGGTGAGCGCCGAGATGAGCTTGCACGTCCTGGCTTACAACCTGAAGCGAGTGATGCAGATCATGGGAATCCGCCCGCTGATCGAGGCGCTGCGCGCCTGACGCAAGTCTGTCTTGCCGTCAGCCAACCGCCTGGCCATGCGCTGACCCGACACGCGACCGACGCAAAACGGAGTTATCACACAGCCTCGGCCGTTCTCGAACTCCACGGTTTCCCCCAAGTGCGGGGCCTTCCTGTCATGCGGAGTGTCTGTTGACGGTTCGTCTTCCGCCATGGATCCCGCGTGTCACTCCACCTACACGGGGGAACCGCCGCCAGTAGCCCGAGGTGCCTCACAAGACTAGTGTCCTCCGACGGGCCTCGGCCTTTGCCTTCATGTCGGGAGGTCGATCTCAAGCCACCGGTCTGTCGGTTTGGAGCCCCGCTGGCGGCCCTTTGGGGCGCGTTTCCCGACTCCGTGCAGCTTGATGGACATCGGCGGCGGAGCCACGCGCCGTGAGTCCCCGCGGGGACGCAAATCAAGTGCCTTCGAGCAGTGACGGGGGCATCAACGCTTCGCGTCGACGCCGTGCCTGCCAACTGAAGAAGCAGCGCCGCCGCCCGAAGGCGGCGCCGCTGACTATCCTGAATAGAAAAGGAAAATTGGTGGAGCGGAAGGGGATCGAACCCTCGACCTTCGCATTGCGAACGCGACGCTCTCCCAGCTGAGCTACCGCCCCATGAAGAGCGCGGATTGTAAAGAGCCGCCCCCCGCCCGGCAAGCAGCGCCACGGCCGGTGCCGGCCACGTATCATCTGAGGCCCGGATCCACCGGCCGAACCCAGGACCGCCCACCATGCCCGTGACGATACGCGACGCGCGCCCGGACGACCTGGACTTCATCGTCGCGGCTCGAGCTCGACCCGGCGCTGGTGCGCCCTGGCGTCGAGGCCGTGCTCGGGCACCGCTCGCTCGGGCGTTACTTCATCGCGGAGTCGGGCGGCGCCAGGATCGGACAGATGATGCTGACCTTCGAGTGGAGCGACTGGCGCAACGGCGTCTTCTGGTGGATCCAGTCGGTTTTTGTGGATCGCGGCCACCGCGGCCAGGGTGTATTCTCCTTGCTGTTCCGCCATGTCATGGAGGAAGCGGGGCGGAATCCCGAGGTCTGCGGACTGCGGTTGTACGGTCATGGAACACGTGTTCCGCGGCCCGACCTCGCATCGCGAGGACTGAACCTGTTGCCAGGGAGGCTTGCATGCTGGACAAAGGCGAACGGGCGCCCGATTTCACCCTGCCCGACCAGGATGGGCGCGAGAGAACACTGAGCAGCCTGCTCGAGGGAGAGGCGCTGATCCTCTACTTCTACCCGGCCGACTTCACGCCCGGCTGCACGCGAGAGGCCTGCGATCTGCGGGACCTGCACACGCAGATCCTGGCAGCGGGCCTCCACGTCGTCGGCGTCAGCCCTCAGTCGCCCGACAGCCACCGGCGCTTCCGGGACGAGTACGGCCTTCCCTTCACGCTCCTGTCCGACGAGGACAAATCCGTGATCAAGGCGTTCGGCGTCGACGGACCGCTCGGCATCGGCGTCCGCCGGGCGACGTTCCTCATCGATCGCGGCCGCGTGATTCGTGATGCGGTCATGGCCGACCTGCGGGTCAACCGGCACAAGGAGTTCGTCGAGAACGCCATCGCGCTCCGCGGTGGCGTGTGAGCGGCACGTTGCGGCTCAGGGCAGGCGCAGTACGGTGACCGACTCGCGGCTGAACTGGGGTCTTGCCACGACGTAGACCGTGCCGTAGTCCGTCTCCGACATTGGGGGCACGTCGCGGCCGGACAACTCACGGACGATCCCGGGAACCGTATTGGAGTGCCCGATGACGAGTACGTGTCGTCCGTGGAACTCCTCGAGCGCCCGCCGCGCCATCGCGGCCGCCTCGTCCGATTCGACGACGACGACCGGTATGCCGAGCGCATTGGCCAGGGGCCGGGCCGTGTCCTGGGTGCGGCGACGGGACGAGACGACCACGCCGTCCAGCGCAAAGTCACCTCCCGGGGAAGCAAACACCTGTGCGAGCCGCTCGGCGCGGAGTTCCCCCGCTGGCGAGAGACCGGGATCCGGTCCCTCGGCGGCCGTCTCGGCGTGGCGCATGACGAAAATCGTCGTGGTCGAGGCCGACACCACCAGCCATCCGGCAATCACCAGCAGGAGCAGCGCACCCGCCACCGGAAAGCCGAGCGGCATCAGGAATGGCCGCCGGCGCAGCTTCGCGTACTCTTTGTGAAGGGACTCGCTCATGCCGATGCCAGCATGATACCGGCCATCGGCCACCGCGTCTGTCGAGCCTCGCCAGCCCCGGCCCGTTGGCACTCCGGGCTCGTGGACCCTCGTCCTCGCCGCCGGCGCAGGCCGTCGGTCCGGCAGCCCCAAGCTCCCGCTGCGCGTCCCGGGACGGCCGCTGGTCAGGCGGGCGGCACTCGAAGTTTTCATGACACTCGAAGTCTTATCCGCGGCCATGCCGGATGGTCAATCGACCCCGGTGCGCATATATTCGAGAAGTCTTATATGCGGGCCCGCCATGTCGAGCGGGCAACACATCGACGGGGGCAACCATGTCAGACGATCGCGGGAAAGAGCGCGGCCTGTGCGAACTCTACGCGGAGGACCCAGACCGGGCCGACGCGCTCGTGTTCGGTCGGCAAGCCTGTGCGGACAGGAGGGG
>LJTT01000038.1 GCA_001303585.1 Betaproteobacteria bacterium SG8_41
CCGTTCTGCCAGGTGACATTTCCGGTGTCGTTGATCGTGAGTGCGAGGTTCGTGCCAGCAACGTCATTGATCGTCGCGCCGCTGCCCTCCTCGAACGTGTAGAGGGCTACGACGTTCGATTGCACCCGGTCGTTGTCCGTGTTGGTCACCGAGACATCGGCGACGTTGGCGGCGGTGAGCGCATCGTAGCCGGCGTCCGCGCTGGTGGGATCGCCCGTGACAATCGTGAAGTTGACGTCGCCGTCGGGCTGCGAATCGTCGACGCCCGTGACCGTCACGATCTGCGGAGTGCTCCAGTCGAGGGTCGTGAAGACGAGCTGCGTCGTCGAGACCCTGCCTTCGGTCAGGTCGCTCGAGGAGATCGGGATGAAGACATCCGCCGTGGGCGCTTCATCGAGAACGACGGTGAAAGTCGCCGTGCCGCCGGCCTCGGTAGTTTGACCCGATATCGGGCTGACTGTGACCCCGGGCGCGAGCAGCCCGAACCACTCGAGCTGCGCGGACTGGGTGACGAGGATCGAAGCCTCGATTGCACCGGTCATGTACTCGAGCGCCCAGTCACCGCCCTTGTCGGCGTGGCCGGTCTTGTCCCCGCTCGCGGCGACGTCCGCGCCGGTGAGATCGGCTAGGGCGCCGACGAGCGAGCGCCCAGATTCGGTGGCGGCGACGTTACAGCCGTAGATCAAAAGATCTGCATTGGAGCCGAGAGCCTTGCCCCACCCGGCGATTGCCTCAGCATGCTGACTGAGATTGCTGTCCTGCAACCAGAGGTTGCCGAGTTTCACGGCCCCGTCGGCGCCGTGCGAGATGATGTGGACTGCCTGGATGTTTTCGCGGCCGGCCAGAACTTCGGAGATGCGCTGGATGCCATCCTGGCCGGCTTCGATGAAGATGACCTGGGCGTCGGGGGAGATGCCCTTGAGCAGTTCGGCGGGATTGCGGACCGCCGAGTCCACGAATACGAGCTCACCACCGCTTGCGCTCGTCTCGGGGGCCGGGGCCAGCAGGTCGGTTAGTGACGACTCGCTAACCTCGGCGGTGGCCGGCTGGACCAGTTGCTCGGCGGCGACGGATTTCGTGCCGGTCGGCTGCGTCTCCTGCACTTCCGGTGCCGGCGCTGCCTCCTGCTGCTCGACCGTCGCCGCGGCCGCGCCGTCGAAGAGGAAGCGCGGCTCGAGCGCGAACAGCTGGCGCCGAGGCCGGTGCGTCCGGCGCTTGGCCTTGGCTTTCGTGCTTGCTTTCTTCTTTTTGCCCGAGGTCGTCATGAATCCGACAGCTTTGAAATTCCGGGATTTTTCGTAATTTGACAAAAAACTCGAAAAAACGATGCTAACTAATTCACTTTTATACGTATTTTCCTAATAAACTGGGAATTTTGCACACTTTTCCCAGCCCTGTTGCCGCCTCCGCAACAAGCTCTCGCAAGAAACATGCAAGCGAGGCTGGATTTTAGGTGCCTAACTCAATGAAATTACGTATGAAACAGGCCGTGACGGAAGTCTCAGCCAAGGCTGTGAGGGAACGGTTCTAAGGGAGAGCAGTAATGGGCGCGACCGGCGGAAAGGGGTGCGCTCAAACCCCGGGCGCGTGATGAGGTAAGCCGCTGTTTATAGGTCGGAATAATCGCGATTCAAGCAGCGAGGTCAGGCCGCCAAAATCGGGGCTAAGGGTGGAATCGAGCCAGCCACCCGATCGCGATGAGGGCATGGGGTTCGCGGGAGGCTTTCCCGCGCGAGTGCGGCTGCTTACACGAATCGCAGCATCTTGCGGCTTCGGTCCGCGCGGCGCGCGTGGGTGCGCGGCTGGAGGACCGGTGCCATCCAGCAGCCCATTGATCAGGAGTTACAAATCCGGGCCGGGGCCGCGATCAGCGGTGCCCGTTTTCAGAGCACGAGGATGGCGCGGTAGTCGTTGACGTTGGTGCGGGTGGGGCCGGTGACGACGAGATCGCCGAGCCCGCTGAAAAAACCGTAGGCGTCGTTGTCGTTGAGCCGGCTTGCGGCATCGAGCTTCTTTTTCTCTGCGCGCTTCAGCGAGTCCGGTGCCAACAGGGCCCCGGCATTGTCTTCCGAGCCGTCGATCCCGTCGGTATCGCAGGCGAGTGCATGGATGCCGTCAGCGCCGGCGAGATTGACTCCGAGCGCGAGCAGGAACTCGGCGCACCGCCCCCCGCGGCCCTTTCCGCGGACAGTCACCGTGGTCTCGCCGCCAGAGATGAGCGCTACAGGTGGAGCCCACGGTTGTCCACGGTGTTTCACCTGGCGCGCTAGCGCGCCGTAGACCCGGGCCACGTCGCTCGCTTCTCCCGTCACCGAGTCTCCAAGGATAGCGGCACGAATGCCCTCCTTGGTGAAAAAGCCCGCGGCTGCTTCTAGGGACTGCTGCGCTGTGGCGATGACACGGTTCTCGACGCGCGAGAAGACCCGGTTGCCGGGCTTCGGTGTCTCCGCGATTTTCTTCTTTGCGCCCTGCGCGAGATGGTCGAGCACGGCCCGGGGCGCGTCGACAGCGTAGCGCCGGAGGATGTCGAGCGCATCCTGATAGGTGGTGGGATCGGCGACGCAGGGTCCGGAAGCGATGTGAGTCGGATCGTCGCCGGTGACGTCCGAAATGATCAGAGCAAGCACCGGTGAGCGCGCGGCGGCGGCAAGCTGCCCGCCCTGGATCGCGGAGAGATGCTTGCGAACGGTGTTCATCTCCTGGATGGGAGCGCCGCTTTTCAACAGCGCGCGGGTCGTGGCCCTGAGTTCCTCCATCCCGATGCCCTCCGCCGGCAGCGAGAGCAGGGCGGAGCCGCCACCCGATAGAAGCACCAGCAGGAGATCGTTCGGGGTGAGGGCCCTGACCTGCTTCAGGATCTCATGCGTCGCCATCTCGCCGTGCTCATCGGGCACCGGGTGCGCCGCCTCGATGACGTTGATGCGGTTCGTGAGCAGCCCGTGCTGGTAGCGCGTAATGACGAGCCCGTCGAGCGGGGCTTTGCCCGGCCAGTTTTGCTCGACGGCGAGCGCCATGGACGCAGCGGCTTTGCCCGCACCCACCACGAGCGTGCGTCCCTTGGGCGGTTTGGGCATGTGCTGCGGTACGATCTTCAGCGGGTCAGCCGCCGCCAGGGCGGCCTGAAAACTGCCGAGGAGAAGATCGCGCGGCGACATGACTCTCAGTTGAGGGATGAGGGATGAGGGATCGGAGCTTGAGTTTCGAGTTTCCAGTTCCAGGGTTGAGGTCTCAGGTTCCAGGGTCAACGAGCGAGGGAGCGCCGTGGGCTCGCGGAACGTGGAACCTTGAGCTTGGAACTTTGAACAAATTTGTCCGTCATCCGCTATCCGTGTCTCGCACGTCGTCGTTCGCGGTGTCGGTCACCGATCACCGGTCATCGGATGTAAAAGGGGCGCGACGGCTATCCTAACCCAGGACAGTCTTCAAGTATTCGCCGGTATAGCTGGCCTTGTTCTTGGCAATGTCCTCAGGTGCGCCCTCAGCAATCACGTGGCCGCCACCCTCGCCGCCCTCGGGGCCAAGATCGATCACCCAGTCCGCGGTCTTGATGACATCGAGGTTGTGCTCTATCACGACCACTGTGTTGCCGTGGTCGCGCAGCCGGTGCAGCACGCGCAGCAGAAGATCGATGTCGTGAAAATGAAGCCCCGTGGTGGGCTCATCCAGGATATAGAGCGTGCGGCCGGTGTCCCGTTTGGAGAGTTCCAGCGACAGTTTTACGCGCTGCGCCTCGCCGCCCGAGATCGTCGTCGCGCTCTGGCCGAGCGTGATGTAGCCCAGCCCGACATCGAGCAGCGTCTGCAGCTTGCGCGCGATTGCGGGCACGGCCTCGAAGAACACGGCGGCCTGCTCGACGGTCATCTGCAGCACCTCGTGGATGCTCTTGCCCTTGTAGCGGACATCGAGCGTCTCGCGGTTGTAGCGTTGACCGTGGCAGACGTCGCACGGCACGTAGATGTCCGGGAGAAAGTGCATCTCGACCTTGAGGACGCCGTCGCCCTGGCAGGCCTCGCAGCGCCCGCCCTTGACGTTGAAGGAGAAGCGGCCCGTGCCGTAGCCCCGCGCGCGCGCCTCGGGCACTCCCGCGAAAAGCTCTCGGATCGGCGTGAACAGCCCCGTATAGGTCGCTGGATTGGATCGCGGCGTGCGCCCGATGGGACCCTGATCCACGCTCACGACCTTGTCGAACAACTCCACGCCGCTGATGGACTCGAAGGGCGCGGCCTCGAGTGTGCTGCCGTAGATCTGCCGCGCGACTGCCTGGTAGAGCGTGTCGTTGATGAGCGTGGACTTGCCCGAGCCCGAGACGCCGGTGATGCACACGAAGAGGCCGACGGGAACGTTCACGTTGACGTTTTTCAGATTGTTCCCGCTCGCGCCGCTGATCGTGAGCTGCCGCTTTGCGTTTACCCGATGGCGCAGCGCCGGCACCTCGATGCGGCGCCGTCCCGACAAGTACTGTCCGGTGAGCGATTCGCCGTGCGCTTCGACCTCTGCGGGCGTGCCGTGCGCCACGACGGCGCCGCCGTGCTCGCCGGCGCCGAGGCCCATGTCGACGATGTAATCGGCGGCTTCTATTGCCTCGGCGTCATGCTCGACCACGATCACGGTGTTGCCGATATCGCGCAGGCGTTTCAATGTCGCCAGCAGCCGCGCATTGTCGCGCTGGTGCAGGCCGATCGAGGGCTCGTCGAGCACGTACATGACGCCGGTCAGGCCCGATCCGATCTGGCTCGCGAGCCGGATGCGCTGCGCCTCGCCGCCCGAGAGCGTATCAGCGGAGCGGTCGAGCGAGAGGTAATCGAGACCGACATTGTTGAGGAACGTGATCCGGGTGACGATCTCCTTGACGATCTTGTCGGCGATCGCCTGCTTCACTCCCGTGAGCGAGAGCTTCTCGAAGAACTCGATCGCGTGCGCGAGCGTCAGTGCGCTGATGTCGTAGATCGCTCGGCCGGCGACGGTAACGTTGCGCGCCTCGCGCCGCAGCCGCGTGCCATCGCACTCGGGACAATGCCGCGTGCTCAGGTACTTGGCGAGCTCCTCGCGCACCACGATGGAGTCGGTCTCGCGGTAGCGGCGCTCGAGGTTCGGGATCACGCCCTCGAAGGCATGCTCGCGCGTGTAGCGGTTGCCGCGCTCCCCGGCATAGATGAACTTGATCTTGTCGGTGCCGGAGCCGTTCAGCACCGCATCCTGCACTTGCTCCGGCAGCGTCTCGAACGGCGCCTCGAGATCGAAGGCATAGTGGCCGGCGAGCGACTGCAGCATCTGAAAGTAGAACTGGTTGCGCCGGTCCCAGCCCTTGATTGCGCCCGAGGCGAGCGAGAGATCGGGAAACGCAACAACGCGCCGCGGATCGAAAAAGCTCTCGGTGCCGAGCCCGTCGCAGCGGGGGCATGCGCCCATCGGGTTGTTGAACGAGAACAGGCGCGGCTCGAGCTCTGGAAGCGAGTAGCTGCACGTCGGGCAGGCGAACTTCGCCGAGAAGAGGTGCTCCTTGCCGGTGTCCATCTCCACCGCGAGCGCCCGCCCATCAGCATGGCGCAACGCGGTCTCGAAGGATTCAGCCAGACGCTGCTTCGCGTCCGCGCGGACCTTGAGGCGGTCGATCACGACCTCGACGGTGTGCTTGAGGTTTTTCTTAAGCTTGGGCAGTTGCTCGATCTCATGAACCCCGCCGTCGATTCTGAGCCGCACGAAGCCCTGGGCGCGCAGCTCCTCGAAGAGATCGGCCTGCTCGCCCTTGCGCCCGACGATGAGCGGCGCGAGGATCATGAGGCGCGTGTCCTCGGGAAGCTCGAGCACGTGGTCGACCATCTGCCCGACGCTTTGCGCGGATAAGCGGATGTGATGCTCCGGGCAATGAGGATCGCCGATGCGAGCGAACAGCAGCCGCAGGTAGTCGTGGATCTCGGTCACCGTGCCGACGGTCGAGCGCGGATTGTGGCTCGTTGACCTCTGCTCGATCGAAATCGCGGGCGAAAGCCCTTCGATGAGGTCGACGTCGGGCTTTTCCATGAGCTGCAGGAACTGCCGCGCGTAGGCCGAGAGCGATTCCACGTAGCGGCGCTGTCCCTCGGCGTAGAGCGTGTCGAACGCGAGCGAGGATTTGCCCGAGCCCGAGAGCCCGGTGATCACGATCAGCCGGTTGCGCGGCAGATCGAGGTTGATGTTCTTGAGGTTGTGCGTGCGCGCGCCGCGGACGCGGATGTACTCGGCGCTTTTCGCGGCCTCGGGTCCCGAGGGCCGGAGCGGGACGACGGTCGGACGGTTCGCTGACAATGTTCGGGTGCGGACGAAGCTAAACCTGCTAATATACCGGAGTTTTTCCGCTTCTCCCAACCGCCCGATTCCCGAGATGCCGCGTCCCGATCGCATGAGCCCACAGGAATTGCGGGCTGCGGTGAGCCTGGCGAGCATTTTCGGGCTGCGCATGTTCGGGATGTTCGTCATCCTCCCGGTCTTCGCCATTTACGCGGAGGGCCTGCCGGGTGGCGATGACCTGACGATGGTGGGAATCGCCATCGGCGTCTACGGCCTGACGCAGGCGATCCTGCAAATTCCCTTTGGCTGGTGGTCGGACCGATTCGGGCGCAAACCCGTGATCTACGCCGGTCTCGCCGTCTTTGCCGCCGGCAGCTTTGTCGCGGCGCTTGGAATCCATATCTGGGTCGTGATCCTGGGGCGCGTGCTGCAGGGGGCAGGCGCGATCTCAGCGGCCGTCATGGCGATGACGGCAGATCTCACGCGCGAGCAGCACCGTACCAAGGCGATGGCAATCATCGGCTCGACGATCGGCACGGCGTTTGCCCTGTCGCTGGTGTTCTCGCCCTGGTTAAACCGCGTGATGGGTGTGCCCGGCATTTTTGCTATGACCGGGGTGCTCGTGCTGATCGCGATCTGGGTCGTCTACGCCGTCGTTCCAGACGCGCCGGAGCATCTGGAGCCGCGGGTCGCCCGCGGCGGCGTCACCGCGTTTCTGAATGTTTTGCGCGATGCGCAGCTTGCCCGTCTCAATTACGGGATCTTCACGCTGCACGCGGTGCTGATGGCGGTCTTCATCGCCGTGCCGCTCGAATTGCGCGCGGGCAGGTCTATCTCCCCGTCATGCTCGGATCGTTCGTGCTCATGCTGCCGGCCATCATGAGCACCACTCGCCCCGAGCGCCTAAAGCGCGTGTTCGTGGGGGCCGTCGCCCTGTTGCTCACGAGCCAGGTCCTCCTGCCCTGGCTTTCGTCAGACGTGTGGACGATCGCTCTGATGCTGCTCATTTTCTTCACGGCTTTCAACGTGCTGGAAGCGGCATTGCCTTCGCTGGTCAGCAAGTTGGCGCCACCGGCCGCCAAGGGCGTCGCGATCGGCGTTTTCACCAGCCTGCAGTTTCTGGGCACTTTTGCGGGCGCCGCAGGTGGCGGTTATGTGTACGGGCGTTGGGGCGATGCAGGCATCGCCGTATTCGACGTTGTGCTGCTGGGACTGTGGCTGGCCATCGCGCGCGGTATCCGCGCGCCGGCTGCGCGGGGCACGCGCGTGTATACCCTGCAGCCGCTCGATCCGGCGCAGGGCGATCGGCTAGCGGCAAGGCTGAGGTCGTTGCCGGGCGTGCACGAGGCGCGCGTGGTTAGTAGCGAGCGCCACGCCTATCTCACGGTGGACAGCGCGGGCTTTGACGAAGAAAATGTGCTCAAGCTGATCGCGGGGGACCAAAACCGGTAATGGGTGATGGGTGATGCGCGCCAAGCAGACCCCACGGCGCATTACCCATAACGCATTACCCATTACGGCAAATGCCTGTCATCCCCGGTCGCGTATCGGACGTTAATATCTGCTGACTTCATAAGGAATTCCAGATGGCCTCGGTCAACAAGGTGATACTCATTGGCAACCTCGGCGCTGATCCCGAAACCCGTTACCTGCCAAGCGGGGACGCGGTCACCAATATTCGCGTCGCCACTACCGAGAAATGGCGGGACAAGGGCGGGGAGCAGCAGGAGCATACCGAGTGGCACCGGATCGCGTTCTTCGGCAAGCTCGCCGAGATCGCCGGGGAATACCTGAAAAAGGGCTCGCCCGTTTACGTCGAGGGCCGCATACGCACCCGCAAGTGGCAGGACAAGGAAGGCCAGGACAAGTACTCCACCGAAATCGTGGCTGACCGGATGCAGCTGCTTGGCTCGCGCGGCGGCGGCGGTGGAGGAGGCGGGGAGCCTGTGTCCCGTGAACCCGCCACGGCCGGCGCCGGCGGCGGCAAGCCGCAGCCCAAGAAGGGCGGCGGCTTCGACCAGATGGATGACGATATTCCTTTCTAGGAGTATCACCGCCAAGACGTAGCGAGAAACGGTCTGAGAAAAACCGTAAAAACGCTGGGTCCTTAACCGCGGAATCACACGGAATTACGCGGACGAATAGGTGAATCAGGAGGCGCGCCGGAGTGGGATGACCAATCCGGCGCGCTTCCGTATGGTTCCGTGGCTGTGTTGTTCTTGAGCTGGCTGCAGTTTCCGGCGCGCTGGCAAGAGCGCGACACTCCTCCTGGCCTCCCCCCGCGTATCTTGGCTTCAATGCCCCCTAAGGGCGCGGGTCACAGCCTTTTTTCTCTCAATCTTTGAAGTTTTTCGGCACCGGGCCCGTAGGGATTGCGGCCGGCCATCGGCACGGCTGTCTTTCGGAGGGCCGGCGGTGCCATTTGCGCGCATCGCCGCATCCGTTGAAGCCCGGGCCCCGTATCAGGGATGTCGGGGCTCGCCTCGATCCGTGTTTGGCCGTATCCCGCCAGCAGGCACTCGATCGGTGACTGCACCGAACCGATGCCGCCGGCAGGAGTCCGCGCGCAAACGACTTGCACGTAAGGAAATTTCACCCCCAGAGGAGGTTTATCGATGAGACTCAACCGCAAGAATGTCCGCGCTGCGATCGGGGCTGCCGCATTTGCCATGGCAGTGCCGCTTGCGCACGCAGCCTGCGGGCCGCGCAATCCCTGCGCCGGGCGCAACCCGTGTGCAGCGAAAGCGAACCCGTGTAATCCCTGCAGCGCCAAGAAGAAAGCGCGTTGCGGCGCGAACCCGTGCGCCGCGAAGAATCCGTGCGCCGCGAAGAATCCGTGCGCGGCCAAGAATCCCTGCGGGGCCAAGCGCTACTGATCGACCGTAACCGGCGCCACCTTGTAAACGGACCAGGGGCGGGGACGAGCATTCCCGCCCCCCCGTCGGGCCGCGGCGTCAGGGCGAGCGCTGATTATCATGCGCGCACCTTCGGCGCGTGCCGGGCGATGTGGCCAGCAGCGACCACGAGAGAAGAAGAACAGGAAATCCGCCAATTTGAAGGAGTCAGATATGTTAAAGAGCAGGTTTTCGTTACCCACTTTGTGGGGAGCGACGCTCGTTGGAGCGTTGGGGGCGGCTTTGTTTTCAGGTGCAGCTTTTGGCGCTGGGCCGATAGTCGTCGAGTTGACGCAAGTCCCCTGTCAATTCCTCGAAAGCGAGGGCGGCAAGAACCATGGTTACCGGTCGAGCAGGAAGGAAGACTGCGAGGCGATCAATGCCAAGACAGCGAAAGAGCGTCTGGCCCAGACAAAGCCGATGGTTCTCAAGCCCGGCCAGTACATCTTCCGGGTCACTAACCGCGACGTTCCTTATGAGCTGGGTTTCTGGCTGCGCGGGGCCGGGCTTTCAGGCCGGGTGGCCTTGCCGAGCGTTTCCGGTGGCGGCCTGACAACCGGCAAGACCCAGGATTATCCGATCGAGCTCAAGGCCGGGGATTATCTCTTTTCCTGCCCGCTCAACACGACGCCCGATTACCGGCTCATAGTGTCAGGTTGATCGCGCGGGGTGGCGTTCGGCGCTCAATTGCGCGTGGAGTAGCGGCTGAACGCCTGCAATGCCATTGCGCCAAGCCCGGTCACCAGGGCCGCCAGGATGAGCAGGCCGCCGGCATAAGGAATGTGTCGCACAAGCCACAAGATGATGAGCGCTACGGCGAGCATGCCAACACGTCCCCAGTAGCCGGGCGCAACGGCTTGTCGCCGCGCGAGTTGGAGCAAACGCTCGCCCAGAAAAAACGCGGCCATCAGGAAACCCGCCAGGAGCGCGGCGGCGTAAACGCCCGCGAGCACCAGCGCAATCGGGATGCCGATGATGCTGATGACGAGCAGCAAGATCACTGGCGGCAGACTGAAGAAGATGGCGGTTCCGAGGCCGAGGCTGCCCAACGGCGAGCCGCGGACGGTCTGCACGGTGGAGGCGGTAAAGCGCGGAAAGAGCGCCAACAGGAGCGCGCCGGCCGCGAGCAGCCCAAACATGAGCAGGGGTCGAAACGGCGGCCAGCCCGGCATTCGCAGCGTGGGCAACCGGCCGGGTTCACGCGTAATCTTGCCCGTCACATTGGCGCCCGGGTGGATCTTGATCGGCGTATTGCTCACGTAAGTGACGTTGCCGTCGATGCGGGCGGTCGGCAGCAGCTCGATCGTCGCGCCGAAGAGGTGGATGTCACCCGAAACCTCGCCGAGCACGAGGATGTTCCGTGCGTAGACCTTGACGTTCCGACGAAACCGACCGGCAACCGCGACGTCGCCGCCTGCGAGCCAGGCGCGCCCACCGACCTCGGAGTCCGGGCCAAACGCGATGTTGCCGGCGAAGGCAAGGACTTCACCCTGCACTGGGCCCGCGAGCGTCACGAATCCTCCGGCGACCCGCAGGTCTTCCCCGATCCTGCCTCGCACATCGACCGAGCCCGCCGCAAGGACGGCGTCCCCGTCGATCGGATACTCGACGCTGATGCGGCCCGCCGCAGCGACCAGGTCGCCGTGTATGGGGCCCGTAGGCCGCACCTCGGTCCCCGTCATGTAGACGTTGGCAGAGTCCTGTTCGTTGCGCGGGTCCTGTCCCAGCGCAGGCAGGTGAAAGCCTGCAAGCAGCGCCAAACAGCAGAAATAGAGTTGACGGCGCATGGGTCTTTTTGACTCCTGGAGGAAGCATGCCCGGGCCCGTGCCGGCTGCCTGGGCTCCACGCTATACGGGACGCGCCGCTCTTGCAATCCCGCCAACCGTCCCAATATCTGGCTTCGCAGTTCCTAAGCTGTTAAGCTATAGCGTTTTTTTGTTTGCGCGGGAGAGGCCATGCCGATCTACGAATATCGCTGCGGCGCGTGCGGGTTCCAGAAGGAATTTCTGCAACGCCTGAATGATGCGCCGCTAAAGGATTGCCCCGAGTGCGGTCAACCCGATCTGGGCAAATTGGTCACTGCTGCCGGTTTCCACTTGAAGGGTACCGGTTGGTACGCGACCGATTTCAAGAGCAACGGCACCAAACCGGCCGCGAAGGCGAAGCAGGACAAGCCTGCCGAGAGCTCCGGGGGGGATGGCCCGAAGACGGACTCGTCAAAGGCCGAGGCCGCCTGCGGCACCGGGGCTTGCCAGGCGTGCAGCTAGGGCCCGGGCGCAAATCCAGGTATCTCGATTGATTCTGCTGCCGCGGGCGGCGCGCGCACTGCCTTCCGCGGCGATGGCCGGTTTGGCCACGCTGACCCCTTCCGAGCGCCGGCTTAGCGCCGGCACGCTATGACCAAGACCAGCCATATCAAACGTTATTTCATCACCGGCCTGCTCATCTGGGTGCCGCTGGTAATCACCGCTTGGGTGCTCAACTTGCTGGTGAGCACCCTGGATCAGATCCTGCAACTGCTTCCGCCTCAGTTCCGCACGGAGAACTGGCTGGGTGTTCACGTTCCGGGATTCGGCGTCGCGATGACCGTGCTGATCGTGTTCGTGACCGGCCTGCTGGCAGCCAACATCATCGGACAACGACTGGTGACGTTCTGGGAACGCCTGCTCGCGCGCATCCCGGTCGTGAATTCCATTTATAAGGGCGTGAAGCAGGTCAGCGACACTCTGTTCGCCCCGGGCGGCCAGGCTTTCCGCAAGGCAGTGCTGGTGCAATGGCCGCGCGAGGGCATGTGGACCATCGCCTTTCTCACCGGCGTTCCCGGGGGCGACGTCGTGTCGCATCTGGAGGGAGACTTCCTCAGCATTTACGTGCCGACGACGCCCAACCCGACCGGCGGCTATTTCGTCATGATGCGGCGAGCCGACGTCATCGAGCTCGACATGACGGTCGACGACGCCTTGAAATACATCATTTCGATGGGGGTGGCGACGCCGGTCGGGGCTCCGCGCGCACACAGCGCGGCGTCGGAGGTTGCTCGAAAGGCGGTTCATCAGTAAAAGGAAGGGCGTGACCGGTGACCGGTCACGGGCTCGGAATTCAGGCGCTGCTGGTTATTGCGCATCACTCATCACCCATCACCCATCACGGCCCTTATGCGTAGCGAGTACTGCGGACTGGTAAATCGGAAACACCTCGGTCAGACGGTGCACGTGTGCGGATGGGTCCACCGGCGGCGCGATCACGGCGGCGTGATCTTCATCGACCTGCGCGACCGCGAAGGTCTGCTGCAGGTGGTGTGTGACCCGGACACCCCGGAGACTTTCAAGACTGCCGACCGGGTGCGCAACGAATTCGTGATCCGCGTCGAGGGAAAGGTGCGCGAGCGGCCGGCCGGCACGGTCAATCCCAACCTGCCGAGCGGGGAAGTCGAGGTGCTGGCGCAGGAGATCACGATCCTCAATCCTTCGCTCACGCCCGCGTTCCAGATCGACGAGGAGAACCTGTCCGAGACGGTGCGCCTCGAGCATCGCGTGCTCGATTTGCGCCGGCCGTTCATGCAGCAAAATCTCAAAATTCGCTATCGCGCCGCGATGTCGGTGCGCAATTTTCTCGATCGCGAAGGCTTTCTCGACATCGAGACGCCGATGCTCACGCGCTCGACGCCCGAGGGCGCGCGCGACTACCTCGTGCCCTCGCGGGTGCACGCGGGGCAGTTCTACGCGCTGCCGCAGTCGCCGCAGCTGTTCAAGCAGATGCTGATGATGGCGGGCTTCGACCGTTACTACCAGATTGTGAAGTGCTTCCGCGACGAGGATCTGCGAGCCGACCGCCAGCCGGAGTTCACGCAGATCGACATCGAGACCTCGTTCCTCGGACAGGAAGAGATCACGCGCATCATGGAAACGCTGATCCGTCACGTCTTCAAAGAGGTGATCGGCGTCGAGCTGCCCGATCCCTTCCCGCGGCTGGGTTATGCGGAGGCAATGTCGCGCTACGGCTCCGACAAGCCGGACCTGCGTGTGCCGCTCGAGTTGACGGAGCTCACCGACGCCGTCCAGGACGTGGACTTCAAGGTCTTCAAGGAAGCCGCGCAGCTCAAGGACGGGCGCGTTGCTGCGCTGCGCCTGCCGCAGGGCGGAACGCTGACGCGCAGCGAGATCGACGCTTACACGGAGTACGTCAAACAGTTCGGTGCCAAGGGTCTTGCCTACATCAAGGTTAACGCGGTGAAGCGCGGGTCTGATGGGCTGCAATCGCCCATCCTCAAGTTTCTTTCGCCGGGCGCGATCCAGGCGATATTGGAGCGAACCGGTGCGTGCGACGGCGACCTGATTTTCTTCGGCGCGGACCGCGCGAAGATCGTCAACGAGGCGCTGGGCGCGCTGCGGGCGAAGCTGGGACACGAGCGCGGCCTCACGCAGCCGGGCTGGCGGCCGCTGTGGGTTCTCGATTTCCCGATGTTCGAGTACGACGACACGGAAAAGCGCTGGGCCGCAATGCACCATCCCTTTACCTCGCCGGCGGACGGGCACGAGGACCTGCTCGAAACCGACCCGGGGGCGGCGCGCGCCAAAGCGCACGACATGGTGGTGAACGGCTGGGAGATTGGCGGGGGCTCGGTGCGGATACACCGGCAGGAGGTGCAGCAGAAGGTGTTCCGTGCGCTCGGCATTGGAGCGGACGAGGCGCAGGCCAAGTTCGGGTTCCTGCTGGAGTCGTTGCAGTATGGCGCGCCGCCGCACGGCGGCATCGCCTTCGGTCTCGACCGCATTGTGGCCCTCATGGCGGGAGTCGACTCGATCCGCGACGTGATCGCATTTCCCAAGACACAACGCGCGCAGTGCCTGCTCACGCAGGCGCCGAGCGCGGTGGACGAGCGGCAGTTGCGCGAGCTGCACATACGGCTGCGGAAGACGGAGCAAGGGAAAGACTGAACCGCCCAGGCGCCAAGGACGCCAGGAATGCGACGACTCGGACTCACGCTGCTGGCGTTGCTAATCGGCTTCGCGCCGCTTGCGCATGGGCGGGGCACTTTGCCGGAGCCGCTCCACGAAATTCCGATTGCAGAGCTGCCGGCGGAAGCGCGGGCGACGATCAGGCTCATCAAGCAGGGAGGGCCTTTCCCGTACGAGCGCGACGGGACCGTCTTTCGCAACTTCGAAAAGCGGCTGCCGTTGCGCGAGCGGGGCTACTATCAGGAGTACACGGTGCCTACGCCCGGCGCGAAGACCCGTGGCGCGCGCCGCATTGTCGCCGGGCGCGGCGGCGAGCTCTACTACACGGCCGATCATTACCGCAGCTTCGTGCGTATTCGTGAACACCCACGAAGGGTGAACGGTGAACGGTGAACGGTGAGCGAAATACTGGTTCGAGCCTGAACCCCGAAGCCTCTGGCGTGTATCTCGCGCCGCCGGATGCCTCGAGGCTGCGCGCTGCCGCGACGCGCAGCACGCTGGCGTGGATGGAGCTCGACACCGGGGCGGCGCGCAACAAAATGCAGTTTCTCACGGCGTGCGCGAGGGATCTCCAGTTTCCGGACGGGTTCGGCGGCAACTGGGACGCGCTTGCCGATTGCCTGCAGGACTTCTCGTGGAAACCGGCGTCGGGTTATGTTGTGCTGTGGCGCGGCGCGAGCGCACTTGCCAGCGCCGCTCCCGACGACTTTGCGATGGCCCTTGAAATTTTTTGCGACGCCGCCATTTACTGGAGAAAGAGCGGGCGCGTGTTCATTGCGCTGCTCGACGAGGATCTCCGCGGCGTGGCGGTGCAGCCGTTTCCTGGGTTGTGAATTACAAGATACCCGTCTCGGTTCTCGTGCTGGTGCATACACCGGACCTGAAGGTTCTGCTGCTCGAGCGCGCGGATCGCCCGGGTTTCTGGCAATCCGTAACCGGCAGCCAGCACGAAGGCGAGAGCCTTGCCGAGACGGCGGCGCGCGAGTTGCGGGAAGAGACGGGCCTCGAGGCCGGTCGCTACGGGCTCACCGACTGGCACAAGCAGAATCGCTTCGAGATTTTCCGGAGCTGGCGCAGCCGTTACGCGCCCGGTGTCACGCACAATCTCGAGCACGTATTCGCACTGTGCGTGCCGCAGGCGTTGCCGGTGACGCTCGAGCCGCGGGAGCATTTGCGCTACCAGTGGCTTCCTTGGGAAGCGGCTGCGCAAAAGGTTTTTTCCTGGACAAATGCCGAGGCAATACAGGAATTGCCGCAGCGCACAGTACAGAAACCCTGACCAGAATACGGACTTCTCTTTTTGCGGGCACTAATCGGGTGGATTTTTTGTCACAGTATGGTAAATTTCTTCACTCTTTGAGAGACCCCGAGTCGTGATGGAAGCTGCAACGGTCACATTCGAACGTTTCAAGCCGCTGGCCGACGAGGCGTGCCAGCCGCGGATCAAGGCCGCGAGGGCGAAGCTCGGCGAGCGCGCGGTCATACTCGGCCATCATTACCAGCGTGCTGATGTCTATCGGCACGCCGATCTCACCGGGGATTCGCTGCAGCTCTCCCGCCTCGCTGCGCAGACCGACGCGCAGTACATCGTCTTCTGCGGCGTGCATTTCATGGCGGAGGTGGCGGACATCCTTTCCAAGCCGGAACAGGTGGCGATCCTGCCCGACTTGAGCGCCGGATGCTCGATGGCGGACATGGCAAATCTGGCCAAAGTGGAGCGCGCGTGGCGCGAGCTCTCATCCGTGCTCGATCCCGACGAGCACGTCACGCCGGTAACTTACATAAACTCGGCCGCGGACCTGAAGGCGTTCTGCGGAGAGCACGGCGGCATCGTGTGCACCTCGTCCAATGCGCGCGGGATTCTCGAGTGGTCGTTCAAGCGGCGCGACAAGGTTCTGTTCTTCCCGGACCAGCATCTGGGCCGCTGGACAGGGTACCTCATGGACATCCCGCTCGCGGAAATGCTGGTGTGGGATCCCGACGAGGAGCTCGGCGGGCTCACCCCGCAGCAGATCAAGATGGCGAAGATTCTGCTGTGGAAGGGGCATTGTTCGGTGCACCAGATGTTTCAGCCGCAGCACATCCTGCGCTGGCGCGATCAGAATCCGAGCGGGATGGTGATCTCGCATCCTGAGTGCAAGTTCGACGTGTGCAAGCTCTCCGATTACGTTGGCTCGACGGATTTCATAATTCGCACTATTGCCGCAAGCTCGCCGGGCACACGCTGGCTCGTTGGCACCGAGCTCAACCTTGTTAACCGGATCGCCGAGCAATTCAGGCCGCAGGGCAAGATCGTCCAGTTCATGTCGCCCATGGTGTGCATGTGCTCCACAATGGCGCGAATTGACCCGCAGCACCTGGCCTGGTCGCTCGAGAACCTGGCGGAAGGCAAGATCGTCAATCAGATCAAGGTGCCGGCGCGCGAGGCCGACCTGGCCCGTATCGCTCTCGACCGCATGCTTGCGGTCTCTTAAATACTTCCCGGCAGCTCAACGGCGGCACGCGGTGTTACGCTAATGGCGTACTGGCCGGCGTGCGGGCGCTTGCGTCAACGCCTGGCTCCATGAGACGCGTCCATATGCTGGAAGCCATTCGCGTTGCATGACATGAAAGTCTCTGCTTTGGCCGAGAGAAACGGCACTCGCACCCTGCGTGTGGCCACCTATAACATCCACAAGGGTTTCTCCTTTTTTAAGCGACGTCTGGTCATCCACGACGTCCGCGAGCAACTGCGCATGCTGGGTGCGGATGTCGTGTTCCTGCAGGAGGTGCATGGCAGCCATGAGCGGCACGCTTCCCGCTTCAGTGAGTGGCCGGCTGCGCCGCAATACGAGTTCCTCGCTGACTCGGTGTGGCGCGAGTACGCCTACGGCAAGAACGCGATTTATGACCAGGGACATCATGGCAATGCCATCCTGTCGAGATTTCCCATCCTTCGTTGGGACAACCAGGACGTATCGACCCACCGTCTCGAGAAGCGCGGCCTTCTCCATTGCGAAATTCAGCTGCCGCGCTGGAAGGAGCCGCTTCATTGCGTGTGCGTGCACCTCGGTCTGTTGGCCCGCTGGCGCGGCCGGCAGCTGGAGCTGCTGCGTCAACGGATCGAGCGCCTCGTGCCGCCAACGGCTCCGTTGATCGTCGCCGGCGATTTCAATGATTGGCGCTACCGCGTTGCCCAGGAGCTTGCCCAACCCCTCAACATGCACGAGGTCTTCGAGCTCGTGAGGGGCGTCCCGGCGCGAAGCTTCCCGGCGGTGCTGCCGCTGATGGCGCTCGACCGGATCTACCTGCGCGGCTTTCAGGTACGGCATGCCCACGTTCACCACGGCCGCGCCTGGGCGCGTATCTCGGACCACGCCGCGCTGGCGGCGACGTTGGTGCGTTCTTGAGGCCTCGGCCATGGCTGCGACTGTCGACGGCAACCGCGTCACGCTGCTGGTAAGCGGCGTCGAGTACTTCCCGGCGCTGGAGGCCGAGCTCGATGCCGCTCGCCACGAAATTCACCTCGAGACCTACATCTTCGAGAATGATGTGGCTGGCCGTGCCATCGGGGCCGCGCTCGCGCGCGCCGCGCGCCGCGGCGTCGAGACCAATGTGATGGTGGACGGCTTCGGCTCGAGCGATCTGGATGCGGCATTCATTGCGGAGCTCAGGGGCGCCGGGGTGAATTTTCTTGTATTCCGTCCCGACAACTCGCCATGGATCTTCCGGCGCGCGCGCCTGCGCCGCCTGCACCGCAAGATCGCCGTGATCGACGCGCGCGTCGCGTTTGTCGGCGGCATCAATATCATCGATGACATGGACACGCCCGGACACACTCCGCCACGCTTCGATTACGCAGTGCGCGTCGAAGGGCCGCTGGTCGCGCGCGTTCACGCTGCGGTCAAGCGGTTGTGGGCGCTGGTGACCGCGACGCAGCTCCGCGCAGGCTGGCGGCGGCTGCGCGAGATGGGCCCCTTCAGCGCGCCGCGGGGCGGGCAGCGGGCGGCATTCCTGGTGCGCGACAACATCAGGCATCGGAGCGACATCGAGCAGGCCTATCTGTCGGCGATCGCGGGCGCGCGCAGCGAAATCATCATGGCCAATGCCTACTTCTTTCCTGGCATCCACTTCCGGCGGGCCTTGATGGACGCGGCGGCGCGCGGCGTGCGCGTGGTGCTGCTGCTGCAAGGAAGGGTGGAGTACGTCCTGCTGCATTATGCATCGCGGGCACTGTACGGCACATTCCTCGACGGAGGCATCGAGATTCACGAATACCACAAGAGCTTCCTGCACGCGAAAGTGGCCGTCGTCGACGGCTGCTGGGCAACCGTGGGTTCATCGAACATCGACCCCTTCAGCCTGCTGCTCGCGCGCGAAGCGAACATCGTGATCGAGGACCGGACGTTTGCCGGCCAATTGCGCGAAAGCCTGGTCACAGCGATGGCTGAAGGCTCGAGGAAGCTCGAGCCAAAATACTGGCAGCGTCAGCCGTTTCCGGTGCGGGTCATCACCTGGCTGTCCTACGGGCTCGCGCGCCTGCTGACCGGCCTGTTCGCCTACGGCAGGGCGGACGAATTCACCTGAAAGCCGTGACCAGTGACCAGTGACCTGTGAACGGTGGGCAGGCTAAACACCTTCGTGAAACGTGTTTAGCTACGCCCGAACACTGCTCGCGAACCTTTCCACCCTCTGACTTCTGACTTCGGATAGTCCCATCACTCTTCACCCGTCACGGGTTCAGGTTAGTAGCGGTACGTGTAGCCCCCCTTGGTGCTGACCGGCGTGCTGCGCAGCGGTGGCAGCGGTCGGCTCACGACCGGCGCCCGCGGATCCAGCGCAGGCGGGGCGGGCGCGGCGGCGTTGCCTTCCAAGAGGCTGACGCCGACGCGCACGGCGCTACCCGGGTCGTAGGGCAGCGTCGTAGTGACGTCATGACCGTTATAGCGATAGACCACGGTGTAGCCCGTGACCACGTCGCGCGCGGATTCAACGGTCCGGCAGCGCTCCGCCGGTTGCGCGCCGGCAGTTTGTGTCCGCTGCGGATTTTGCACGCGGTCCCCGATCATGCTGCCGGCGATTGCGCCGGCTCCGGCGGCCGCAGTCTTGCCGCTTCCCTTTCCGATTTGCGCGCCGGCAAGCCCGCCGGCTGCACCGCCGATCACGGCGCCTGTAACGGGACGCCCGCTGTCGGGATTCGCAACGCGATCTCCCACGATCGTGCCCACTACCGCGCCGGCCGCGGTGGCGACGTTGCGCCCGCTGCCTTTGCCGATTCGACTGCCGAGAAGAGCGCCCGCCACGCCGCCGACGATCGGACCGATGATGCTGCGCTCCGCAACCGGTGCCGGCGCAGGCGCAGTGGCGATGGGCTCGCAATATTGTTGGGGCTCATAAATTCGTTCCACGATGGGAGTCGAGGAAATGACTCGGGCGGTATCCGTGAAATCGGGGGCCGCGAAGCCCGCGCCGGTGAAAGCGCTCAGCACCGCGACCGAAATCGTTTTTTTCATCGTGGCATCCTTTCTTTCAATACCCGCGCACGAGCTGCGCGGCCGCTATCGTCTGCTTTCCCGCCCCTGATCGAAGCGGCGGGGGCACCGTTCGCCTTCGAGCCTATTAGAAGGCAAGCGATAGCGCGGCGCCGCATTCTTTACATACGGTTACATAAGTCACATTTTTGAAAAATGACCATGGGCGGAAACGACGATTCGCGCGGATGACCTAACCCTGGCACCGCTGCGGCGAGTCGAAGCGTCGAGATCGCTACAGGAGTGTGGAGAATCCCGACACTCTTGCAGAAGCTGCGATTCATAACTCATTGATTTGGAGCGACCCCGATGCTGGCACCGCTCTTGCAATAGAGAGGGCGAAGGCATGGGGCGATCCCGCTCCGTGTTTTCATCCTCCTCCTTTGGTACTTCTTTGGGCGCGGCCAACCCCCGCGCCCTTTTTTTTGGCTGAAGATGTCGTGGCCCGGCGACATCATTGGACCGCAGGCAAGGCGCCTCGCCACAGAAGCCGCTCTTGCCCCTCGTGTTACGATTAGCCATTACTCTTCACGATGCCATCCGCTACCGCCACGGGCGACGCAGTCACGCCGCTCGCACGCTTGTCAGCCGGTGCGCCGTATTCGCCGGCGCGCGCTTGTCCGGGCGTGCATAAACGCGAGGTTCTGGCTCGGCCGTCAAGTGAAAGGTTAGCCCGCGCGCGTGCGCTGACCTGCGCATCATGAGCGCGCATCACGCAGCCCATCCTGCGGCGGCGCCTGCGCGCGGCGCGCCTTCCCGCGGCCGCGAATGGCGCGTCGTGCCGATGCTGCTGCCTTATCTGTGGGAATACCGATGGCGGGTCCTGCTCGCGCTTGCCTTCCTTACCGCAGCGAAGCTCGCCAACGTGGGCGTGCCGCTGGTGCTGAAGGAGGTGGTGGATGCGCTCGACCAGGAACGCGCGGTAATCGCGGTCCCGTTCGCGCTGCTGCTCGCCTACGGCGCGTTGCGGCTCTCTACAACGCTGTTCGCCGAGCTGCGCGACGTCGTGTTCGTGCGCGTGACGCAGCGCGCGATCCGGCGCGTCGCCCTCAACGTGTTCCGGCATCTGCATTCGCTCTCCCTCAGGTTTCACCTCGAGCGGCAGACCGGGGGCGTGTCACGCGATATCGAGCGCGGTTCGCGCGGCATCTCGACGCTGCTGTCCTACATGCTGTTCTCGATCATCCCGGTAATCCTCGAGTTCGGACTCGTCGCCGCAGTCCTGTACGCAAAATTCGACTGGCGTTTCGTGGGCGTCACGTTTGCCGCGGTCATCGTTTACCTCGCATTCACCTTCGCGGTAAGCGAATGGCGAATCGGCATCCGCCGCCGGGCCAACGAGCTCGACTCGAGAGCCAACACGCGGGCGATCGACAGCCTGCTCAATTACGAGACCGTGAAGTACTTCAACAACGAGGAGTACGAGGCCCGGCGCTTCGATGAGCACCTCGGTCAGTACGAGTCAGCGGCCGTGCAAAGCGAGGCGTCGCTCGGGCTGCTCAACATCGGCCAGAGCCTCATTATCGCGGTGGCGGTGACGTTGCTCATGATATTGGCGGCGGAAGGGGTGGCGGCGCGCAGCCTTACGCTGGGCGACCTGGTCCTGATAAACGGCCTGCTGATCCAGTTGTATATCCCGCTCAATTTCCTGGGAATGGTCTATCGGGAGATCAAACAGTCGCTGATCGACATGGACCGCATGTTCCGGCTGCTCGAAGAGAACCGTGAAGTGGAGGACCGCCCGGGTGCGGCTTCGGTGCCGCCGGGCCCAGCCCGCGTGCGCTTCGAGGGAGTGGACTTTTCCTACGATCCGCGGCGCCAGATTCTGTTCGATATGAGCTTCGAGATTCCCCCCGGGCACAAAGTCGCCGTGGTAGGAGCGAGCGGCGCGGGCAAGTCGACCCTCGCGCGCCTGCTCTATCGCTTCTACGACGTGTCCGGCGGGCGCATCACGGTGAACGGCGTCGATGTTCGGGACCTCGCGCAGTCGAGCTTGCGCGCAACGATAGGGATCGTGCCGCAGGACACCGTGCTGTTCAATGACACCATCTATTACAACATCCAGTACGGCCGGCCCGACGCCGCGCGCGAGGAGGTTGTCGGGGCGGCAAAGGCGGCGCATATCCACGATTTCGTCGAAAGCCTGCCCGAGCGCTACGAGGCCACAGTGGGCGAGCGCGGCCTGAAACTTTCGGGCGGGGAGAAACAGCGCGTTGCGATCGCCCGGGCCATTCTCAAGAACCCGCGCATCCTGATATTCGACGAGGCGACCTCGGCGCTCGATTCCGCGACGGAGCAGGGCATTCAGGAGGAACTGGCTCGGATCGCGCGCGGGCACACGACGCTCGTGATCGCGCATCGCCTCTCGACGGTGATGGACGCCGATCAGATCCTGGTGCTCGACGCCGGCCGCATCATCGAGCGTGGCGCGCACCGCGAGCTGCTGGAGCAGGGGGGGGCTTACGCGCGCATGTGGGCGCTGCAGCAGGAAGCCGCAGCGCACGAAAAGGCCGCCGAACAGGCGCGGCTGGCGGCAGGTTAGCGGGCCCGGCTCAACGGATAGTCGCCGCGCGCGGGAAAGTGATGCGCACGATGGTCCCGGTGCCGTCGCCTTTGGGGAAAAGCGAGACGATGGCCTGGTGCCGTTCCGCGATCTCGCGCACGATGGCAAGGCCGAGTCCGCAGCCTTCGGTCCCGGTCCCGAGCACGCGGTAGAAGCGCTCGAATACGCGCTCGCGCTCCGCTTCCGGCACGCCCGGGCCATCGTCTTCGACAGTGAGGACCGCGTCACCGTCCGCGCTGTTTGCACGGACCGTGATATGGCCCCCGGGCTGCGTGTATCGAATGGCGTTGTCGAGCAGATTGTTCAGCATCTCGCGCAGCAGGAAAGGGTCGCCGTCAACCCCTGCCGTACTCGGCTGATCCTCGAAGCCAAGGTCGATGTTCCGGGCGAGCGCTCGCGGCACCCAGTCAGTCGTGGTTTCGCGGGCCAGCTTGCCCAGATCGACGCGCTCAGTCGCGCTGGCACGCCCGGCATCCGGCTCTGCGCGCGCCAACGATAATAGCTGGTTGATGAGCCGCGTTATCTGCTCGGTGGAAGTGTACATCTGCTTCAGCGTGGCCCTGTCTTCCTCTGTGCGCGTCTGGCGCAGTGCCAGCTCGGTCTGGGTCTTGAGGCCGGCGATCGGCGTGCGGAGCTGGTGCGCCGCATCCCCGATGAAACGCCGTTGCGCCGCGATGGATGCGCTCAACCGCGCGAGCAGGTCGTTCATTGCCTGGATCAACGGTTGCACTTCCCGGGGCACCGTCGACTCCGTCAGCGGCGCCAGGTCGCGGTGCGAACGCTGTTCGATCTCGCGCCGGAGGGTTGTCAGCGGCGCCAGCCCTCGCGCCACGCCGTACCACACGGCAAAAATGGCGAGAAAGATCAGCAAGGCCTGCGGCAGGACCATGCGCACGAGAAGCGCCGTCGCGGAATCGGAGCGCAGCGTCACGCGCTCGGCGACCCGGATCAGCACGGCGCCCCTTCCCGAACCCGGTTGCACCGGCACACGCAACGCCACGACGCGCATATCGCGGCCGAGGAAAACGTCGTCGTAGTAGCTCACGCGGTCCTCGCTGGTCTCCTCGGGGGCGGGAAACGAGGGCTCGCCGCTGATGTACTCCCCGCCGGGACCGGTCACAAGGTAGCGCAATCGGCCCGATTGCCGGCTCTGCAGCATCTGCAGCGCGACCTCGGGGAGATCGACGTAGCTTTGATTGTTGACGTGTTTGATGTTCCGCCCGATGTCGAGCGCGACCTCGAGCAGCGCGCGGTCGTAGGCGAGATTCACGAACTGCTTCGCGATGTCGTAATTAACGAGGATGTTGATCGACCACAGCACCACCAGGGGCACTGAAAGCCAGGCGATCAGCTGGCGCCGAAGGGTGCTAGTCCGGCGCATGCCCCGGTTTCTCGAGCAGGTAGCCCAGTCCCCGGATCGTGCGAATTGAGACGCCGCCAGGTTCGACTTTCTTGCGCAGCCGGTGGACGTAGACTTCGATGGCGTTCGCGCCGACTTCTTCATCCCAGCCGTAAAGCTGCTCGGCGAGCTGCTCCTTGTTGACCACGCGGCCGCTGCGCATCATCAGCGCTTCGAGGACCCCGAGCTCGCGCGCCGAGAGCTCGATGGGTTCGCCATGCAGCATCGCGCGTCGGCCGCTGGTGTCGAGCGTGAGCGGCCCGCAGGACAGGACCGAGCTGCCGCCGGACTGCCCGCGCCGGATCAGCGCCCGCACCCGCGCCTCGAGCTCGGGAAGGTCGAAGGGTTTGGTCAGGTAATCGTCGGCGCCGAGATCGAGCCCTTTGACGCGGTCCTCGAGCACGTCCCGTGCCGTGAGGATGAGAACCGGCACGCGTGAACCGCGCCGGCGCAGGCGACGCAGGATTTCGAACCCTTCGATTTTGGGCAGACCCAGGTCGAGGATCACGAGATCGTAGTTCTGGCTGGCCAGGACGTGATCGGCCTGGGCGCCATCGCTCACGCAGTCGACTGCAAAGTCGGTCTGGCGCAGCGAACGCGTGAGACCGTCAGCAAGGACGGGGTCGTCTTCGACAATCAGAATGCGCATAGCTGGTTTTCCTGGAATTCCAGAGACGATAAGTGTAGCGCAGTGCGCCACCGTTGCTTCGTGCCGATGCTCGTGAATTTCTCGAGGCGGGGTCGGATGTTCCTCGGAGACGTGCTCGTGCGGAAACCCTCTGCTGCGGTTCGTCCGCAACTCCCGACACGCGAGTTGCTCGCCGCCGGGGAAAGGGTGCGGTTTGTAAGTTTGTCGTAAGCCTGGGGCGCTAATGTGTCGCCATTCAGGGCGAGGCGCGAGAGGTTCACGTCTTGCCAGACTCAGCTGTTTGAACCGTCCTCCTCGGAGGCCTGGCATTTGCAATGACCCGTGCTGAGCGGGTGGTTGCGTGGCCTCTTTCATCTCCGCCGGGACAACCCACACTGTCCCGCGCGGAGTTTTTTTTGAGGGGTTTGCCGGGCTCCCGGTCCCCACCCGCCCCCTTTATTGTTAAAAAATTGGTTGATAACTTGACGCTAACCCTGTATTTTCGTACATAATTCTGCATTTGGAATCGCGGCCCTGCCGCGGGTTGCACAGGGGGAGGGTAGCCTGAAGCCACTAATCGTTGCCGTTACGCTGGGTCTGGCGGTGTGTTCGGCTGCCTATGCCCAGAAGCCTCAGGTCGCCGTGCGCCCGGCGACGCTCAACCTTAAGTCGTCCGCTGCGCTCGTGCTCGATCAGGACGGCGATGGGGTGCTCTACGCGAAGAACATCGATGCGGTAGTCCCGATCGCATCACTCACCAAGCTCATGACTGCGATGGTGGCGCTCGACGCCCAGCTTCCGCTGAGCGAGATGGTGGTGATCACCAAGGACGACGTCGACAAGATCAAGGGCACGCGGTCGCGTCTGCACGTCGGCGCCATGCTCACGCGTGGTGACCTGCTGAGGTTGGCATTGATGTCGTCGGAAAACCGGGCTGCCGCCGCCTTGAGCCGCGCGTACCCGGGAGGCCGGAGCGTGTTCGTGGCGGCAATGAACCGCAAAGCGACCCAGCTCGGCATGTGGAATACCGAGTTTGTGGACGGGACGGGCCTCTCGAGTGCCAATGTCTCGACGGCGGAGAACCTCGCGCGGCTCGTGCGGGCGGCGCACGGCTATCCCGTTATCCGCGAATTCACCACTGATTCCGAGTACACCGTCACATTGTTCAGCGGTCAGAAACTGCATTACACAAATTCCAACCGTTTGGTGAAAAACCCGGATTGGACGATCGGCCTTTCCAAGACTGGCTACATCAGCGAAGCCGGGCGCTGCCTGGTGCTTCAGGCCACGATTGCCGCGAAGCCGGTTATCATCGTGCTGCTCGACTCATGGGGCAAGCTCACCCGAATCGGGGACGCGAACCGCATCAGAAGATGGATGGAGCGCAGTAACCTGTCGCTTAACTCTGCCGGCAGCTGACCGGTAGCGCGGCATCCGGCGTCCTGGACGCCGTCCATATAACAAAGGGCCGGCGAACCATCTCCGGCTCGTGCCGAGGAGAGACCATCGATGGTGCGAGGCAGCGCCTCACGCGTGTCCTATCATGACCTTGCCCCGGATGCCGGCGATTTCCGTCAGGAAGTGATTGCCGGTCTGTCCCGGGCCCAGAAGTCCCTTTCCCCGAAGTTTTTCTACGACGAACGTGGATCGCAGCTGTTCGAGGCGATCTGCGAGCTGCCCGAGTACTATCCGACACGCACCGAGGTCGCGCTGATGCAGGACAACGCAAGCGAGATGGCGCAGCAACTCGGGCCGGGCTGCGTTCTGATCGAGTACGGCAGTGGCAGTGGCCGCAAGACCCGCATTCTGTTGGAGGCGCTCGCTCCCGCGGCCTACGTGCCGATCGATATCGCAGGCCCGCAGTTGGCGGACTGTTCGAACGAGCTTGCCCGCGCCTTTCCCGACATCGCTGTCATCGCGGTTTGCGCCGATTATTCGCGCCCCTTTGCGCTACCCGGCCTTGAGCGATTACGGGAAAACCGGCGTGTCATCTACTTTCCGGGTTCGACCATCGGCAACTTCACGGTGCCCGAAGCCCTGGCCTTCCTCAGGGGTGCCTGCACGATCCTCCGGCCGGGTGGCGCCATGCTGGTCGGGGTCGATCTCAAGAAAGACCCCGCGATGCTGCGCGCCGCCTACGACGACGCCCAGGGCGTTACCGCACAGTTCAACGTGAATCTGCTCGTGCGCATCAACCGTGAGCTGGGTGCGAACATCGACCTTGCCGGATTCCGCCACCGTGCCTTCTACAACGCGGAAGCGGGCCGCATCGAGATGCATTTGGAAAGTCTGCGCGACCAGCAGGTGGTGATCTCCGATCGAACATTCACGTTTCGCAAGGGAGAGACCATTCACACCGAAAATTCCTACAAGTACTCGATCGCCGAATTTCAGGACCTGGCACGAACAGCGGGTTTCGTGGCACATTCGTGCTGGACCGACGCCCGCGAGTTATTTTCCGTGCACTATCTAACTGTTCCGGGGCAGGCAAAGCCCCTTTAACCAGAGGCAAAGCCGTAACAGGTCTTGCCCGCGGTGAGCGCGCGTTTTATTGCGTTGGGTGCGCCGAGTCGACAGAAGTAGAAGAAAAACCCCGCCGAGGCGGGGTTTTTTTGCGGTTCCGATTCGAATTGCATTGGTCGCGTTTTTTCCGCCTTAGACCGCCACGCGAATCCCGTAATCGACGACATCAGATTCGGCCGGGAAGGGGCTGCGGCTGTCTGTCTTCGCAAGCCGCGCACCGTAATCGAGGACATCAGACTCCGCCGGGAAAGGATTGCTCGCGATGGGGACGCCATAGTCCACGACATCCGACTCGGACGGGAAAGGGCTGCGGCTGTCCGCCTTGGCGACCTGAATCCCATAGTCGAGTGAGTCCGACTGATCGGGGTACGGATTGTTCGCAGAGGCTCCGATCGGGGCCAGCAACAATCCGCCAACGAGCATGGCATAAGTGATCTTCTTCAACATCATCATCTCCGTTTGGTTAAGTGAGTGCGGTCAAAATCACGACTCCACTCACATATACGGCCTCAGTGATCGTGCGGATGCAGAGCAATGCGGTTCTCCCCAGACGGTTCTTCGAACGCGACGCCGGGGGTGTTTTGTCCCGGCCGTAAGCGTCGTCCATATCTTGGTCACCCGGAGCTGGTGCACGAGTATTTTGCAGCGCATCGATGACCACTATACGGAATACATGGCCTGTCATTCCTCGGGCGCGGTAGAATGAGCGTCTGCGTTTTACTCCCGGTGCGCCCGCGCTGCCCCGCGGTTCGCGCCCTCTCGGATGGCGATTTACCTCGTAACGTTGCTTTGCGTGCTGAATCATGCCGGCTTTTCCGGAAGCCGGGTGCTGATGCCGCTCTACGCACTCGAATTGGGGGCAGGACAGTTCGTGGTGGGAATCATCATCGGACTCTATGCGCTGTGCCCGATGTTCCTTGCGATTTATGCCGGTCAGCTGGTGGACCGCGTTGGTCCGCGCTTGCCCATGCTCGCGGGAACCGTGGGCACGGGTGCAGGGCTGCTTCTGCCCTACTTCTTCCCGGGGCTGACGACGCTTTATGTTTCTGCCGTCGTTCTTGGCACATCCTTCCAGTTCTTCTTTGTCGCCGTGCACGGCACGGCGGGCGCCATTGGCGGCGCCGAGAACCGCGTGCGCAACTACACCTGGGTGAGCATCGGGTTCTCCCTCGCCGCGCTGTGCGGGCCGCTCATTGCCGGATTCTCAATCGATTACCTCGGGCACGTCCCGGCGTACCTGGCACTCGCCCTGTGCACGATCGTGCCGGCGCTGCTGCTGTGGCTCAGGCCTGATTTCCTGCCAAAGGCGACCGCGGGAACGAAGGGAGGGGTAGAAAAAAGGAACGCGCTCGACCTGCTGCGCATTCCCAAGCTGCGCACCAGCTTCATCGCGAGCGGCCTCATCTCCGCTGCGTTCGATCTGTACCAACTCTACTTTCCGATCTACGGCCACGCCATCGGGCTCTCGGCCTCGACGATCGGGATCATCGTGGGCACTTTTGCCGGGGGCGTTTTCGCAATCCGCGTCGTGTTGCCCTATCTCGTGCGCCGGTTCGCCGAGACCGACATTCTGATCTATGCCATCGGGGTCGGCGCTCTCACGTTTATCCTCTTTCCCCTTCTCGAAAACCCGTTCCTGCTTGCGGCAGTCGCGTTCGTGCTCGGATTGGGGTGCGGCTGCGGCCAGCCGATTTCCGGATCCCTGATCTACAGCCTCACCCCGGCGGGCCGTCAATCGGAAGGCGCTGGCGTGCGGGTCATGTTCAACAATGTGGTGCACTTGGTGGTGCCCGTCGTCTTCGGAGCCATTGGGACGGCGCTGGGCTTTGTTCCCGTGTTCGCATCGATCTCGATGCTGCTGCTCTCCGGCAGCGTCTACACCCACCGCAGCAGTGCGCGCGCAGCCTAGGTGAGCTTGGAGACGCGGTCGAGGAAGCTCATCATCGCGTCATTGAAAATCTGCGCTTGCTCGATGTTGGACAGGTGCGCCGCGGATGGGATGATCTTCAGGTCCGATCCGGCCAGATTCTGCTGAATCGCGCGTGCTGCCTCCGGTGGCGTGCCGTGATCGTGCTCGCCGACCATGATGAGCGAGGGGACCTTGATGTCCTTCAGGCGGTCGAGGTAATCGACTTTCGAGATGGCCTGGCAGCAACCGGCGAAACCGGCGACGGGAGTACTGCGGATGTCCTTCGCGATACGCTCCATTACATCCTTGCGCGTATTGCGGTATGGCTCGGTAAACCAGCGCGCGAGCGTGGGTTCCACAAGCGCGGCCATGCCTTTTTCCTTGGCCGCGGTAACGCGGTCGCCCCACATCTTGGCCGCGTCGGGCGGGCGGCGGCTGGTCGTATCTGCGAGCACCATGCTCTGAAAGACGCCGGGATACTTGAGCACAAAAGCCTGCGCGATCATCCCGCCCATCGAAAGACCTACCCAGTGCGTCTGCCGGATCTGAAGTGCGTCGAGCAGGGCTTTCGCGTCGTCGGCCATCTGCTCGAGGGTGTACTCGCCGGCAGGGGCGTCCGACTGCCCGTGGCCGCGGGTATCGAAGCGCAGCACCTTGTATTTCTTCGTGAGAACGGCCATCTGATCGTCCCACATATGCAGATTGCAGGCGAGCGAATGGCTCATCGTGACCCACGGACCCTCGCCCTCGATCTCGTAATTGATGTCGATGCCGTTTGCCTTGATTTTCATGGGTCCTCCCGGCGTTAAGACCAAATTCGTGACTGCAGAAAGAACGCGGAGTATAAGGCATACGCATCGATCCCGCGGGACCAGTCAGTCGATCAGGGCGGGGGATGCGGCCGGCCTGCGCCGCTTCGCAGGGGTGAAGCCGCCCAAGGGGCGCGTGGGCTTCTCTCTCGGGCTTGGCTTGACCCGCTGCCAGGCCTGCGGCGTAGGGGGGCTTGAAAATCCGCAGCCCGCCCCAATTAACACGGCAGTTAGCGGTTCCTGCTAACGGTAAACCCCTTATTTCTGAAAGCAATTTGTTTAGGAGGCACTCGCTATGAAGATTCGTCCGTTGCACGACCGTCTTATCGTCAAGCGGTTGGAAGAGGAGCGCAAGACGGCGTCCGGCATCGTCATTCCCGACACGGCGGCCGAGAAGCCCGATCAGGGTGAGGTCATTGCCGTGGGCAAAGGCAAGGTGAGCGAAGAGGGCAAAGTGCGCCCGCTTGATGTCAAGGCCGGCGACAAGATCCTGTTCGGCAAGTACTCCGGGCAGACGGTGAAAGTTCAGGGTGAAGAGCTGCTCGTGATGCGCGAAGAAGACGTCATGGGTGTGATCGAAGGCAAGTAGTCATCAGGAGATAGCAAATCATGGCAGCCAAGGAAGTTAGATTTCATGACGCGGCGCGGCATCGCATTGTTGCTGGCGCCAATATTCTGGCCGACGCGGTGAAGGTGACGCTGGGGCCGAAGGGGCGCAACGTGGTGCTGGAGCGCTCGTTTGGGGCGCCGACGGTGACCAAGGACGGGGTTTCGGTGGCGAAGGAGATCGAGCTGAAGGACAAGTTCGAGAACATGGGGGCGCAGATGCTGAAGGAAGTGGCCTCCAAGACCTCGGACGTGGCCGGTGACGGCACGACGACGGCGACGGTACTGGCGCAGTCGATCGTGCAGGAGGGCATGAAGTTTGTGGCGGCGGGGATGAACCCGATGGATCTGAAGCGCGGCATCGACAAGGCGGTCGATGCGGTGGTGGAGCAGCTGAAGAAGATCTCGAAGCCGTGCACGACGAGCAAGGAGATTGCGCAGGTGGGCGCGATCTCGGCCAATGCGGACGAGCAGATTGGCAAGATCATTGCGGACGCGATGGACAAGGTGGGCAAGGAAGGGGTGATCACGGTCGAGGACGGCAAGAGCCTGCAGAACGAGCCGCCCTACTTCATCAACAACGCCGAGAAGCAGATCGCCGTTCTGGAAGACGCCTATATTCTCTTCCACGACAAGAAGATCTCGAACATCCGGGATCTGCTGCCGGTGCTGGAGCAGGTCGCGAAGGCCGGAAAGCCGCTGCTGATCGTGGCCGAGGACGTGGAAGGCGAGGCGCTGGCGACGCTGGTGGTGAACAACATCCGCGGTATCTTGAAAACTTGCGCGGTCAAGGCGCCGGGCTTCGGCGACCGCCGGAAGGCAATGCTGGAAGACATGGCGATTCTTACCGGTGGCACGGTCATCGCGGATGAGCTTGGCCTCAAGCTCGAAAACGTCACATTGAAGGATCTCGGCCAGGCCAAGCGCATCGAGTTGCAGAAGGAAAACACCACTCTCATAGACGGTGCAGGAGAGCGGAGCCAGATCGAGGACCGCATCAAGTCGATCCGCCAGCAGATCGAGGAAACCACCAGCGACTATGACCGCGAGAAGCTGCAGGAGCGCGTGGCGAAGCTGGCCGGCGGTGTGGCGCTGATCAAGGTGGGCGCTGCGACCGAGGTCGAGATGAAGGAGAAGAAGGCGCGCGTGGAAGATGCGCTTCACGCCACCCGCGCCGCGGTCGAGGAAGGCATCGTGCCGGGCGGGGGTGTTGCTTATATCCGCGCGCGTGCCAACGTTAAAACCAAGGTCGACAGCCACGACCAGGACGCCGGCGTAAAGATCGTGATGCGCGCGCTGGAAGAGCCGCTGCGCTGGATCGCGGCCAACGGCGGTATCGAAGCCTCGGTCGTGGTGAACAAGGTGCGGGAGGGCAAGGGCAACTTTGGTTACAACGCACAGACCGAAGAGTATGGCGATTTGGTGGAGATGGGCGTTATCGACCCGACCAAGGTCACCCGCGTCGCGCTGCAGAACGCGGCTTCGGTTGCGGGCCTTATCCTGACGACCGATGCGATGGTGGCCGAAGCGCCGAAGGAAGAGAAGGCGCAAGCGGGCCACGCGCACGGCGGAATGGGTGAAATGGACTATTGAGCGCGGAGCGCTCAATAACAACAAGGCCCCGCTTCGGCGGGGCTTTTTTTGACTCCAGCGCTTGACGGATGGGTGCGCTATCCTGAGGACCTGGAGGTTACCGGCGGAGGAGAACGATGCTCAAGTCCCATGGACGTTTCGGCTATTCCGGGATCAACCTGCGCCCGTCCTATTCCTGGCCGCGGGGCAGGCGTCTCGCCGTCTACATTGCCGTCAACATCGAGCATTTTCCGTTCGGGGAGCCCGTCGGCGTGGACCTTGATCGCGAGACCCGGCCCTGGAGCCAGCGCAGCTGGCTGTGGCGGGAGTACGGCAATCGCGTCGGCGGCTGGCGGCTGATTGACCTCTTTGATGAGCTGAAGCTGCCGGTTGGCGTCATCACGAACACGGAAAACTATCAGCACTGCCCACAGCTCATCGCCGCGCACCGCAAGCGCGGTGACGAGATGATCGGGCACGGACGCTCGAACGCAGAGCGCCAGATCGAGATGTCGCCGGACGAGGAACGGCGCATGATTCGCGAGGTCACCGGGACCATGACGAAAGCGGACGGCGTCAAGCCGGAAGGGTGGCTGAGCCCCTATCTCACGCCGAGCCTCGCTACCACTGATTTGCTCGCGGAGGCCGGCTATTCCTACATTCTCGACTGGGGCATTTGTGACGAGCAACCGTTTTGGGTCGGGTCGGCCAGCGGCCCACTGCTCGCGGTGCCGTACCCGATCGAGCTCAACGATCAACCTGCCGTGGTTTACCGCCGGCACACTGCTGCGGAGTATGCGGACATGCTCGTGGACAACTTCGATGAGCTGCTGCGCAAGTCGACGGAGATGCCGCTGGTTTTCGCGATCTCGATTCACACCTTCATCATGGGCCAGCCGTTTCGCATCGTGCACCTGCGCCGCGCGCTGCGGCACATGCTGAGGCGCAAGGGCAAGGCGTGGTTCACGCTCCCGCGCCTGATCGCGCGGCACTACAAGAGTCTGCCGGACCGAGTTCAGTTGCAGGGGACTGCGGGAGGAGCGTCTCGATAGTGTGGTTCGGAAAGGGCGGCCAAGACGATCGCCGGTTCAAGCGGGCGCACGAGCCGGCCGATTTTTTCGGCGTTGCCGTGCAATTCCGTTCTCGCTCTGGCGACGGCGTGCGGCCAACGATCGGCGCGCGGCGGTGCGCTCGCGCCGTGTCGATCGATTAATTGCCCCGCTGGAGTCGATTGGCGTATATTCTTAGTCGAAGCTCCTTCGCAGTGGCGGTGCACTTCCCCGAATAGACTCCGATGCGTCACACGGCATCATGAGCGGCATTTTCAGGAAAATTCCGTACGCAAGATCGCTCGCGATTTTGCTCGCGGCGGTTGGGTTGTACGCGGTCCTGGGCTTCCTCGTTGTGCCGCGGCTCATCGAGCGGGCGGTTCCCGACTACGCCGCGGAGCACCTTCAGCGCAAGGCCACCGTCGGCAAGGTCCGCTTCCATCCTTTTCTTCTGAAGCTCGACGCAAGGGATCTTGCCCTGGCTGAGAACAACGGAACGCCCATCGTCGGGTTCAAGCGTCTTTTGGTGGATTTCGAGCTCTCGAGCGTGGTGCGTTGGGCATGGACGTTTTCGCGCATCGCCATCGAGGGTCTCGACCTGAACGTCGAGCTCCGGCCCGACGGCAGGCTGAACCTCGCACTGCTGGCCGAGAGCTTTCTGAAACCCGAGAGCACGGGGGGAGGGGGCAGTTCAGATGATCAGCCCCCGCCCCGGGTGCTGTTTCAGCACATCGCCTTGAGCGGGGCGGCCGTCACGTTCAGCGACCACTCCGATCCGACGCACGCCAGTGCCACTCTGAAGCCGATCAACCTGGAGTTACGTGGCATTTCCACGCTGCCCGAGCGTCGCGGACCGCACGTGATCCGCGCGCAATTGCCGGGTGGCGGCGTTCTGAGCTGGAGCGGCGAGATGTCGCTGCACCCGATTTTCTCGAGCGGCGAAATTCACCTGAAGGGCGGCAGGCCCGAGACGGTTTGGCGCTTCCTGCGCGACGAGACTCATCTTTCCGAGCCGAAGGGCGCAGTCGATGTCAGCGCCCGCTATCGATTCTCGTACGCAAAGGAGATGCTGCAACTCGTAGTCGAGGACATTCGTGTCAACGCGAAGGGCATTGGGCTGACGCCAGCCGGAGCCCAGGATCCGATCCTGGCGCTTGATGTGATCGAGGCGTCCGGCGGGCGGTTCGATCTCGGTGCCCGGGCAGTCACCCTTCCCGAGATAGCGGTGCGCGGCGGCAGTGCTGTCGTCGATGTCGATACGGACGGTCGGCTCAACTGGCAGAAACTCGTCAAAACCTCAAGCGCTTCCGACCCGTCTGCCGACACTGCGGGGCAAGGAAAACCGTGGAAAGTAAAGCTCGACTCGGTTCGCATTGCGGATGTGGCTTTGCACTACGCCGACAAAAGCCGCGCCATACCGCTTGCAGTCAGCAGCGAAAGGGCGCAAGCCAGCGTTACCGCCGTGCTGGAGGCGGGCGCAACTGAAACACAGGTCGCGATGAGCGACCTCGCGATCACGCTGTCGGGCGTGAAGTGGCGTGAAACCGGCGTGGATGAGCCGCTTGTCGTGCTCGATCAGCTCGCCCTTGCGGGCGGCGCTCTTGACCTCAGGAAGACAAGCTTTGCCGTCAAGCACGTAGCCATTAAGGGAGGCATGGTCAAGGTCTCGCGTGACGGTAAAGGTAACGTGCGGATCGTTGAAGTGGTTTCCGCTTCGAAGACCGCCAAGGTGGCGCGCGAGCTCGAGGCGGCCCTTGAGCGGGCGCGCGAGAAGGGGCAAGGATGGCGTTTTGACCTCGATGCCCTCGACATCGAGGGCGTGCGGGTCGCTCTCCTTGACCAGGGCTTCGAGGACGCGATCGCATTCGACCTCGAGGGCGTTACTGCCGCGGTAAAGAACATCCGCAGCGATGGCAAGACCCCCATTCAGTTTGACGCGCAGGCCCGTATCGCGCAGGGCGGAAGCGCGCGGGCGACGGGGGAAGTCGGCGCCGGCGGCGAGCACATTACGGCCTCCGCGAAAATCGAGCGCTTCAATCTAAAACCGCTGCAGCCGCTGGTGGCGCGGTATAGCGCATTGCGCCTCGAATCCGGCGTGGTTTCCTCGACCGCGAAAATTTCGTACCAGGCGGGCAAGGCCCGCCCCAACCTGCAGGTGACGGGGGCGCTCGATGTCGGCGGTTTGCTGCTCAATGAAGCGAGCAGCGGCGAGCGCCTGGTCGAGTGGAAGTCGCTCGCGGCAAAAGGCGTGAGCTTCAGGCTTGATCCAGGCAAGCTCGACGTGGAGGAAGTGAGGCTCGTCGAGCCGGGCACGAAGATCGTGATCTTCAAGGACCGCAGCCTCAACCTGGCAAAGGTGCTGGAGCCGGCGCCAAAGCAGCAAAACCGGGACGCCCCGCCATCTCCCGAGGAGGAGCGCAAGACGGCCGAGAAGCCGTCCTCTAGGCCGCCATCTTCCCGGGCTCCAAGCGAAATTGCCGTTGGGGCGGTCGTCGTCGAAAAGGGCGTGGTCGATTTCGCGGACCTGAGTCTGGTTTTGCCGTTTGCCGCCAAGGTGGAAGAGCTGCTCGGCTCGGTGGCAGGCATCTCGTCCGCTTCCGCCAGCCGAGCGGTGGTAAAGCTCCAGGGCCGTGTCGGCGAGTCTGGCAGAGCGCAAGTCGAGGGAAGCCTCAATCCATTTGCGCCCAAGGCGTTCATGGACCTTGGGGTTGCCTTCCGCAAGGTCTCGATGCCACCGCTCTCTCCGTACAGTGTGACCTTCGCGGGCCGCAAGATTGCCACTGGGCAACTCACGCTCGACCTGCGTTACAAGATCGAGAACAGCCGGCTCGCCGGCGACAACAAGATTTTGCTGGAGCAGTTCACGCTCGGAGAGCCGGTCAAGTCGCCGGGCGCGCTCGACCTCCCGCTCGATCTCGCGGTGGCGCTCCTCACCGATTCCGAGGGAAAGATCAATGTCGCGGTGCCGGTGAGCGGCAACATGGAAGATCCGAAGTTCGACTACGGCCATCTGATCGGGCAGGCGCTCGGAACGCTCATCAAGGGCATCGTGACCGCGCCGTTCCGCGCGCTGGGCGGATTACTTGGCGGAGGTGGCGAGAACCTGGACAGCCTCGGCTTCGAGCCGGGAGCGGACGCGCTGTTACCGGCGGAACGCGAGAAACTCAAGCGCGTTGCGACTGCGCTCGGCAAGCGGCCGCAGCTCAAACTCGTCCTGGAAGGGCAGTACGGCGAGAAAGACGGCGCTGCCTTGAGGCAGCGCGACGTCGCTACTGCCGTCGCCTTGAAGCTGGGTCGACCTGTTGCACCGGGCGAGCCGGTCGTTCCTGTCAACCCTGCGGAGGCGAAGACGCAGCGCGCGCTCGAGGCAGTGTTCGTCGAGCGCAACGCCGCGAAGGTGCTGACGCAGTTCGCGTTGGATTTCGGAAAAGAACGCGGCAAGCCAGTGAGCCGAGTCAACGCCCTGCTGGCGGCTGCAGGCAAGCCCAGCACCGACGTGCAATTCTACGAGGCTGTGCTGAAGCGGCTGACCGACAGCGCGCAGATTACTGAGGAGGCACTGCTCAAGATCGCGCAGGCCCGCGCGCAAAATGTCTCCGATCATCTGGTGAAGACGCTTGCCGTCCCTGCGGCGCGGGTGCAGAAGACCGCGGCCAGCAAAGGCGGAGAGCAGGTGAAACTCGCCCTCGACGTCGTGCGGCAGGCGGCCAGGTAATACCGTGACCCGTGACCAGAGGCCGGGGACGAGTGCTGGTTCGTTTTTCCATTCACCGGTTACCAGGCGCCATTTACCACTCACCGCTTACGGCCTCTAGTGCCACAGGCCGTGCCAGTGCCAGGATGGCCGGCGGGTGATCACTGGCAGCTCGAAAAATTGGTCGGGTTCCGTCGGCATCGCTATCTGAGGCAATGGCGGCCTGCCGGGGCGCAGTTCCAGCAGGCGGCGGACGCGTTCCTGCGTCCGCGGGTGGGTGCGGAGCCAGTGGGGCATGCGCCCGCCCGCCATGAACATCCGCTCCATCCACCCGCCCTGCAGGTGCTCCAGCTTTTCGAGCGCCAGCGCGAGGCCGGCCGGGTCGCCGGTGAGTTCCGCAGCCACGACATCAGCGTGATATTCACGCGTGCGCGAGAGCGCGAGCTGGAGGAGCAGAGAGACTGTTGGTGCAAAAATCAATGCCAGGATCGGCAGAAGCGGCAGCTCGTAGCCGCGCAGAATGCTCAGCGGAAGCATCACGATGAGCAGTGCTTGGCCGACCATAGACAGCAACGCGGTGAGCCGGCCGACAACGTCCGCGAGGTTCATCACCCAGAGGTCGTGACCGCGAACATGCGCGATCTCGTGCGCGAGGACGCCGGCAAGCTCGCGCAGGGTCATGGCGCGCAGCAGTCCGTCGGTCACGGTGACCGCAGAGTCGCGGATGCTGCCCGTCGCAAAAGCATTCAAAACGCGCGTTGGCAGGTAGTAGAGGCGGGGTGCCCGCGCGAGCCCGGCGCGCTCTGCGAGAAGCGCAAGCACGCGGTGGAGCGCGGGCGCCTGCCACGGACTGAGCTCGCGTGCACCTGATGCGCGCATCACCCAGCGCGGCGATACCCGCGGGCTGAAGACGAGAGCGATGACGGCAATTAGCGCGGCCCAGACGACGCCTTCTTCGCCGAGCAGCCAAAATCCCAGAAAGCCCGCCAGCGCCGTAATGGCGGCGAGCAGCAGCACGGTGTGCAGCGTATTGAGCACTCGATGCCGGAAAGCACGTACGCCGTTCATGCGATCCATCTCCGCTGCCGGCAGTGCCGGCTATCGCACGATGATGGTGACCTGGAAGTCGCCGCGCAGCAGCGAAACCGCGAAACCATTGCGCGCCCGCCCGATGAGGCCCTGGAAGTCAGCGATGGTTTGCACGCGCCGGCGGTTGACGGCATAGATGATATCGCCCTGCCGGAACCCCACCTGGTGCGCGCGGCTGCCTCGCTTCACTGCCGTCACCACGAGCCCCCCGCCCTGCAGGCGCTCAAAGAGCGGGCTGCCACGCTCGATTTCCACCACAGCCAGGCCCGGCAGCTGCTGCAGGACGCGCCCTTCCACGCCGGCGAGCGCCTGTGGTGCGGCGATGCGCGTGCGAATGGTGAGCTCATCATCCCCGCGAGCGATCCGAAGCTCGATTTCCTCGCCGACAGGCGTCAACCCGAGCCGCGCACGCAGCGAGCCGGAGCTGCGTATTGGCCGCCCATTCAGCGCGAGAATGACGTCGTGCTTGCGTAGCCCCGCTTTTTCAGCAGGTGAGCCCGGCTGAACCGCGGTGATCGCTGCGCCGGTGCGTGCGGAGACCCCGAACTCCCTGGCGAGAGCGGGCGTTAAGTCGGTCATCGTGATGCCGAGGCGCCCGCGACGCACCTCGCCGAAGCGAGTGATCTGGCTCATGACTCCGCGCGCCATGTTCGAAGGAACCGCGAATCCGATCCCCACGTTGCCGCCCGAGGGGCCGATGATCGCCGAGTTGATGCCGATCAGCTCGCCGCGCAGGTTGACCAGTGCCCCGCCCGAGTTGCCCGGATTGATCGAGGCATCGGTCTGGATAAAGTCCTCGTAGCCCTCCGGCGTCAAGCCGGTGCGGCCCAGCGCGCTTACGATGCCCGATGTCACGGTTTGCCCGATGCCAAACGGGTTGCCGATTGCGATGACGTAATCTCCAATCTCCAGCTGGTCGGAATCTCCGAAGGGGAGCGCGGACAGCCCCTGCGCCTGGATCTGCAGCACCGCGACATCGGTTCCGGGGTCGGTTCCCACGAGCTTCGCCTCGAACTGGCGACGGTCCTCGAGTATGACGATGATTTTCTCGGCTTCCCTGACGACGTGATTGTTGGTGAGCACGTAGCCACGCGCCGCGTCCACAATCACGCCCGAGCCGACTGACTGCTCCTGCCGCTGGGGGCGGTCCGGGAGATTGAAAAAGCGGCGGAAAAACGGATCCTGAAAGAGCGGATTGTCCTCGATCGGCGAGCGGGTGATGACGGAGATGTTCACGACGGCGGGTGTTACCTTGCTGACGACCGGGGCGAGGGTGGGAAGCGCCCGCGAAGAGGGTTGTGGCTGACCATGGGCAGCGTGCGGGACGGTGAGGGTCCACGCGCTCATCAGCACAATCAAATATAGCCCCAGAAACCGGGACATCGTTGTTCTCCCGAGTAGCGATCAGTATGCTACGAGATTGGGGCCTCGGGTGCGATCTTCAACTCAGGCCATTTCAAAAGCCGAATATGCTGTCGCCGAAAAATGTCATCGGGAAGCATGTTTTTAAGGAGAAATGCTCGTGAATGAGCAACAACCCAGTCTGGCTAACCCCTCCAAAGACGAAGAAACGGCCATGAAGCCGCACGAGCGGTTCGAGTACTCGGCGATCGTGGACCGGCGGCCGCTCAAGCTCCCGCGCGGCGCGCGGCTCGTGATCTGGCCGGTCGTCAACGTCGAGGAATGGGAGATCACGCGCCCGATGCCGCGCGGCGTCTCGATGCCGCCTGGCGGCCAGCCGATCGTGCCGGACATTCAGAACTGGGGCTGGCACGAATACGGGATGCGCGTCGGCATCTGGCGCCTGATGGAATCGTTGCAGCGGCACCGAATCACGCCGACCCTTGCGATCAACGCGCGTGTATGCGAGACCCGCCCGCGCATCGCGGAGGCCGCGCGCGATGCCGGCTGGGAGTTCATGGCGCATTCCTACGTCCAGATGCCGATCCACAAGCTCGAGGACCAGCGCGCCACAATGCGCCAGTGCGTTGAAGTCATCCGAAAATACACCGGCAAGGCGCCTGCCGGCTGGCTCGGGCCGGGGCGGGGGCAGACCTATGCCACGCTCGATTACATCGCGGAGGCCGGTTTCAAGTACTTCGGCGATTGGGTGATGGACGATCAACCCTTCTATGTGAAGACGCTGCACGGTCCGGTCGTCGCGGTGCCGTATTCGGTCGAGTTGAACGACATCGCGATCATGCTAACCCATCAGCACCAATCGGATGTCATGCTCAAGCGCGCCCGCGACGCTTTCGACCAGATCTACCGCGAGAGCCGGACCGGCGCACGCGTGATCGCTTTCGGCGTGCATCCCTACATCAGCGGTGCAGCGCACCGGATCCGCTACTTCGACGAGATGCTGCGCTACTTCAAGAAGCACAAAGGAGTCGTGTTCTGGACGGGGGAGAAAATCAACGACTGGTACCGCGACGCCGTCAGATTTTGAGGGATGAGGGATGAATGAGCTTCGCGCTGCGCGCGGCCGAGCGATTCTTTGCGCGCTTGCCATGATTGCCGGACTCGCAGCTCCGCTCCCGGCCAGCGCCATGTGCCCGAGCCACGAGAAGGTTAGCGCCATGATCCGGGCCTGGGAGGCGGGAGAGGCGGTTCGCGGGTTGCAAGCCGACCTTTCCATGAGCGACGCCGAGTGCGGCCGCCAGCGCCTGGTGCAGAAGCTTGAGCCGGCACTGGGTCGCGTCGTCGGCTACAAGGCGGGGCTCACCAATCCGGCCGTCCAGAAGCGATTCGGTGTCTCGGCGCCGTTGCGCGGCATGCTGTTGGAGAAAATGTTGCTCGAGGAGGGAGAAGAAGTGCCGGCGCGGTTTGGCGCACGGCCGGTGCTCGAAGCGGACCTGCTGGTGGTGGTGAAGGATTCGGATATTCACCAGGCCCGGACCCAGCTCGAGGCGCTGCGGTCGCTCTCGCTGGTCGTTCCTTTCATCGAGCTGCCCGACCTGTTCGTGGCCGAGGGCGAAAAGCTTACTGCGCCGCTCATCGTCTTCATCAACGTCGGCGCGCGCCTCGGCGTTGTCGGCAGGGGGATACCAGTCGAGCCAACAGAAGACTTTGCGGCTCGGCTCGCGGACATGCGGGTTCTCATGACGGATCAGCACGGCAAGGAGCTCGCACGCGCAAATGGCGCGGCGATTCTCGGACACCCCCTCAACGCCGTCCTCTGGCTGGTGCGGGACCTGGAGAAATCGGGCGCGCGGCTGAAGGCGGGCGACTTGCTGAGCTTGGGGTCGTTCACCGCGCCCATGCCGCCCACGCCGGGGCTCGCCGTCACTGTGCGCTACGAAGGCCTGCCCGGAAATCCCCGCGTCTCGGTGCGCTTCCGGTAATGACGAGCACGCAGAACGAAAAACGGCGATGATAACGGTGGAAATGTCGCGCATCACGCGTCATCATCACCCTGTCTCATCACCAGGACTCATCACCCGTTCGGGATTCGCGAGCCGCGCTGCGGCGCTGCAGACCGTTAGAGGAGGTAGAAAGTGTTTTACATGTTCGTGCGCCATGCGGTAAAGGATTTTTCCAAATGGAAACCGGCATTTGACGCGGACGAGAGTGCGCGACGAGCGGCGGGACTGAAAGAACTGAACCTGTGGCGCAATGCCGACGAGCCGCACGAGGTCATCCTTCTGTTCGAAGTATCGGACCTGGCAAAGGCCAAGGCATTCGCCGCGTCGGTCGAAATCAGGAACAGGATGACCGCTTCCGGTGTCACGGGACGGCCCGAGATCATTTTTCTTTCCGAGAGCTAGGAGCGGTAGTTCTCGAGGGTTGCTCCCGTGTTCAAGCCAAGCGACACGAGGCGTGGACTCATGACCACGCCGGCGTGATGCCCGCTCTGATAGTGGCGGGGCGGCATTGCCGACGCTCGCCATGACTGACGTCCGAATGCCTAAGGCAATTGAGATCCAGAAGGCCGACCCGCGGGCGCGGCGTCGTGCCGCCGTCGTCCTCGCAGCCGGGGTGGTTGTCGGGGCGTTGCTGATTCTGGGCTTGGGCCACTACCGGGACGCGCTGCAAGAATGGCTCGTTTCGGCGTCGGAACCGAGGGCGGACCGTATCAAGCTTGCTCTGGGCGTTCTGGCTATTCTCATGGCCGTGCCGCTCTACGGGGTGGCCGTTTATCTCTGGCGTTTCGGCGGAGCGGTGACGGGGGCGCAACGGTTTCCACCGCCGGGGTGCGCCGTCGTTCGCGATACCCCCATTCTGGTTGGGCCGGACGCCTTGCGCCGGGGTCGAACATTCAGGGCATTTGCCGTGGTCCTGGTCGTTGCCGCAACCGTGATGGCGGTCGCCCTCTGGCGCGTTGCGATAGCGCTTCCGGGACAGGGAGCTTAATATTCCGGTCGCTGTACAGGGGCCGCTTGCGTGCGCGCGAAAGCGCTTTTTCCCCCGATCCAAAACGTTGAGACTCGAGGATCGATGAACGACTATAAGAGACGCCGCTACAAGCACCTTGACGTCGCGCCCGTTGCGGGCGCTCTCGGCGCCGAAATCGCTGGCGTGGACATTTCGCGTCCGTTGGAGGACAGCGTGGTCGCCGAGATCCGTCGCGCGTTTCTCGACTATCTCGTCCTCTTTTTTCACGGCCAGAAGCTGACGCCGCAGGCGCAGCTTGCCTTTGCGCGGCGCTTAGGTGAGCCAATGGAGTACCCGCAGCTCAAAGGACTGCCCGAGTGCCCGCTCATCACGCCGGTCGTCAAGCTCGAGCACGAGCGCGTCAATTTCGGCGGCATCTGGCATTCTGACACGACTTACCTCGAGCGCCCGCCGATGGCGAGCATGCTCTACGCGATCGAGATCCCGCCGTACGGCGGGGACACGCTCTTCGCAAACCAGTATCTCGCGTACGAGACCCTGTCCGACGCGTACCGGAAGCTCCTCGACGGGCTGATCGGCGTCAACAGCTCGCTCAAGGCTGATGCGTCGCGCACCCGGGAAGACCGGCTGCGCGCCGCGGGTTTGGAGTCGAAGGTGCTTGTCGGGGAGCATCCCGTCGTGCGCACGCATCCGGAAACCGGGCGCAAGGCGCTTTTCGTCAACATCGGCCACACGACGCATTTCAAGGGTCTGAGCGAGGACGAGAGCCGGCCCTTGCTCGAGTATCTGTTCCAGCACCAGGTGCGGCCGGAATTCACCTGCCGCTTCCGCTGGCAGCCGGGCTCGCTCGCGTTCTGGGACAACCGCTGCGCCCAGCACAACCCTGTCAATGACTACCACGGGTTCCGGCGGATCATGCATCGCGTCACGCTGGCGGGAGAGCGCCCGCACTGATCAAAACACGGGGGTGAGTCGTTAGTCGTTAGTCGTGAGTGGTGAGCGGACCGAACCCTCGGTCTCATTCATCACCATTAATCATCACCTCCTAGAGCGCGCGGATCACGCGCGTCTGGGGCATGCCCGCGCCGATGTAGACGTCCTGCGGACCGGGGCCGCCGGCAACCGCGAGATAAATCTCATCTGGACTGCGTGCGCGCCAGACGGTCTCGCCGTCGCCGCGGCCGGCGGCGCGCTCCGTCGAAGCGAACCCCTCCGCGAAATGGCTGACAGGAACGCGCGCCATTTCCCAAAGCCGTTGTTGTATGTCGCGCTTCGACAGGCCGGCCTCGGAAAGGGACGTCGCGTGGTTGACCCCCAGCAGGAGCAGGACGCCGTCGCCGCCGCCATACATGGGCGGCATGTTGGTCGCGATCTGGCGAAGGATTTCTTCCGGGCCCACGCCCTCGCCACCGGAGATATTGCAGAAGTTCGAGGCCTTGAAGACGGTGACCGTGCTGTCGTCGGGCTTGAAGCCGCGATCGACGTGAAACGGCGTCCACGGATTCTCCTCTTCGTTCTCGCCGCAGATGTAGGAGTAGCGAAGCGGCGAACCAAAGCTCACCTTGGAATAGACGCCGGGCAGGGCGCCCCCGATGTTGATCATGACGAGGCGTATGGCGCGGCCAATGGTGGCGTTGGCGCGCCAACCCGGCCCAAGGCAGCCGGTGCCGAAATTGATCTCGAGCTTCTTACGGATCGGGCCGTTGACGAGCAGAAACGGCGTCATGGGGTTCGTCGTGACCTGCATGAATTCGAGCGGGTAGCTCGGATCGATCATGCCTTCGATCCCGGCGATGACGACAGGCATGTACTCCGGTCGGCACCCGGCCATGATGGCGCTGACGGCGATCGCCTCCACCGTCGCGCGTCCCTTGCGCGGGGGCAGCAGACCGATCAGTTCATCCGCTGCCCGGCCCGAGGCAGCGACGAACTGCTTCACGCGCTCGGGCGTGGCCGGGATGATCGGCAAGCCATCGGTCCAGCCCTGCTCATACGCATGCTCATAGGCGCGCAGCAGCAGCTCGTCTACGGATTCTCCACTGATGTCTACCCGGGGTTGTGCCATCGATCAATGTTTAGCGGCCGGTGGTCCAATTATCGTGAATCGTGAATCGTGAATCGTGAATCGAGTTTCTGTTTTCTGAATAAATAAATCTGCGTTCATCTGCGGCTAAAGGCCAAGTAGGGTTTAGACGGGGACCGCGGAGCGCACTACGCCTTCGGGATGGATCTCGCCTCGAGCGACCTTCTGCAGACGAGATTCGATCTCTGCGGGCGGCAGCGTCAGCCCCTCGATTACCGTGCCGATCATGGCTTCGGCCCGCACGCGCAGCGCTTCGGGCTCGAGCTGCCGGATGGGGTTCCCGGTTTCGGCGATGATCACATAGGGCCAGCCCTGCGTGGACGACATGCGCCGCGCAAACTTTGAGAACGTATCGGTGACGACCATCACCGTGGGTACCCCGCGCTCTTCGAGGGCCGGCGTGACGTGGCTACACCACGTCGTGCAGGACCCTCAGTCGCCGGTGGCGGTGATGACGACGTCCACACGGCGCGAGAGGCCGTCGAGCTGCTCGCGCATCGTATCGAGGAGCTTGCCGGTGCGGATGGGGAGCTCGCGCACAGGCTGCTCCATCACGAGCTCCTTGAGCTTGTAGCGCTCCTGGAGCAGCTTCCCGATCGCCCGCAGCATTTCCACTGCCGACGGCCGCCAGTTGGGCAGCAACCCGACGACCTTGCCGTCGAGGCTCGCGGGGCGCGGCGCGAGCCTGCTCTGGGGGCCGCTCTCGTCCAGATAGACGGGAAGCGGCGAGACCATCGTGAGATTGAGGGAAGCCATGGCACTCTCCTAGCGTGGATCCGACCGTGTCGCCCGATGTTAAGTCGCGGTTCTCCGCACGGTCAAGGCGGCGAGCGCGCTTCGCGCTGCACTGACGGCCGGCATGTTCCTCCATGCTAGAATCGCCGCCACCACCGCGGTCGAGTCCGGCCGAATGCTGAATACTTGATGATGAATGCAGAATGAAATCATGTCATCGAGTCGGGCCGGGTCCTGCCCTTCTGATTCACCGTTCAAAATTCAACATTTGTCACTCGCCGGAGGCAGCACAATGGATTCAATGATCGAACAGCTCTCGGAATACGCCTCCGGGCTGCGTTACGAAGCGTTGCCGCGGGAGGCCGTCCACGAATGCAAGCGCCGGCTGATCGACACGCTGGGCTGCGCGACCGGCGCGTTCGATGCGCGCCCGGTCGAGATTGCGCGTGACATCGCGCAGCGCGCGGTCGGTAATCCCCCGGCGCGGATACTCGGCACCCAGGAGCCCACCACGCCCGAGCTTGCAGCGTTCGCAAACGGTGTCGCAATGCGTTACCTGGACTTCAATGACGCGACGTTCGGAAAGTCGGCAGGTCACCCCAGCGACATTTTCGCCGCGGTGATCGCAGCGGCTGACGCGGCGCGCGCCGACGGCCGCACGCTCATCACGGCGGCCACGCTCGCCTACGAGGTCTTCTGCAATCTGGCCGAGAACGTCATGCGCGACCAGGGGTGGGACCATTCGGTCTACGGTGTCATCGCGAGCGCTGTGGGAGCGGCCAAGGTTTTCGGGCTCAAAGGCGAACAGATGGCCAACGCCATCGCATTGGCTGTAATTCCCAACATGGCACTGGAGCAGACGCGCACCGGGGAGCTCTCCATGTGGAAGGGCTGCGCGGCGCCGAACGCCGCCCGCAACGGCGTGTTCGCGGCGGAGCTGGCCAGGGAAGGGCTGACCGGTCCGGGCGAGGCGGTCGAGGGCAAGTGGGGCCTATGGCGCGCGCTGGGCCAGTTCCGCTGGCAGCCTTTCGGCGGCAGGGGAGTGCCTTTCCGCATCACCGGCACGCACATCAAATACTTCCCGGCGGTGATTCACGCGCAGACGCCGATCACGGTCGCGCTCGAATTGCACGGCAAGGTCGCGGCCGACGAGATCGAGGCGATCGCGATCGATACCTACTGGGTTGCCGAGCGCTATGCAGACCGCAGGAATGCGCTATGGCGACCGGCGACGCGCGAGACCGCCGATCACAGTATTCCGTACTGTGTGATTGCGGCGTTTCTCGACGGCGGCATCACGGAGGCGAGCTTCTCGAACGAGCGCATCGCCGACCCGCGCATCGCGCGCCTGCTCGAGCGCACGACGATGCGCGAGGATCCGGCCTACACGAAGGCGCATCCCGACGAATGGCGCTGCCGCATCGAGTTGGCCGGGCGCGGCGGGAACAAACAGGTTGCGGAAGCGCGCCACTTCAAGGGGCACGCGAAGCGGCCCCTGAGCGACGAGGAGATCGAGAAAAAGTTCCAGGGGCTGGCGCGCAAAGTGCTTCCGCCCGGACGCATTCGAGGGATACTGCGCAAGGCGTGGGCGCTGGATGAGCTTCCGGACGTGGGCGAGCTCCTGGCCCTTTTCGACTATCGCCTGCAGCCCGGCGATGAGGTCACGGAGTGAGCGGGCCTTGCTCGCGAATCGTAAATCGTGAATCGGGCTTCGTTCAGATCCAGGTAATTAACCGCAGCTTCTGACCGCTGCCTTGGGGCGCCCATCACGCATTACTGGGTTTGCGGGCGGGGATATTGAAGCAGTAGCACTTCCAGTCCTTTGGGCCCGGCGCGAAGCTCCAGCGCCGGATCGGTTGCCGGGACGAAGACGGTGGACCACGCCGCGTATTCTTCACTGCCAGTCTCGAGGCTGCCGTTGACGACCAGATAGTGCTGGCCGCCGGTGGCGGAGGGATCAGGTCCGCCGGTAACCATCCCGGGCCCCATGCGCATGAGCGTGGCGGCAAGGCCGTCGCTTCCGTCCAGATCGGCGAGCAGTTTCTCGACGGCGATTTCCTTGCGGCTCATCAGCACAGGCTCGGTGCTGAGGGCTATGCCGTCGGCGACGCCATGGCGCTTCTTCGACGGCTTCAGGCGCTCGCGATAGCCGGGCTTGTGGAGATAAACGGCGCCCGGGTCGGTGCGCGCGCGCAGCGTGAAATAGGAGAAGCCCTGCGCGCTGGCGTTGATCGGCCCGTAACCGGTGTGATGATCGGTGTAGTGAACGGCGAGCGGCCCCGCGGCGGCGTGCCGTCCCAGGCTGCCCGAGCCAGCGACGAATACCTGGAACTGGTCGACCTCGTGGAAATGCGGGACGATCACCTCATTCGCGCTCATCTCGATGAGGAAGGCCTGCGGCTCCTCGCGCGCGACGCCTTCGCCGCGCTGCCCGATGAAATCGGTGCGCCAGTGCTCCTCGCCCGTTCCATTGGATCTCACCCTGCGCCGCCCGTTGAGCGCCTTCGCGCCCGCCACTGCCTGCACCATGATTTTCTCCTCCCGTCATTCCATCCAATGTCAACGGTTCGCGAGTTCCATCAGTGTCGCCGTGAGCACCCGCGCGCCGGCGGCAAGGTCCTCGGGCTTCGCATTCTCTGCCTCGTTATGGCTCACGCCGCGCTCGCAGGGCACGAAGATCATGCCGGTGGGGCAGACACGCGCCAGATACATTGCATCGTGGCTCGCGCCGGAGGGCATGCGCATGCTGGCAATGCCGAGCCCGGCAGCCGCCTGCTCGATCGCGTCGGCCACGCCGGAATCGAACATGCATGGATCGTCGCGAAGGGTGGGCGTTACCTTGACGTCGCACTGCCTGACGGCGCCGCGCACGGTTGGCTCGACAGCGTCGCCTAGCCTGCCGATGGTCGCCGGGTCGGGATGGCGCAGGTCGACCGAAAACAGAACGTGGCTCGCAACGGAGTTCGGCGAGTTGGGCGTGACCAGCATGCGGCCGACGGTGAAGCGCAGCGCGTCGTCCCCGTCTCGCGTCAGCGCGTGCAGCGCGTTGATGATCGCGATCGCCTCGCACAGTGCGTCCCGGCGCACATTGAGCGGAGTGGTGCCAGCGTGCGCGCTCTCGCCAAACACCTCGACGTCGAACCAGCGCAGGCCCTGGATCCCGGTTACGACGCCAATCGTCTTGCCTTCCGTCTCCAGGCGCGGGCCCTGCTCGATGTGGGCCTCGACATAGGCCGCCACCGGCGTGGCGAATGCATGCGGCGCGGCATCCGGCGTGGCCGCAAGCGTAGTACGCAACGCGTCACGAAGAACAACGCCCTCGTTGTCCCTTACATTCAGGAATTCGGCGAGCGGGCGGGCGCCGCTGAAAACCGCCGAGCCCATCGTGCACGGCGCGAAGCGCCCGCCCTCCTCGTTGCTCCAGGCGACGAGCTCGATCGGTCGCTGCGTTTTCGCACCGGCCGCGTCGATCGCCTCGAGCGCTTCCAGGCCGGCGAGCACGCCGTAGATCCCGTCGAAGCGTCCCCCGCGCGGCTGGCTGTCCATGTGGCTGCCGGTCATGACCGGCGCCGCGCGAGCATCAAGGCCCGACCGGCGCACGAACAGATTGCCGATGTCGTCCACCGACACGGAGAAGCCGCGTGAGCGCGCCCAGGCGATGAGCCGTTTGCGCGCCGCAATATCCTCACTGGAGAACGCCGCGCGATTGACGCCATTGCCAGGGATGGCGCCGATCTCTGCCATCTCGAGGTGCCGCCGCCACAGGCGGTCCTCGTCAACGCGTGATACGGCGTCCTGCGTAGCCTCCCTCATGAACCCATCCGCAGAAAACAAAAAACATTAAACGCAGATACACGCTGATACAAAACCCAGGGAATCATCGTGTTTCGGTTCTATCGGTGTCCATCCGCGGCGGACCAGCCCTAAGCCATATGCTTGAAGGCCGAAGGCGCAACAGTTCTTGTTGTTTACGTCGATCCATCTGTGTTTAACTGCGTTTATCCGCGGTTAATTCCGAACAAGCAGGCGCGCGATTTCGGTCGCGTCCCCAAGCTTTTCAAGGCCGAGCATCGCGTCTCGAAGCTTTCCAACCTGCGCCTTCGGGAGCGCCTTTACGGCCAGCTTCTCGAATTTCTCGATGATCTCGGCATCGGACGCGAACTTCTGCTCGCTGCCGCGCGCGGCTTCCACGGTGCGTTTCATGACCGTGCCGTCATTCAGATGCACCTCGACGCGCACCATGTGGCGGTACTTTGCGCCTTTCGCCGTGATCTCGGGGTCGTGCACCACCTCGACCTTTTCCGAGAGCGCCATGCGCGCCGGGTCGGCGACCTTGTCCTCGGTGAACTGGTCGACGAAGCAGTCGCCCTCCAGCAGCCACGTCGCGACGCAGTAGGGCATGTTGAGCTGGGCCGACGTGAGGCCCTGCGGCACGTACTTCCAGCCGACATGGTTCACGGTGACGAGCGAGCCGTGCACGACGACGCGCTTCAGGTCCGCAGCGCCGAACCGGCGCTCGACCTGCATGTCGCGGATTGCATCCAGGGTCGTGTGATTGGTGCCGACGCAGGCGTAGAACTTGAGCGCGATGCCCATCGTCTGCCAGGTCTCGCCGAACCCGGCCGTGAGTTCCTTGAGGTTGAACTTGTCGGTGGATTGGGACAGCGTCGTGCAGAAGCCGCCGTACTCGCTTTCCAGGACGTTGACGATGCCCGTGAACCCCGAGTCGGCGAGGAGCGCGCCATAAAGGCCGCTTTGCGAAGAGCGCCCCGCGTGCATGCGCTTCACCATTGCGCCGAATTGGGCGGCCATGAGGCCGGCTGCCTGTGTGCCTGCGATACCGAGCGCGTGGACCGTCTTGCCCGCATCGAGCCGCAGTCCCCGGGCTGCCCCGGCGGCGGCGGAGAAGACGCCGAGCGTGGCGCCCGAATGCCAGCCCGAGGCGATGTGCTGCGGCCCCATGCACAGACCCACGCGGGGGCCGATCTCGTAGCCGGCGATCGCCGCGGTCAGGAATTCCCGCCCGGTCATGCCGCCGCGCGTCTCCACGACAGGGATGAGCGCGGGCAGCACCACGGCGCCCACATGCAGCACGCCGGCGCGGTGCACGTCGTCCAGCTCGAAGCCCTGAACTGCCGTACCGTTGGCGAGCGCGGCATGCGGGGCCGAGAGCTTGCGGTTCGTGCCCCAGACTGCGCACGCGCGCGTTGCGTCCACGCGCTCGAGCGTGTCCTGCAGGATGCGGCACCACTGCAGATCCGCGCCATAGAGCGCGCAGCCGAGCGAATCGAGCATGAGGAGCTTGGCGCGGTGCCGCACTTGCTCCGGAATTGCTTCGTAGCGCAGGCCGGATACGAATTCGGCGATGCCGCGGGTATACGGGTTGTCTGTGGTCGCTCCGTGGCTCATGGCAACTCAATGCTAGATTTTAAATTTTGAATGATAAAAAAAGTGAATTGTGTCCTGCGTGCCAAACCGCTTTTAACTCCGCATCCACCATTCATCAGTCAACATTCCGCCTGCGGGCAGCGGCAGCGGCAGACGCGCCGGCGAGCCGGCCGAACACCGCGCCGGAGACGAGTCCGGTGCCGCTTGGATAGTTGAAATAGAACAG
>LJTT01000039.1 GCA_001303585.1 Betaproteobacteria bacterium SG8_41
GCGTCCCGGCAGCTTCCGTGAGTTCTGCGCCCTCGTTGGCGCACGCAATATCACGGAGTTCAATTACCGGTATGCCGATCCGAAACGGGCCCACGTGTTCGTCGGGATCCAGGTCCAGAACCGCGGCGAAACCGAGCGGCTGATCCGCAAGCTGCGGCGGCGCGGGCTCAAAACGCTCGATTTCAGCGATAACGAGCTTGCCAAACTGCACATCCGGCATACCGTCGGAGGGCATGCGCCGGCAGTCGAGAACGAGATTTTGTACCGCTTCGAATTCCCGGAGCGCCCGGGCGCCCTCATGAACTTTCTCGCGGCGATGAGCCGCGGCTGGAACATCAGCCTGTTTCATTACCGCAACCATGGTGCCGACTACGGTCGCGTGCTGGTCGGCATGCAGGTGCCCAAGCAAGACAACAGCAAGTTCCAGGCGTTTCTCGCGCGCGTGGGCTACCCCTGCCGCGAGGAAACGCGCAACCCGGCGTATCGGATATTTCTTGGTTGATCCTCGGCTGTCCTGCAGGGCGGCGCTCGGTGGGCACCCCGGGGTGCGGGTTGCCCGGAAAAACGGCTAAAATTAAGGCTGTAGGCACTCAACCTCGCATCAGACATGAAACACGTTCTGGCCTTTTTATTGGTCATGGCCGCGGTCACCGCTCAGGCGGCCGGGACGGACAAGGATTTCCTGGCGGCGCGCGAGGCGTACCGGATCGGAAACGAGGCTCGACTCAACACTTATGCCAAGCGCCTGCGCGGGCATCTGCTCGAACCTTATGTCCTCTACTATCAGCTCAAGATACGGCTGGACCATGCAAGCGCCGAGGATGTCGAGGCCTTCATCGCTTCGCATCGAGATAGTCCTCTCTCGGAGCGATTGCGCGCGGCTTGGCTTAAGGTGCTCGCCAAGAGCGAGCGGTGGGACCTTTTCGAGCAGCGTTTGCCCGATCTCCGGGACGCAGATCTCGAGCTGACCTGCTATGCGCTTCAGTCGCGTGCGCGCACGAATCCGGACGAGGTGCTGGAGGAGGCGCGGCCGATCTGGTTCGTCACCGGGCGACTGCCGGAGAGTTGCGAGCCCCTGATGGAAGCGCTGAGAGCTTCTGGCGCGCTTTCCCCCGATGACGTCTGGACGCGAATCCGCTATGCGCTGGAGGCGGGCCGGGTGAGCCTTGCGCGGCGGCTGGCCAAACAGTTGCCCGCGGGAGAGGCGCCTGCTCCCCGCGTGCTCGAAGCGGCCCGGTCCAATCCCGGGGGCTACCTGGAGCGAGGACGGTTCAACCTCAAGCACCGGGGCGGCCGCGAGACCGTCATGTTCGCCGCGCACCGCCTTGCGCGAACATCGCCGTCGCAGGCGGCGCGGCATTGGGAGAACCTCGAGGACCGCTTCAGCCCGGAGGAGCGCGGCTACGTGTGGAGCCTGATCGGTTATCTGGGGGCGCGGGCGCACGGTCCCGGCGCGCTTGAATGGTACTCGCGCGCAGGCGAGAACCTGTCTGACCGGCAGCTTGCATGGAAAGTGCGCGCGGGGCTGCGAGCGGGAGCGTGGCCGGAAGTCCTTGCGGCAATCGATGCCATGACCGAGGAGGGAAGCGAGCAACCCGCCTGGCGCTACTGGAAGGCGCGGGCGTTGATGGAGAGCGGGCGCACTCACGCGGCCGAGCAGATCCTCAAGCCGCTCGCGACGGAGTTCAATTTCTACGGCCAGCTTGCCGTGGAGGAACTTGGCGGCCGGATCGAGGCACCGGTCGCCTCGTACCGGCCAAGCACCGTGGAGGTCGACGAGATGAGCCAGCTGATCGGTCTCAGGCGCGCGCTCGAACTCTATCGACTCGGCCAGCGCATCGATGCCAACCGGGAATGGCGCTGGGCCATCCGCGGCTTCGACGACAAGCAGCTGCTCGCGGCGGCCGAAGTTGCGTATCGCTACGAAAATTACGACCGCGCGATCAGCACAGCCAGTCGAACTGTCTTGCTGCATGACTTCAGTCTGCGTTACCCGGCGCCCTATCGTGAGGTATTGCGGACCCATGCCGAGCAATTCGCGCTCGACGAGGCATGGATTTACGGCCTGATCCGGCAGGAGAGCCGCTTCATCGTGAATGCGAGATCGCAAGCGGGGGCAAGAGGGCTCATGCAGTTGATGCCCTCAACGGCAAGCTGGGTAGCGCACAGGCTGGGCTTGAAAAACTGGCGGTGGTCGCGGATGACCGACGTCGACACCAACATCAATCTTGGTACCTATTACATGCGCCATGTGCTGGACGCACTCGACGGCCATACCGTGCTCGCATCGGCTGGCTACAATGCCGGGCCGCGCCGTGCGCGCGCCTGGCGTCCGGAGTCGGCCATTGAGGGCGCCGTCTATGCCGAGACCATTCCCTTTACCGAGACGCGCAACTACGTCAAGCGGGTCATGGCGAACACAACCTACTATGCGAACAATTTCAGCCAGGAGCTGCAGTCGCTGAAGCAGCGTCTGGGCATCATCCATGAACGGGATGCGGGCGGGGAGCGGCCTCTGGGCGACACTCCCTGAATCAGAAGGCAAAATTCGCAGACTAGCGTTCGAGGCCGAGAATGGAAATCACGACTGTTGCAATCATTGGCGGATCGGGGTTCGTTGGCCGCCATATCTGCCACCGGCTCGCGGGCGAAGGCTACCGCGTGCGCGTGGCGACCCGCGATCGTGAGCGCACGAAGGACAAGCTGATTTTTCTGCCGACGGTGGACGTCGAAACGGTCAACATGAACGATCCGCAGCAGCTCGCCGCATTCGTCCGCGGCGCGGACGCGGTGATCAATGTCGTTGGCGTCCTGCACGAGCGCCGCGGCGCAGGAAGTTTCCAGGCGGCACACGTCGAGCTCGCAAGAAGGGTTGTGGCCGCATGCCGTCAAGGCGGCGTGCAGCGCCTGCTGCACATGAGCGCATTGCACGCCGACCAGAACGGTCCCAGCCGCTACCTGCGCAGCAAGGGGGAGGCCGAAGCAATCGTGCGGGATTCGGGTCTCGCCTGGACGGTGTTCCGCCCCTCGGTCATTTTCGGCGACGGCGACAGCTTTCTGAACCTGTTTGCGGGGCTGCTTCAGTTTACGCCGGTGGTATTCCTCGCCTGTCCCGATGCGCGCTTCCAGCCCGTATTCGTCGAGGATGTTGCGGCGGCGTTTGCCAGAAGCCTCAAGGACCTTGGAAGCGTCGGCAAGCGCTATGATCTGTGCGGGCCCAGGGTCTACCGCTTGCGGGAGCTGATCGAGTTCGTCGGTGCCATCACGGGCCGGCCGCGTCCCGTTGTCGGGCTGAACGACAAATTATCGTACTGGCAAGCCTTCGCGATGGAGATGCTGCCGGTCAAGCTGATGACACGCGACAACTATTACTCGATGAAGCTCGACAGTGTATGCGACTGCGCGTTTCCGCTCGGTATCGAACCAACAGCTCTGGAGGGAGTCGCGCCCACCTTCCTGGCGCGGCGCACGCCGCGCCAGCGCTATCAGTGGATGCGCAGCCGGGCGCGCCGCAATGAACGATGATGCGTGACCGGTGACTCGTGACCAGTGACCGGCAAGCCCGCGCACCGGCTTCGTCCCTTTGCCATGAACGACGCATATCCGGAATTTCAAGTCGCGTCACGCATTTGACGCTGTTTGCGCTAGTCACCGGTCACGGGTCACCGGTCACGCCGTTATGAAAATCTATTGTGTGGGGGGAGCGGTACGCGACGAGCTCCTCGGGGTGCCGGTGAAGGACCGCGACTATGTGGTCGTCGGCGCGACGCCCGAAGAGATGCTGCGGCAGGGATTCAAGCCGGTCGGAAAGGATTTTCCAGTGTTCCTGCATCCTCGGACCCATGAGGAATATGCCCTCGCGCGCACGGAACGCAAGACGGCGCGCGGCTATCACGGCTTCGAGTTCCACACTGCGCCGGAGGTCACAATCGAGCAGGACCTCGCGCGGCGCGACCTCACGATCAATGCGATCGCAAAGGACGCGGAGGGCAGACTCATTGATCCGTTCAAGGGCGCATCTGACCTGGAGGCTGGCGTGCTGCGGCACGTGAGCCCCGCGTTTGGGGAAGATCCGGTGCGCATCCTGCGGGTGGCGCGCTTTGCCGCGCGCTTCGGGTTTCGCATCGCGCAGGAAACCATGGCATTGATGAAGGCGATGGCACGCAACGGGGAAGCCGATGCCCTCGTTGCGGAGCGGGTCTGGCAGGAACTCGCGCGCGGCTTCATGGAGGCCAAGCCTTCGCGTATGCTCGAAGTCCTGCGCGAGTGCGGGGCGCTCGCCCGGGTCGCGCCCGAGCTCGATGCGCTCTGGGAGGCCCCCGACCCGGCTCGCGAGGCAATGCGCGCGCTCGACGCGTCGGCGGCCGCCGGTCACAGCCTCGAAGCGCGGCTCGCGACACTTGCCCGCGTGCTCGATCCGCTCGCGGTCGAGTCGCTCGCGGCGCGGCTCAAGACACCCGCCGACTGCCGCGACCTGGCCCTGCTGGCTGCGCGTTACGGCAACAGCGTTGCCGATGCCGGGGAGCTGGATGTCGAGGAATTGCTCGAATTGTTCGAGGCCACCGATGCGTGGCGGCGGCCGGGGCGCTTCAGGGCGCTCGTTGATGCGGCACTGGCGGGCGAGCAGAATGCCGCGCACGTCAGATCGCGGCTCGAGCGCGCGCTGGCGGCTGGAGCAGCGGTTGATGCGGGCGCCATCGCCAAGACGAGCACGACGCCGGCCGAAATCGGCCAGCGGGTCGCGCAGGCGCGCCTCGCTGCGATCCGCCGCGCCTTCTCGGAGGGTGTCAGCGACTAGGTGATTACCTCAACGCACGCAAGCTTGACACCCTTTTGGTTACTTAGAGCCCCTAACAAAATGAGTTCACGCGGCCTTCAAGAAGCGCCAACAGATGAGACAGCAGCCGAGCTTCAGGAAGGCTTCGTGGATGTCGGCCCGGCGCTCAAAACGAACTCGGAGCCGACGAAATTGATGCAGCCATGCGATCGTTCGCTCGACCACCCAGCGGGTCACACCGAGACCGCTGCCATGGGGGGCACGACGCCGAGCGATCTCAGTGCGAATGCCGTGGTCAGCCAAGGCTTGGCGATGGGGGTTGGAATCGTAAGCGCGATCGGCCTGTACTACAGCCGGTTTGCGTTTGGGGCGGCCGATTTTACCGGCGACCGGCGGAATCGCTTCGATCAGAGGCATGAGCTGGGTGACATCGTGGTCATTGGCGGCGGTGAGAATCGCGGTCAGCGGAACACCTTGCGCATCCGTGAGGAGGTGGTGTTTGCTGCCCGCACGACGGCGATCGGTTGGGTTCGGTCCAGTTTTTTCCCCGCGCCCACGGCGCGAACGGAGGAACTGTCCGCCACTGCTCTGGAGAAGTCTATGTGCTCGGCCGCGCGCAACCGCGCGAGCAGCACACGGTGTAGTCGGTTCCAGACGCCGCGCCGCTGCCAGTGTCTGAGCCGTCGCCAACACGTCATCCCCGAGCCGCAGCCCATCTCCTTGGGCAGCATCTCCCAGGGGATTCCCGATCTCAAAACAAACAAGATCCCCGTGAGCACCCGACGGTCGTCCAGGGGTCGGCGCCCGGTATATCGTTTGCGCCTTCGTTTCTTGGGCAACAATGGCTCGATGTGCGTCCATAACTCGTCTTCGATCAACGGCTTCGGCATCCGCGTGCCTCCAGAGCATGCGATGCGTCACCGTACCAAGACCCTCATCAACGTACAAGCGTCATTTTGTTAGGCGCTCTTAGAAGCTGTTTCAGAAAGAAACACAGCCACGGATTCACACGGAAATACACGAACAAAGACTTGAAGCGGAGAGTGCGCTGTAGTGAAAAAAATTGTTTCCGTGTGCTTCCGTGTGGTTCCGTGGTTGTCGATCTCCGGGTCTGACGGGTTTTTTGAGAACGCTTGTAGTCACTTAGTCACTCAAGAGAGGGAACGCGATGATTGATCTGTATACGTGGACGACGCCCAATGGCCGCAAGGTCTCGATCATGCTGGAAGAGCTGGGGCTGCCCTACCGGACACACGCGATCAACATCGGCAAGGGAGACCAGTTCAAGCCGGATTACGTGAAAATCAACCCGAATGCGAAAATCCCGTCAATCGTGGACCCGGACGGCCCCGACGGCAAACCCGTGGCCATGATGGAATCAGGCGCGATCCTCATCTATCTCGCCGGGAAGACCGGCAGGCTGCTGCCGAAGTCCGTCCGCGGCCGCTACGATGCGCTGCAGTGGCTGATGTTCCAGATGGGCGGCGTGGGGCCTTTTTTCGGCCAGGTGCATCATTTTCTGCGCGCGGCGAAACAGGCCGTGCCGTACGCAATCGAGCGGTATGTGAAGGAAACCCGCCGGCTCTATGGCGTTCTGGACGAGCGCCTCAAGGATCATGAGTTTCTTGCTGATGAATATTCGATCGCCGATATCGCGACGTATCCTTGGACCGCGCGCTATGAGTGGCACAAGACGCGTCTCGAGGATTTCCCGCACGTTAAACGGTGGTTCGATGCGATTTCGTCGCGGCCGGCGGTACAGCGCGGGATGAAGGTCCCTTCTTAGGACGTATTGTAAAGATCGAAAAACAATATTAACCGCAGATAAACGCAGACAGAAAATCTACACAACGCAGCCAGACCGCCTTCTTGTCGGTGCCGATTGGCGTTATCAGCAGTTGCTTTCTGTTTTTTTGACATAGTTTTTCGTGACTGGTAACTGGTGACTCGTAACCGGTGACGGATGATGCGTCCTTCGGGGACGGCGCTTTTCGGGGACAGACCACCAAGAAGGGAGAGAGGACGCCGGTAGCGTCCTTTTCCGTGGTCTGTCCCCGGAGCGGTTGCGGCGGTTGCTGTGGCGGGCGAAGCCGCCAACAGTGGATGAGCCGATTTTCATCGCCTGCGGCAAGAACCGAGGCCGGTTTCGTCTTTCCCCTCGCTATGTTCGGTAACGCACAGACCGCGTGTCGGGTAGCGCAGACAGTGACGGTTCCGGTCCGTTAGCCCAAATCCCAGTTCCCGCGCCGGATAACGTAGGAGCCGTGGCACGCAAATCCTGGATTGGCGAAGCAGCGGGAAATGCCGTGGGCTTACCGAGACCGCCACACTTTGAGAGGGTTGACCAATGACACCAGTGACGGAAGCGAAAGTAACGTATGGATTTTGGGGGATGGTTGGTGGGGCAGGCATCGCAATGATCATCGGCTTTAATTGGGGTGGTTGGTCAACCTCCAGCACGACCCAGAAGATGAACGAAGAAGCGGTCCTGGCGAGCCGGGTGGCGATCTGCGTCGCCCAATTCATGAATAGCCCAACCCATGAGCTGCAAGTCAAAGAATTTCAGGGAACAGATACCTATAAGAGATCTGATCTCATTGAAAAAGGTGGCTGGGACAGGATGCCGGGGCAGGAAAAGGCTGCTTACGGGGTATCCAGCGCGTGTGTGACGGGGCTTGAAGCTGTTATCAAGACCGGGGCTTGATCGACCAGTCACTAGGGTCTTAGATCTTCAAGACCGCGTTATTTCGTTTACAGACACGGTAGCCCCGTCTGTTCTGAAGGTTTACAGCCTTTGGGACAGCCGATGGCACCGTGTTTTTTTTTACCCTCGGTTTCGTTCGAAGTTCGCGGGCGGTTTTGCTGTTAGCAGCCGGTCGGATACCTAAGTCCGACTGGCTGCTAGGATCACGCGCACCCGGTGCGCTTCACCATCATCCATCAGCGGAACCCGGGTCGGGCCGCCCGGTAGTGTCTTGCCATCCAGCTCGACGCGGCTGACGCCACGATTCACGCCGTGAGGGTTCTCAACCGCGATCTCGTAGTGCGCAGAGCGATACCTGAAAACGATCTCGAAACGCGGCCACTCCTTGGGTATGCAGGGCGCCAGTAGCAGCGAGGCTCCCTGTAGTCGAAGGCCGAGGATCGCTTCGATCCCGGCCCGGTACAGCCACCCGGCTGAACCGGTGTACCAGGTCCATCCGCCGCGCCCGACGTGCGGAGCGAGCGAATAGACATCGGCGGCGGTGACGTAGGGCTCGACCTTATAGCGCTGCACGCCCGCTCGCGTGCTCGCGTGGTTGATGGAGTTCAGCAGCGAGAACAATTCGGTGGCTTTCTCTCCCTGGCCGAGGGCGGCGAAGGCAATCACCGACCACGCGGCGGCATGGGTGTATTGGCCCCCGTTTTCCCGAATGCCGGGCGGATAGCCCTTGATGTATCCGGGATCGAGCGGCGTGCGATCGAAGGGCGGCGTGAAGAGCAACGCCAGACCCTCGTCGCCGCGATCGAGTTGCTCGTCCACGGCGCTCATCGCACGCAGGGCACGCGTCGGATCGGCCGCCCCGGAGAGCACGCCCCAGGATTGCGCGATCGAGTCGATTCGGCATTCTTCGCTCGCGGAGGATCCGAGCGGCGTTGCGTCGTCGAAATAGCCGCGCCGGTACCAATCGCCGTCCCAACCCTCTTGCTCGAGTGCGGCTCGAAGCCGCGCGGTGTGCGACAGCCACTTCGCGGCGCGCGCATGCTCATCGCGACCTTCCGCCAAAGGCGCGAACGCCGTGAGCGCCGCGTGCAGGAACCAGCCCAGCCAGACACTTTCTCCCTTGCCCATGACCCCGACCCGGTTCATCCCGTCGTTCCAGTCGCCCGTGCCGATCAGCGGCAATCCGTGTTCACCGACGGCGAGGCTTTGATCGAGTCCGCGCGCGCAGTGCTCGAAGAGCGCTGCGCTCTCGTCCGCGATCAGGGGCTGGAAGTACGCATCGTGCTCGCCGGACCGCAGCCGCTGGCCTTCGAGGAAGGGAACGGGCTCGTCCAGCACCGCGAGGTCGCCGGTCGTCTCGACGTAGTGTGCGGCGGCGTAGGCGAGCCATATCTGATCGTCTGAAATGCGTGTGCGGACACCCTGGCCGGAGGGCGGCAGCCACCAATGCTGGACATCGCCTTCGACGAACTGCCGGGCAGCGGCGCGCAGGAGATGCTCGCGCGTGAGCGCCGGTTGCGACAGGGCGAGCGCCATTCCGTCCTGAAGCTGGTCGCGGAAACCGTAAGCGCCGCTCGCCTGATAGAACGCTGCTCGTGCCCACACGCGGCAGGCGAGTGTCTGGTAGAGCAGCCAGCGATTCAGCATGATGTCCATGGACCGGTCCGGGGTTTTCACCTGAACGGTGCCGAGCACATCGTCCCAGTACCCGACGACCTCGCGCAAAACCGCATCGAGATCGGCCGCCCGGTAGCGAGCGATCAACGATCGAGCATCGGCCGCCGTCGCTGCATCGCCGAGGAAGAAGACGATTTCCACCGTGCCGTCCGGCTCGAGCTCGATCGCGGCCTGAAGGGCGCCGCAGGGATCTAGGCCGGCGCCGACCCGCCGCGACAGGGGTGCTTTCCCCGCCAGCGCGGCCGGATTGTCGAGCGTGCCATTCCGCCCCAGAAATTCCCGCCGGTCGCCGGTGCAGGCGCTCTGTTTTCCGCCCAGGTCCGCGAAGACGACACGCGAACCGAACGTCGCGTTCCAGGGGTTGCGCGCAAGCATTGCGCCTGTTTCCGGATCGAGTTCCGTCACGACCGAGAGAGCAGACGCGCTGCGCGACGGGCCGAGCACCCACTCGACATAGGCCGTGACCGAAAGGCGCCGGAGTCGCTCCGACGTGTTCCGAATCGTCAGCCGCGAGATCTTGATCGGATCGTTGAGCGGCACGTATTGGAGGAGATCGAGCGCGATACCGTGAGCGGCGTGCTCGAACCGGCTGTATCCCTGGCCGTGCCTCGCGATATAGGGCGCGGCCTCGTCACGGATCGGCAGGGCCGTCGGCCCCCACAGCTCGCCGGTGTCCTCGTCGCGCAGATAGATGACCTCGCCCGGCCGATCGGTGACGGGGTCGTTCGACCAGGGCGTCAACTGGTTCTCGCGACTGCTCACCGACCAGGTGTAGCCGGTGCCTTCGACCGCAACTTGAAAGCCGAACGAGGGATTGGCGACGACATTGATCCACGGGGCCGGCATCGACCGCCCGGCGCCGAGGATCGTCACATACTCCCGTCCGTCCGCGGCGAATCCTCCGAGCCCATTGAAAAACTCGAGGTTGGGGGGCGCGGGTTCGGTTTGCGATACGTTTGCGGGCGGCACGCGCTTGGGCGGCGGCGCGGCGGCGGTGTCTGCTTCCTCGAGACGATTGAGCTGCTCCGAGAGCGCTCCGTACCGTCCGACCAGCACGGCCCTGGCCATGGAGAGAAGGAGGGCGCGTGTCTCCGCCGAAATGAGATCTGTACGCAGCACGAACACGGAGCCACGCGCAAGGTCTGCTCCGATCTGCGCTCGGGATTGGCTCGTCCGAACCAGCGTCTCCAGGGCGATCTGAAGATCCTGGATATAGGAGGGTGCCCGTTCGTTCACGATCACGAGATCGACGGCGAGCTGCTTCATCCGCCAGTACTCATGGGCTTGCAGCAACTGGCGGACGATGGCGACATCCTCAATGTCGTCGAGGCGCGCGAGGACGATCGGAAGATCGCCGGAGATGCCCTGCGCCCAGAGTGCCGCCGGCCCGCCGGCGCCGCGGCGTATCGCCTCCGACGGCGGACGCAGCGACGCATCGGCGTAGAGCACGTGGCCCGCGAGACGCTGAAAGAGGCTCGCCTGATCCGGATCGACGCCGAGATGACTTAACTGCACTTGCGCGTGGGTCCACGCCAATGTGGCCGCGCGGTCGAAGGCCGTTGCATCATGATGCTTGTCGATGAGGTCCAGCACCTCGCCGCGGGACGACGCGACAACCGTCCAGAAGGCGACGCGCGCCGTCCTGCCCGCTGCAACCCGCACGCGGTGGCGCAGCGCGAAAACGGGATCGAGGACGGTGCCGACGGTATTGGAAAGGGGCCGCCCATCCATCACGGCAATCGGCGCCCGAACTTCGCCTCCGCGGCCGAGAAAGCGGGCCCGGTCGGTTTCGATCTCCGGTTCGCCCACTGTCTCGCCTTCGACGACGGCAAGTTGCGCCGCCCAGATTTCAGGCTCGGCGGGCGAGCGCCGCCGCCGCGTTGCCAGGATTGCGCCGACTTTGGCGAGATACTCGGTTTGCACAAATAGCTTGGAAAAGGCCGGGTGCGCCGCGTCGGCGGCGGACGGCGCCAGCACGAGCTCGGCGTAGGAGGTGAGTTCGATTTCCCGGTCCCGGCTACCCGCATTCGCGACGGATACGCGGCGGACTTCGGCGTTGTCCTCCGGCGAGACGACGACGTCGAGGGCTGTGGTGATCGTTCCATCGCGCCGGGCGAACTCGGCACGATCCTCGGTGAACGTGACGTCGTAACTGTCGGGTTCGACGCCGCTCGGCTGGTAACCCGCCGACCACACGTCGCCGCTCTGTACGTCGCGCAGGAAGATGTAGGCGCCCCAGTCGTCACGCGTGACGTCCTCGCGCCAGCGCGTGATTCCGATATCGCCCCAGCGGCTGTACCCGGAGCCCGCACCCGTCAGCATCACCGCGTACCGGCCGTTCGAAAGCAGGTGCGCCTGCGGTGTTGCGTCGTGCGCGGAGCGAAGACGTCGCACCGCCGGACGCTCCAGGCCGGGAACCGTCGCCGCCGTCTCGACTTCCTGTGCTCTAGGATGAGCAACCGCGACATCGCGCGGCGTGCGTTCCTGCAGCAGAAGCTCCGTCGCCTGCACGCTCGGCTCGGCATGAAAACGTGCCCGTATCACGCCGTCCAGGAGGCCGTTGGCGATGGCGACCACCGTCATGCCCTGATGGTGTGCCATGAAGGCGCGGACGATCGCGACATCTTTCCCCTCGGGCAGCCGCACGCGTGTGTAGTCCAGTGCCTCGTAGAATCCGTACCGGCCAAGCGCACCGACGGCGGCGAGCCGGGCGAAGTTCCGCGCCGCGGCGCCCGGATCGACCATCGTGGCAAGCGCCGTCGCGTAGGGCGCGACGACGGCGTTCTCGCCGAGACCGCGTTTCAACCCCAGACCCGGGACGCCAAAATTTGAATACTGATAGGTGAACTCCAGGTCGCGAGCGTTGTACGCGGATTCCGAAACCCCCCACGGCACGCCGAGCGCGGCGCCATAAGCGATCTGCCGGCGGACAACGAGACGGCTCGTCTGTTCGAGCAGGCTGCCGGCCGGCGCGCGCATGATCAGCGAGGGCATCAGATATTCGAACATCGATCCCGACCATGAGATCAACGCTGCGCCGCATCCGATCGGTGTAACGGCTCGCCCGAGCCGGAACCAATGCCGCGAGGCGACGTCGCCCTTGGCAATCGCCACGAAGCTCGCCAGGCGCGCTTCAGAGGCGAGCAGGTCGTAGCAGCTCGGGTCGAGATTGCCGTCCGCGACGCGGTATCCGATCGATAGGAGCTTGCGCTCCGGGTCGAGGAGAAAGCCGAATTCCATCGCGCCGGCCATCGCCCGCGCCGTCGCTTCAAGCGTTGCGAGGCGCTGCTCCAGGGAGCGGACGGCATCCACTGTCTGTGCAGTGTCGCGGCGGTGACTCTCGATCGACGCTAGAGTCGCCTCCGCCCAGAACAGCATTTCGGCGCCGGCCTCGTCGCCACGTTCGCTGGCGAGCGTGCGGGCGATATCGACCATGTTGGTCGCCTGAGATGAAAGCTCCAGCAATCGGGCAGCGACATCCCCCAGTGGCATCAAGCCCTGGCGGAGCGTGGCGTTCAATGCATGGAGCGCATCGCCAAGGTGCTGCCGCGTGATCGTCTCCGTGCGCCGGTCGTCGGGCAGTTCTTGCAGGGATTCGCACGTGAGCTGGAGGGCATCGTCGACGCCCGCGAGCAGCTCGGGGCTCGCCGCCGGGCGGCCGATCCCGTCACGGCAGGCGTTCGCAAGAGCGATGAGGTGACCGGCCAGATTGCCGCTGTCCACCGATGAAACGTATCGCGGGTCGAGCGGTCGAAGATCGCGCGTGTCGTACCAGTTGTAGAAATGCCCGCGGAACCGCTGCAGGCGGCTCATCGTCGCGAGCGTCGCCTCAATCCGGTCGACGGTGTCGATCGTCCCCGCCCATCCGAAATCGCGGGCGCTGACGGCAGCGAGAAGGTAGAGGCCGAGATTGGTGGGGGAGGTCCGGTGCGCGACGGTCGGCTTCGGTTCGTCCTGGAAATTGTCCGGCGGCAGCATGTGGTCTGTTGCCGTCACGAAGGTTTCGAAGAAGCGCCAGGTGCGGCGCGCGACCAGCCGCAGTACACGGGCATCCGCAGCCGAGACTGACAAACGCCCGGCGACGAGCGGCGAAAGGCTCGTCCATCGCGCGATGGCCGGCGATGCGATCCAGGCGATCACGAACGGCGCCGCCACCGGCCAGGCGTCGATCCCGACCCACCAGACGACGATCGCCGCAGCGATCCCGATGGCGACGCCACCGCTCATTTGCCTATAGAACCCCGCGAGCTCGAGCCGGGGGCCCACCGTCGCCTGAGCCGCCGTGACCCAGTCGAGCAGGTGCCGGTGGCTCACGAGCAGACGAAACAGCGTTCTTCCGATCGCATCGGCCATTAACCATGCCTGGTGCGCCAGGAATACGACCAGCAGTGCAGTCAGGGACAGCGCGAGCCGGACATCCGCGGCGAGGGCGCGCAGGTGGCTGCTCGCCGTGATCCTGCCACGTCGCGGTACGATCGCGGAGAGAACGGGGAACAACGTCGACAACGCTATCGTCGACAGGATGAAGCCGGTCCAGGTGACCGCAGCTTGCAGGGGCAGTGCCCATCCCGCGATCAAGGCGGCAACACTCGCTGGCGCGGAAAGCGACCGCCGCAGGTTATCCAGCATCTTCCAGCGGCCGATCAGCGGAAGCGCACTGGTGTCGGAAGCGGGAGGGCCGGGCCCTTTCCGATCGGGGCCTTCCCGGCCCCCCCGCACCCCCCGGTCGCGCTTGATAGCGTCCCGGTCATTGCCGCCGGCGGCGTCACCGCGACCGAGAATCCATGGCAACAACTGCCAGTCGCCGCGCGCCCAGCGGTGCTGGCGCGCCGCTGCCACATCGTAGCGTGAGGGAAACTCCTCCACGACCTCGACATCGGACGCGAGGCCGGCGCGGGCGAAGGTGCCCTCGAACAGGTCGTGACTGAGAAGCGTGCTGTCGGGCACGCGGCCGTCGAGCGCCGTTTCGAAGGCATCCACGTCGAAAATGCCCTTGCCGGTGTAGGAGCCTTCGCCGAAGAGATCCTGATACACGTCGGAGACGGCAGCGGCGTAGGGATCGATGCCGTTCATGCTGGAGAAGATGCGCTGGAAGCGCGACCCCTCGCGGCCGATCGGCAGCGACGGCGTGACGCGTGGCTGCAGCACACCATAGCCTTCAACGACGCGGCCGGTGCCGGCATCGAACCGCGGATGGTTCAGCGGGTGCGCCATCTTGCCGACCAGCCGCCGGGCCGTTTCACGCGGCATCCGGGTATCGGCGTCGAGCGTAATGACGTAACGGATGCCGGCAGGCGGGGTGGGCGGCCGTCCACCGACGGCAACGAAGTTCGTGTCCACCGCGCCGCGGAGCAGCCGGTTCAACTCGTGCAGCTTGCCGCGCTTGCGTTCCCACCCGAGCCACCGCTGCTGCCCTTCGTTCCAGACGCGCCGACGATGAAAGAGGAGGAAGCGCTCGCCCCCCGGCGCATGTCCATAGCGGCGATTCAGGCGGTCGATGCCCGCGGCGGCCACGTCGAGGAGCGTATCGTCGCCGTCGACGGTTTCTGTCGTGGCGTCCGTCCAGTCCGAGAGCAGCGCGAAATGAAACTCGCCCTCCGGACTGGCAAGGTAATGGATTTCCAGCCGCTCGATCTGCTCTTCCAGTGCGGCCTGCGTTGTGAGCAAGATCGGAACGGCCACGACCGTGCGCAAGTGCGCAGGTACGCCGTCGCCCAGCTCGAGGCCGGGCAGGATCGACGCGCCGAACCCCTTTGTGACGCCGCGGTTCACCAGTGCCATGGCCGCATCGATGCACGGGATCAGACCGAGGAGCGCGAGCAGACCGAGCCACCAGCCGCCGAGAGTCTTACCGGTCAACGCGAACAGCGGCAAGAAGAGAACGATCGCGGCGACCATGATAACGGCGCCAACATAGCCGCCAATGCCGATCGCGGCGTTGAATCGACCCAGCCAGCTCCCTATGGGAGGACGAAATCCAACCGCCCCCTCGAACGGGCGGCGACCCGCGGCAATCAGGTGATAGCCCGGGTCCCGCTCGCGGCCAGTTCGATCGCTTGCGGTCAACAGCGCCGCGCGCGCGACCTCGAGTTCCGTCAGCTTCGAGCCCCGCGCAAGCTCCTCAATCGCGCTGCGATAAAGATTGCGCGTCGGAAAATCCATCTCCGCAAAATCGCTGCCGGCCCGCAGCGCGTCGTCGACGAGGCTGATGCTCTCGACGAGCTCCGCCCAGTCGACGTCGGAGATCAGTCGCATGCTCGTGATGACGTTGCGGACCGTCACGTTCGTCGCCCCTTGTCTTTGGTGCTCGTCGTGCACGATCTGATCGGCGGTCGTTCCCTGCGCCGCCAGGCGCTCCTCGAGCCACATTAGCGCCGGCGTGATCTTCGGATCCTGGTCCCGCAGGCGTTGAACGAGCTGGACGGCGAAGGCGCCCGGCAACGATCCCCGTTCGTAATGCTGAAACACGGCCCTGACCGGCTCGGCCGGGTGCGCGTTCACGCCCAGGAGCCGGTCGGCCAGGGCGTCCGCTTCCTGGCGCGCGGCCCGGCTCGCCACGATGCGCCTCGCTCCGCGTCGAAGATTTTCCACGAGCACGATCCGCAGCGTAATCGCGACCGCCCACAATTCTCCGATGGTCAGCGGCTGAACGCGCTGGTAGGCGCGCACGAATCGGCGCAGCATCCCGGGATCGAAGCGGCTGTCCGTATGAGCGACGAAAGCCCAGGCCACGCCGAAGACCCGCGGATAGCCGGCGAGAGGTCCGGTCGCCAGTTTAGGCAGTTGCCGATAGTAGCCAGGCGGCAGATCGTCACGAATTTCGCGGATCTGCTCTTCGACCAAGTGGTAGTTGTCGAGCAGCCACTCGGCGGCCGGTGTAATGGCACGCCCCGCGCCGACCGCCTTGGCGATGGCGCGATACGCATCGAGCAGAACCGACTCGTTCTCCCTCAATCGAACAGCGAGGGATCGCCCCGTCACCCGCCCCGCCGTGATGGGTTGGGCCGCCGCAAGGCTCTCGGCATGCTGCTCGAGACGCTCGATACCGAAGAGCTCCTCGCGGATGGACTCTTCGTTATCCCATGGCGCAGCCCGCGACGCGCGCCCGAAGGCGCGGAGAATTGCCGAATTCAAGTTGGTCTTTCTGCGTTGCGCGGGCGCGGAATGAGGCGTTCGCCCCCTGTATCGTGGTGAGTCGGCAGATCTGGAAGCGCCTGGCAGGACGGACTCGCCCGACGCAACCTGAATTTGCGCCGGCGTGACCGCAAAACAGGCCCGCCTGGAGTCGAACCAGGGACCCAGGGATTATGAAGGAACAATCGGCGTAGGAGTAATTTTTCGGGTGACGGAAATGGGACTCCAGCCCCATGACTTCCGAGGGATGAGGGACTACCTCGCTACTTTGTCGGGGAGCAGGCGGTCCATTTCCTTTTTCACTACCGCGTAGCACTCGCATACCCGTTTCTCCAGCTTGGGGCGGTCGAGAACGGTGATGTGGCCGCGGCTGTAACGGATCAGCCCTGCTTCCTGCAGTTTTCCAGCGGCTTCCGTGACGCCCTCGCGGCGCACCCCCAGCATGTTGGCGATCAACTCCTGCGTCATGGCGAGTTTGTTTGAGGGCAAGCGATCCAGGCTCAACAGGAGCCAGCGGCAGAGTTGTTGGTCCACCGAATGGTGCCGGTTGCAGACCGCGGTCTGCGTCATTTGCGCGATGAGGGCCTGAGTGTAGCGCAGCAGCAGATGCTGCAATGGGCCGCCGAGCTCGAATTCCGTTTTGAGCACGGCGGCTTTAAGCCGGTAGCCGTGGCCGGCGCTTTGCACCACCGCCCGGCTTGGCGTGCTTTCACCGCCCATAAACAACGCGATCCCGACCACGCCTTCGTTGCCTATGACCGCGATCTCCGTCGAGGCCCCGTCTTCCATGGCATAGAGCAATGACACGATACCGCTGGCCGGAAAATACAGATGCCGCAATTTGCCGCCGGATTCGAAGACAACCAGGCCAAGCGGCAAAGCAACGGGTTCCAGATGGGGCAGAAGACGCTCGTAAGCCGCCGCAGGCAGGGCGGCAAGCAAATGGTTTTGCCTGGGACTCGGTGCCGTAGACATCACGGGCTGATGCATTTCACCCTCGGAGGCGTCGTTGCCGGCCCTGTCGATTTCCGCACCGGGATGACGAGAAAGGTCGAGTAAACAGAATACTCCGTACGTACGCTAACGCACAGAGTGTCTTGGAAAAAAAGAGGGATAATTTAAATGGGTGTTCAGCTCTTTCTCCCCTCTGAGCATTCGCGGCACCTGGCCCGGTCAAGGCAGCGCCTTGACCGGGCCATGTCCTTGGCGGGCGGTCGGCTCTTGGAAAAACGAATCGGCCCGAAACTACGCTGCGGTGCTGTCGTGCCTACCCTTGACGACCCTGTAACACCGGCAAGAGGCTGCCTCGAGACCTTTTTGATCGAGGATGCTGATATTGCCGCGGCGGTAGCTGATCAGTTTGCGTCGCTGCAGGTCGCCGGCAGCCTTGGTAACAGCAACCCGCAGCACGCCCAGCATGTCGCCTAGAAGCTCCTGCGTGAGACGAAAGTGATTCGTTCCCATTCGATCGCGCGTCATCAGGAGCCAGCGGGCGAGGCGATCTTCGACCGGGTGAAAGCGGTTGCACGCGGCGGTTTGTGTGATTTGAACGATCCGTTCGTGGATATACCGGCTCACCTCCCTATGCAACGACCCGTACTTCCCATGTTCACTGCGGAAGTGCGCGGATGTCATGCGCAAAGCCGTTCCGGTTCCCAGTACCAGGGCGCGCGCCGGCGAATTACTGATTCCGAGCGCCAGGGGAATCCCCAGCATACCTTCACGGCCAACCAGACCGGTTTCCAGTGCCATATGCCCCTCGACGGGCGTGAGCAAAGACACCAGCGAGTCGCTGGGAAAGTAGACATGCCGGATCGGCTTCTCCAGCTCATAGAGGACCTCGCCAAAACGCAGCGTGACCGGCTCCGAGCCGGTCAGCAGACGCCGATATTCCTTGCGCGGCAGGGCGGCAAGCAGGTGGTTGGCAATAGGCACGATGCGTCTTAGGGGGTGAAATAACAGTGCTACGACATAACGCGAAAAATACAGGAAGAATCTTGCGTGGTATGTACGCTGGCGCACAGAGCGCTCTGATCGCGAGGCGGATCATATCCCTCACGTACCAGAAGTCCGGAGCGCACCCCATGGGAAAAATACCCACCACTGATGTACCAGCGACCGATGAAGTCATCGACGTGATTGCCGGCATCGAAATGCAGCGACGGGAAATGGAGAAGGAGGCCGGTCTCGTGGCGTCGTGCAGCTTGGCACTCCGCAAGTTGCACGAACTGCTTGACCATGAGAAGGAGTCGCTGCAGCTGCGTGGTCCGGAAGCCGGGCATCCGGGCAACGTCGAGGCCGTGACGATCGAGATCGAGAGGGTGAAGGGATTGACCGTTGTCACGAGCCGGGGCCCAGCTCCCACGAGCACCTACCGCGGTCCACGAAAAGCGTCCTGGCGGAATGCGCAGCGGAGCCCCGCCAGAAACAAAGGGCGCAGGACAATGGGGCGGGCCGGTGGGCGGTGAGCCGCAATTAGAGACGCGGGCAGAGGGATGAGGAGAAAGTCAACATCCCCTTCACTTTTCACGGGTCACGGCTCACGGATCGCACCTCTGGTCGAGTTCTCGCAGCGCTTGCGTTGCTGCATCTAGAGACCGCTGAGCCCGCGAAAGAGTTGTCTTGAAAAACCCGCCAAGAGTATCCGTCAACCTATCAGGAGCATCGAATATGAGAATCCGTCCCCTGCACGATCGCGTGATCGTCAAGCGCATGGAGGAAGAGCGCAAAACCGCGTCCGGCATCGTGATTCCCGACACCGCCGCGGAGAAGCCCGACCAGGGCGAAGTCATGGCCATCGGCAAAGGCAAAATCCTTGAAGATGGCCGACTGCAGCCGCCGGATCTCAAGGTCGGCGACCGGATCCTGTTCGGAAAATACTCCGGGCAGACCGTGCGGATCAAAGGTGATGAATTACTCGTGATGCGCGAGGACGACATCATGGGTGTCGTCGAAGGCAGCTAGGCAAACGATTTTGGATCTGTGAAAGCCAGGTTATCGTCGGTTACACGATTTTGGCTGCGATGGAAGCAGTAGACCTTTAGCGAATCAAACTCAGGAGAAACACATGTCAGCCAAAGACGTAAGATTTCACCACAACGCGCGCAGCAGCATGGTGGCGGGCGTCAATATCCTCAGCGATGCGGTCAAGCTCACGCTCGGTCCCAAGGGCCGCAATGTGGTGCTGGAGCGCTCGTTCGGCGCGCCGACCGTCACCAAGGACGGCGTCTCCGTCGCGAAGGAGATCGAGCTGAAGGACCGGTTCGAGAACATGGGCGCGCAGCTGGCGCGGGAGGTTGCCAGCAGGACTTCCGACGTGGCAGGCGACGGCACCACCACTGCAACGGTGCTGGCGCAGGCGATCGTGCAGGAAGGAATGAAGTACGTCGCCGCCGGCATGAATCCCATGGACCTGAAGCGCGGCATCGACCAGGCCGTCATCGTGACGGTCGATGAGCTGCGCAGGCTTTCCAAGCCGTGCACCACCAACAAGGAAATCGCCCAGGTCGGCGCAATCTCCGCCAACGCCGATGAAGCGATCGGCAAGCTCATCGCCGATGCGATGGCCAAGGTCGGCAAGGAAGGCGTCATTACCGTCGAGGACGGGAAGGGTCTGGATAACGTGCTCGAATTCGTCGAAGGCATGCAGTTCGACCGTGGTTATCTCTCGCCTTACTTCATCAACAATCCCGAGAAGCAGAGCGCAATTTTCGAGGAACCGTTCATCTTGCTGTGCGAGAAGAAGATTTCGGCCATCCGGGAGCTGCTGCCCGTGCTCGAACAGGTCGCCAAGGCGGGCAAGCCGTTGCTGATCATCGCCGAGGATGTCGACAGCGAAGCGTTGGCTACCCTGGTGGTGAATGGCCTTCGCGGCATCCTCAAGGCCTGCGCGGTGAAGGCGCCGGGCTTCGGCGACCGCCGCAAGGCGATGCTTGAGGACATGGCGATTCTCACCGGCAGCACGGTCATATCCGAGGAACTCGGGCTGAAGCTGGAGAATGTGGCGTTGAAGGACCTCGGCCGCTGCCAGCGCGTTGAGATCGGGAAGGAGAACACCACGCTTATCGACGGCGCGGGGGAAAAGAAGGACATCGAGGCGCGTATCAAGAGCATTCGTGCCCAGATCGAAGAAACCAGCAGCGACTACGATCGCGAGAAGCTGCAGGAGCGTCTGGCCAAGCTTGCCGGCGGGGTGGCGCTGATCCGTGTGGGCGCCGCGACTGAAATCGAGATGAAGGAGAAGAAGGCGCGCGTGGAAGATGCGCTGCACGCGACTCGCGCCGCGGTCGAAGAGGGGATCGTTCCCGGTGGCGGCGTCGCGCTGTTGCGCTGCTGCGAGGCTGTCGCCAGGATCAAGGGCAACAACCACGACCAGGACAGCGGCATCAAGATCCTGCTGCGCGCGCTCGAGGAGCCGTTGCGCCAGATCGTCGCCAATACCGGCGATGAGCCGTCGGTCGTCCTCAACAAGGTCGTCGAAGGCAAAGGCAACTTCGGTTACAACGCGCTGACCGGCGAGTACGGCGACATGGTGGGCATGGGCGTGCTGGATCCCACCAAGGTGACCCGCTACGCGTTGCAGAATGCCGCCTCTGTGGCGGGCCTTATCCTGACCACCGACGTGATGATCGCCGACCTGCCTCAGGATGATTCGAACGGGGGCCACGGCATGGGTGGCATGGGTGGCATGGGCGGCATGGGTGGTATGGGCATGTAGGGGACGTGTGCTTCACAGAACGAACTGTTTTCTGACAGCCGGGATAATCATCGCAACAATCGGTACCCCGGGCAGGTTGGCGAATTGCGGCGCAGGCTTAAGAGCGGAGGTATCTTCAACATGATCGAAAACGCGCGGGTGGACACAAACGTGGAGGACAAGGCAATCGATACGCAATGGTGGGGCTACAGCAAAGAGCACGGCTGGGTGATTCTTGACCGTGGAATTCCGACCAATGCGCCCGGTCTGAAGGACGATCTGTTGTTTCTTCGCTGCCGTGACGCCATGATCTTCAGCGCGAAGCGGGAGAAATGGAATCCTCCCTTGTATCGCTATGCGCCCAACTATATACGCGACCTGGCGCCTCCCGCATCGGAGGAGGCGGCCGAGGAGCTGGCGATATTGAAAACCCGCTGGCCGGAGTTCGAGCCGGAAATCAAACGCGTGTGCCGGGAGGCGGACGAGCAGGCGGAGGCCATTCGCGTCGAGGAGGAAAAAACGCGAAAGGAGGCTGCGGCTGAAAGAAGGAAGCAGGCCGCAGCAGCCAAGGTCTGAAGCGTCGCGTGCGATTGACGAGACGCATCGCGTTCTTTCCATCGAATGGTACCTCCTCCGCAGAAATAGGCTCCCGGCAGAAGATCGCATCATTGCTGTATTCCTGGCCGTGACAGGGGGCTCCCTACGCGCGACACCGTACAGGCGCGGCGGACCGCCGGGCATGTCCTTTTTGGTTTGGCTTTAGTGTTTATCCGTGAGGAAAAAATGAACATCGCGATGTGGGTCGTGGCGGGAGGCATGCTCGGCTGGATAGGCTTTACGATTCTGAGGGCCAACGCGGAACGGGGCATGGTGGTCTCGATCATCATCAGCGCAGTCGGGGGACTCTTCGGCGGCAACGTTGTGGCGCCGATGCTTGGCGCCGTCGCGGATGCCCCGAATGACTTTAGCCTGTTTTCAATGGTTATCGCGCTGGCGAGCGCGGCCGCATGCCTGGTCATTGGCAACCTGGTTTCCGATCGCTTCGGCGTGTGACCCAGGGTGAGCGAGCAAGGCGGCGGGTTGGAACTCGCGATGGGAACGACCGAACTGCTGTCGGCAGTCCGGTTTCAGGAAGAACTGCGGCGCGTCGCGCGCTTTCGTCCGGGTTTGCCGGTTGGGGATCCGCTGGCCGCGGCGGTGAGGCGGATCGAGCAGAACCCGGCGTTTACGCAATCCCGCCTGCTGACCCGCATACTGGCAGCACTGATTTACCAGGAAGGCGAATTCCGGCGAGCCGAGATTGCTGCCCTCGACGCGGATGCGCTCGCGATGGTCATCAGCCTGATGGACGCGCATGCTGCCGGAACATCGACGCGCGACGAGTGGGTTTGCGCCATCGACGCGGCAAGGGCTGCGCAGCTGGGTGCCGGTGGTTGAATGGCACTCGAAAACCGCCGGAAAAAAAGAACTCGAATCGACGGGGCTATCGCGCGTTGATGATCGACGACGAAGCGTAAGCCAATTATCAGTCACCCCCGGATTTCGGTGCCGTCGCCCACCACAAGGTTAGTGATAGCGCCAGGCCTTTGCTTTATAGCGCGATGAGCGCGAGCGTGATTACAAAACTCAATGACGCTCTGACGAGGTGCCGCGTTCTGCGTCATCCCGTCGATGAATGCCGCGCGAGGAAGTCGAGTGTCACGCGGGCCGTGCCGTCGGGGTCGGTGCCGGCGGCGTGATAGCCGTCGATGGGCAGGATCACCAGTTCGGAGTGCGGGATCGTCTTCTGCCAACTCTCGAAAACGGATCGGCCGCGACGTGCGGTGTCCGTGCCGATGACGAGGGTGGGACAACGGATGCGCTTGATTTCCTCCCGGATATCGATCGTGCTCACCCAGCGCAAATAGGCGTGCGCTGTCGACAGTGCCGTCGTCCCCATCATGTCGGACCACCAGTCGATGCCTGCCTCATGCATCCGGCTCCCCATGCGCTCGCGCTGCGTGCGCTTCGCCCAGCTGCGAATACCATCGCGCTTCATCTCCTCGAGCCAGCCGTCAGCTTTGGGAGGGGTTACCGGCGAGCAGGACACCGCGATGGTTTTCACAAGTTCAGGCCGAGTGGCGGCGAGCATCAGGACGCTGATACCGCCGCTCTTGCCGCCGATCAGGTGCACCGGCCCGCCCGCGACATGGCCGATGACGCGTGCGAGGTCATCGACGTAGAGATCCGTCGTGAGCGCGAAGTCCTTCGCCACCGGGCCCGAACGTCCGAAGCCACGCTGATCGTAGCGGATTGTGCGGTAGCGGCGCGAGAAATGAGGAACCCAGGCGCGCCACGCCTCGGTGTTCTCGGTGAATCCGTGCACGAAGACCACGCTGTCCGGTCGTGACCACGGGTTGGTGTGGTCGTCTATCGTGTAGAACAGCTTGCAGTCAGACAGGTCGATGTAGGGCATGAACGGGATGCGTGACGGGTGATGGGTGATGAGCAACAAGAGCAAATAGCGAACTACGAATCACGTTTCGCGGTTCACGTTTCACGGGATCAGCACGGCGGCACCGGTAATCCGGCCCTCGCGCAAGCGCGCCAGCGCTTCGTTTGCTTGCGCAAGCGGAAGCGGCTCCACTGCCGTGCGTACGGGAACCTTCGGGG
>LJTT01000040.1 GCA_001303585.1 Betaproteobacteria bacterium SG8_41
GGCTGGCGGCGCCAGTTTCCAGGAGGCTACGCCGAAGCCGACGTAGAGCTCGGGGATCGCCTTGTAGTTGATCAGCTCGAAACCGCTGCCTCCCGCGGCGCCATGCGCCGCGATCCAGTTGCGGATTTCGGATGCGCCGTTGCCGACCGTCGGCAGGCGCTTCGTCAGAAACTCGATCAGAGGCCGCTTGTCGCCGGATTCGAATAGGCCCAGGCAGTCGCGGTCGAATTCCTCCTCGACCATGCCCATCGTCGGTTCGCCAATCGAGTGGCTCAGGCCGCCGGTCCCCATTACGGCAACGCGCAGGTCTTCCGGATAGCTGGCGATCGCCTCGGCCAGCATTTCGCCCAAGGCATAGCAGCGTTTCACAGTGGGAAATGGCGGCTCGATGTCGTTCAAGATGATCGGCACCAAGGCCGGAAGCGGCTCGATTCCGGCTTTCCACAGCGGGATGCAAAAGCCGTGGTCGAGAATGAGGCGGTGCGATACCGAGGGGTCGAAATCGCGCGCGAGCGCAGTATTCAGAATGTGCTCTGCGAGCCGCGGATGGCCCGGGATCTCCCGGTGCGGAAACTCCTTGAGCCAGGGCTCGTTGGGACCTTCATTGACCTCGCCCACGCCTACGCAGATCGAAGGCAGGTTGTTGATGAAAAAATTGGTCCAGTGATCGGGCGAGATGACGATCATTACATCCGGCCGTGCAGCATTGACGCGGCGTCCGAGCTCCGAGAACGCGGCTGTGACGCTTTGCTGGTCGGCGGGCCTTACTTCCTTCCAGTTTCGAACGATGAGCGGCCCGTGGCTTGCCGCGTAGACGCCGACGAGTTTAGCCATGGACGGCTTCCTTCTGCTTGCCGGCGCTCCGGATTCGGCGCAGAAACTCCTCTTCGGACATGCCCGCGACAAAAAAATAAAAACGCAGCTGATACGGATTGATCAGCCGCGAGAGATAGGCTACGTCGTCGGCCTCGATTGCGGCGCGCACCTCCGGCTTGAGCGGATAGCGGTCGAGCACCTTCTTCCGATCGGCCCGATACTCGTCTGCATTGGCCGGAGTCTGAAGGTCAAAGAAGAGCTTGCTTGCCCAATAATCCCGCATCGGTTTTCCTTTCAAACGGCGTACCTGCCGCTCGATGTCGACGTATTACCCGCGGCTCATTTTATCCATTACCATTCGGACCGTTCAACAAAATTGATATTGCTGCGCTGTTCGAGCGGTTTTGTAAACACAGGTCACCGGTCACTGGTCACGGTTCACGGATCCTAGAGGAGGTAAGAGATGTACGGAGACGCTCCATGGCTCGATACGGCCGGACGGGTGCTTATCGTGTTTTTCTTTCTTGCGGCGGGCTCGCGTAACCTCGCTCCCGCCAAAGTGCGCGAGCACGTTGCGCGCATCTCGGCGCTTGGCATACCGCTACCGGCCGCGGTATTCTGGTTCGGCATGGCGCTGCAGTTCGCCGGTTGCGCACTGGTGCTCATCGGCTGGCATGCCGAAATCGGCGTGTGGTGCCTGATCGCGTTCACCGTGGTGGCCAACGCGATGTTCCATCGCTTCTGGCGCGCGACCGATATCGCGCAGCGCAACACCCTGCGGCTCCTGCTTCTGAACGGCATCGCGATAGTGGGCGGACTGCTGCTTCTCCTGCAGAACGTTCGCTGAAACCCGGATAGCTTGGGGCACAAGGCCGATTGCTTTATCCTCAGCGCGTGATGGCGAACAAGCGGACCCCTGACGCGACACTGCCCTCAAGCTCGAAGACCGTGAGCTGGGGCTGGATTTCCGCGGACCGCGCGCCAGTGCTGCGCGTGCGCTCGGGGCAAACGGTGAGGATCGACACGGTGTCGCACCAGGGGCTCAACACGCGGCTCGACCCCGTCGCTTTCTTCGGTCAGGCCGGCATTACCCCGGACGCCGTGCTCCGGGACGCGCGCGACGTCTATCTCGGCGTCAAGCGTGCAGAAGGCGCCGGCCCGCATATCTTGACCGGGCCGATCTACGTCGAGGGCGCCGAGCCCGGTGACCTGCTGGAAGCGCGCATGCTCGATGTCGAGATTCGCGTGCCCTACGGCGTGAATGCCACCGGCCCGGGCTCGGGGGCGGCGCCGGATTTGCTCCATGAACCGGCGCAGAAAATCATCAGGCTGGAACTATCGCGCGGCGTGGCGCTCTTTGCGCCGGAGATCGACGTGCCGCTCGCGCCGTTCATGGGGATTGTTGCCGTCGCGCCGCCGCCGGAGAGCTCGCCGGCGAGCACCAAGCCGCCAGGCGCGTTCGGTGGCAACCTTGATTTCAAACATCTCACGGCGGGGGCAACGCTCTACCTGCCCGTGTTCAATGCCGGCGCCCTGTTTTACATCGGCGACGGCCACGCGTGCCAGGGTGACGGCGAAGTGGACGGGACCGCGATCGAAATCTCGCTTACGCCGACCGTTCAGTTGATCGTGCACAAAGGTGCGGGCAGGGGCGTTGCTGTCCCGCGTGCGGAGGACGCGGCCCACTATTACCCGATGGGGCTGGGGTCGGATCTCGATGAGGCGCTCGCGCAGGCCGTGAAAGAGACGACGGCGTTCCTGAAGCGGCACGCATGCCTCTCGACGGCGGAGGCCTATGCGCTATGCAGTCTCGCGGTCGACTTCCGGATTGGCGAGGCCGTGAACAACGTGCGCATGGTCTACGGCGTGGTGCCGAAGCATCTGTTCCGCAGTAATCCTTCGTACTGGGCGGACGCCTAGATAGCGCTCCAGAATCCGGGGGCTTTCGCTGGCGACGCAGAGAGACACCGGCGTCACGCGATGCGCGGGCGGCTTTATCGCGGCTTGATCCCCGCCCGCTTCGCGACGTTCTGCCATTTCGCGATCTCCGCGCGTAGCGTACGCGCGAACTCTTCCGGGCTGCTGCCGATAGGCGCTCCACCGAGCCTCGACAACACCGATTTCACTTCGGCAGAACCCAGGGCGTCCACGATTGCAGCGTGGACGGTATTGATGACGCTGCGCGGTGTGCCGGCGGGCGCCAGCATTGCGCTCCAGGATGCTGCCTCGTAGCCCTTAACGCCGGCCTCGCTGATCGTGGGAATGCCGGGCAGCGCGGGCGAACGCTTCAACGTAGTGACCCCCAGCGCGCGCAGCTTGCCGGCCTTGACAAGCGGCACCACAGCGACGATTGGCAGCAGCGCCATGTCGACTTCACCACTGACCACGGCTATAGCCGATGGGGCCGCGCCTTTGTACGGAATATGCCTGATCTTCAGGCCGGCCATCGTCTTGAAGAGTTCGAGCGAGAAGTGGGCGGATGTTCCCGCGCCAGCCGATGCGGCCGTGAGGAGATCCGGCTTGGCCTTGGCGAGCGCGACCAGTTCGCGCACGGACTTTGCCGGCATGACGGGATGTACCACCAGGAGATTCGGCGTTGCCACGAGCTGGCTGATCGGCGCGAGGTCTTTGAAGACGTCATAGCTGAGCTTTTTATAACTGCTCGGGCTGATCGACAGTGCTGTTGAGCCGCACAGGAGCGTATAGCCGTCCGGGGCCGCGCGGGATACCAATTCTGCCCCAATGTTACCCGAGGCACCGGGCCGGTTAACCACGACCACGGGCTGCCGCCACGCCTCGCTCATGCGTTTACCCAGCGTGCGGGCAACGATGTCGACCGATCCGCCGGCCGAAAATGGCACGATCACCGTAACCTGCTTGGTGGGGAAGTTCTGGGCGAAAGCACTGCCAGCGATACCCAGCAGCACGGCCAGGGCGAATCGGATGGCTCGCATACGGTGGATCTCCTCGAATTTATTCATTTCATTCTTGAGCGTCGTGGCTGGACATGGCAGAGCGTGAGTCATCGGCATCATTAGACAGCCGCGCCGACTGATCTGTCAAAAATACATGATGTGCGGCGGACCGGTGTCCGTGCGGTGCATCAGCTAGAATCGGCGCAATGTGCGGACGTTATGCGATTTACGGTCCCGTATCGCGCGCGAATCGGGACGCGATCGAGTTCCTCGGGGCGGAAACAGCCTTCCATCCGACCTTCAACGCCGCGCCTACACAGAGCTTGCCTGTCTTCCGCGTGAGCGCCGAGCGCGGGCGGGAGCTGACGCTGTTGCGCTGGGGCCTGGTGCCGTCATGGACAAAGGACCCGGCCATCGGCGCCCGAATGATCAACGCGCGCTCTGAGACGGTCGCGGAGAAGCCCGCGTTCCGCGCGGCTTTCCGGCGCCGGCGCTGCCTCGTGCCGATGTCCGGTTTCTACGAGTGGCAGAAGGCCGGCGGGCGCAAGGTGCCCCATTTCGTGCGCCTGCTCGACACAGACGTCTTCGCGGCCGCAGGTCTCTACGAGATCTGGTCCGGAAAGGGCGGCGCGGAGCCGATCGAGAGCTACACGATTCTCACCACGGGCGCGAACGATCTGATGCGCGCAGTGCACGACCGGATGCCGGTCATCCTGCACGAGCGCGACTACGAGGCGTGGCTCGATCCGAAGAACGAGAAACTCGAGGCGTTGAGCGCGCTGCTCACATCCTTTCCGTCCGAGAAGATGTGCGCGTACGCCATTGGCACGCGCGTCAACAACACTCGCAACGACGGGCCGGAGCTGCTCGATCCGGCGTGATGCCCCTGTCCGCCGTTGCGGAGCCCTCTAAAGCTTGTAGACGACGTCGTGCTCGCGCGCGTGGTCGATCACTTTGATGCCGAAATCGTCGGACGGACCCACTTCCATGACCGGCTGATGCTCGACCTGCAGCGAATCGACGCGCTGCCCGAAATCCGTCGTGTGGCCCTTGATGTGAATGCGATCGCCCACCCGCAGCGTGGCGCCTGTGTCGAGCCGGATCACCGCAACGGCGAGGTGGCTGAAGTAATGGGTCACGACGCCGATACGATCGCCGGGTACCGTCTCCGGCGGCGCTGCGGAGACGGGTCGTGCCGTCGGGCTGGGCCGGGGGCGTGCCGCACGCACCGGTTTCCGTGCAGGCGCGCGTCGAGCAGCCGTTTTCCTTCGGGCTGTTTTTCTGAAGGCTGCCTTCCTGGCGGCCTTCTTGCGCGGTTTGGCGGTCTTCCGCCGTTTCGCGGCCGGCTTGCGCGCCGGCGCCTTCCTGCGCTTCGCCCTGACCTTGGTTTTCCTTCTGGATTTTGCTTTCTTTCTCGCCGCCATGTTGACCTCCCGCCGGTTGGCACACGTGATCGAAAAAGGCCTGCAAACTTTATGTTAGTCCACGCGTCGTCCGGCATCAAATCGGGGTGCAAAGCGGAGATGGACCCCATGACGCGAAGCGCCGAACTGACGCCTGGCGGCCGGGAGTTCGTGAGATCATCGCGGCTGGAAAAACCCTGCCTGAAAGGAGAAGGGACCATGGATACACAGGAGCTTTTCGACCGCGGGGAGAAACTCCGCCGGCAAATGTTTGGGGACGAGGCGGTGGACAAGCGCACGAACGCGCTCGGCGAATTTGGGGCGCCGCTCGACCGGATGATCAACGCCAATGCCTACGGCGATGTCTGGAGCCGCAGTGCGCTGCCGCTCAAAATCAAGAGCCTTGTCGTGCTCGCGATGAATGCCGCGATCAACCGCCCCGCCGAATTCCGCGTCCACGTGCAGGGCGCGCTCGCCAACGGCTGCACGCGGGAAGAGATTCGCGAAGTGCTTCTGCTTCTCGCGATCTACTGCGGCTTCCCCACCGCAATCCAGGCGCACCATATCGCCTATGAAGTGCTGAACGAGAAGAAATAGTTGCATCGCCGAAAAGCTTGGCCGTGGAGGCCGCCAAGGGCGCAGAGGAAAAGAAAAGCCGCACCGCAGAGGTTGCTCAGGTCGCAAAGCAACGACAGAGCCGTACCGCAAAGTACGCCGCGGGACGCGGAAGACTACATATAAAAATTATTCCAAAAACGCAGAAATTCGATTTAGGCTGTCCCGGCTGTGGGTTTCGCTGCATCCCGCTATTGGCGATACCTTCGTGGCTTTAAGGTTTACACCGATAACTGCTCCTTTGCGTCCTCTGCGTTTTTCGCGCTGAAGCTGTGGATTTCCTCGGGGACCTCCGCGCCCTTGGCGGTTCAGCTTTACAACCGATTTGAATTGAATCACGACTCACGGATCGTGAATCACGGATGTTAGGATAGACGTATGGCGATGGTTCCGGGTTTCGTGTCCCCGCCCAAGGGCGATCTCGTGCAGCTTCTGCGGCTCGGGCGCTTCGTCGCCCCGTACCGCTGGCGCGTTGCAGGGGCGCTCGTCGCGCTGCTCGTCGCCGCAAGCTCCGTGCTCGCGCTCGGTCAGGGGCTGCGCTACGTGATCGACGCGGGGTTCGGCAGCGAGGATCCGCAGCTACTCAATGCGGCGCTTGCGGGTGTCGTCACGATCGCGGTCGTGCTTGCTACGGCGACCTGGGTTCGCTTCTATCTCATGATGAGCGTGGGCGAGCGCGTCATTGCCGACCTGCGCAAGGCGGTGTTTGCCCACGTGGTTTCCCTGTCGCCGGCCTTTTTCGACTCTGCGCGCACGGGCGAGATCGGCTCGCGTCTCACCAACGACACCGAGCAGATCCGCCAGGTGATCGGCTTCGGTTTTTCGATGTTTCTGCGCAATGGCCTGATGATGCTGGGCGCGCTCGTGCTGCTGTTCGCGACCAGCGGAAAACTCGCGGCGCTGATCGTGCTAGGCATTCCCGCGACGCTGATTCCGATTGTGCTCATGGGGCGGCACGTTCGGCGGCTCTCCCGGGCCAATCAGGATCGAGTCGCCGATGTCTCCGCTCATGTCGATGAGTCACTGCACGAGATCCGCACGGTGCAGGCTTACGTCCACGAGGAGCGCACACGCCAGTTCTTCGGGGAGGCAACGGATGCCGCGCTCGCCGCGGGCGTGCATCGCGTCCGCGTCAAGGCGTGGCTCATTTCGCTCGTCATGCTCATCGGGTTCTGCGCAATCGGCGTGATTCTCTGGATCGGCGGCCATGACGTGTTTGCCGGAAGAATCACGGCTGGCGAGCTTTCGGCATTCGTGTTTTACGCTGCCATCGTCGCAAGCGGTGCCGGGACGGTGTCGGAGGTCTGGGGCGAGATTCAGCGCGCGGCGGGCGCGACCGAGCGGTTGATGGAGCTGCTCGACACGAAGCCCGAGCTGACGGCGGCCGATCCGCGAATCCAGCTTCCACCGCGGGTCGCGGGCGGGATTCGCTTCGACGGCGTGGTCTTCGCTTATCCCTCGCGTCCCGAGATCACTGCGCTGGGGCCGGTCTCGTTTTCCGTCGGCCCAGGGGAGCGGGTCGCGCTGGTTGGGCCATCGGGCGCTGGAAAATCCACGCTGTTCGCGCTGATCCTGCGCTTCTACGACCCGCTCTCGGGCCGCATCCTCCTGGACGGTGCCGACATCCGCCACTGCGATCCTCACGATCTTCGCCGCGCGGTCGCGCTCGTGCCCCAGGATCCGGTCATATTCGCCACGAGCGTGACGGAGAACGTCCGCTTCGGGCGTCCCGGCGCAACAACGGCGGCGATACGCGAGGCGTGCGCCGCGGCCCACGCGCTTGAGTTCATCGAGCGGCTGCCGCAGGGCTTCGACACGGATCTGGGCGAGCGCGGCGTCAAGCTCTCGGGCGGACAGCGCCAGCGCATATCCATTGCGCGCGCCATTCTGGCTGACCGTCCGATTCTGCTGCTCGACGAAGCGACGAGCTCGCTCGATGCGGAAAGCGAGCGCCAGGTTGCCGCCGCGCTCGAACGGCTCGCGCGCGGTCGCACGACGCTGGTGATCGCGCATCGGCTGGCAACCGTTCGCCACGCGGATCGCATCATCGTCATGGACCGGGGCCGCATACACGCGGTTGGCACGCACGGCGAGCTGTTGCGCGCGAATGGGCTGTACGCACACCTCGCGCGACTGCAGTTCATTGACGAGCCCCTGACCAGTGACCTGTGACGGGTGACGGAACACCATCTTGACCGCTTAGACGCGGAGCGAAGCAGGCTTCAATTTGAACCGCCAAGACGCCGAGACCGCAAGAAAAACCAATTCAATGTAGCCGCAGATAAACGCAGATAGATCAATACGAAGTTAAAAAACGATCTGCCTTATGACTTGGGCTGGCCGGTCACGGGCCACCGAATTTGGAACCGCGGATAGAGGCGGATGCTGATAGGACAGGAGGAGCGACATGACGCTGAATGATCTGTTGCCACACGCGGAGCGGGCGGCCTCGCTGCTCAAAGCACGGAAGGAAACTGTCGCGGTCGCCGAGTCATCGGCTGGCGGACTGATTTCGGCTGCGCTGCTGGCGATGCCGGGGGCGTCAGCCTACTACGTGGGAGGGGCTGTCAACTACACGCGCCCGGTTTTGCTTCATCTTTCAGGCCGGGGCGCGGACGAGCTCGCGAAGCTGAACGGAGCAACCGAGGAGTTTACGTTGCTCGCCGCGCGCTCGGTCCGGGCGCGCTACCGGACGGGCTGGGGCGTGGGAGAAAGCGGGGCGGCAGGACCCAGCGGTAACCGCTACGGCGATCCCCCCGGCCACACGGTTGTCGCCGTTACCGGGCCGGTCGAGCATGCGCTGGTGCTCCGGACGGGCAACAGCGACCGTCTGGCCAACATGCACGCCTTTGCGGCCGCAGCCTTGAAACTCCTCGCAGAGAGCCTTGCCGCCGCCTAGCCCGAAGGCAGGGTGCAGAAGTCGGCAGCCCCAAGGCGGGTGAGGGTTTTGAATCGCGGTTTTCATTCCGCCTTCTGCCTTCTGAATTCTGACTTTGGGGTGCGGTATACTGCGCATCCTCGAAATCCGGGCCTGATGAAGCGAGATTGAAATGCTCATTACCGATGCGCAGGTTCATATCTGGGCGGCAAGCACGCCCGAGCGGCCGTGGCCGGCCCGTCACAAGCCGCACCGTCCGGAACCGCTCGGCAAGGACGAGCTGTTGAAGGAGATGGATGCGGCGGGCGTGAGCCGCGCGGTGATCGTGCCTCCCTCCTGGGAAGGCGAGCGCAACGATCTTGCGCTGGCTGCCGCGCAGGCGCACCCGGACCGTTTCGCTGTCATGGGGCGGCTCGATCCCGACGCACCGGGGGCGCGTGAAGCGATATCGGGATGGCGCAAGCAACCGGGCATGCTCGGGTTGCGCTTTACCTTTCACCGTCCGGGCCTGAGAGAGCTTCTGACCGAAGGCCGCGTCGACTGGCTGTGGCCCGCGGCGGAAAAGGCCGGCGTGCCAATCATGGTGCTGGTTCCGCACGGCCTCGCGCATCTGATGGCGGACATTGCGGGGCGCTACCCCGGCTTGAGGATCGTAATGGACCACCTCGGCCTGCATGAGGGCAAGGACGAGGAAGCGTTTGCGCAGTTCGACAAGTTCCTTGCGCTCGCCCGGCATCCGAACATTGCGGCGAAGGCAAGTTGTCTACCCCATTTCACTGCAGACAGCTATCCTTATCGCCGCCTGCATCCGTATATCCGCAAGGTCTACGACGCGTTCGGGCCAAAGCGCATTTTCTGGGGCACCGATATCTCGCGCCTGCCCTGCACGTATCGCCAGGCCATCACCATGTTTACCGAAGAGCTGTCCTGGCTCAAGCCGGATGACAAGGAGTGGATCATGGGCCGCGGCGTGTGCGAGTGGCTCGGGTGGAAGTTTTAATGACTAAGGGCTTCTAGCAAAATGACCTCCGCTGTTTTACTCCCCTCCTTTTCAAGGAGGGGTGGATGCGAAGCAGACGGGGTGGTTACGTTGGCGACCCTTGCTCCCACCACCCCGCCCGCTTGTGCGGGCACCCCGCCCGTCCAGCTGCACGGAGGCAGCTGGCGTTCGTCGGCTCGAATGTGCGCAGGAACATTCTTCGAAACCCCGACCAACCCTCGGGCAGGAGGGGATTCATTTTCTTAGGTGCTGTAATTGACCAAGTGATCAAGTGACTAGGTGATTGGGCGAGAGGCGCGGCAGCCCAAAGCCCGCGCGATTGCCCAGTCGCCTAATGACTCAGTCAACAGGAGAAACCGCATGCGCACTTCGTTTTTTTCGCGCCAATTCTTGTGGGCGCTGATTCTTTCCCTCATCGCTGCCGGCAGCATCGCGCAGGACAAGCCGGCGGAGAAGTTCGAGCCCGAAGTGGGTCAGCAGGGCAAGGACGTCATCTGGGTCCCGACACCTCAGCCGCTGGTCGACCGGATGCTGAACCTCGCCAAGCTTACGCCGAAGGACTACCTCATCGACCTCGGCTCGGGCGACGGCCGTACGGTGATTACCGCCGCCAAACGAGGCACGCGGGCGCTGGGTGTCGAGTACAACCCAAAGATGGTCGCGCTGTCCAGGCGTCTGGCGGCAGAAGCCGGAGTTGGCGACAAGGCCCGGTTCGTCAACGGCGATATCTTCGAGACCGATTTTTCCGCAGCGAGCGTCATTACCCTGTTCCTGCTGCCGGATCTCAATATCAAGCTGCGTCCGAAAATCCTCGATATGAAACCCGGCACGCGCGTGGTTTCCAATTCTTTCACCATGGAGGCTTGGCAGGCCGATGAGACTGCCAAGGCCAGCAGGGAGGAGGGATGCGAGAACTATTGCACGGCCTATCTCTGGATCGTGCCGGCTAAAGTTGGCGGCATCTGGCGGGTCGATGACGGTGAGATCACACTCAAGCAGGACTTCCAGATGATCTCCGGCTCGCTCAGGAGCGGCGGCAAAACAACCGCCATTACGGGCGGGCGTCTGCGCGGAGACGAGATCCGGTTCAATGCCGGCGGGACGGTCTACACCGGCCAGGTGCGCGGCGACACGATCGAGGGAACCGCGAGCATCGGAGGCCGCACCCGCGCCTGGAAGGCGCGACGAAGCTTCCGCTCCTAGCTCTACAACCGGTGACCCGTGACCGGTGACCAGACTTCAGCGATGTGGTGTCAGGATTGAAAAAGGCGGCCGGGGCCGCTTTTTTCATCCGGCTGGGACAGGCCGAGGGTAACGCTGCAAAAAGAAAAGGCGGCCGCAGCCGCCTTTTTGTTGGTGCTCGAGAAGACGCCTCAGTTCGCCGAGAGCTTGAGCGCTTTAACCAGCTGGGCGTTCTGAACCATGGAGTCCTGGACCAACTTGCGAAATTCCGCCGGCCCGGCGACGACGATCTCGGTCGCCTGGAATGCCATCCCCTTCTTGACATCCGGCGCTTCCATCGTTTTCGCGACGGCCGCGCGGACCGTCTCAACCGCCTTCCTCGGCGACCCCTTCGGCATAAAGAAACCCATCCAGCCGCTATAGTCGAAGCCGGGAATGGTGTCCGCGATCGGCGGAACGCCCGGAAGCAGCGGCGTAGGCCTTGGCAAGCTGTGGGCAATCGCGCGCATGCGACCGGCGCTTACATGCCTCATCGCGGCAGCGGATGGTATGAGCGACCACTGGGATTCGCCGGATGCCACCGATGCGGACGACGGCCCGCCACCCTTGTAGGGCACATGCAGCGAATTGATCTTCGCTTGTTGCTGGAGGTAGGCTCCGGAGAGGTGGCTCTGCGAGCCGACGCCGGCGGAGGCCATGTTGAACGGCTGCTTGCCGCTCTTGGCATAGGCGATGAATTCCTTCATCGAGTTGATCGGCAGTCCCTTGTGCACCACTAACACATTAAGCGTGATGGCAAACTGCACCACGGAATCATAATCGTTGACGGGGTGGAACTTCGGATTCTTCACCAGGAGCCGCGCGATGGTCGATGCCGCCGTGGTCGCGGCCACGAGCGTATGTCCGTCCGCATTCGCGTTCTTGGCGATTTCCATGCCTATCAGCCCGCCTGCGCCCGCGCGGTTGTCGACCACCAGCTGCTGGCCGATGACCTGGGTCAGCCGGTTGGTGACGATTCGGGTGAGGGTATCGACAGAGCTGCCCGGGCCATTGGGCACGATCACTCGGATTGGCCGGCTGGGATAGCTCATCGCCGAGTCCGCCGCGCCAGCCGGCGCGGCGACGCCCGCAACGGCTATCGTCAGCGCCGTTGTCAAAAGCTTAATGTTTTTCATTTGTTTCTCCCTGGGTCGTTCAAAAAGGGTTTAAATGGGGCGGATAATTCTGTTCGTTTTGCACCCGGAAGGCAACCAGAGCTTTTTTGCCGGTCGACAGGGATGCGACCAAAGGGGGGCAACGCCCGGCCTGACTTAAGGGGCTGCTGAATTACAATGACGGCCGTTATGGGTAAGTTCCTCAGAGTTTTTCTCGCAACTGCGCTAGTCGCGGGGTGCGCGCTTCAGCCGAGCGAATTCAATGGAGACGGCGCGCCGCGTCAGGCCGAGATTGTTCCGCTCAGGTCGGAACGCCCGCTCGTGGCGCTCGCCCTTGGGGGCGGCGGCGCGCGCGGCTTTGCGCACATCGGCGTCATCAAGGCCCTCGAGGACGCCGGCATCGAGGCCGACATCGTAACCGGCGCGAGTTCGGGGGCAATAGTGGCTGCGCTGTATGCAAGCGGTAGGGGGGGCGGCGAGCTCTGGAATATCGCGCTGACCCTGGAGCGCGACGATATTGTGGATTTCGTTCTGGTGGGGGAGGGTTGGGTCAAGGGCGAGGCACTGCAGAATTTCGTGAACCGCCAGGTGGATGGCAAGCCGATCGAGGCGCTGCCCAGGAGCTTCGCCCTTGTCGCTACCGAAGCCAGGAACAACCGCTTGACCGTTTTCAACCGGGGCAATACCGGCATCGCGGTGCGCGCTTCGGCGAGCGTTCCGCGGCTCTTCGTGCCGCCGGTCATCAATGGAGAGGAATACCTGGATGGCGGGCTCACCAGCCCGGTGCCGGTTAAACTGGCGCGCGCGATGGGCGCGGATATCGTGATCGCCGTGGACGTGTCATGGTTCGCCCAGGCGCGTAACGCAGGGTCGGCGGGCATGGATCAGAACCGGCGCCGCTACCGCTACGGGCTGCTTGCCGCGGAGCTCGATGCAGCCGACGTGGTCATTACGCCGCAGACAGTCCGCACGCGCATGCTCGACTTCGATCACAAAGAGCAGAACATCATCGCGGGCGAGGAAGCCGGCCGCAGGGCGGCGCCGCGGATCCTGGATCTGATCGAAAAAGTAGCCGCGCGCAAGCGCGCCCGATTGGGGTCTGCGAAGAAATGACGAGTAGTGGCGATGAATACTGGTGATGGGATCCTGGAAGGCCGAGAGAAGAGTGGGGCGTCCCGGCGGCTCTTCATCCCCATTTATCATCACCATGTGTCATCACCGTCTCTCATCACTCTTTTGGCTTTCCTGATGGTAACGGTGATGGCCCTTGCGCCGGCGACGGTGTTCGCGCAGCACAGATCGTACGGCGGGGAGGACCGCGACTGGAACGTCGCGCCGACGACCGAACTGCGGACGGGAGAGTATCACGCGCCGACTCCGCGCACGATTCCCGGCGGCCGGGTGGTCGTCACCATCGAGCTCGAAGCGATGCGCGCTGGCAAGCCGCAACCCTACCTGATCGATGTGCTGGGAGGTAACGCGCACCGCACCATCGCCGGCGCATTCTGGCTTCGCGGGGCGGGTGCGGGTGATATGAACGCCCGGGAGACGCGGCGCTTTCTTGATGTGATGGGCAAATTTGCCGCTGGCGATCGCAGCCGCGCGATCGTTTTCTTCTGTGCGGACTCTCGGTGCTGGCTCTCGTACAATGCGGCGCTGCGCGCGATCGCTGCCGGCTACACCAACATCATGTGGTACCGGGGCGGGCTCGCCGCCTGGAACCATGCCGCACTGCCGATGATGCAGTCCGAGCCCTTCGCCTGGTGACGCCGCGAACGCGGCGTCACCGTTCAAAGTTCAAAGTTCCAAGTTCAAAGTCCGAACCTTGAACCTTGAACCCTGGGCATGGCACTCCAAGCCGCGATCAGCGCTGGGGGCTGATCGCCGGCGCGGCCGCCGTGCGCACCCTCGGCACGCGAGCGAGGTCCCAGTTCTTCAGTGCCCAATCCCAGAATGCCGTCAGCGACGCGTGCCGGAGCTCGGGAGGCGGACCCTGACCTAAAAATGCCATTGCGGCGAACAGCGCGGGAACGGGTTGCGCGGGGTCAAGAGGGGCGGCAAGGGTCTGCTTCGACAGTTTCTCGCCGGCCTTGTTGACAGCCACCGGCAGGTGAACATAGCGCGGAGTTGCGATATCGAGCAGGCGCTGCAGATGGATCTGGCGCGGGGTAGAAGCCAGCAGATCGGCGCCCCTTACCACGTCGGTGATGTCCTGTTCGGCATCGTCGATCACGACCGCCAACTGGTACGCATAGACCCGGTCGGCGCGGTAGACCACGAAGTCCCCAATATCCCTTTCCAGGTCGTGCTCGATTCGTCCCTGCACGGCGTCGTCGAACGCTATGGCTGCGCCGCCTGTATTCACGCGCTGGGCCCGCGCGCGTTTCCCTGGAGGCATTCCGCCGCGGCAGGCGCCCCTGTAAACGTAGCCTTCGATCCCGACTGTCGCAGAGTCAGCGATCTCACGCCGGCTGCACGCGCAAGGGTAAACTACGCCGCGCCCGCGCAAACGGTGCAGCGCGTTGTGATATGCCTCCGCGCGCTCACTCTGACGCACAATCGTCCCGTCCCACGGCATACGGCACGCCTCCAGCGCACGCAGGATCTCGTCCGCCGCGCCTGGTGCGACCCTCGGCGGGTCGGGGTCCTCCATTCGAACCAGCCATTCACCGCCGCGCACCCGTGCCTCGAGATAGCTGCCGACAGCGGCCACAAGCGAGCCGAAGTGCAACGGCCCGGTGGGGGAGGGAGCGAAGCGGCCGCGGTAGCGTTCCATGCCTGAAGTCTAGAACATTGAACCGCCAAGATGCCAAGGCCGCCACGACCGCCAAGGGAAGCAAAAGCTTAGACACCAAGAGGACATAAGGGACACGAAGGTTTATCAACCGTGAATTAGGTAAAGGCTGTTCTTTTGTGTCCTTCGTGCCCTTCGTGTCAGTGATTCTTTGACACGTGACGGCTTCGCGGCGATCCAAGATTCGAAGAACGTCGCTGATGTAGTATCTGGCCTTTGCAGTTGATTTGTGGAGGGGGAAATGAAAACGAAAGCCGCAGTGGCGCACACGGCAGGTGCGCCTCTTACGATCGAAACCGTGGACGTCGAGGGGCCCAGGGCGGGCGAGGTTATGGTCGAGATCAAGGCGACGGGCATTTGCCATACGGATGAGTTCACGCTGTCGGGCGCCGATCCCGAGGGGCTGTTTCCTTCGATCATGGGGCACGAGGGCGCGGGTGTGGTCGTGGAAGTGGGTTCCGGAGTCAAGGCGCTCAGGAAAGGCGATCATGTTATTCCACTCTACGTCCCCGAATGCCGCGAGTGCGAGTATTGCGTTTCGGAAAAGACGAACCTTTGCCAGGCGATCCGGGTCACGCAGGGTCGGGGCGTGATGCCGGATGGAACGAGCCGGTTCTCAATTGGCGGTACAAAGATTCACCATTACATGGGAACCTCGACGTTTTCAAATTACACCGTGGTTCCGGAGATATCGCTCGCGAAGATCCGCGAAGACGCGCCGTTCGACAAGGTCTGCTACATCGGCTGTGGCGTGACGACCGGAATTGGCGCCGTGATCAACACGGCGAAGATCGAGGCCGGCGCCAACGTGGTGGTTTTCGGGCTTGGCGGAATCGGTCTCAATGTCATCCAGGGTGCGCGGATGGTAGGGGCCAACATGATCGTCGGCGTCGATACGAATCCCGCGAAGCGGGCGCTTGCCGAAAAATTCGGAATGACCCACTTCGTGGACCCGAAGGAAGCCGGAGCCGAGCTGGTGCCCCACCTCGTCAATCTGACCAGGGGCGGAGCCGACTACAGCTTCGAGTGTATTGGCGACGTCGATGTGATGCGCCAGGCGCTCGAGTGCTGCCACAAGGGCTGGGGCGTTTCCGTCATCATCGGTGTCGCGGGCGCGGGGCAGGAGATCAAGACGCGTCCGTTTCAGCTCGTGACGGGCCGAGTGTGGAAGGGCACGGCCTTTGGCGGCGCGAAAGGGCGGCGCGATGTGCCCAAGATCGTGGATTGGTACATGGAAAAGAAGATCAACATCGACGACCTCATCACGCACCAGTTGAAGCTCGCGGACATCAACAAGGGCTTTGATTTGATGCGCGAAGGCAAGTCGATCCGCAGCGTGGTCGTCTTTTAGCTACAATTACTCGACCTGCGAGGCGCCGAGAACGCCGAGGCATGATGCGATTCGCAGAAGTCGAGTTTTGAGGGAGGTAAACCTTGAACCGGATCCTGGAAGGCGCGCCCGATTCAGGGCTCGATCGGACGAAGGTCCTAACGCGAGAGCAAATCGAGCGTTACGCGCAAGACGGCTACCTGTTTCCCGTTCCGGCACTCACGCGGCGCGAGGCTGACAAGGCGCGCGCCACGCTAGAAGCGTTTGAAGCGGGGCATGGCGGAGCGTGGCCGCGGCATGTGCACCACAAGCCGCATCTTTTGCTGACGTGGGTGGATGGGCTCGTGCGACATCCCGCGATTCTGGATGCCGTCGAGGATATCGTCGGTCCGGACATTCTGTGCTGGTCCAGCCGATTTTTTCTCAAAAATCCCCACGACGGCGGTTTTGTCTCGTGGCATCAGGACCTGCCCTACTGGGGTCTCGACATGTCCGAGAAGGTCCTCACCGTGTGGCTCGCCTTGTCTCCCGCCAATCGTGCGAACGGCGTCATGAAGGTTATTCCTCGAAGCCACAACAAGCTCGTCCTTCACAAGGAAGCCGCCGCCAACAACCTGCTGCGCCGGGGCCAGGAGGTTGCGGTGGAAGTCGACGAGTCGCAGGCGGTCTACATGGAGCTTGGGGCTGGCGAGATCTCGCTGCATCACGGGTTGATTTTCCATGGATCCGAGGAAAATCGCTCCAACGAACGACGTATCGGATTTGCAATACGGTATATCCCGGCCCGCATTTCTCCGCTGGCCGGTTTGCCCCGGGATACCGCCACGCTGGTGCGCGGAACGGATCGCTACGGTCATTTCGATCTGCTTCCGCCCCCACTGCGGGACCTGGACCCGGGCGCGCTGGAGGCTCAGCGCAAGGCGAGCGCGGCTTCCGACCGGATACGGGATATCGCAGCCACCCGGCACATGGACATGGTCAAAGCCAAGCAGGCGTGAGCCAGTGTCGCAGGGAGATGAGGGCGGGGTGCGGCGTAAGGCCGTCGTCCCCGGACTGCCCGCTGCTTCCGGTTTTCCGGCCTATTCCCTGGAAGGGGCCTGGGCGGTCAGTGGCACAGCGGCGACTCCGAGCATGCGGACCAAATCAGGGGGTCGCACCTCGACCTGCAGCCCCCGGCGGCCCGCGCTGACGAAGATCGTCTCGAACGCCCGGATCGAGTTATCAGCGAACATGCGCATGGCCCGCCGCTGTCCGAACGGGCTTATGCCGCCCGTCACATAGCCCGTTGCGCGCTCTGCATCCTTGGGCGCCGCCATGTCTGCGCTCTTCGCGCCGGCTGCGCGCGCGAGCAGGCGCAAGTCGAGAGAGCAGCTCACGGGAACGAGGCCCACGACCAATTCGCCGTCCTTGAGTTGGGCGATGAGCGTTTTGAAAAGCCGGCCCGGTTCGACGCCAAGCGCGGCGGCAACCGCCTCTCCATAGGTCGCGTCGATGGCGTCGAGCTCATAGGGATGCACCCGGTGCCAGATCCCGTTCTTTTCGAGGGAGCGTATCGCGGGAGTCATGGCGCAGTCGGACCGTCCAACGGAATCAGAAACCGGAGTTCTATTGGTGGTTCAGATTCAAATTGATTCTTTCCGCGTCTTCGCGTTTCATCGACTCCCGTGAAACGTGAATCGAGCTGATTCTGCCCGGCGCTCATGGCGCCGGTGGTCAGCAGGCGGGCGCCGGCAAGCCGTCAAAAAACTCGACGACGCCCGTCTCCAGCGAATACTCGGCTCCAACGACAAGAAGCCCGTCGTTGCGAATCAGCTCTTCGAGCATTTCCGATCCGTGCCGCAAATGGTTTGCCGAGACGCGCACGTTGGTCCGCACCGCTTGCCGCGCCAATCCGTCCGCGTCGCGCTTGAGGTCGGTCCCCAGCAAGCCTTCCACGGCCGGCCGTATACGGTCGACGATAGAGCGCAGGTTCCGCGACTGGTTCTCGGTCGGTCGCTGGAGCTCTTCCAGTGTCGCCTGAATCGCGCCGCACCGGCTGTGGCCCAGGACCACGACAAGCCGCGTGCCGAACTGCTCGGCGGCGAACTCAACGCTGCCGATCTGGGAGGGTGCTACGATATTCCCAGCCACGCGGATGACGAAAAGATCGCCTACCCCCTGGTCGAAGATGATCTCTACGGGAACGCGCGAGTCGGAACATCCCAGGATGACGGCAAATGGCTTCTGGCCCGCGACGAACTCGTCGCGCCGCGTCTGGCTAATCAGCGCGTGGAGGCCACGCACGCCCGACACGAAGCGGCGGTTTCCCTCCTGCAGGCGCTCGAGTGCGTTCAGTGCTGGCGACATCAGCTCTCTTTCCTGTGCGACAACGAAAGAAGACGGGGCGGCGTCGGGAAACGTTTCACTCGCCTAATGCCTGTAGTCAGAATAGAGTTTTTCGACCAGCGCCATCGCCGCCACCCAGTCGCGGCTCTGCGAGTCATAGACGCCAACGCGCCCGAATTTCCGCGCGCGCTCCTCACACACTTCCGGCGCGGGCACGATGAGTTCCGCGCCGCCGGCAAGCGCGCCCACCTGAGCGCGGCACGCCAGCTCGAAGAAGTGATGGTAGATGTAGGCTTCGGGCAGCGTCGTGCCGCACACCAGCGCGCCATGGTTTTCGAGAATCATCACCCATTTGTCGCCGAGCGCCCGTGCCGCGCGGTCGCTGCCCTCGCGCGTGGTGTCATCGACTTCGTTGGAGTAATAGGTAATCCGGTCGTAGAAGCGCATGGCCTGCTGCGTGATCGGCAGCAGCCCGCGCTTCTGGGCGGAGACAGCGAGGTTGGCCGGCGAGTGGGTGTGGATCGCCGCCTGGATATCGGGGCGCGCCTGCATGATCGCGGCATGAAGATTGTAGGCCGCGGGGCTAGCCTTGTATGGAGAGTCCATGACCTGCTTCCCGTCCAAGTTGTACTTGACGAGGCTCGAGGCCGTCACCTGTTCCATGAACTGATTGTCGGCCTTGACGAGGAAGTGGCTTGGTTCACCAGGCACCCGCGCCGAAATGTGATTGTAGGTCATGTCCACGAAGACGAAGTGCGCGACCAGCCGATGCGCGGCGGCCAGCCCGCAGCGCAGCTGCCACTCTGCCGCGCTCACTTGATCGCGCGCGCTGCGTGCCCGTCGAACCCGGGTGGATTTCGCCTGCGTCATATCGATTTCCTTTCACGGTACCATAACCTCGAGGCAGCAGGGGCGTCCGCCGGGAAAGAAGTGATGAATGATAGTGATGAAAAATGGTAATGGAAACTGGTGATGAAAAAGCAAGAAATGGCATACCTGGGCCTCACGTATCACCAGTATTCATCACCTTTTCTCACAAAGGGTAGAATCGCCCCATGTCACCGCCGCTCGCGTCCGAGCTCCCGTATCTGCCCGATAGCGCGCGCCTCTTCGAGGCGATCGCCGACCTCCCGTGGGCGGTATTCCTCGACAGCGGTCGTCATTATCCCACGCAGTCCCGCTACGACATTCTCTCCGCGGAACCGTACTTGCGGCTGGTGACACGCGGCCCGCTGACCGAGATCTACGCCGACACGGTCGAGCTATCGCGCGAAGATCCGTTGGCACTGGTGAGGCGCGTGCTCGCGACGGATCCTTCCTGCGGCGGGACATTGCCATTCTGCGGTGGCGCGATCGGCTATTTCGGTTATGATCTCGCGCGCCGCATCGAGCGCTTGCCTGTCCTCGCCGACGACGCCGAGCGCATACCGGAGATGGCGATCGGCATCTATGACTGGGCCGTGGTGGTGGACCATCGCGAGCGCCGCTCATGGCTCGTGGGGCAGGGGCGGGATCCGGAAACGGATCTAAAGTGGAACGGGCTCCTCGAGCGCTTCCGCGCGATCCCCGCCGAGAAGCTGCGCGCGCCGTTCCGGATCCTGTCTCCGGTGACCTCCAATGTGACGCACGAGCAGTACGCGCGCGCCTTCCGCCGCATCCGCGGCTACATCCACGACGGAGACTGTTACCAGGTGAACCTGGCTCAGCGGTTCGCGGCAAATGCGACCGGGGATCCCTGGCTTGCATACCAGGCGCTGCGCGTGATCAATCCTGCGCCGTTCTCCGCCTACCTGACCACGCCGTACGCGCAAATTCTTTGCGCGTCGCCGGAGCGCTTTCTCAGGCTCGAGGGCCGGCGCGTCGAGACGAAGCCGATCAAGGGAACGCGCCCGCGCGCGGGGCATGCCCGGCTCGACGCCGAGCTCTCCGAGGCGCTGCGGCTCTCGGAGAAGGACCGCGCCGAGAACGTGATGATCGTCGATCTTCTGCGCAACGATCTTTCCAAGAGCTGTGCACCCGGGACGGTCAGGGTGCCACGGCTGTTCGAAGTCGAGAGCTACCCGACGGTGCACCACCTGGTCAGCACCGTGACGGGCGAGCTGCAGGAGGACCGCGATGCGCTGGATCTGCTGCGCGGCTGCTTTCCCGGCGGCTCGATCACGGGGGCGCCCAAGCTTCGCGCAATGCAGATCATCGAAGAGCTGGAACCGCAGCGTCGCGGCGTCTATTGCGGCGCCATTGGCTACATCGGCTTCGACGGCGGCATGGACCTCAACATTGCCATCCGCACGCTGGTGTATTCGGGCGGCGTCATTCGCTGCTGGGCCGGCGGCGGCATTGTCGCTGACTCGCAGCTCGAGGACGAGTACCAGGAAACCTTCGACAAGGCCGCGGCGATGCTCAGGCTTCTCCAGCAAAGCGCGGCAACGCAGCGGGAAGCCTGACTCCCAAAGGCAGAAGGCAGAAGGCAGAGGGGCTTCGCTTCTTTGCGGAATACCATTGATCAGAGGCGTTGATGAAAAATGGTGATGGGAGCTGGTGATAGGATTCACGGGAGAACCATTACTCACCACCATTGATCATCACCATTATCCGGGCATGCGCCGTGATAAGATCGCCGCAAGGTACAACAGGATACGGACATGGCGACGATCGAGCTGACCAAGGACAATTTTGAGCACACCGTCACCCAGAACGACATGGTGATCATCGACTTCTGGGCCGAGTGGTGCGGGCCGTGCAAGGGTTTCGCCCCCGTTTTCGAGGCTGCATCGGAAAAACACGATGACATCGTGTTCGGCAAGGTCAATGCCGACGAACAGCAGGATTTGGCGGCGGCATTCAGCATCCGCTCGATTCCTTTCATCATGCTGCTGCGGGAGAACGTCGTGCTGTTCGCGCAGGCGGGAGCGCTTCCGGCCGAGGGCCTGGAGAGCGTAATTCAGCAAGCCCGCGCGCTTGACATGACGCAAATCCACAAGGAAGTCGCCGAGCAACAGGCCTCTGCTGGTAAACAGTGACTGGTGACCCGTGACCGCAGTTCGGTAGGCGGCAAGCGGTAAGCGGGAATTACCCGGGAATCTCCGGGTCCCATTGTGGTGCTCACGGCTCACGCTTGTTAAGCAGCCGTCGAATCTTTTCCTGACAGCGCTGTCTGAGAAAGGGTAAAATTCTCACCCTTTCCGTGCCTTAGCGCCCATTGGCGGGCTCATGAAACGGCTGTTTGCTCGTGGCGGGCGGCTTCTACTGGAAGCGCTCGACAATGCGCGCGCCCGCGCCGCAGGCAGCGGCGCCGGCGAAAGGCGGGCCGATGGGCATGCCCGTGAAGGCAGGAATAGTCCGCACGGGCGCGATCTCCGAAGACGTGAGCGCTGTCGGCACCCTGCTCGCCAATGAATCGGTGATGATCCGTCCCGAGCGCGACGGGCGCATCGCCCAGATCCATTTCATCGAAGGCCAGCTCGTCAAGCAGGGCATGAAGCTGGTGTCCCTCGATGCCTCGGAGACGGAGGCGCAGCTGGCGGCGGCTAAGGCTGAAGCGACACTCAATCGCAACCGATTGAAGCGCGCGGAAGAGCTGAAGGAAAAGAGCTTCATCAGCGCCGAGGCACTCGACGTTGCGCGCGAGAACCTCAATCAGTCGGTGGCGCGGCTGGCCGAGGTTCAGTCGCGCCTCGAGAAGATGACGATCCTGGCGCCTTTCGAAGGCTTGGCGGGTCTGCGCCAGGTGAGCCCGGGCGCGTATGTGAAAGCCGGCCAGGACATCGCGCGGCTCGAAGGCATTGGGACGCTCAAGCTCGACTTTCGCGTGCCCGAGCTCTACCTCGGGCGTATCCGTCCCGACCAGCAGGTCCAGGTTCGCGTGGATGCATTCCTGGCCGAAACCTTCATTGGTGCCATCTATGCGATCGAGCCGTCAGTGGACGAGCAGACGCGCACGGTTTTATTGCGCGCGCTGGTTCCGAATCCCGGGGTGCGGCTGAAACCCGGTATGTTTGCGCGCGTGTCGCTCGTGCTGGGCACGCGCGAGAACGCACTGCTGGTCCCCGAGCAGGCGCTCGTTCCGCGCGGCAACGATAACTTCGTGTTTCGTATCGTCGAGGGCAAGGCAACGCTCACGAAGGTCGAGTTGGGCGTCCGCCGGCCCGGCGAGGTAGAGATTACAAAGGGCCTCTCCGCAGGGGATCGGATCGTCATCGACGGTCAGCTCAAGCTGAAGCCCGGGGCGCCGGTCAAGGTGCTGTCCGACAAGCCGCCTGCGGCTGCGGCTAAGTGACGTTCCCTCATCCCTCCGCCGTCATCCTTCATCCCGAAGATGTTTCTGCCTGAGCTCTGCATCAAGCGTCCTGTCCTTGCCACGGTGATGAGCCTGCTCATCGTGCTGGTCGGCGTGATCTCGTTTCTGCGCCTCACGGTGCGCGAGTACCCGAAGATCGACTCGCCGGTCGTATCGGTGCGCACCGTCTACAAGGGCGCGAGCCCACAGGTCATCGAGAGCCAGGTCACACAGCCGCTCGAAGACAGCATCTCCGGCATCGAGGGCGTGAAGACGCTGAAATCGGTGAGCCGCGAGGAGGTGAGCCAGGTCACTGTCGTGTTCATCTCGGACCGCGACCCGGATGCTGCCGCGAATGACGTGCGTGACCGCGTCTCCCGTGCGCGCGGCATGTTGCCCGACGAAGTCGAAGAGCCGGTTATCGCCAAGGTGGAGGCCGATGCGCAGGCGATTATGTGGTTGCGGCTCTTCTCGGACCAGGCCAGTGCGCTGGAGATCTCGGATTATGCCGATCGCTACGTCGCGGACCGCTTGAAGACGTTGACGGGCGTCGCGAGCGTGATCATCGGCGGCGAGCGCCGCTACGCGATGCGCATCTGGCTCGACCGCGAGCGGCTGGCGGCATACGCACTGACACCGCAAGACGTGGAGGAGGCGCTGCGACGCCAGAACGTCGAGGTGCCCGCCGGCCGCATCGAGAGTCGCAGCCGGGAATTCACAGTGCTTTCGGAGAGCGATCTGCGCACACCGGAGCAGTTCGATGCCCTCATTATTCGAGAGGTAAAGGGATACCCGGTGCGCCTGAAGGATATCGGGCGTGCCGAACTGGGCCCGCAGGACGAGCGCAATATCGTGCGCGTGGACGGCAAGCCCGCTGTGGGGCTCGGCGTCGTCAAGCAGTCAACTGCGAACACCCTCGCCGTCGCGCAGGCGGTCAAGAACGAGCTGCCGAGGATACGTGAGTCGCTTCCGCCAGGCATGGACATCGGCGTGGCGTTCGACGTGTCCGTATTCATTCAGCGCTCGATCGAATCGGTCTACACGGTGATGGCTGAGGCGCTCACGCTGGTGGTTCTGGTGATCTTCTTTTTTCTGCGCTCGGGACGGGCAACGCTGATCCCCTTCGTGACGATACCGGTGTCGCTGGTCGGTGCGTTTTTCCTGATCTGGATGATGGGTTTCACGATCAACGTGCTGACGCTGCTTGGCATCGTACTCTCGATCGGCCTCGTCGTGGACGATGCGATCGTGGTGCTTGAGAACATTCACCGCCACATCGAGGAGGGGATGAAACCTCTGCAGGCGGCGTTTCGCGGCGCGAGGGAAATTTCCTTCGCGGTAGTGGCGATGACCGTGACGCTTGCCGCAGTGTTTGCGCCTCTTGCGTTCTCGACCGGTAACACCGGGAAGCTGCTGACGGAGTTTGCGCTCACGGTTGCCTCCGCGGTCGTGGTGTCGGGTTTTGTGGCCCTCACCCTGACGCCCATGATGTGCTCGAAACTCTTGCGGCGAGTTCCGTCGCACGGGCGCGTATACAACGCGCTCGAGGGTTTTTTCGAGGGATTGTCCTCCGGTTACCGGCGGGCGCTTTCTTGGAGTCTCAGGCACCGGCCCGTCATCATTGCGGTATTTGCCGCGGTCGCCATCGGCGGTGGCGTGCTCTTCAACGCGCTCAAATCCGAGCTCTCCCCGCTGGAGGACCGCGGTTTCTTCATCGGCGTCATGGTGGCGCCCGAGGGCGCAACGATGGAGTACACCGATGGCTATGCGAAGATCTGGGAGGAAATCTACAGCCAGGTGCCGGAGATCACGTCCTATTTCGTGGTCGTCGCGCCGGGGCTTCAGCGTCCCAATCCCGTCAACTTCGCGTTGTCCTTCGTGCGACTGAAGGACTGGCGCGAGCGCACCCGGTCGACGCAGGAAATCACGGCTTCGCTTGGGCCGAAGATGTTCGCGATGATGCCGGGGGTGATGGCGTTCCCGATCAACCCGCCATCGCTCGGACAGAGTTTCCGCGATCCGCCGGTGCAGTTCGTCGTGCAGGGCACGTCGTATGATGAGCTGGATCGCGTCGTGAATGCCCTGATGGAGAAGGCGCGCGCCTTTCCCGGCCTGGCAAACGTGGACTCCGATCTCAAGCTCAATAAACCGCAACTCTCGGTCGACATCAAGCGCGACAAGGCGGCCGCGGTTGGCGTTCAGGTCGAGAGCATCGGGCGCACGCTCGAGACGCTGCTTGGCGGGCGGCAGGTGACGCGTTTCAAACGCGAGGGCAAGCAATACGACGTGATCGTGAAGCTGGAGGACAAGGACCGCCGCCAGCCGGACGATCTTACGTCGATCTATGTTCGCGGCAACGACGGACGCCTCAACCAGCTTGCGAACCTGGTGACGGTCACTGAGACGGTCGCGCCCAAGGAGCTCAATCACTTCAACCGGCTGCGTGCCGCGATTATCTCGGCACGAGTTAACGCTCCCTATACGCTGGAAGAGGCGCTGGGTTTTCTGGAGAAAACCGCCAGAGACGTGCTGCCGCCGCAGTTCCAGACGGCGCTCGACGGCCAGTCGCTCGAATTCCGGGAATCGGGACAGGAGCTCTGGGTCGTCTTTGCCCTCGCGCTCGCGTTCATCTACCTCGTGCTCGCCGCCCAGTTCGAAAGCTTCCGCGGGCCGCTCGTCATCATGCTGACGGTGCCGCTTGCGGTCACGGGCGCGCTGGCCACAATGAAACTGGCTGGCGTTTCCATCAACGTCTACAGCCAGATCGGGCTCGTGATGCTGATCGGCCTCATTACCAAAAACGGCATCCTGATCGTGGATTTCACGAACCAGTTGCGCGACCGTGGCATGGAGAAGCTGCAGGCCCTCGCGGAGGCGTCCGCTCTCCGTCTGCGACCGATCCTGATGACGAGCGCCGCGACCGTTTTGGGTGCCGTGCCGCTGGCGATTGCGACGGGGGCGGGTGCCGAGTCGCGCTCGGCAATCGGCTGGGTGATCGTGGGCGGGGTTTCGATCGGGACGCTTTTCACGTTGTTTGTGATCCCGGTTGCCTACACGTATATCGTGGGCGAGCGCCAGCGCATCAGCGAGGAGGTCGCCGGCGGGGCTGCCGCAGCACCGCCCGGCGCGCCGGCGAGCCGCGCCTGATACTCTTTATCGCGATTGGCGACCGCCATGTTCAATGTTCCGGGTTCAATGTTCCGAGTTCAAGATTTAAGGTCTAAGGTTCAAGCATAAAACTAGAACTTTGAACTTTGAACCTTGAACCTCGAACTTTATCCTTCACACTTTAGTCAATGGGACATCTCGAAAACGGCATCTGGCGCGAGGGGCGCGACGCGCGCACGGTGAACGGCGAGTTCGTGCGCCGTGACAGCCAGTTCCGCGCCCGCGTGACGGCCGACGGGTCGAGCGGCTTTCCTGCCGAGGCGGGCCGCTACCATCTGTACGTGTCCACGGCCTGCCCGTGGGCGCATCGCACGCTGATCTTCCGCAAGCTGAAGGGGCTAGAGGAGGTAATTTCGGTCTCGATCGTGGACCCGGTGAGCCTGCAGCAGGGCTGGGTGTTTGGTACCGGGGCGGGTTGCGTACCGGACACCGTGAACAGTTTTCACCACCTGCACGAGGTTTACACGAAAGCGAAGCCCGATTATACCGGCCGCGTTTCGGTGCCGGTGCTGTGGGACAAGAAGCAAAGCACGATCGTCAGTAACGAGTCCTCCGAGATCATCCGCATGCTGGGAAGCGAGTTCGAGGTGTTCGCCCGTTCGCATGAAGACTATTATCCAAAGGCGTTGCGCCCCGAGATCGACTCAGTGAACGAGCTTGTTTATCCCAGCATCAACAACGGCGTGTACCGCACCGGCTTCGCGACGACACAGGAGGCGTACGAACGCGCCTTTGATGCACTTTTTGGCGCCCTGGATCAGCTGGAATCACGCCTTGCGCGGTCGCGTTACCTCGTCCGAGACCGGATCACGGAGGCTGACTGGCGGCTCTTCACAACGCTGGTGAGATTTGACGCGGTGTATCACGGGCATTTCAAGTGCAACCTGCGACGCATCGCGGATTACCCGAACTTGTCGAACTACGTGCGTGACCTCTATCAGGTGCCGGGCATCGCGGAGACGGTGGACATGGATCACATCAAACGTCACTACTATGCGAGCCATCTTCACATCAATCCTACCGGCATCGTGCCCAAGGGGCCGGAGCTCGACTTTACGGTGCCGCACGACCGCGCGCGCAAATTCGCGCCTGTTCGTACCGCGCAAGGCCATTAACCACGGAGAGACGGAGAGAAGCCAGGTCAAAAACTGTTTGTGGAATCAATCTCTCCGTGTCTCCGTGGTTGAACTCTGTGTTCTACCGTATGGCTAAACAGGTATCTATATGACGACGAAACGATTGCCGGCGATTTTCGTATCGCACGGCTCGCCAACACTTCCGCTTGAGCAGAGTCCTGCGGTGGATTTTCTTCGCGGGCTGGGCGGCACGCTCGGAAAGCCCGAGGCGATTCTAATCGTGTCTGCACATTGGGATACTGCCCGACCGGCGGTCAGCGCTGCAAAGGTGCCGGAGACGATCTACGATTTTTACGGATTTCCGCGCGCTCTCTATCAGCTTCGCTATCCTGCACCTGGCGCGCCGCAGCTCGCGGAGCGTGTGGCTTGGTTGCTCGGCAAAAATGGACTAGAGACAGACATTGATCCGGAGCGTGGCTTCGATCACGGCGCGTGGACGCCGCTTTTTCACATGTATCCTGAAGCTGACGTGCCGGCCACGCAGCTCTCGATCCAGTGGCCTGAAGGACCCGCGCACCACGTGCGCCTGGGCGAGGCGCTGCGGCCCTTGCGCGAGGAGGGCGTGCTGATATTCGCGTCCGGCGGCGCCACCCACAACTTGCGCGAGCTGAGCTGGCAGCGCGGAAATCCCGTGCCGCAGCCGTGGACGGCGGAATTCAACGAATGGCTGGCGGACGCCCTCCTGGCGCGGCGTATCGATGACCTCGTCGCTTATCGCGACAAGGCGCCGTTCGCAGTGCGCAACCACCCTACCGACGAGCATCTCATTCCGCTCTTCGTTGCCCTCGGCGCCGGCGATCCGGACGGCGCCACTCAGCGCCTGCATTCGAGCATCGCGTCAGGCGTGATTAGTATGGACGCTTACCGCTTTGACTGATGAGGCGTGATCAGTGATGGGTGATGAGTGCTGGGGTTGCGTTTCGCGCGTAAAGCTTGGACACGAACGACCCAGAGGAAGACCTGCCATAAAAAAGCTTCACCGCCAGGATCGCGGTGGGCGCGGAGGCAAAGAAAAACTTTACCGGATAGGGGGCAGGTCACGGCAAGGTGAAGAATGACTTCACTGCCAAGAGCGCCAAGGAAAATGAATCAAAACCCGCAGCAGTACTTTCAATTGGTTCAATTGGGGTCTGACCCGATTTCTGGTTTTGTCTCTTCGCCTTACGCTCATCCAAAGCGCAATTACCGCTCCGTCGCCTGCGCCAGCCGCGCGGCGTTGTCCCGCGTGTCGAACATGTTGATAGCCGTCTTGCCCTCGGCCGCCTTGGTCATGCGCGCGCGGATTTCCGCCGCCATCTTGTCATTCCGCTGCACCGCCGGACGCACCTGCATCGCTGCGAACCAGCGCATGAAATTCGGATATCCGGCCTGGTCAATGCCGCGGTCCGCGTGGCCCTTGGTCCAGGGATAGATGGCCATGTCGGCGATGGTGTACTCGTCACCCGCGATCCACGTGCTATCGCGCAGCCGGTTGTCGAGCACGCGGTAAAGGCGTACGGACTCGTTGTTGTAGCGGTCCTTCGCGTACTGGATGGTGTCCCGCGCGTAGTTGTTGAAGTGGTTGGCTTGTCCGAACATCGGGCCGACGTGGCCCATCTGGAACATGAGCCACTGCAGCGTGTCGTAGCGTTTGCGCGCGTCCTTCGGCAGGAATTTGCCCGTTTTCTCCGCCAGGTACCAGAGAATTGCGCCCGACTCCATCATCGTGTAGCGCCCGCCACCCGGCCCGTCGGTGTCGACGATCGCCGGGATCTTGTTGTTGGGGCTCAACTTCAGGTATTCGGGCGTAAATTGCTCGCCCAGGCGGATGTGCACGTCGAAGTGCTTCCACTCGAGGCCGGTCTCCTCGAGCATGATCATGACTTTCTGGCCGTTGGGCGTGGGAGACGAGTGCAACTCGATCACGACTTTCTCCTGTCAGGGTGGGTAATGTTGGCGTAGTGCCGCGGAGCGTATCATCGCATACTGCACCCCGCGGGGGGGTAGGGTCAGGCAGTTTCGTAAAGCCTAGACACCGAGGACACGAAGGCTTCTATTCGCAGGAACCCCGCCCGTGTTTCGCTCTGTGTCCTCCCGGTCTAAGCTTTAAGAGCAAACTCTAGATTCCCATCCCCCATGACCCGTCACCGATCAATGATCACGCATCATAAAAAGAGGCCACCATGGAACTACTCGAGCAAGCCGCCGTTTTCCTGCTGACCGCGGTCTTGTTGGTGCCCTTGTTCCAGCGCCTGAAGCTGGGCGCGGTGCTCGGGTATCTTGCCGCAGGGATGATCATCGGGCCGTGGGGCCTCGGGATTGTCGCGGACGCCAAGTTGACGCTCCACTACGCGGAATTCGGGATCGTGCTGCTGCTTTTTCTCATCGGACTCGAGCTCGATCCTGCGCGCCTGTGGGCGCTGCGGCGTTCGGTCTTCGGTCTCGGCAGCGCGCAGGTCGGCGTCACGGCGCTCGTGCTCTCGCTTGCCGGGCTGGCATTCGGGCTGCGTTGGGAGGCTGCGGTCGTTGCCGGCGCCGGGCTGGCGCTGTCGTCGACGGCGCTCGTCATGGCATCGCTCTCGGAAAAGGGCGAGCTCGGGACCCCGCACGGCCGCGACACCTTCGCAGTCCTGCTGTTCCAGGATCTCGCCATCATCCCCATGCTGGCGCTGCTGCCCCTGCTGGCGACGGTTCCCGGACCGGCGGAGTCCGGCTGGATCCAGTCCGGGAAAGGGATCGCGGCAATCGCGGGAGTCATTGCGATCGGCCGCGTCGCCGTGCGGCCCGTGCTCAAGTTCATCGCAAGTCACAGCGGCCGCGACGTATTCACCGCGGCAGCGCTGCTTCTCGTCATCGGCGCGGCGCTCATCATGTATCACCTTGGGTTGTCGATGTCCCTTGGCGCATTTCTGGCGGGTGTCCTGCTCGCGGATTCGGAGTTTCGCCACGAGCTGGAGGCCGAAATCGAGCCGTTCAAGGGACTGCTGATGGGATTGTTCTTCATGGCGGTTGGCATGAGCGCGAACCTGACCGTTTTCCTCGCGGCGCCGCTTACCGTGGTGGGGATTGCGCTGGGACTGATGCTCGTCAAGGCAGTCGTGATGTACGGACTGGCGCGTGGTTTTGGCGCACCCGAGGAGCGCTCCGGCCGCGTCGCGGTCGCGCTTGCGCAGGGCGGCGAATTTGCCTTCGTGCTGTTTGCCGCTGCAGGTGGACTCGGGCCGCTTGCGCCCGAGGTGTCCCAATTGCTAGTGCTGGTGGTGACGGTTTCCATGCTGCTTGCGCCGCTGGCAATGGCGGGGTGCGAGCGCTGGGTCCAGCGGTGGCTCGACCGGACTCGGGCGCCCGAGTACGACACGATCGATGCGCCGGGCAACCCCGTGATCATTGCAGGTTATGGCCGCTACGGGCAGATTGTCTCGCGTGTGCTGCGCATGTGCGGCGTTCCATTCACCGCGCTGGATATCAGCTATCAGCAGGTGGATTTCGTGCGCCGCTTCGGCAACAAGATCTACTTCGGCGATGCCTCGCGCCTCGAACTGCTGCACGCGGCGAAGGCGGGCGAGGCGAAGCTTTTCGTGCTGGCGATCGATGATGTCGAGGCATCGGTCAGGACCGCTGCGGTCGTACGCCACCACTTTCCGCGGCTGACGATCCTTGCGCGCGCGCGGAACAGGGTTCACTACTTCCGTCTGCGCGATCTGGGCGTGCGCGCGATTTACCGGGCGACGTTTCCTTCCTCCCTCGACGTGGCGCACCAGGCGCTGCTGCGGCTGGGTTTCGGCGTCGCGGCGGCGGAGCGCGCCACCACCTTTTTCAAGCAGCATGATGAAGCTGAATTGGAAAAGCAGTACGCCGTCCACCACGATGAGGTTAAGCTGATCCAGACGACCCGCGAGGCCGGAGAGCAACTGCAGGAACTATTTGAGGCGGACGGGGTGGGCCCGGCGGCCGGCCTTCCGAGGTCTTGGGGTGCCAACCGTGGTCCCTAACCGCGGCCGTGTTAAATTTGCGCTGGCGGTGTTGCCCGCGCGCATCTCAAGGGCGCGACGCGCCGACTCGACAGATTTCATAAACGGAAAACATTGGGAGTACTCATGCAGGATAGGAAAGCTCAAACAAGTGTACCCATTCACGATCTCATGGCGCGGCGCTGGAGCCCGCGCGCTTACGACCTATCGAGGCCGGTGTCGCGCGAGCAGCTTCAAACGGTGCTCGAAGCCGGGCGCTGGGCGCCATCGTGCAACGGCGACGAGCCGTGGCGCTATCTTATCTGGGACCGCGCGCGCGATCCGGAGGGGTTCCAGAAGGCGTTCGATAGCCTCTCGGAGAACAACAAGAAGTGGGTGAAGAACGTTCCGCTGCTCATGCTTTCGTGCGCCGGCAGCAACTTCCAGGCGACCGGCAAGCCCAACCGCTGGACCCAGCACGACACCGGGGCCGCGACCGTCTCGATGGCACTGCAGGCCACTGCGCTTGGGCTCGTCATCCACCAGATGGGCGGCTACGACGCAGAGAAGGTGCGCGCCGCCTTCAATATTCCCGCCGAGTACACGCCGATGGCGATGATTGCGGTCGGTTACGAGGCCGCGTCGCCGGACATCCTCGATGACGAGACCAAGGCCAAGGAGTTGCGCCCGCGCAGGCGTCAGCCGCTTGCCGAGCGTTTCTTCGAAGGGGGCTGGGGCAAGGGCGTCCAGTTCTGACCTTGAGCAAGCGCGTGCGCAAGCTCACGCTTACCGCGAGCAGCAGCGGGCCATGAACGACACGCGCGCGGCCGCGCCCGGAGAGAACGCGCAGATCGCCGACCTGCTGCGGGAGACCGCGCAACTGCTGGAAGCACAGGGCGCGAATCCCTTCCGCGTGAGCGCCTACCGCAACGCCGCTGCGGAAATTGCGCGGCTGCCGGAGAGCGTACGGGGGATATTCGACGAGAGGGGCGTTGCCGGTCTCGAGGCGTTGCCGCACGTCGGGCGCGGGATCGCCGCCGCCATTGCCGAAATGCTGATCACGGGGCGCTGGAGCCAGCTCGAGCGGTTGCGAGGCACGGTGGACGCGGTGCAACTCTTCCGGACCGTGCCCGGAATTGGCCCCGGCCTTGCCGAGCGTATCCACGACGAGTTGCATCTCGATACCCTCGAAGCCCTGGAAGTCGCCGCCAACGACGGCCGCCTCGAGGCCGTCGCAGGCGTGGGGCCGCGGCGCGCTGCTGCGATTCGCGCCGCGCTCGAAAATATGCTGCGGCGCAAGCGTGTGCCCATGCCTGTCGCGCCGGCGCCCGCACGCGGTCCCGAGATCGTGTTGCTGCTCGAGGTGGACCGCGATTACCGGGACAAGGCGGACGCCGGTAAGCTTCCCACCATCGCGCCGCGGCGCCTGAACCCGGAGGGAAAATCGTGGCTCCCGGTGCTGCATGCTCATCATGGCGGCTGGCACTTCACTGCCCTGTACTCCAATACGGCGCAGGCGCACCGCCTCGGAAAAGTGCGGGATTGGGTCGTGATCTATTTCTACGACCACGATCATGCGGAAGGGCAGCATACGGTCGTTACCGAAACCCGTGGCCCGCTCGCTGGACGGCGCGTCGTGCGTGGGCGCGAGCCCGAATGCAAGGAGCACTACGCGGCGTTCGATTTTTCGGCCGCAGATAAACGCAAATAAACGCCGAGGCAGCTCAACAAAAAACTCGGGTCTTGCGGCTTGCGCCTGTCCGGTCACTGGTCACCGGTCACCGTAGTTATTGCGGCCGATTAATGGGTCGTAAATCGTATTGAGCCGCAGATAAGCGCAGATACACGCAGATATAAATTAACAAAAACTCGGGTCTTGCGGCTTGCGCCTGTCTGGTCACTGGTCACCGTAGTTATTGCCGCCGACGAACGCCGATAACCGGGAACAAGAAGCGGCGCGATTCACGTTTCACGATTCACGTTTTACGGGCTTCTGGTCCCACTGAAGTTGCAGGGCGTCATCGGTCCCAAGCTTGGCGCGAGTGTTGAAACGCGCGCCTTCGCGCGACAGCAGACGCTGAAGCCATGCGGCGTCTTCCCGGGATGCCCGGTTTACGCGAAAGCCGCGAATCTGCATGGGTATCAAGGCGCAGCTGAGCAGCTCACCGTGTGCCCGGTCGATGGTGGGCAGGAACATGAAAGAGAGGTCGGGCCGGTACGACTCGTGCCCCCAGATCCCCTCGTAGTCGTTCAGGAAATCCCCGCAACCGTAAAGAATCAACTTGCGCCCGTAGACCTCGATTGCCAGCGGGTGGTGCGATGAGTGGCCATGAACGAGATCGATGCCTCCGGCGTCGATGAGGCGATGGGCGAAAGCCTGATGCCCGCCCGGGATGTCGTAGCCCCAGTTGCTGCCCCAGTGGATCGAGGCTACCGCGATATCGCCTGCTCGTTTGCATGCGGCAACGCGCTCCGATATCGCGTCGGCCGTGCGTGATGCAAGATCGTCCAGAAAACTGACGCCCGGGCGGTCCTTGCGCGCCGCCCATTCGGCTGGCACACCGGAGCTCTCCAGGCCGAAGGCAAACACGAGCACGCGCGCTCCGCCGCCGAGATCGATGACGCCCGGGGCAGCCGCTTCCGCTTCGTCGCTCCCCGCGCCGGCCGTTACGATCCCCGCCCCCCGTAGCGCCGCAAGCGTCTCCTGAAGGCCCGCATGGCCCCAGTCCAGAACGTGATTGTTGGCAAGCACGCAGCAATCGATGCTTGCCGCGGTCAGGCAGGGGACGTTGCCAGGATGCATGCGATAGTTGATGCCTTTGCCGGGCCAGGCATCCTCCGCCGCAGTCACAGCGGTCTCGAGATTGATGATGCGCGCGTGCGGCGCCGCGCGCTCGAGCTCGGCCAACGAATCGCCCCAGATGTAGGCGAAATCCACCGGTTTCCGGATCGGCCCATGGGCCTCCTCGGCCAGCTCGACATAGCCTCGCGCCGAGCGCAGGTACGGCTCGAAAAGGTGCGGCTCGCACGGATGCGGGAGAATCTGATCGATGCCGCGCCCGGTCATCACGTCGCCGCAGAGAAAGAGCATAGCCGGCGCGTCCGCTCGCACGGGCATCGCTCAGGGTTCCAGTAAAAGCCTCGCCGCGAGCATCAACGCCACGCCCGCGGCAAAAGCCGCGAAGTGAGCGACATTCGCGCTGAGCGCGGCATGCGACTTGACCTTGGGAATGAGGTCGGATGCGCCGACATAGATGAAGTTTCCTGCGGCGAAAGGCGCGAGAAAGGAGACGTCGAGGCGAAAGGAGGCGCCGCCGAGCAGCGAGCCCGCCGCAAAGGCCACCAGCGGCAGGAGAATTCGCTTGAGCGTTCGCTCCTGGAGCAACAGTGTCACGCTGCCAACGAGCGCAACGGCACTCATGAGAAGCCCGCTTCCGGTGAACCAAAGGAGGAGCAGGCTCATGAGTTTTCCGCTTCGTGCGAATTTGGCGGCCGCGGGCGGGCGGCAACTCGCTGGCCGCCGTCAGGCCCCGGGGTCGGTTTGGTAGATGGGCAGTCGTGAGAATGCTACGCGCGGGTGCGATGGCGCGTACTGCTCCAGATCAAATCCTTCCGCGAAACTGGAGCAGGTGATCGCCTTTGGTGCGCGGTCCTGAATGCCCGCTACAAGGCGTTAGAGCATTACACCCTTTGGAAAGGGAACCTGCAGAACGTAGCTGAATACACCGTAGAGCGTGCCGAGGACAAGAATGCCGACGGCGGCATACACGACCGCAAGACGCGGGGTCCAGCGATCATAGTTGGCGATGACCAGTGTTGCCGCGAAGCACACGATACTGGTCAGCAGAAATCCAACCGGCTCGAGCAGGAGCGCCCAGGCGAGCAGAGCGATGGCGAGCGCGACGCGTCGCGCTGCCGATCCGGGCTGCGGCCGTTCGATATCGATCGGGCGCAGCAAGGCGACCGCCACGTACACGGCGCAGAGCACGATCATCGCTGCCGCAATCGTTCGCGGAAACACAGACCCAAGCGGGGAGAAATCGCGCGAATGGTAGATCGCGAGGCCGCCGATTACTGCGAACACGATGCTTGCGATGATGCCGCTCAGGTCGCGCTTGCTCTTATTCATGAGAAGGGGGCTTCGGCGCGCTAATGCGGCTCTTGAGGAGCGGGTAGAGCAGGGTGAGCAGAATGAACGCGATGATGGCAATGGAAAGCGGCCGTGTCAGGAACTCCATAAGAGCGCTGCCCTTGGCGTTGCCGATCAGGTAACCCTGCACGAAGCCGGACTCGGCGATCGTGCCGAGGATCAGGCCCAGCACGATGGGAGAGGCGGTGAAACCGAAGCGTCCCAGCACCCAGGCCATGAGACCGAGCACGACCATCTGCTGGGTCTCGTGTGCGTTGTTGTGGACAGCGTAACTGCCGATGATCGTGAGAAAGGCGACCGATGGCACCAGCGCCGCTTTCGGGATCGAAACAATGGATTTGAAGGCGTAGCGTCCGATCACGAGCCCCACCGGCAGCATCAGTATGGTCGCGAGGAACAGCCCGTAGATGAACGTGTAGACAATCTGGCTCTGTTCGCTGAACAGGCTCGGGCCCGTGCGGATTCCCTGCACCAGCAACGCGCCCAGGATCACCGCATCGGGCGGGGTGCCGGGAATGCCGAGCACCAGCGTCGGCACGAAACCACCGCCTACGGTTGCGTTATTGGCGGATTCGGTCGCCAGAATGCCGTTGGGCTCGCCTTTGCCGAAGTTCGAGGCATTCCTGGACACGCGCCGCGCCTCGCCGTAGGCCACCAGCGAGGAGATCGAGCCGCCGGCACCCGGCAGTATCCCCACCAATGTGCCGATGACCGAGCTGCGCGCGAGATTGCCTTTCGCCTTCCATGCGATGTTGAGCGCTTCCTTGAGGCGAAATCCCGCAACCTCGTGCGTCAGCTTGAGATGCGGGTCAGGCGTTGCGACGAGATCCATCAAAACCGGCACGCAATACAGTCCGATCAGCGCGGAGATCACGTCGATACCACCCAGCAGCGACTTGAAATCACCGGTGTAGCGGATGTCTCCGCCGACTTCCGCCGTGCCCATTGCAGAGAGCAGCAGCCCGATGCAGCCGCCGATCAACCCGCGCAGCACGCTGCCTTCCGAGAGCGCGGCAATCAGCGTGAGCCCAAACACCGCCAGCCAGAAATATTCGACTGGCCCAAACTTCAGCGCGAACTTTGCCAGCGGTGGCGCGAGCAGGAGCAGAAAGGCAGCTCCGACAAGCCCGCCGGTGACCGAAGCGATACACGCAAGAGTGATGGCGAGATCGCCATCGCCCCGCTTGGCCATCGGATAGCCGTCGAAGGTGGTTGCAATCGCGGACGGCGTGCCGGGGGTGTTGAGAAGAACCGCGGCATAGGCGCCGCCGTAGATGGCGCCCGTATAAATCGCGCCCAGCGCGATGAGCGCCGACGCCGGCTCCATGCCAAAGGTGAGGGGCACCAGCACCGCGACGGCCATGGTGGCAGTCAGGCCGGGCAGAGCGCCGATCACGGTGCCGGCGACAACGCCGCCGACTGCCAGGAGCAGGTTGAGCGGCGTCAGCGCCTTGATCAGGAATTCGATTCCCGGCACGCGCCCGTTACCTCATGTAGGAGAATTTCGTGAGGCAATTCGCCGGGAAACGATCCCCGGCGAACGGCGTGTGCATTAATTACTTCTTCTTCACGATTCCCATTTCACGGGCGATCGCGCCGTACTCCGCCTTGCGCTCGGCCATGAAGGCGTCCATTTGCGAAAGCGGCACGTCGATCATCGCAAAGCCCTTGTCTTCCATCTTCTTGATGAATTCGGGGTCCTTGTTGATCTTGCCGATCAGGTCGGAGAGTTGTTTCTGGATGGTGGCGGGCGTGGACTTCGGCACCGCGATGCCGCGATACGCGCCGCTCACCAGGTTATAGCCTTGCTCCTTGAACGTCGGGCAGTTCGGCAGTTTCGAATGGCGCTTCTCCATGGCTACGCCGAGACAACGCACCTGGTTTCCGAGCTGGACAGACACGGTTGTATAGCTCCACGCGCCGGAGACTTGCTTGCCGAGCAGAGCCGTATTGGAAGCGCCCGTCCCCTTGAACGGCACGTAAGTCGTCTTGATGCCGGCCAGCTTGTCGAAGCGCTGCTGGGCAAGATGGTTCGCCGAATTGGTGCCCGACCCCGAAAAAGTCGTAGCCCCCGGCGCCTTCCCGGCGGCGGCAACCAGGTCCTTCAGGGTTTTGTACGGGCTTTCGGCCGGCACCACCACCGCGTCCGGGGTGAAGTGGAACCAGTAGACATTGGCGAGCTCGTCGGTCTTGTAGCCGACGTCTTTTTGCAGCGGCTGGAGCACGATATGTGGCAGGTTGGTGCCGATGATCGTGTAGCCGTCGCCCGGCGCGCTGTTGATCTGCGACCACGCGGTCGCGCCGCCGGCACCGGGCTTGTACTGGATTGCGACTGACCCGCTGGTGTACTTCTTGAAGTACGGCTCCTGCAGGCGCGCCGAGATGTCGGACTCGCCGCCGGGGCCGAAAGAAATAATGTAGTTGATGGTCTTTTCGGGATAGGCCGCGGTCGCGACGCCGGCAGCGACCGCCATTGTGACCAGCACGAGTTTCGAGAGTGATTTCATGACGAGTCCTTCTTCTTGAGCTTAAGAGTGGTTGTTGGGGCAACGCTGCAATGCCGCCATGGTCAGCAGCAAGGCCGCTTGTCGTTCCCGTGAAGCATGATCCAACGGGGAATGCATGAAGCGCCCGGAGTGGATTATACCCATTGTCACATGCCAAATCACGGCGGCTGAGGATGAGAAGAGCCGCAGCACCGATCAGGACTGTGCGGGCGCTACGGCCCGGTAGGATGCTTTACAGCAAGGTTCCAGTCGGGACAAGGCCGCTGTTCGAGCGGCCTGTCCCAGGCCGCATAGTTCGACGCATCCACGATTTGCGCCGGCAGCAGGATCTCGCGCGGCACGCGCTCACCGCGCAGGTGGCGGAGCGCGGCTTCGGTGGCGACGCAGGCGATTTTCAGGGCATCGAAGTCTGCAGTTGCGAGAAGCTTGCCCGCTTTGATCGCCGTGATCGCTTCCGGCACCGCGTTGACGCCAACGACAGGCGCGGACCGCCCCGCGGCGTCCAGTGCCTCGATCGCGGCCAGTGCCATGAGGTCGTTCGCGGCCAGTACCGCGTCGATGACGGGCAGGGCCGGCAGCAGCTCTGTCATGAACTGCAGCGCCGGCTCGCGCTGATAGTTCCCGGGACGCGACGCGACGACGCGCACATCGGGCCAGTTGCGCAGCGTGTCATGAAAGCCCCGCATGCGCTCGCGATTCGTCACCGCACCGGCGATGCCTTCGATGATGACAAGGTCACCGCGCCCGCCAATGTGCCGGAACAGGTACTCGGCAATGTCGCAGCCGATGCGGTAATCGTCCGAGCCGACGAAGGCGACCAAGTCGCCTTCGTCCAGCCGGTTGAGGAAGTTGACGATGGGGATGCCGGCCGCATTCATTCTTCTGACCGACGCATTCATCGCGGTGTCATGCACCGGAACGAACACGATCGCGTCAGGCTGCTCGGCGATGGCGCGATCGACCAACGCCATCTGTTCCCCGATGTCGTCCGGCTTGTCCGGAACATAGTGCACGACCTGCGCACCATAACGCCCGGCTGCGCGCTCTGCACCAATCCGCGCGGCAGCGTAAGCGGGATTCGTGCGGTTCTTGGTGAACACCGCGACGATCGGGGCATCATGCAACGGTTGGCGGGGTGCGCTCATAAAATCCGGACTCAACCCGCAAACCTGCAATAGGGCTGCCCCTGAATGCCGACTGGCACTGCTTGGCGTGAGGTTACTGATCCGCGTTTATCTGCGTTCATCTGCGGCTAATATTGATTGGCGATTCCTGCAATGCGGCTCGCTCAAAAAAGACATGCCCGCCGTGCGGCGGGCATGCTTGAAAGTGAACACTAGCGGGCGCCGTTTAACGCCCGCCGCAACTGCGTCAGGCGGTCGCCGTATTCATGTTGATCCGCGCGAACGTGCCGGACGGCACCCCGTCCGCGACTTTCTCGTTCAGGAAGTTGAATTCGAGCTTCGTTCCAACGGGGTCCTGCAGGAACACCTGGTAGCCGGCGTCCGGGACGTTCTGCTCCTCGAACGCAAGACCCAACTGCGTCAGGCGCTTGCGGAAGTCGGCCGCGCCCGATGCCTTGAACGCGATGTGGTCGACCGCGCCGGTGTGTTTTTCGCTCTTGGCGAGCGAGCCGTCGGCGAAGCGCGCCGACACGTGAAGGATCGGATTGTCGCCGTCATAGAGCCATATCCCCGGGTTCTGAAATGTAGGGCGGTCGCCCTTTTTCCACCCCAGCAGCTCCCCGTAGAACTTCTCGATCGCGGGCAGATCGCTTACCGAGCAGCGAATATTGAAATGCAAGAAACCCTCGAACTTCATGAAAATCTCCTGTTACGTCGCGGGATAAGGCGCGGGGCTTCCGAGCCGCGCCCGCCAAGGGCTGAATTTTGCCTTTGTCCGGGGCAGGGGGCAACACCCCGAAAGACTCATGCGGCCCAGGGGTCGGGCGCGTCCGGCCTGACGCCGTAGCGCGCGATCGCCTGCTCGACTGCAGCCGGCTTGATCGCGCCCTCGTCGGCGAGCGCCTTCAGCGCGGCGATCGCGATATGGGTGCGGCTCACTTCGTAGAAGTCGCGCAATGCCGCGCGCGTGTCGCTGCGGCCGTAGCCATCGGTGCCGAGCGTGACGTAGCGCCGCGGCACCCATGGGCGGATGAGATCGGCTACCCCGCGCACGTAGTCGCTGGCGGCCACGATCGGCCCCGTCGTGCCTTCGAGGCAACGCTCAAGATGGCTCTTGTCCTCGGTTCCGGGATGCAAGCGGTTGCGGCGCTCGATGGTCATCGCCGCGCGCCTGAGCTCTGTGAAACTCGTGACGCTCCAGACGTTCACGGCAACGCCCCAGTCCTTCTCGAGCAGGTCCGCGGCAGCGAGTGCTTCGCGCACGATCGTGCCACTGCCCAGGAGCTGCGCGCCGGCATCCTTTCGTTCCTTGAGCAGGTACATGCCGTCGAGGATGCCCTGTTCAGCATCCGCCGGCAGCGCGGGCTGCGCATAGTTCTCGTTCATTACCGTGAGGTAATAGAAGACATCTTCCTGATCTTCGAGCATGCGTCGCATGCCGTCGCGCACGATCACTGTCAGCTCGTAGCCGAAGCACGGATCATAGGCGCGGCAGTTTGGCACCGTGGACGCCGCAAGATGGCTGGTGCCGTCCTGGTGCTGAAGGCCCTCGCCGGAGAGCGTCGTGCGTCCCGCCGTCGCGCCCACGAGAAAGCCGCGAGAGCGGCAATCGCCCGCCTGCCAGATGAGGTCGCCGACGCGCTGGAAGCCGAATATCGAGTAGAAGATGTAGAACGGCAGCATCGGCGTCCCGTGCACGCTGTAGGCCGTGGCGGCGGCGGTCCATGAGGAAATAGCGCCCGCTTCGGTGATGCCTTCCTCGAGTATCTGCCCTTCCTGCGCCTCCTTGTAATAGAGCAGCTCGTCGCGATCCTCCGGCTCGTAGAGCTGGCCGACGGCCGAGTAGATCGCGACCTGCCGGAACAGCGACTGCATGCCGAAGGTTCGTGCTTCGTCGGCAACGATCGGCACGATGCGCTTGCCGATGCCGGCATCCTTGAGCAACTGAGAGAGCATTTTCACGAAGACCATCGTGGTCGATTCCTCGCGCTCGCCCGAGCCTTCGAGGAGGCGCTTGAAGCCGGCAAGCGCCGGCACCGGTAGCTGCGGCGCCTTGCGCGAGCGTGCGGGCAGATAGCCGCCCAGCGCCTGCCGCCGCGCGTGCAGGTAACGCATCTCGTGGCTGTCGGCGGCGGGCTTGTAATAGCGCAGCGCCCTCACATCGTCGTCCGAGAGCGGCACTGCGAAGCGGTCGCGGAAGGCGAGCAGCGCCTCGTCCTCCAGCTTCTTCTGCTGGTGCGCGCCCATCTTGCCCTGGCCCCAGTGGCCCATGCCGTAGCCCTTCTTCGTCTGGGCGAGGATCACGGTGGGTTGCCCCTTGTGCTGCACGGCTGCCAGATAGGCGGCGTAGATCTTCACCGGGTCGTGGCCGCCGCGGCGCAGACGGTCGATATCTTCATCCGACAGATGTGCGACGATCGCCTGCAACTCGGGATACTTGTTGAAGAAATGCTCCCGGTTGAAGCGCCCGTCCGTGGCAGCGTATTTCTGGAACTCGCCATCAACGGTTTCGTGCAGGCGCTTAAGGATCACGCTCTCGGTATCACGGGCGAAAAGGGGATCCCAATCCGAGCCCCAGAGCAGCTTGATCACATTCCAGCCGGCACCGGCGAAGAGCCCCTCGAACTCCTGGATGATGGAGCCGTTGCCGCGCACCGGGCCGTCCAGGCGCTGCAGGTTGCAGTTGACGACGAAGATCAGGTTGTCGAGACCCTCGCGCGCCGCGAGCGAGAGGCCCGCCAGCGACTCCGGCTCGTCCATCTCGCCGTCGCCGACAAAGGCCCAGACCTTGCGACCCGCGGTGTCGAGCACGCCGCGGTGCTGGAGATAGCGCATGAAGCGCGCCTGGTAGATCGCGTTCACCGGTCCAAGCCCCATCGAGGCGTTGGGAAACTGCCAGAACTCGGGCATGAGATAGGGATGGCAGTAGGAAGACAATCCGCCGCCGCCGGTCTCGCGCCGGTAGTTCTCGAGCTGCGCTTCGGTGAGCCGGCCCTCCAGATAGGCGCGGGCATACACGCCCGGAGACGCATGAGGTTGAAACCACACGAGATCGCCCGACTGCCCGGCGCGGAAGAAGTGATTGAGCCCCACCTCGAAAAGGTCGGCGATGGAGGCGTAGGTGGCGATATGGCCGCCGAGCTCCGGATATTGGCGGTTTGCCCGCACCACCATCGCAAGCGCGTTCCAGCGCACGATCGAGCCGATGCGTTGCTCGGTCTCGAGATTGCCCGGGAACTGCGGCTGGTCGGCGAGGGGAATCGTGTTGCAGTACGGTGTATTGAACACGGGGGGCAGCGGCACCCGCGCGGCGCGCGCCTGGTCGAGCAGCTTCCGCAGGATGAAAGTCGCGCGCTCGCCGCCTTCGCTTTTGACCAGCGAATCGAACGCGTCCATCCATTCCCGCGTCTCGACCGGATCGGGGTCGGCAGGCATTACGCGCCAGAATGCGGCAGTGATATCGGATAGGTCCGTCATTTATTGCTCCACGTGAATCGTGAATCGTGAATGGTGAATCGTGGGCCGTGACCGGCGGCACCGCCTTATGCTAGCGCGGCCGGGGCGGCATGGGGTTGCGATATTCCCTGTTCTTGCGCTTCAAGGTAGAATATTATTTGGAATAAAATACATATTACGGAATTTTATGCCATCTACAGAACTGGATACGATAGATTGGAAGATCCTGGACCGGCTGCAACAGGACGCGCGTATTGCCAACGTCGATCTCGCGCGAGCCGTTAATCTGTCGCCCTCGCCATGCCTGAACCGGGTTCGCCAGCTGGAGGCCGGGGGCGTTGTCAGTCGCTACGTGACCCTGCTCGACCCGCTCAAGCTCGGCCTCACGGTGAGCGTCTTCATTCAGGTCAGCCTGGAGAAGCAGATGCGCAATGCCCTCGACGCGTTCGAGAGCTCGGTGCTCGCGCGCGAGGAGGTGATGGAATGCTACCTGATGACCGGGGACGCCGATTATCTGCTGCGCGTCGTGGTGCCGGACATGCCGTCACTCGAGCGTTTCATCGTGGACTACCTCGCCCGCATCCCGGCCGTGTCGAACATTCGCTCGAGCTTCGCGCTGAAACAGGTCAAGTACAAGACGGCGCTGCCCCTGCCGGCGTCTGCGGCTGGGAAGGGAGCCAAGCGTTCACGCGCCTGATGCCCGTCACGCCTCACCCTACCAGCGCATGTACCAATTGTTTTTTTTCCGGCATTGACGCAGCATTGCATCAAGGCGTCTTCAATGAGTCATTGCATGAGCGTGTGGTGTGAACTCGTAAAGACCTGCAGCCCGCTTCTGGGCCGGATACTGATAACGGCAATCTTCCTGCGGTCGGCCTTCGGCAAGATCGCCGGTTTTTCGGCGGTGGCAGCTGGAATGGCTAAAAAGGGCATGCCGTTTGCGGAGGTGCTGCTGGCGGGTGCGATCGTGTTCGAGATCGTGGGGAGCGTTACGGTGCTGCTTGGCTGGAAGGCGCGGTGGGGCGCGTTGCTTCTGATTCTGTTCACAATACCCGCGACGCTCCTCTACCACGATTTCTGGAACATGGAGGCGGCGCAATACCGGGGCCAGCTCAGCCATTTCATGAAGAACCTGTCCATCCTCGGTGCGCTTGTTTTCGTGATGGGCATGGGCTCGGGCCCGCTCAGCCTGGAGAAGCCAAGGGAGTCTCTCCGCGCGTGAGCAAACCGAGGCAAGGCGCACCGCGGCTCGCGCAGCGGGCGAAAGAGATCCAGCCTTTCCATGTGATGGAGATTCTTGCCCGCGCGCGGGACCTCGAGGCGCAAGGGCGGGACATCGTTCATATGGAGATCGGGGAGCCGGACTTCCCGACGCCGGAGCCCATTCGCCGCGCGGGAATTGCCGCGCTCGAGAAGGGAGAGCTCTTTTATACGCCCGCGCTCGGCCTGCCGGAGCTGCGCCGTGGCATCGCGGATTTTTATCGCCAGCGATACGGCGTCGTGGTTTCACCGGCGCGCATCATCATCACCACCGGGGCCTCTGGAGCGCTCATGCTTGCATGTGCGGCGCTTGTCGAAATTGGCGAGGAGGTGATCCTCGCCGATCCTGGCTATCCTGCGAACCGCCAGTTCGTGCGCGTGATGGGCGGGGTGCCGCGCGCGGTACCGGTCGACGCGTCGAGCGCCTATCAGCTTGCCCCCGATCATCTCGAGCGCGCGTGGGGCGAACGCACCGCGGCGGCGCTCGTTGCATCGCCGTCCAATCCCACCGGCACGCTGGTCTCCGCCGAGCGCCTCGCGGCAATGGCGCAGATCGCCAGGGCAAGAGGGGGAACCCTGATCGTGGACGAGATCTATCACGGGCTTGTCTACGAGGGTGACGCCCGCACGGTGCTGGCGCTTGCCGACGACGTCCTGGTAATCAACAGCTTCTCCAAGTATTTCAACATGACAGGGTGGCGCCTTGGCTGGATGGTGGTGCCGGAGAGCTACATCGCCAGCATCGACCGTCTTTCGCAAAATCTTTATCTTGCGGCGCCGACGACGGCACAGTACGCGGGGCTTGCCGCATTCCTGCCCGAGACGCTTGCCATCCTCGACGAACGGGTGAGGGAGTTCAAGGCGCGGCGCGACTACCTGCTTCCCGAACTGCGCCGCCTGGGCTTCGATATTCCGGTGACGCCGCAAGGCGCGTTCTACATATACGCGGGCTGCTCGAAGCATACTGACGATAGCTTCGCGTTTGCGCGCGACCTTCTCGATCACGCAGGCGTTGCTATTGCTCCTGGAGACGACTTCGGCGCCAACGAGCCACACAAGTACGTGCGCTTTGCGTATACGAATTCCATGGAGCGGTTGAAAGAGGGCGTGCACCGCATCGCCCGGTTCCTGCGTCAGTGACCAGGAACCCGTTCCAGGTTCCGTGTTTCGGGTTCAATGTTCCGAGTTCCGGGTTCCGGATTCAAAGTTCCGGGTTCAATGTTCCGAGTTCCGGGTTCAAAGTTTAATGTTGGGAACCCACGTATCCGTGGGTCGTCCAATTTTGCTTGAACCTTGAACCTTGAACCTTGAACCTTGAACCTTGAACCTTGAACCTTGAACCTTGAACCTTGAACCTTGAACCTTGAACCTTGAAC
>LJTT01000146.1 GCA_001303585.1 Betaproteobacteria bacterium SG8_41
GCGCCGACGGCACTGACGGCGGCTACATAGCGTCCATCGAGAACTGGAAGCGCTCGAACGAGTGCGAGATTTCGTCCGGCTTGGTGATGCGAACGCGATACAGCCGGAAACCGTTATCGAGATAGAAGACGCGGTCCGCCTTGTAGATGCCGCGCGTCGTTACGAGCGAGGCGGCCTGCTTGAGCCCGGGTATTTCCGGAAGCAGCAGCGCCGGCAGGAAATCGCTTTCCTTGCCCTCGTCGGTGACCACTTTGACCACCACGGCTTGGGCGGACGCAGCGATCCACTGCACGCCGAATTCCAGGCTCGAAGAGCTCGGGCTCTTTACCCAGCGGATCACGCCAACGCCAATGCGCCATACCCTGTCGCCCGCCGGTCGCACCGCGGCGATCTCGCCGACCCGAACGCGTGCCACGATGTGCCCTTTCTTGCCGAGCGCAAGGCCGCCTGCGCTCTCGTCCATCACGTCCCAGCTGCTGAATTCGAGATCCGGTACGTGAACGTCCTGGCGACGGTGGTTTGTGGCGCTGATCTGGCCGCGTTGTGGATTGGGACCGACGAAGGTGGAGCTCACGACGAAAGCGGCGCCACCGTTGATCCAGTAGTTGACGGCGTTCAGTCCAAGTGCGACCTCCACCTTCGTGGTCCCGGCGCGCGTGCTACGACGAAAGTTGCGCTTGGGGTGGTGACCGAATGACTGGATCAGGCGGACGAGGAGATTCTGTGCCTCGTCGGATGCGGCAAAGAAATCCTTGCTCAGACCGTCGGCCGGAATCTCCTGCGCGTTTTGCAGTGCTGTGAGGTGCGAGTGGATGCGACGCGCGAGCTCGACGGTATTCAGTAGCCGATAGTGCTCCGGTCGCTCGAGTTCGGCGTCAGCCGTGTAGATGATTCCGGAGCGGTCGACTTGCTGGTCGATCAGGAACTGGCACGCCGGATCAAACTGTTCAGTGGGGGGCAGTACTTTTGCGAGTCCTGCCCAGCGATCAAGGTACTGTTGGATACGCCCGATCATCATGACCGGCAGGTGATAGGGATCGCTCAAATCAAGCAGCAGGGCCTGCTTGTAGGCGTGCGAGACACTGGTCTCGGGCAATGCGCGGATCTCGGGATCGCCAAGAAGTAGATCCTTGGTGCCGAGCGTCTCGCTGTGCCGGTACAGTGCATGGATCTCCTGCCAGGTGCCAAGCGGATAGGGAGAGTAGCCCTGATAGGAAACGAGCAAGGCGCCCGTCAGGTGGCGCAGCGCCCGTTGGGTAGCGAGCGCCGCCTTGCCGCGAAAGCGTTCCTGCTCGCGCGCCCGTTCTGGCAACTCGGCGTCGATAAGGTAGCGCTTGTAGCCGATTGCCATCTCAAGATGAAACTGGCGGCATTGTTCCGCAATGGTCTTTTGCTTCTCGGCTAGCGGCAGCGGCGGGCCTACGAACTGCTTTTCGAGTTCGGTAGTAATCTGGCGAATGGGATAGCGCAGCATCTCGAGCAACTCGAGGCGCGTGGCCGGCTCGATGGCGATGCGGTTGTAGATCGAGAGCGTTGAAAAGAGCTTGCGGCCAGTCTCCGCAGTATTGAGTAGCGGTAGATCAGCGAGTGACTGCTTGACCTTTTCCGGGCGCAGCTCGACTTCGGTCAGAACGCGCGTGGAGAAGGGTGGGACGGAAACAGGGATTTCCACTGGCGCGGCATTGTAGTTCGGTCGAATGAATTGTATCGGTCACTACGGGGGCATACAATTTTCCCCGCCCTCCGGTGACTGATCTTTGACGGCCATGCCGGCACCCGCTAGGTGGACGACAACCGCTGTTTTTTGTTGGTGTGCGCTGCTGTTATGGCACGGATTCGGTGCCGTTCGATTCGGCGGCGATTCCTCCGTGGTGTTTCGCGTGGTATACGGTTTCGGCTACTTCATCTTCGGGGCGGTCGTGCTCGGCGTCATTGCCCGGCGATGGCCGCAGATGGGCGCACCGCTGTGGAGACCCCTCATGCTTGCGTCAACCGCCGGGCTCGCGCTCCTACAGGTGTGGCTCGTCCATGTCAGCCGCGCGGTGCCGCTGAGCCTGGATACCTGGATGGCGGCGCTGCTCGGGATTGCCATTGCCGCGATTGCGCCGCGGCTATTTCCGTCGGCATGGGTACGGTACTGGCTGGCGATGGAGCGTAGTACGCGCGGAAAGTGAAATGTTTTCCCCATCCGCAACGTCTAAGCTCGTGACGGTCTGAGGTGTTTCCCGCAGTGCGCGAGGCACCAATTGACGCGCTTGCGCCCAATGGTACAGTCGCGCGCCGCGGCGGGAATCTTGTCTTCGGCCGTGAAAGGCAGTGCCTATTATATGGAGGCTTAGCGTGGTCAAGATGCTTGCGCGGTTGGTTGCGGTGTTGATGCTTGTTCCGGCAGTTTTGCTGGCGGCGCCGGACATGGTGCTGAAGGACATCGATGGCAAGAGCCGCAACGTTAACGAGTTTATCGGTAAGGGCCAATGGACGGTCGTCGCGATCTGGTCGGTCGACTGTCCAATCTGCCGACGCGAGCTCTATCAGATGGCCTTTCTGCATGACGCCAACCGCAAGAAGGATGCCACCGTGCTGGGTATCTCCATCGACGGGATGGACGACCTCAAACGGGTGGTGGAATTCATCGATGAACACGCGTTGTCTTTCCCCAATCTGATCGGCAGTGCGAAGGACGCGGCGGAGCTCGGCACAGGCCGTTTGTTTGGCACACCGACCTATTACATCTTTTCTCCCGATGGTCGTCTGCTCGGGCAACGCGTCGGCGCGCAATCGCAGGAGCAGATCGAAGACCTGATCGGGCAGCTCAAGCGCAGCAGCGGTGGATAGCGCTTTCCTTGCCGTGGGCTCCCCGATGCTACGCCGGTTGCTCGCCGTGTTGCTATTCGTCAGCGCCTGTCTTGCTGTCGCAAGGGCCGAGCCGATTGCGCCGCGCGATGCGATGACGCATTTCTTCGACCAGAGCTTCTTCGATCTCAGGGAAGAAGCGGCGATGGCGAAAAATGAAGGTAAGCAGGGTATCTTTGTCATGTTCGCCGACGAGGAATGTCCCTGGTGCCACAAGATGAAGACCACCGTGATGAACCAGGTGCGCGTGCAGGAGTACTATCACCAGCACTTTCGAATTCTGCATATCGATACGCGCGGCGATCAATCGATAACCAACTTCGATGGCAAGGAGATGACGCAGAAGGACTTCGCGTTCAAGGTTCATCGGGTACGCGCCACACCGGTCTTTATATTTTTTGACGCCCAGGGCAAGGTCCTCTATCGCCATACCGGCGTCACCCGCGACCCGGAGGAATTCCTGTGGCTTGCCGAGTTCGTGGTGAGTGGCGCGCACGCCAAGGGAAATTTCAGCGTCTATAAGCGCGACCGCCGCGCCGGCCAGACACGCTAATTCCCTGACGGGAAGCGGGCACCGGTTCCGCGATTTACGGCATAATGGCGCGCATGCGTAGCAGGGGCCGGAAGCGGAGTCGTGTGGCTCGGTTTGGGGCTACGGCGCTCGTCCTGGCGGCGATGGTATCCACGCCTTATGCGGCGGAAAAGGGCTCGCCCGATGGCGCGCCATTGCCGAATCCGCTCACGCTTGGGCAGGCACTCGCTCTCGCCGACGAAGCTCATCCCGATCTCGCACTTGCGCAGGCCAACGTGTTGCAGGCGCGCTCGCGCCGACGCGAAGCGCAGGCTCGCACAGGCACACAAATCTTCGGAGACCTGACGCCACAGGTGACCGTCCCGTCTGAGCCGTTTCCCGGTGAGAGCGGTTGGGTCAACGATTCACGCGCGCGGCTGTTTCTCAATCAGCCCCTCTATGACTTCGGCCGCTCGGCGGCGCTCGAGCGTGCCGCCGATGCCGAGGTCGATGCGCGCGAGCAGATGGTGCTCGATGCGCAACAGCTTCGCCGGCTCGAGATCATGGGTCGGTTCTTCGACGTGCTGCTTGCGGATTTGCGCTACGGCGCCGACAACGAGGACATGGCACGCAAGTACGTTGAGTTCGATCGGTTGCGCGAACGTGCCAGTCTCGGCCAGGTCTCGGAGGTCGATCTGCTCGCCGCCGAGAATCGCTATCGCGAAGCGCTGATCGTCCGGCCGTGGCGCTGAATCGCCCCGCGGAACTTCCGGGAGAGCTGGTGCGACCGATGCTTGCGAATCTCGATCGCGAGATCCCTGACCATCAACTGCTCTATCAGCAGGCCAGCGCGGTCAATCCGCAGCTGCAATCGCTTCGTGCGGAAGTGGCGGCGGGGCGCTCGGCCTATGAGAGCGAGCGGGCACGGCGATACCCGATTCTGTCTGGCGAACTCGAGGCCGCAGCCTATGAACGCGGCACGCCTACCCGGGATCAGTATCGCGCGACGCTTAACCTGCGCGTACCGCTCTACGATGGTGGCCAGACCGACGCGGCATTGCAGCGCGCGGCCGCCGAGGTCGTGGCACGAGAGGCGCGACTCGCCAAGGGCGAGCAAGCGCTTCGGCAGCAGGCGCTGGACCTCGTGCAGGAACTCGAGGCACTCAAGGTGCGTCGCGTCGCCGCGCGTCAGCGCATGCAGTATCGTGATCTCTATCTGGAGCGCTCGCGTGCGCTTTATGAGCTCGAGGTACGTACGGACCTGGGCGATGCCATGACGCAGTTGAGTGATGCCCAATGGCAGGAGGCGCGCGCCGACTTCCAGATGGCGCTCGCCTGGGCGCGGCTTGACGCGTTGCTCGGACGATTGGTGCAATCGCAAACGGAGACCAACAAGCCATGATGCCAAGAGTGATTGCGGTCGTTATGTTGGTACTGATGTCAGTAACGGCACAGGCCGCGGGTTTTGAGGCGCGCGTGACGTTCGCGCGAAAAACCGAGCTCGGCTTTGCCGTCTCCGGTGTGGTGCAGCGTGTCGACGTTGCGCCCGGGTCACAGGTCAAGAAGGGCCAGTCGTTGCTGGCTTTGGAGGACACACCCTTCAAGGCAGAAGTCGATCAGGCAGCCGCCGAGGTGGCGCGCCGTAACGCCGATCAAGCCGAGGCTGTCCGGGACTACAAGCAGGCCAAGGAGTTGTTTGACCGCACTGTGCTATCGGTGGTTGAGCTCGAGAACGCGAAGCTCAAGGCGCAGCGCGCCGACGCCGCGCTTCGCGAGGCGAGGGCGCGGCTCGCCGCGGCGCGCTAGCGCTACGCGCTTGAGCGCAGCGCGATCAACGCGCCCTTCGACGCCGTGGTGCTCGAGGTGCGCGTACAGCCCGGCCAGTCAATGGTGAGCCGTCTTGAGGCCAAGCCCGCGATCGTCCTGGCGGCGCTGGGCGAGTACCTGGCACGCGGTAGCGTGTCGGGATCCCGAATCGAAGGGTTGCAGGTTGGCCAGGCGGCGAGCGTGTTGGTAGGTGGCAACCGCTACAGTGGGCGGGTGCACTCATTTGGTCTGGAGCCGCAAGCCCCGGGCGGCAGCGAACACGATATTTCAGTGGTTTTCTCTTCCGGCGCGGCGGTGCTGCGCGCGGGGCAGAGCGCGAGTGTCGAACTCCAACGCTGAAGGCGATGC
>LJTT01000086.1 GCA_001303585.1 Betaproteobacteria bacterium SG8_41
CTGCCGTAATCGATCGCAAGCCTGAACGCGTATTTTTCGAAAAAGGCGTTGAACATCTCGCCGCCCAGGGTGCCGATCGCATATAGCGCGTCGCTTGCCGGGTCATGCTCGAGAAGAATCGCGGAGAGCGGCTGCGGCGCGGGACCGCCCACCACGCGCGCGCCGGATGCCGGGTCGAACTCGCTGTGCTCGGAGCAACAGTGGATCGTGTTTGGCCGCATCGCACCAGGTGCTGTGGACTGTGCACGACAACTGATGAAGCTGATCTGGCGCGTGGGATAGGTCATGCGATGGGTGCAGATTGCGGAGTAGCCGACAATGGAGCGGTTCGGCCCGACGCCGCCGCCGCCACTCCACTGGTAAACCGCGCCGCGCTCGGTCTTCAGGGTCACCTTCGAGCGCGTCGGTCTGCCCAGGTCGAGCAGAAAGCAGGGTGTCCCCTCGAACGGGTAGTGAAAGATGTAGTTTTCGCCGGCCGCAAGCTGCGCCGCCTTGATCGGCTGGCCGCGTTCGTTCACCAGCTGGGCGCGCGCATAGAACCGGGGTGTCAGGTCTTGCGCGGCCAGGGTTTCATGCGCACCGACCGCGCAGGTCACGACGCACGCCTTAATGAAATTCCGTCGCTGCACGCCCGCGAGTTCAAAGTTCCAAGTTCAACGTTTCAAGCTCCGGGTTCGAGGTTCCAGGTTCAAAGTTCAAGGTAGAACGGTCAGAAACGGCCACGAATCGGTCCCCTACGTCGTGGAATCTTGAACCTGAGACGTTGAACTTTGAACGCCGAGTTCGGCGGCGAACCGCGCTTCCATATCCAGCCGCACGCGCGCGGCTTCCGAATCAGGCGCAACGACATCGCGCCACGAAACGAGGGCGCCTTTACGCACGGCGCGCGCAACCTTGATACCGTGCGCCAGGCCTATCGGCAGTCCGGCGCAGGCGAGCGAGTCCTGTGCGGTCATGAGGCGGCCCCAGACGGTGTATCCGCCCTCGCCGTCGAGCAACTCGCCCGGGTTCAGGTCCCGTTTCGCGATGGCAACCGCATCGCCGCGGAAGCCATCGGGCGTGCCCGTGGGCTCACCGCGGGCACCGACGCTCGCGACAGAGATCCCGAGCTCGAGCCCGATCAGGTGATAGGGCTTGTACATGGCGGCATAGTTGCCGCTGTCATCCGTGACGAGGCCGTATTCGGCAAAACAGCGGCGAGCATAGTCTGAGTCGGCAGCAAAGGTGACGTAAACGCCCCAACGCAGGTCCCGCGCCACTGGCCGGCCATTGCGCTCCAGGCTCGATACCACTTCGACCTGGCCGCGGTGGTGGAGCTGACCGCCTTCCGCCGCGGGTCGCAGGACGCGCGGCAGGTCATCGACGCTGCAGGGCGGGAACGCCAGCCCCTGCGGCGCGGGCGTAAGGCCGGTCGCGTTGGCGACGGCCGCCATTTCGATTGCAGATTTCGTGCCGTCCAGGAAGGAGTTGAACATCTGCGCGTTGAAGTCGCCTGCCGCCACCTGCTTTGACGTGAACCCGTAATTGCTCCAGACCGTGTCCGGGGTGGAATCGTGATACGCGGGGAGATACTTGGTGCCCTTTCCCGCAGCAATCACTTCGAAACCGGCTGCGCGTGCCCAGTCCGCCATCTCGCAGATGAGGGCCGGCTGATCGCCGTACGCAAGGGAGTAGATGATGCCGGCTTCACTCGCGCGGCGCGCGAGCACAGGCCCCGCAAGCGCGTCGGCTTCGACATTCACCATGATGATGTGCTTTCCGTGCTGGCAGCAAGCCAGGACATGGCGAATACCCGAAGCCGGATTGCCGGTTGCCTCGACGACGATCTCGACATGGTCGGACGCGATAACGGGAGAGGCGTCCTCGGTCACGAACGTCGCGCCGCTGCGGCGCGCCTGTCCGAGCGTTTTCGCGCCAAACTGCTCCATTTTCCAGCCCACGCGCGCGAGATTCTCCCGCGCGCGCTGGATAAAGAGGTCGGCAACCGCAACGATATGCAGGCCCGGTGTGCGCCGTGCCTGAGCAAGAAACATCGAGCCGAACTTGCCGGCGCCGATCAGCAGAACCCGCAGCGGCCTGCCATCGGCGGCGCGCTGCTGGAGGAGCCTGTACAGATTCATGCTGGCGGTGCTCTAAGGCGCCGATGGATGCTTATTAGTGTTCGTGAAACGTGAATCGTGAAACGTGAATCGGAAAACCAAGAATATTGAGCCGCCGATGAACGCCGATCAAAAGCACGTGCATTCTGCCGCGTAGGTTTCCGTCTGCGTGTATCTGCGTTTATCTGCGGCTAAGAAGCGATTCCATACAAGCTCACCGGCCGTAGCGGGCGTAGACCGTATACCGGCCGTCGGGAAGGACGAGGTACACGTCGTAGGGCTCGGCCGGTGAGCTTTCCATCCCTGGCGAGCCGCCTGGCATGCCCGCCACAGCGAGGCCGCGTGCTTTCGGGCGCTCGGCGAGCAGTCTCTTGATTTCCCGTGCCGGCACGTGACCTTCGATTGCATAGCCCTCGACAATGGCGGTATGGCAACTGCCCAGCGCGTACGGTATTCCGTATTGCGCCCGGTATGTGTCAGTGTTGCTTACGTTTTCAGGCTTCGCACGGAAGCCGTTTGCCCGCAGATGTTCGATCCACGAGCCGCAGCAGCCTCAGGTCGGGCTCTTGTAGACGGTGACTGCGGTTTTATCGGTATTTTCGGCCGCGCACCCGGGCACCAGCAGTGCCGCGCCGAGAAGCGCTGCCCCAAGAAAATGCTTCATATATTGACTCCTTTGCAATCCAGAAACGACATGCCAGTTATTTGAAAAAAGCTAACAGGTGGAGTATCGCTCCATATTGACCTATGTCAACCGGTAAAGCAGTTCGCGCCACTCAAGACCCTGCAAGTGATTTGCTTCACGCGCGCTCAACGGCCGCGCCGGGAATCGATCTTCCGCTGCGTCTCGCGTATGTCAGGCGGCCAGGACGATTTGATATACGCAAGCACGGCCCAGATTTCCTCGTCGGTGAGCGTGTTGGCGTATGCGGGCATGTCACTTTGATAGCCGGGCGGCGCATATTTCCCAGGCACGAGGCCGTGCTTCGTGATGCCAAACAGAACGGTGTCGGGATGATGCCAGGTGTGGCCTGAGGCGTCATGCGGCGGACCGGGCATCCGGCCGTTGGACAGCTTCTGCTTCCAGTTTGCCTGCCCTTCGAGTCTCGCGCCGTGGCACGACGCGCAGTGCTGGCCATAGACTGACTTTCCGCGCTCAACCTGCCGGGCGTCGTCCGGATCGGCGAGCGACGTTTCGTCATGCGTGAATGCCACCACGACTGCGCCCACCAGAAAGAGTAGCGCGGCGGAAAGCAGTGCTCTGCCAAGCTTTTGCCGAAACGCGGACGCCTTTGTGCCCGGGGGTGTGGACATCCTGCCACTACAGTTCGACGCGCCGCAGTCGGAGGGCATTGGTGATGACGGACACTGAGCTGAAGCTCATCGCCGCTGCCGCGATCATTGGCGACAGGAGCATTCCAAGGAACGGATAGAGCACGCCGGCCGCGATCGGAACGCCAATAGAGTTGTAAATGAATGCGAAGAACAGGTTCTGGCGGATGTTGCGCATGGCTTTCCATTGCCACGTCGGTGCCGGTGCCCATGGCGATTCCAACCTGCGCCTGCGCCAGCGCCGGCGCGTCGTTGATGCCGTCTCCCGCCATCGCCACGAGTCTTCCCTCGGCCTGCAGTTTCTTTACGATTTCCGCCTTCTGCTCCGGCAGCACCTCCGCCGTTACCCGGTCAATCCCGAGTTTCCTGGCGACAGCGTTCGCCGTCACCAGGTTATCGCCCGTCAGCATCACGACCTGCAGGCCTTCTTCGTGCAGCGCGCGGATCGCCTCGGGCGTGGACTCCTTGACCGGGTCGGCGACACCGATCGTACCGGCCGCTTTGCCGTCGATGGCGACGAACATCACGGTCTGTCCCTCGGCCCGCAGCGCGGTCGCACGCTCATCAAGCGTGCCCGGATCGACATTGAGCGTCTCGAGCAGCTTCCGGTTTCCGATGGCCACGGCCCTGCCATCGACTTCGCCCCGGACGCCCTTGCCGGTCACCGATTGAAACTGCGCGACCGAAGCCAACGTGATTTTGCGCGCTTGCGCGCCGGCAACGATCGCAGCGGCCAGCGGATGCTCGCTCGCACGCTCGAGGCTGGCTCCCAGTCTGAGTATGTCGTCCTCCTGGTAGCCATTTGCAGCCTGCAAGCTGGTCAGTTTCGGCTTGCCGACCGTGAGCGTCCCGGTCTTGTCGACGACGAGCGTGTCGATTTTCTCCATGATCTCGAGCGCCTCGGCATTCTTGATCAGCACGCCTGCCGTTGCACCGCGGCCGGTGCCGACCATGATCGACATCGGCGTGGCAAGACCGAGCGCGCAGGGGCAGGCGATGATGAGCACTGCGACCGCGTTGATGATCGCGTGCGCGAGCCGCGGCTCGGGTCCCCACAACGCCCAGACCACAAACGCGATAGCCGCTATCATGACAACCGCGGGCACGAAATAACCTGCGACGACATCGGCGAGCCGCTGGATCGGTGCGCGGCTGCGCTGGGCTTCGCTGACCATGCGCACGATCTGTGCGAGCAACGTCTCCGATCCGACCTTCTCGGCGTGCATCAGCAGGCTGCCGGTGCCGTTGACTGTTGCGCCAATCACGCGGTCGCCCGGATTTTTCTCGACGGGAATGGATTCGCCGGTGACCATCGATTCGTCGACCGCGCTCGATCCTTCGTCGACGATGCCGTCGACCGGGACCTTCTCGCCGGGGCGTACGCGCAGCTTATCGCCCGGCTGAACCTGATCGAGTCCAATATCTTCTTCGCGGCCGTCAGGCCGCACGATGCGGGCGGTCTTCGGCGCAAGGCCCAGCAACATCTTGATTGCCGCGCCGGTTCGCGTGCGGGCGCGCAGCTCCATGACCTGCCCGAGCAGCACGAGCGCAACAATCACGGCTGAGGCCTCGAAATAGACGGCGACTGTACCGTCCGGCATCCGCACCGAAGCAGGAAAGATTCCCGGCGCGAGCGTTGCCACCGTACTGTAAATCCAGGCGATGCCGACGCCGAGCGCGATCAGCGTGAACATATTTAGGTGGCGGTTCACGAGGGATTGCCAGCCGCGCACGAAAAACGGCCAGCCGCCCCAGAGCACAACGGGAGTCGCGAGCGCAAGCTCAACCCAATGCAACACATGCCCGGAGATGAATCGTGCAGCGAACTGGGGGGCGAGATCTGCGCCCATTGCAAGCACGAACACCGGTGCCGCCAGCGCGGTACTCACCCAGAAGCGCCGCGTCATGTCGTCAAGCTCAGGGTTTGCTTCCTCGATGGTCGCAGTTCGCGGCTCGAGCGCCATGCCGCAGATCGGGCAGTCGCCCGGTTCGTCGCGGACGATTTCCGGGTGCATCGGACACACGTATTCCGTGCGCGTGGCTGGCGCTGAGAGGGTTTCGGGCTCAAGCGCCATGCCGCACTTCGGGCAGCTGCCCGGGCCTTCCTGGCGCACTTCGGGATCCATCGGGCAGGTGTAAATGCCCCCTGTCTTCGGGGCGGCAGCGGCTGGCACCGGCGCGCCTGCGGATTTTTGGAGATACTTCGCCGGATCGGCCCGGAACTTGTTGCGGCAGCCTTCGCAACAGAAATAGTAGGTCACCTCTTCGTGTTCCAGCGATGCGCGGGCTTTTTGCGGATCGACACTCATGCCGCAGACCGGATCTTTCGCGTGCGCTGCGGCCGTTGCCTTCGCGGCCGCAAGCTTTTGGAGGTATTTCTGGGGGTCGGCGAGGAACTTGTCCCGGCAACCGGGGCAGCAAAAGTAGTAGGTTGTCCCGGCGTGCTCGGCCGATGCGCGCGCAGATCGCGGGTCGACCTTCATGCCGCAGACAGGATCAGTCGCTTTTTCGTCAGCGGCCGGAGCGACCCCGCCGGCCCTTGCCAGGTATTGCGCCGGATTAGCCTGGAATTTCGTAAGGCAGCCCTTGCAGCAAAAGTAATACGTGATGCCCTCGCGCTCGCAAGAAGCTGCAGCTCGGGTGGGGTCGACCGTCATGCCGCATACCGGATCCTTGGCTTTTGTTGCCGTCGCGGCAATGCCCTGATGGTCATGTGCGGCGGGGTGACTTTCCTCGCTCATCGAGTCCCTATCGGCGTTGTAAAAGGTTTGCTGCCAAGCCGACCGCCATCGGCGGAAGTGCTAATCCTCGACCCGCACCTCGCCAATCATACCGGCCTCGAAATGTCCGGGGATGAGGCAGCCGAAACGCACAGTGCCTGCTCGGGAGAATTCCCAGATGATCTCTCCCGTCTTGCCCGGCGCTACGTGGAGCATGTAGGTCCCATCATGCGCCATGTCATGCGCCATGTGATGGGACGTCCTCATCATCTTGGCGTGCTGCGCCAGACTCTCCTCGGTCCCTAGCACCATTTCGTGCATGATCTTGCCTTCGTTCCGAACGACGAAGCGGATGGTTTCTCCCCGCTTTACCGACAATGCGGCTGGCGTGAATCGCATATTATCGCTCATCGCAACGCGAACCGTCCGTGCGACCCGCTTCGGATCCCCGGTTCTGCCGAAGGCCGTTTCTTGCGCGGTTCGCTCCGGATCATGCCTCATATGGCCATGGGTCTCGCTATCCCCCCAGGCGCTCACGGAAAACAGCAGCGCCGTGGTTGCAAGTGCTTTAACAGGAAATGATGCGATCATCATGCTTGTTCCTTGATGTGGTGAGATTCCGGCATGCCCTACAGAAGACAATCGCAAGTGGGTGAAGTTTCGGCGAATGGCGCCGAATTAACGCGGCTGGCGTCGCTTCTCCGTCAGGGTGGAGGCGTGCCAACGGTCTCGCGAAGGCGGCGTGCGTGTCGAGAATACCGTAAAAACCGTCCTTTCCGGGCAAGCGCAGCGCGTTTGGAAACGCCGGTTCCGGCGGCAGCGGTTCCCGAATAAGCCCGCGGCGCCACCACCATGCGGCGCCTGCAAGGCCTGCGCCCGCTGCGGTCGCTCTCCTGCGGCGAGAATCAGTCGTCTGCGGCGCGCAGCTTCCAAGTAGCTTGCTCGATGATGGGTGTAGGCACTAAGACCGCCAGCCCGGCTAGCCGTTGCGATGCGGCGGCAAGGCGCGGTGCGCGGTTGCGGTGCAGTCGCGCGTTACGGGTTCAGATAAGGCCTCGGCCAGCGCGAATGCCAGAAAACACTGGTTAGGCAGGAAGCTATGCACCTCGGTGAGCGCATAGCCGCCGCTCGCGAGTTCAGCATTCACGCGATTCGGCGCCTGCATAGGCGCTGATCCAGATCAAAGTGACGGGCGAACCACTGGCTAGACTGCTGGGTGCCGATATCGAATTTTGCCGAAAGGCGGGGGACCGCGTTCGTGTGGCGCGGGATGCGACATGCCGAACCCATTTGACGATCCTGTTTTGGCAGGCCGCTACGAAGCGTGGTACGCAGGCGGGGGCCGGCATGCTGACGTCCTGGAGAAGGAGCTGCTGGGAAAATTGCTCGATCGGTTTCCCGATGTTCACACCGTTCTCGAAGTCGGCTGCGGCACCGGCCATTTCACGCGGTGGATGGCGGAACGAGGACTGGATGCCATGGGCCTGGATATTTCCGAACCGATGTTGAAAGAGGCGCGCCGGCTCGGCGGGCCAAGATACCTCTCCGGCAATGCAGTTTCGTTGCCTTTTGCAGATCGGTCGCACGATGTGACGGCTCTCATCACCACGCTCGAGTTTCTCGCGGATCCCCTGCGCGCGCTTGTCGAAGCCGTTCGCGTCGCCCGTCAGGGAGTCCTCCTGGGCGTGTTGAACCGGTGGAGCGTGCTTGGTTTGCGTTACCGACTTTCCGGAAAAGCCCTGTGGCGATCAGCACGTTTCTTTGCGCCTCGGGAATTGGTCGACCTAGCGCGGTGCGCGGCTGATCGAAGGGTCAAGACAGTGCTTTGGCGAACAACCCTGTGGCCTTTTCCGGGTGTGCGCGACCTGCCGCTGCACTGCGGCGGCTTCATCGGCATGGCCGTGATATTGCATGAGGAGATCTCAGCATGAGCACGATTTCGGTTCAGGTCAGCCTTTATCCCCTTCGGCAGCCCCATGTGGGGCCGACGATTTCCAGGATGCTCGAAGTCTTTCGTGCCCGCGGACTCGAGGTCAGGCCGGGAACCATGAGCACAGTCATCACCGGCGATGCCGACTCGGTTCTTGACGGCTTGAAGAATTCATTCAAATCCGCGGCCGCACTCGGCGATGTGGTGATGGTGGCGACAATCTCCAATTGCTGTCCGGGAGTGGGTGCAGGTCCGGGCGGCGCCCAGGACGTCAGATCGTGATTCCGATACGGGCCAGCAGAGGCACCGCAATGAGGTAGCACACAGCCATTACCGCGATGGACAGACCAAGGCTCGCGTAGAACCCGAAACCGTACCGGAGAAGGGCGGGTAGAACCAGGAACATGGGCAGTGTCGGCAGCACGAGCCAGAACGTGGCGGTGGAGAGTTCCGAGATCTTGCCGGCATCGTGCGTGTCCACGTAGAGCCAGATCATGGCGAGGATCGAGATGAGCGGCAGCGACTTGATCAGGGCGCCCAGCCCGGCGCTGTGTTTTGCGATTTCCGAGACGGCGACGATGATGCCGGCGGAAAGGAAGAGCTTGACGAGGTAGTAGCTCATGGCAGGCGTCCTGTTCGCTCAAAAAAACAATATAAGCCGCAGATACACGCAGATAAACACAGATCTACATATACAAAAGACCGGCAACCCTGAACTCTAAACTCAGAATCCAGAAAATCGTTTTTAGCCGCCGATGGACGTGGATATTAATGTTCGTGAAACATGATTCAGGTACGGATGAAAGCGGTTTTGACTTTCGCTGATATCCGCGTGTATCTGCGTTTATCTGCGGCTAAATGTTTCGCTTCTTAACGAACACGGGGTCAGCGGTGCAGCGCGCAGGTGCGAAAACCCGCGAAGATGTCGTTCCGGTCCGGGGTGAAGAAGTTGCGCCAGGTATTCCGGATCAAGCGACGGCTCGTCGCGAAACTCCCGCCGCGCAGCACCTTGCGCGTGCCGAACCACGGCTCGGAGTATTCCTTGTAGGGATCGACGGCGAAGCCGGGGTAGGGGCCGAAAGTCGTCGCGGTCCACTCCCAGACATTCCCTATCATCTGGCGGCAGCCCGAGGCCGAATCCCCTGCGGCGTGCGAGTCGACGTTGGTGACATCGGCAGTTTCGAGATTGGCAAGCGCCGTTGTCGGCAGCGATGACCCCCAAGGGTAGCGGCGCTTGTCACGAGCCTTGTTATCCCAGGAGGCCGCGTATTCCCACTCGGCTTCCGTGGGCAGCCGGCGCCGGGCGAAACGGCAGTAGGCGTTTGCCTCGTGCCAGTTCACATGCAAAACGGGCGCGCCCGGCGGCAGGGGGGTTACCTGGTCGAAGCGCCGCTGCAGCCAGGCATTGTTTTCGCGGACCCAATAATTCGGCGCAGTCTGGGCCGCCCGGGTTTTCCAGTCCCAGCCTTCGTCGCTCCACCACTCGCGGCGGGTATAGCCGCCGGCATCGACGAAGGCGGCAAATTCTGCATTGGTGACCGCCAGCCGCGCCATGCGAAAAGGATGGATCTCGACTTCGTGGGCCCACTTCTCGTTATCGAACGCGAAACCGTCGCCTTCCTGCGCGCCGAGCATGAACTTTCCGCCGGGCAGCTCCACATCGATTGCCTGGGGCTTGGCGTCGGCACTCGAGTCCCCGCTACGCTCCAGGGGGTCACGATAGCCAAGCGTCTGCCGCGTATAGTGAAATGCCTCGGAATGCATGTCCTCGTGATAGATCGACAGCAGCACGAAGTACGCAAGCTCGCTGTTTTCCGGCTCGCGCTCGATTCGCTCGAGGACGCGTTCCTGCACCGCGGCAAGGTATGAGCGCGTTGCATCCAGGTCGGGCAGCGGCAGATCCCAGCGGGTGTCGTGCGGCACCGTCGCCGAGTTGTAGAGCGCGTCCGCCCCACGGACGAACGGCTCCGGCGGTGCACCCCGCGCACTGTTGCGCAAGCACCAGAACTCCTGAAACCAGCCGACGTGTCCGATTTCCCATAGCGGCGGGTTGACAATCGTGAGCTTGGGACCGAGCAGCTTGTCGCCATCGAGGCCGGCGATTATCTTCGCCAGATGGGCGCGGCTCGCGCGCAACTCGGCAGCAAGCGCAGAAGGGTCAATTTGAACGCGCATGGACGTGCAGGACCGGTATCATTCGCCTGAGTCTAAAACAATCACTGCCACATGAAAATCGCTATCACCGTTCCGCCGTCTTCCGTGCCGCGAAGTGGAAACCGGCACACTGCCGCGCGCTGGCGTGCCTTCCTGCGCAGCCTCGGGCATCACGTTCGTGTAGGCACTGATTGGAATGGCGGCAACGACGACGTGCTTCTTGCGCTGCATGCATACAAGAGTTACCCGTCGATCGAGCGCTTCAGGCAGCAGCGGCCTGATCTATCGCGACATCCGCGAGCAGGCTGACGCCAAGCGCGCGCTCGGGATGGCGACGCGCCTGATTGTGCTGCAGGAGGCAGGACTGAACGAATTGAGCCCTGCTCTGAGAAAGAAGGCAAGGGTCGTTTATCAGTCTTCTGACGTTCGTTTAAGGCACGCGCCGGTAACAGGCCGCTTCCGTGTCGCCGTCATAGGGCATCTTCGCGGAGAGAAAGACCCGTTCCGTGCCGCCCTGGCGCTCGTGCGGGTCGCGCCCACGGTGCCGATCGAGCTGCTGCAGATCGGTAGCGCTCTGGATCCAGCGATGGAAGCGGAATGCAGAGTCTGGGGCAAGCGCGACAAGCGCTATCGATGGCTGGGCAGTCTCTCGCACCGGCGGGCAATGCAGTGGTTGTCTAGCAGCCATGTTCTTGTGGTGAGCTCCGTCATGGAAGGCGGCGCGAACGTGATCTGCGAGGCCGCGCGCATGGGTGTCCCCGTGCTCGCTTCCCGCGTGCCGGGAAACGTCGGCATGCTGGGCCGGGGTTACCGCGGATATTTTCCGCTGTTCGACGACAAGGCGCTCGAGCGGTTGATCGAGCGCTGCCGCATGGACGCTCGTTTTTACGCGTCGCTCAAGAAATCGGTGCTGCGCCGGCGTTCCTTGTTCGCGCCCGCGGCCGAGAAGGCTGCTTTGCAACGGGCGATCCGCGGATTATCTAGCGGTCATCCGGGCGTGAAGTCGGGGTAGCCGCAGCGCAAAGCCCGCCTGACTCAGTGGCGTGGTGCAGTCACGCCGAGCCGCTCGTTCGCCTCCTCAAAGGCCGCCATCGTGGCCTTGACGTCGTAGGGAGCCTCTTCGAAGGTCTGGGGGTTCCATTCGCTGCGCGGCGTTGAGAAGAAATCGCCGCCGTAGACGTGAATAGCAGCGGTGATCTGGTCCAGCGGGTTCGTGACCGCGTGGATGATGGACTCGCCCAATGGGGCGACGTCTTTCGTGTTGAGTTCCTTCATCCCGTGCCGGGTGAGGCCTTTGTCGGCGCGGCGGAAAAAGAAGTTCTCCTCGCGCCCGCCATAGATCCCGATGACGGCCCACATGCGGTGATCGTGCGGCTTGAATACCATCCGCGGCCCCCAGCACAGGTTGAGGATCGTAAGGTCGTCCGCCTTGTAGATGGTCTCGACGCCCGAGCGCTTGGGCTCACCGAGCGCACGCACGACCTGCGCGGGATCGCTTACCGCTTCCTTCACCAACTCGCGGATCGCGGCCTGGGCATTGCTTTCCCTGAGCGCGGCGCGACAGTCCTCAATGAAGCGCTCCTTCTCGAACATGGCGGTTTCTCCTCTCGACTGAGGGTTGCGTTGGTTTCGTGCCAAATAAAGGCACGTCGGCGTGCCGTATTTTTACGCTTGGGGTGCGGGTCCTGCAAGGGCCCGGCATCCGGGCTTTGGACTTTCGGATCAGAGGCGGACTTTGTTGCGCCGCGCCCGTTCCCAACGGATCAGCGTTTGAGGCGGGCCTTCAGCGCGGCGCCTGCGTCGGACGGCGTCTCCAGGACGGTGACGCCGGCTGATTCGAGCGCCGAGCGTTTCGATGCGTAACTTCCTTTGTCGCCCATGACGATCGCGCCGGCATGCCCCATCTTCTTTCCCGCAGGAGCGGCCCCGCCGGCGATGAAGGCGACCACGGGTTTGCTCATCGTCCTGGCGTAATCAGCCGCTTCTTCCTCCATCGAGCCGCCGATCTCGCCGACCATGACGACGGCTTCGGTGCCGGGAAATTGATCGAGGGCGACCAGTGCCTCGCGCGTTGTCGTTCCGATGATCGGGTCGCCGCCGATGCCGAGGAAGGCGGATTCCCCATAGCCCGCCTGGACGATGTTGAGACACAGAAGCGTCCCCAGGCTGCCGCTCCGGGAAACAACGCCGATCGAGCCCTTCCGGAAGATGCGTTCGTTGAAGGCAGGCATGAAGCCGGCGAAGCATTCGCCGGGTGTGACCGCACCGGCGGTGTTGGGGCCGAGAATGGGAACGCCGCGTTCCCGGGCAGCGGCCACGAAGTACATCACGTCGTGCACCGGGATGTGCTCGGTCAGCACGACCAGGCCTTTGGCACCGGCATCGATTGCGTCCATCGCGGCTTCCTTGGCCATGAGGGGCGGAATGAAGAGAACGGCAACATCGAAGCCGGCTCCTTTCATCGCATCCCTGGCAGTCGCAAACACTGGCACGCTGCAATGCATGGTGCCCGCCTTGCTCGGATTGGTGCCGCCCACGATCCGGGTGCCGTAGGCCCGCATGCGTTCGGTCCAGAACGTGCCCTGCTTGCCGGTGATGCCCATCACGATCACGCGATCGGTGCCGCGAACGATCATTGCGTAAATCCTTCCTTAAGCCACAGATAAACGCAGATAAACGCAGATGATTTAATACAAGAATCCAAAACCGCGTCGCCTTCTCGTATGAGTCTTATTTGCCGCCGATGCGCGCCAATGAACGCCGATAGGAGTTAATGGGAAAGAAGTCGTGAAGATTTATCTGCGTGTATCCGCGTTTATCTGCGGCTAACTTCTGCAGTTCAGCGAGCTGCATCGACCGCGGCCTTGCTCGCTTCATCCATCGTCGCGAGCGGTGTGACACCCAGCCGTTCCCTGAGTAGCTTGATTGCCTCCTCTTCGCCCGTGCCGCTGACCGAAAAGAAGATCGGCAGCTTGGGCTGCAGCGCTTCGATGGCCTCGATGACGCCTTGCGTCATCACGTCGGTGCGTGCAAAGGCGCCGCAGAAGTTGATGACGAGGCTCTTGATGCCTGGTTTCGAGAGCAGCAATTCGAGCGCCGGCCTGGCCTGCGTATAGGATTCGCCGCCGATCTCGAGAAAGTTCGCCGGGCGGCCGCCATGGTGGCGCACGACGTCCATGGTCGTCATGGTGAGCCCGGCACCGTTGGCGAGCACGCCCACGTCGCCGTCGAGTTCAATATACTTGAGCCCGGCGCGCTTCGCCCTGGCCTCGAGTCCGGTCAGCCTATCGGGCGTGCCGGCGCCCGCAATGTCGCGTTGGCGGATGACGGCCGAATCGTCCATCACGAACTTGCAATCGAGCGCGACGACGCGCTGGTCCTGGGTGACGATCAAGGGGTTGATCTCCAGCAGCTCCGCATCGAAGGCCGCATAGGCCGCGTAGAGCTTCTCGAGCGCGTCGGCCACCGCGCTTTCGGCCGCGCCAAGTCCCTGTCCCCTAACCAACGCATCGGCGTCCGCACGAGGAAAGCCGCGGCGGATATCGACGGGCTTGCGCAGGAGTTTGTCGGGTGCCGTCGCCGCGACTTCCTCGACATCCATCCCGCCCTCGGTGGAAAACACGACCAGCGGGCCCTTGCTTTCGGGGTCGTTCAGTACCGCGGCGTAAAGCTCTCGCCCGATCGGCATTTGCTCCTCGATGAGCACTTTCTCGACCTTGTGGCCTGCAATGTCCATGCCGATGATGGAGCCGGCGTGCCGCCTTGCGTCGTCCGGTGTTGCGGCGAGCTTGATGCCACCCGCCTTGCCACGCTTGCCGGTCGGGACCTGGGCCTTGACGACGACCGGCCCGATGCCCGCGGCGGCGGCAGCCGCTTCGTCGGGCGTTTTCGCCAGCGCGCCCTTCGGCACGGCGATGCCATGTCTCGCCAGAAGCGGCTTGGCCGCGTGCTCCTCAAATTTCATTTTCCGTACTTCTTCCAGAACGGACCAAATATCTCTTCTTCGGAGGGCTTGTTCTCGGGGATCGGGCGGACGATGCGCGTCACGTTCATGAAATGCCGGTAATTGAGGTTGTCCGAGATGCTGTTGCGTCCCCAGGTGCCGCAGCCCATGGAAAGCGAGAACGGCAGCCCGTTGTCGAAACTGCCGCCATTCGCGATCGCATGCGCCTGATTCACGATGACGCGGCATACCGTCATCTCGTGCCCGAGCCGCGCCAGCTGCGCCTCGTTCTTCGTGTGGATCCCGCATGAATGCCCGTTGCCCTGGTAATCGTAGATCGCGCGCATGGTTATGAATGCGTGATCAAAATCCCGCGCGCGGTAAAGGGTCAGGACCGGTGAGAGCTTCTCGCCCGAGAACGGGTGATTCATGCCCGCTTCCGTCTCTTCGACCATCAAGCATTTTGCATTGAGCAGCGCCGGTCGGCTGAGCCCCGCCACCGCGCAGATTTTCTTCACTGGCTGCGCCGTGATCGCGGGCGAGAGCTTGCCTGCGGGGAACATCGCCGCCTGCAGCGTTTCCTTCTCGGGTGGCGTGAGCAGGGCACCGCCCTCGGCCGCCAGCGCCGCGATCATTCGGTCATAAACCTTTTCATGGATGATGACGGAGTTCTCGGACGAGCAGCTGGTCGCGTTGTCGAAGACCTTGGAATACATGATCTTCGCGGCTGCATCGGCGAGATCTGCCGATTCGTCCACGATGACGACAACGTTGCCGAGCCCAACACCCAGGCACGGCGTTCCGCTCGAATAGCCGGCGCGGACGTTGTTCTGCGAGCCCGTCACAACAACGAGGTCGCATTGTTTCATGAGCTCGTTCGTCAGCTCGCGCGTGACCGGGTGGGGAAGCTGTTGCACGAGGTCGACCGGCGCCCCGATACGGTCGAGCGCCTGATGCGCATAGGCCAGCAGCAGCGCTGCTGTGCTGTGCCCTTTGGGTGAGGGCGCAAGAATGATGGCATTGCCGCACTTCAAAGCGTTGATGATGTTGTTTGCCGGGGTGGCGCCCGGGTTGGTCGAGGGCACAACGGCCGCGACGACACCTACGGGCCGGGCAATCTCGGTAATTCCGCCTTTCGCGTTCTCGGCGAGGACGCCGGTTGATCTGGCGCCCGCAAGGTCGCGCAGCAAGCCCAGCGTCTTGCGGTGGTTCTTCAGAATCTTGTCGGCGACGACACCGAGACCCGTGTCCTTCACAGCGATCTCGGCGAGGGCCTGGTTGTGCGCCGGATTCATGATGGCCCAGCCGACCGCGGTGACCGCCTCATCGAGCTGAGCCTGCGTGGATCGCTCGAAAATCCTTTGCGCGGCGCGCGCCCGGGCGACCAGTGCCGCAACGGTTTCTTTCGCCGGTGCTGCCGCAACCGGACT
>LJTT01000106.1 GCA_001303585.1 Betaproteobacteria bacterium SG8_41
ACCGAGGGCCTCCTCTTTGCCTGGATGACCGGGCTGCTCTACGGCGGCTACAATCCCCGACAAGCAGCGGACACGGAATAGCAAACTGGAAATAGGAAATGGAAGAAACCCTCGCCAGCATGCCTGTCCGTCCGTGCCTCCCGATTCACGATTCACGATTCACGATTCACGAACAGTGAGCCTGTCCGTCACCATCATCACCAAGAACGAGGAAGCGGCCATCCGTCGCTGCCTGCAGTCGGTCGCCTGGGCCGACGAGATCGTGGTCGTGGACTCTGGCAGCACCGATCGAACCCTGGAGGTCTGCCATGAACACGGCGCGAAGGTCCAACAGACGTCCGATTGGCCGGGCTTTGGCCCCCAGAAGAACCGGGCCCTCGCGCTTGCCGGTGGAGACTGGGTGCTCTCCCTCGATTCCGACGAATGGGTCACGCCCGAGCTGCGGGCCGAGATCGAGCGCGCGATGGCTGCGCCGGGCGGCGTGGCCGCGTTCAGGATGCCCCGACGATCCAGCTTCTGCGGACGCTTCATGCGGCACTCCGGGTGGTGGCCCGATTACGTGGTGCGCCTCTTTCGCCGCGGCTCCGCCCGTTTCTCGGATGACCTCGTCCACGAGCGTGTGATCGTCAATGGCACGATCGAAAAGCTCAGGGCGCCGATCCTGCACGAGGCGGTCCGCGATCTGCACGGCATGGTGGCCAAGACCAACAATTACTCAACGGCCAGTGCCGTGATGCGTCACGGCAGGGGGCAGCGCGGCTCGCTCACGGCCGCCATCCTGCACGGGCTGTGGGCGTTTTTACGGACCTATTTTTTCCGGCTTGGATTTCTCGACGGCCGTGAGGGCTTCATGCTGGCCGTGATCAATGCTGAGAATTCCTACTATCGCTATGCGAAGCTTATGATGCTCGCGAAACGCGAGACCGGAAATAGGGAACAGGAAATGGGGAATGCGAGCCCACCCCCATCCCAACCTTCCCCCTGAGGGGTAAGGGGTATGCTTTAACCGTTTTCGATTTCCTGCTTGCTGTTTCCTGTTTCCTATTCCCCATTTCCTCGGCCCCGGAACGCTTCGATCCGCATTCGATGAGCTCAGATCCCACGTTGAATCGGATGTTCACGCGCGGCAGCGCGGGGCCGCGCAGCGTGCTCGTCGTCGCTACGCGCCGCATCGGCGACGTCCTGCTCGCAACCCCCCTCGTGCGGTCGGTCAAGGCGGCCTGGCCGGAAACGGCGCTCGATGTGCTGGTATTCGAAGGCACTGAAGGCATCCTCGCCGGCAATGGCGACGTGCGACAGGTGCTGACCATCCCCGCGCGCCCGCGCCGGCTCCAGCATCTCGCGTTTATCCGGCGTCTGGTGCGGCGCTACGACATCGCACTCTCAACCCAGCACGGCGACCGCGGGACGCTCTACGCGTTCCTGGCGGGGCGCTGGCGTGCCGGTCTGCTGAACCCGACGCGGAAGGAGAGCTGGAAGCGGCTGCTCCTGCAACGCTGGATACCGTTCGACGACCGTAATACGCACACGGTGCGCATGAACCTCGCGCTTGCCGGGATTCTCGGGATCGAAACCCAGGCGCCGGTCGCGGTCTCCTGGCGCCCCGAAGACGCCGAGAAGGTGGAAGCAATATTGGGCAGCGGCGCGGTCGCCCCCATTGCCGTCTTGCATACGTTCCCAAACTTCAATTACAAGATGTGGCATCGCGCCGGATGGGTCGAGCTTGCCCGCTGGCTCTCCGGGCACGGCTACCGCATCATGCTGACCGGCGGCCCCCATCCCGACGAAATCGCTTACGTCGCCGACCTTGAACGCGAGCTGCCCTCCGGAGTAATCAACGTCGCCGGACAGCTATCGCTCGCCGCATCTAGCTGCCTTGTCAGCCGCGCGCGGGTCTACGTCGGCCCGGACACCGCGCTCACGCATGTTGCCGCGGCGCTGGGAATTCCGACCGTCGCGCTCTACGGCCCGACCAATCCTGTGAAGTGGGGACCGTGGCCGGCCAGTCAGAGTGCCGACCGGAACCCTTGGCGCCGCTGCGGCACCCAGCGCGCTGACAACGTGGTCCTCGTTCAGGGCGCCGGCGCGTGCGTACCGTGCCATCTGGAAGGATGCGACCGCCACGTTGAGAGCTTCAGCGATTGTCTGATCGAGCTTCCCGCCGCTCGGGTTATCGCCGCGCTCAGCGACTTACTCGGAAATCGTGAGTCGTGAGTCGGGAGTCGGGAGTCGGGAGTCGGGAGTGGTGAGTAGTGAGTAGTGAGTAGTGAGTAGTGAGTAGTGAGTAGTGAGTAGTGAGTAGTGAGTAGAAGAAACAGGTCCTCGCGTGTTTCTATTCCCTAATGCCTATTTCCATCTTTTCCTCAACCTTCACCACCTATCGTTTACCGCTTACCGCTTACCGTTCACCGGTCAGGGCTCACGACTCCCCACTTACGACTGACGACTTACGCCTTCTCATGCGCCTCGATGGCGAAGATGAGGTCGTCGCTGCGAATCACCACATCCGGGTTGTCCCAGAAACCTTCGATGCTCCCGTCGCGCTCGATTGCGACGATGAGCCTTCCCTTCACGCCGGAGATGCTCTGCCCCACCTCTTCGGGCAGCGCCTGGCGTTCCACGATCTGTATCTTGCCGCCGCGCGAGGTCAGGATGTCGGTAATGAAGCGGGTCGTGTAGCGCGACTCGACGGCGTCGGCGAGGAGAAATCCGGCGAGGAGAAATCCGGCCACCTTGCCAGGCGAGACGACCTCGTCGGCGCCCGCCTTGCGGGCCAGCGACAGATTTTCCTCGTCCCGCACGGCTGCGATGATCCGGGCCTTGCTATTGATGCTTCGTGCCGTCAACGTAACCAGCACGGCGGTGTCGTCGCGCGGCACGCACACGAGCACTGCCCGCGCAGAGGACACCCGCGCTTCCCGCATTACGATGTCCCGCGTCGCGTCGCCACGCAATCCGATATAGCCGGCCTGCGCCGCCTCCTCCAGCGGTTCTGAACGCACGTCCACGATGACGATCTGGTTCTTGGGGTGGCCCTTGGCCACCATCTCGCGCGCCGCGGTGCGCCCCGCGTAGCCGAAACCGCAGATCACGACGTGGTCTTTCAGCGAATCCTGAAGCGCGTCCATACGCATGTCCTCGATGATACGTTGGAATACGAACTCGTAAGCGGTTCCGATAAAGATGAACAGGACGAAAATCCGCACGGGCGTGACGAGCAGCGCATCGATGAGCCGGGCGCGGTCGCCGATGGGCACGATGTCGCCGTAGCCGACCGTTGTGATGGTCACGAACGTAAAGTAGACGATGTCCGTGAAGCTCACGACTCCGTCGTGCGCATCGCGGAGATTCTCGCGATCGAGCCAGAACACCAGCATGACGAACAGCAGCAGCCCGATGACGATCATGGCCCGCACGGCAAGCGTCCGCTCCGCGCTGACGGCAGGCTTCGTATAGAGCAGCTGGGGAAATGCCTGGTCGCCGCCGCGGGACCGCGCGGCCACCGCCCGCCGCAGCAGCATTCGTTGAAGCAGCGCGCGGGCGCCGCGCAGAGGCCGTTTATTCATCGCCCCCGATCGGGCTGAGACGTGCTGCGCGCCCCTGCGGCGCGGTTTTCCGGTATTCGGGATCCACGATTCGCGATTTACGATTTACGATTCACGACTGGCGCAGCGAAGCCGGGCTCCCCGCTCTCCGCCTGCTCCTGCATATCGCGTCCCGGCGCAAACTGGATTTCGTAGAGCCGGGCGTAGACACCGCCGTGCTCCAGGAGCTCCCGGTGCGTGCCGGTCTCGACGATGCGGCCACCCTCCAGCACGACGATACGGTCGGCGTGCTCCACCGTGGACAGTCGGTGCGCGATCACGATCGTCGTGCGGCCCTGCATCAGCGTCTCGAGCGCCGCCTGGACGTGCTGCTCCGATTCCGAGTCCAGCGCCGAGGTTGCCTCATCGAGGACCAGTACCGGGGCGTTCTTGAGCAGGGCGCGCGCGATCGCAAGCCGCTGGCGTTGCCCGCCCGAGAGCCTGACACCCTTCTCGCCGATGAGTGTCGCGAGCCCCTGCGGCATCTGGCGGATGAACTCCATCGCGTGCGCCGCTTCGGCAGCGGCAACGATGTCGCTCTCGGAAGCGCCGTTCATTGCGCCGTACGCGATGTTCGCCGCCACCGTGTCGTTGAACAGCACGACGTCCTGCGAAACGAGCGCGATATTGGCCCGCAGGCTTGCCAGCGTGAGCGCCTCGAGGTCATGGCCGTCGAGCATCACACGGCCCCGCGTCGGGCTATAGAAGCGCGGCACGAGGTGAGCGAGCGTTGTCTTCCCTGCTCCTGAAGCGCCGACCAGCGCCACTGTTTGCCCCGGCGCGATCGTAAACGTGATGGAATCCAGCGTCAGGCGCTTCTCGGCGCCATACGCGAAGCTGACGCCCTCGAAGCCGATCTCACCGCGCGCACGTCCGATCGAGACCATGCCCCGGTCCGGCTCGGTCGGCTCATCGAGCAGCTCGAACACGCTTTCGGCGGCCGCCAGGCCGCGTTGCAGTGGCTCGTTGATGCTGGTCATCTTTTTCAACGGCGCAGTGAGCATCAGCATCGCCCCCACGAAGGAGACGAAGCCACCCACCGTGATCTGCTCAGGATCCGATATCAGCGTCGCCAGGTAGATGATGGCGGCGAGCGCGATGGCGGCAATCAATTGCACGACCGGCACGCTAGCAGCAGCAGCCGTCGTCTGTTTCATCAAGTAACGCCGAAGGTTGTTCGCCTCCTGGTGGAAGCGATCGCGCTCGTAGGCCTGTCCGCCGAAAAGCTTCACCACTTTCTGGCCCTCGATCGACTCCTGCAGCACCTGCGTCATGTCACCCATGCCGCGCTGCACGTCACGGCTCGTCGTGCGCAACCGAACGCTGATCGCGCGCACGACCGCTATGATCGGGGGTCCCATGGCGAGCGAGAACAGCGTGAGCTTCCAGTCGAGCCACAACATCCAGCCGAGCAGGCCCACGATGGAGAGCGCGTCCTTGAAGAGGACAGTCAGGACATTGGTCGCAGCGGTCGTGACCTGCGAGACATCGAACGTGAGCTTCGAGATCAGGTTGCCGCTCGGGTGGTCGTCATAGTAGGGCGTCGGGAGCTCGAGCAGCTTCCTGAACATGACGTTTCGCAGGTCCTGCACCAGCCGGTTGCCGACCCAGTTGATCGAGTATTGCGCCATGTACTCCCCGAGCCCGCGCACGACGAACAGCGCGATGATCGCCACCGGCGCCCAGGTGATCAGCGTCCTGTCCTTCTCGACAAACGTGCCATCGAGCAGCGGCTTTACCATTGCCGGCAGCACCGGCTGTGTGGCGGCTACGATCACCATGCCCAGCAGCGCCAGTGCGAAGACGCCGCGGTATGGGCCGACGTAGCGCAACAGCCGAACGTACAACTCCGTGCTCGTCATGCGCGTCATGATCGCGAACAATAGCAAACCCCCCTCTAAAAACCAAACAGCGTGATCAGTGACCGGTGACCGGCGACTCGTGACCCGTCAGCAAGACGGGCAAAAGCGGGTATTGAAAAGTCAGGAGGCCAAATAGAATGAGCAGCCTCGTGGCGGCTCAAGAAGGCTTGGCGTACCTTCACGCTGCTCACGTCACGGGTCACCGGTCACCGGGGGTGTGGCGGCGCTAACGGAACGCGTACTCCGCCGTCAGGGTGAAATTGCGCTCCGGCAGGGGGTAGGCGTTGTAGCGGTCGGCGACGAACTGGCTGCGCACGCCGTAGTTGTAGTAGCGCTCGTCGAACAGGTTGTTAACCGCGGCGCCCAGCCGCCAGCCGCCGGACTCGTGCACGAGCTTCAGGTCGGCGACCGTGTAGGCGGGAATCTTCGTGAAGAATGTATTGCCTTCGTCGTTGTCCATGAACTGATCGCTGACATAGGTCACGAGCGCGTTCAGCCGCGTACGCGGCGCGAAATCCCAGGAAGCGCTCACGTTTAATTTGTGGCGCGGCACCAGCGGCACGGTTTTTCCGGCCACCACGACGTTCGGCTGCGTAAACGGACTGCCCGGCAGGACGCCTTCTCGGAACTTTGCATCGACGAACGTGTAATTCGCGCCCAGAGTGAGAGACCTGCCGACCGTCTGCTGGACCTCGAGCTCGAGGCCGCGCCGTCTGGACGGCGGCAGATTGGTATTGCCGATTCCGGTGCTGTAGACGTCGAGGCGGATCTCGTCCTTGACGTCGATGGTGAAAAACGTGGCGCGAAAGCTCGCATCGGCGCGCCGGTGCTCCACGCCCACCTCGTACGACCGTGCCGTCTGCGGACGCAGGAGCTGGAACTCGCGCGCGAAGAGCGGCGTGAATTCATAGATCTCGTCGACGTTCGCAAAACGGTAGCTGCGGCCGAGCCTGCCGAGCAGCGCCCACGCCGGCGCGAATTCGTAGCGGGCCGCCAGTTCATAGGCGTACTCCGTCTTGTCCTGGCTGTCCGGCGCGGCGCCCGAGCCGAGCGCGCCGCCCGGCGCCGCCGGATCGTAAAGATCAGTCGCATCGATCTGGTAGCGCTCGAGGCGCGCGCCCGCGATCGTGGTCAGGCGCGGCGTTATTTGGGTCGTGTTCTGCAGGTAGATCGCGGTGTTTTCCTGGGTCGCGTCAACCGTGTTGAACGGCTGCGCGATGTTCCCGGACGAATTCGACAGCCGCAGCCGGTAGTCCCAGCGATACCAGTCCACGCCCGCAATGAGGGTATTGGGCAGTCCGGCGAGCGGCTGCGGGAATTTCATGCGCGGCGAGATCGACCAGACATCCAGCTCGGCGACGCGGTAGTCCGGAAAACCGCCGAAGTCGAAGTTGGATGTCTGCTCCTTGTCCCGATAGCCCGCGCCGAGGCTGAACTGCCCGATCCCGGTCTCATGCCGCCAGTCGAAGGTGGCGCGGTTACCGCGGCGCTGCGCGTAGTCGAACGGTGTCGAGGTGCCGCGCCGGTCGGTCTCAAGCTCGTCTACGCCAGCGCTCGGCTGCACCGTGCGTGCGCCGGGGAGCCGGGTGCCGACGTTGTCGTCACCGATCTTCACGGACAGGTCTCCGCCCTCCGTCAGCAATCGCATCTCGGCCTGGACGTTGCTTTGCCGGTTTTCATTGTTGTCGCGGTAGCCGTCAGATGTGTAGTTGGATGCGATCAAATTGAGACCGAGGTTGCCGGAGAAGTAGTTGGCGTAGAGCTGGCCCTGGCGCGTGTCGTAGGAACCGGCGAGGACCTGCACCGCGGCGAAGTTGCCGATCGCATCCGGCGAGCGGGTAATGATATTGATGACGCCCGTGACAGCGCCGTCCCCGTAGAGCACCGCGCCCGAGCCGCGCACGATTTCAATGCGCTCGATGGCGGCCAGCGGAACACCCGACCATTGGACGCCGGAGAGATCGTTGTCGGCAAGGCGCCGGCCGTCGAGCAGAATCAGGGTGTTCTGCGCTCCGGTTATGCCGAATCCGCGCAAATCGACGGTCGTGGTGGCGGCATTGTTGCCGAAGAAGTCGTGAAGGAAGACGCCGGCCTGCTCGGACAACAGGTCGGGAACCGTCTTCGCTGTGCTCTGCTGGATATCTTCCGCGGTAATGACGGTGACGTTTACGGGTTTGTCGAGATAGCGGTCTTCGAAGCGCGTCGCAGTGACGATGACCGGATCGCCAACGGTAACGGGAAGCTCAGCGGCAAAGGTCCCCCATGCCGTGCCGGAGAGCACGGCGGCGATAACCCTGGGAAGCTTCATGTCTGCTCCTCGCGCATGCCCGCCGCATGCAACAAAACGCACGTAAACGCGCGCGAGGAAGCCCGGCAACGAAGGCGCCGCCTCCCCGCGGCATTTCCACCCACGGCCGGGCCGGTATACGGGCTCGCGAGAACCTGACTCGTCGCCTTCCCAAGCGCGCGGCGCTCAGTGGCGTAATGACGAATCCACGCTCGCTTACCGTTGCGGGGGCAGCACAGGCCTGGAAGCCATGACACGTGACCGGTAATCCGTGACCAGTGAGGACGTGAACCGACCCATCATCACAGATATGCGGTTGCCAGCCTCGGGTTACGTATTCGCACCTGTTTCCCGTTTAACCCGGCCTCCTGAAGCGAGGACGGGCACCCTTTGCCGCGCACGTCGCGGGCAGCGCTCACGGAATGGCGCGCCGCACCGTGCGCTCCCATTCTAGCCCGCGCGTGACGGCAAGCACATAGGGATTCCCGAGTCGCCTCAGGCGCTTAACCCGATTGCGCCCAAATTCACGTTTGCGGCCCAAAGCGTGAAAAAAATCACGTTGCACGCGCGCAAAATGATGCTAATTAACTTTCAAAAAGGGGCGTTAGCAGTTGACTTAACAGGATTTTCGCCTCTACCATAGGGCGTTCATGGAAGCCGAATTGAAATCGCTCGAACAAAAACTCAATCGGTTCGTCGAGCTCTGCCACCGCATGCGGGTTGCCAACGAGCAGCTGCGGCAGCAGCTCGCCTCGACCACGAACGAGAACAAGCAGCTTGCCGCCAGGATCAGCACCGCCACCAGCCGTCTGGAGAATCTGCTCAACCACATTCCTGAAGAAGACGCATGAACGCGGAAGCAAAGGGGCTGCAGATCAACGTCATGGGGCGCGAATTTCGCGTCGCCTGCCCGGACAACGAGCAGAAGGGCCTGCTCGAGGCGGTCGATTACCTCAACAAGAAAATGAACGAGATCCGCGATGCAGGAAAGATCGTCGGTCTCGAGCGCATCGCGATCATGGCCGCGCTCAACATCGCGCACGAATTGCTCTCGACAAAAGTCGGCGGTGGTTTTGACATAGCAGAGATAAAGCGTAGAATGGCTCACATGGAAACAGTTCTTGATCAGGCGATGGCTGATCAGAAAGAACTGTTCTGAGTTTCCCCTGCGGTGCTCGTGTAGGGCCATAGAGTCATTGACCAACATCGTGTACTCTGGACGCCGACTCAAGTAGCTGCTGTGTGCGCCTCCGACATGGAAGCGCCTAATGGGCTCGGAAGGCGACCAACCTTGAACCGTTGGTTCAAGATTCAGGCCTGACGGCACAGGCGGGGGTCCCTACAAAAAATGCGGCTGATGCCGCATTTTTTTTGCCGTCCACTCATGACCGGCCGTGACTCGTAAGTCGCAAGTCGCGAGTCGTAACCCGTAAATCAAAAACGCTGTTGGCAGGAAGCGGTGGCTTGCTGCGATACTCGACTTACCACTTACGACTGACGATTCACGAAAAGATGCGTTACTGGCTCTTCAAGTCGGAACCCTCCACCTACAGCGTCGACGATCTCGCCCGGGACCGCACTACCGCCTGGACCGGCGTGCGCAATTACCAGGCGCGCAATTTCATGCGCGACGAGATGCGTGAGGGGGACCGCGGCTTCTTTTACCATTCGAGTTGTGACGAGCCCGGCATTGTCGGCATCGTCGAGGTTTGCCGGCCCGCCCATCCGGACGAGACGCAATTTGACAGGAGAAGCCCGTACCATGATCGCGCGGCGACGCGCGACAATCCGCGCTGGTATAACGTGGACGTGAAGCTCGTCAAGAAAACCCGCCTCGTGGGCCTCGACGAGCTGCGCCGGGACAAGGCGCTCAAGACCCTGCAGATACTCCAGCGCGGCAATCGGCTCTCCATCACACCGGTGACGGCGGCGGAATGGCAACGCAT
>LJTT01000107.1 GCA_001303585.1 Betaproteobacteria bacterium SG8_41
CGACGCGTCCTGTTTGTGGCGCTTCTCCTGTTTTCACTGGTCATTCCGAGCGATTGGACGCAGGATGTTCCGGCTCGCTATGGAAAGCGGCACGCGGGCATTGCCTATTCGAACATCTACCCGAGAATCGACACCTCGCCGCCGGGCGCGCAGCCGAAGCCTGACTCGGCAGAAGTGCTGAACCAATCCATACAGCCGGTTCGCTGACCGCTCCCTGCTTATTGGCACTGATCGTGAAGCACCGATTCGCGGAATGGACGGCGCCGGTGTTTCTCGCGTTCATGCCAACGTTTATTAAGGAGTCATAAGCAATTACCTTCAGATAGACCTACATTATTCCCGCCATAATCGGGACCTTTTCCTATTTTTTCTGTGGTTTCTCGTTGCAGCCGGATCTGGACAAGAACTTTCAGAATGGTAGGTTTGACCGTCAGTCGCCAAAATCCGACCTTCTGTCCGTCGGATCCCACGGTGGGGAAATTCAATAGAGCAAGGACCAGCGGCTAGCGGTGCCGGCCCGAAGTTGCGGCTGCGTCGCGATTGGGGGTGGGGCCTCCAGGTAGTTCAGCGGGGGTCCCGCTAACAGTGCTTTCCATCGCTGTCCACCCGAAGGAGAGGAACATGACATCAAGAAGAACCTTTCTAAAGTACGTGGGCGGAACAACGCTCACGCTGTTCACCTACAACAAATTTGGCATCAAGCAGGCGCTGGCCGAAGTTCCTGGGGGTACGCTTAATCCCGCGGCAGTGCCGAAATTCCAGACACCCATGTTGATCCCGCCGGTGATGCCGAAGGCCGGTGTCATCAAACAGAAACGCGGCAAGAACATCGACTATTACGAAATTTCGATGAAGCAGTTCGCCCAGCAGATCCTTCCGGCGGGACAGCCCGCAACGACTGTTTGGGGATACGGGGCAGTGAACGGCGCGGGCAGCAAGAGGCCGTTGCTGATCCACAATGCACCGTCGCTCACCATTGAGGCGCAGTACAACCGGCCGGTTCGCGTGAAGTGGATCAACAATCTGATCGCCGCTAACGGCGACCATTTGCCTCATCTCTTGCCGGTTGATCAGACTCTCCATTGGGCCAACCCGCCCGGCGGAACGAATGACCGCGACAAGCGACCGACGTTCACCTCGACCCCCGGCCCCTATACGGGCCCAGTCCCGATGGTCACCCACGTCCACGGCGCGGTCGGCGTGGGCGACGAGAGCGACGGCTACACCGAGGCCTGGTACTTGCCCGATCTGGGTAGCAAGCTCCCAGCGGGATATGCGGACAGTGGCACCTGGTACGAGTTCTTCGCCGGCAAGGCTAAATCGAAGTTTGGCGCTACCTGGGGACCCGGATTTGCGACGTTCCAGTACCCGAACCTCGGCCGTGCCTCCGCCGACTGGTATCACGACCACACGCTCGGCATGACCCGCCTCAATGTCTACGCGGGGCCCGCAGGCTTCTACATCATCCGCGGCGGTCCAGACGGAGACGCGGCGGTGCTTGATGTAAGTACCGGGGCGACGGCGGTGTTGCCCGGTCCGGCGCCGAAGGATGGTGACAAGTTCCCGTCGAACAAGACCTACTACGAGATTCCCATCGCGATTCAGGACCGCTCGTTCAACACCGACGGGTCTCTCTTCTACCCCGACACACGCGCCTTCTTCGACGGGATCACCGGCCCTTACATCCCAAACACAGACATCTCGCCGCTGTGGAATCCGGAGTTCTTCGGCAACATGATGATGGTCAACGGGAACACCTGGCCGTTCCAGGTCGTCGAGAAGCGGCGCTACCGCCTGCGCTTCCTGAACGGCTGCCAGTCGCGTTTCCTGATCCTGGACTTCAGCCAGATCCCCGGCGTCGAGGTCTGGGCCATCGGCAACGAGGGCGGGTTCCTCGCCGCGCCCGTCAACCTCACGGCCACGAATGGCAACCGGCTGCTGATGGCCTTGGCCGAACGCGCGGACCTCATCGTCGACTTCACGAATGTGCCGGTGGGCAATTACGTCCTCGGCAATGTCGGTCCCGATGAGCCGTTCGGCGGAGGCGTGCCGGGGGTGGACTTCGCGGTCGCCGAAGCGGCCAGCACCGGCCAGGTCATGGAGTTCCGCGTCGTCCCCGCCGTGGCGCCGGATCCGACCACGCCGCCGCAGTTCCTGCAGCTACCGGCCGTCGCCGCGCTGCCCGTGGCGACCGTGACTCGCCCTCTCGCGCTGCTCGAGGAAATGTCGGCGTTCTTCGCTGACGCTCCGGCCGAAGCACTCCTCGGCACGGTTGCGGGCAACCCGAACGTCGCGCCCGGCGTGTGGACGAAGCGGCTGTGGATGCAGCCCCTCACCGAGAACCCGGCCGTCGGCGCGACCGAGATCTGGGAGATCTACAACGCCACCGCCGACGCGCATCCGATGCACGTCCACGAAGTGGCGTTCGAGGTGGTGAACCGCCAGGCCATCTTCGTGAACGAGGCCACCCAGGAGGTGCAGGTGGTGCCCGGCTCGGTCCCCGTTGCGCCGGAGCCATGGGAGACGGGTCGCAAGGACACGGTGATCGCCTACCCCGGCCAGGTCACCCGCATCAAGGCGCAGTTCAATACGCCCGGGCAGTACGTATGGCACTGCCACATCGTCGAGCACGAGGACAACGAGATGATGCGGCCGTACCGGGTCGGGCCGGTGCAGACGGGACAGCCGCCTGACGGCGCGGCCGGTTAAGTCCAGGGACCACCCCGCGGGTGCGCCCTACGGGCACCCGCGGCGGTCGCCGTCTTTGCGGAAATTAAAAAGCAAGGGACGTTCTTCACAGCAGGCGCCGCGCCTTTCGGCGCGGCGCCTGCTGAGTGACCTATTGGTACTTTGTGCTAACCATCGATCTTGCGGGCTTGCTCGATCCCCTGCTCTAGATCTGCGGAGAAAGAGCATTTCCCTGTTCTAGATCGTCCGCCATCAAGGTTCGGACGTTTTCGTGGGCTGAGAGAACATCGTTGCGACAACTTCGTTGGCCAGCCAGTTATAGGATTGTTCGAAATCCTGCCGAAGCAATAATCCTTCCGCGGCAGTCCAGTCCGAGAAGGGTCGCGGCCGCGTCTTGTATTCAAAGTCGCGCTTGGCCAACACCTTCATCGGAGCAGTCTGAATGGCCCGCGCCCGAAGATGCATGTCCAATGCCACGCGCTTGGATTGCGTCTTCCTTGAAAAAAGAACCTTGGTAACGGTCAGTTCAAGAATGGAATCATAACCCTGTCGTGTCAGCTCGCTGTAATCGGGGCGTTCGTCTTTGGTGCCGGGCCCAATTCCGGTTACATATGAAAGCCGGTAAATCGGACGTTCCTTGGCAGCCACGACAACCTGCTGCGCCATTGTTTCCTGGATATTCAAGTCGACCAGCGCGCCGGAGACAGCTTGATTGAGTTGCTGCAATTGCTCCTCGGTCAAGGCGTGCGCCTTCGCGCTCTCAACCGCTGCAATGTCGCCCGCTATCGCTCCGGCCAGAGCTGCAAAAGGCAAGACAGCCAACCACAAAACGGGGCCGACGGCACCCAGCGGCGGAGAGCTGGAACCCACCGTCGGAGACCGAGTAGCAGCAGCCGCTCCCTCTGCCGCACCACCAGCCGCGCCTTTCTTGCCCACTTCTTCCAGATTCAAACTGGTCTCGGGCGTGAATCGGGCCGCCACGACAGCAACCGAACCGGGAGGCAAACGCGCATCCCGTGCGCCCGGCGTAGCGCAGCCTCCCATCAAGCTAAGTCCCAAGGAGACCAGCAGGCCCACTGCATACCGAAGTTTCTTTGTAGCAAACATGCGACGGTGTGTCCTCGTCTAACTCACCAACATGTGCGGTATTGAGTTTCTCCCGGAATACGAGACAGCAAGGACTTGGATATTCGCCAATCCTTCATGTCCGGATAGCGCGTCAGCAACTCTTGCCGGGCAGTTTCGAATTCATCAAGGACTTCAACGAAATTAATCTCATCGAGCTCACGGGTGCCATCCCAGCGTCTGGAAACCTCGGCATCGATGCGCAGGGTGCCGATATAGACGACTTGATCACCGGTCAGTGCCTTGAAGCGAAGAGCGAGAGAGACGCAGGGCAATGCCCGGGTCCAAAGACTTGTCGATGCCACCTTAACAAAATCATAAGTGCCGACCGGAATGACGCCGTAAAAATGGCCATCCGGGTCCGCGAGAAAGACTTTTCCTGCACGATCGCGCGCAAGAACTAGGGTCGGCACCCCGTGTGTGGAAAGAGCCACAAGCTTGCCATTAACAATTGGCACAATCTTTCCAAAGAACAGGACTTCGTCTTTTGCAAGCTTCACTTCGCCACCAACTGGTATCTGCCGCGTGTTGTACTGCCAACCAGAAAAAGGATCTGGGGACGAGGACAGGTCAATCGATGCGCAACCCATCATTGCGATCGCGATGCAACAAGCGGCACCAAGAGCGGCCATGAGGGACAAGTGCCGCTGCGCATCCCGGAATTGGATTTTCCCATTCCTCATTCGTGCGATTTCCCGCAACGCAAATACGCCGTTTCTCCACGTGTGCCATGCATGGCGCATGTGACCTTTTTCCGACCTCTCATCATAGATACATGAGAGGGCGATTTGTCTTTGATTCCTGTCAAGATGGATCCGCCTGGCCCCAGTTGGGGATACCCGCCGGTCGGGCCGACTCGATATGCAAAAAAGTATCCGCCGCCGGGACCTGAAGGACCCTGCCATGCGTCATTACCTGTAAGCACATCGGTCCAGCAGTTTTGAAAAAGACGGCGAGTGCTTTTGGCCCCCCCCATGAACGGGTCGCCATTCAACCAACTACAGGTAAGGAGCGTGTTATGTCAGACAAGAGAAAGCTGGTGGTGGTGGTTACCAAGGGGCTCGATGACGAGCGTTCGTCGGTGGCGCTGAGCGTGGCCAACAGCGGGATCAATTCCGGTCTGGATGTCACGATGTTTCTGGTCAGCTCGGGTGTCGATCTGGTTCGTCGGGGCGCTACCGCGGTGGCCCAGCTGAACCCGCTCGATCCGCCCCTCGGCGAGATGATCGACAACTTCATGGCGAGCGGCGGCAGCATTTTGGCCTGTCCGGCTTGCGCGAAGGTGCGCGGCTACGGGCAAAACGACCTGATCGAAGGTGTTCGCGTTACGGGATCGGGTGCCATGCACGAACTCATCAGCCAGGGTGCCGCGGCGCTGAGTTTCTAGGGGCCGCTTGTGAAGGCTCCCGCCGGGTCCCGGAATTATTTTCAAGATTCCGGGACCTGGGACCCCGCAAAATGCGTCTAGGGAAGTAAGGGGCGAAGAACCGAGCCGAAACAGACGGATTTATCTGCCAATCAAGGGCAAAAACCATGTGTGAGCTGCTTGCCATGAGTGCCAGTCGGCCTGCCGAAGTGGGCCATTATCTCGCCCAGCTCATGCCGCGCGGGGGGAAGACCGGTCCGCACGCTGACGGTTGGGGGGTTGCGTACTACGAGGGACGCGCGGCGCGCGTCTTCAAGGATCCGACACCTGCTGCCGAAAGCCGCTTTCTTGCCTTGCTGGCGGAGCAGGAGGTCCGGAGCACCGCGATGATTGCCCATATCCGCCACGCCAACCCGTCCGTTTTCGGGCGTGCGACCGCGAACACGCATCCCTTCGAGCGCGAATGGAACGGGCGCTCGTGGGTGTTCGCCCACAACGGAAAACTGCCGCGATTGTTGGAAAAGGGTGCGGCGCCGGATAGTCGCTTCCAGCCACTTGGCGAAACCGACTCGGAGCTGGCGTTCTGTTGTATTCTCGACGCCATCGCCGGCGGCATCGGTCGAGACAAGTATTACTCACCGACCACGTTGGTGGACACCATTAAAGCGGTGGTGGACGAACTGAAGGCGTACGGAGAATTCAATTTCATTCTCAGTGACGGCGAGTGCCTCTACGTTCATGCTCACACCAATCTTCATTGGCTACGCCGCACAGTTGTTACCGGGAATGGGGTTTCCAGGATGATTCTGCTCGCAACCGCTCCTTTGACTGCGGAGCCCTGGCGGCCACTGGCGCCGGGCAGCATTCATGTCTATCGGCAAGGCGAAGAAATTGTTGGGGAGCGTGAGGTGGCGCCGTCGTACTACCCGCGCGTTTCGGGTGCCGTGCGCATGGGCGCGGCGATTTAGGCCAAATGACCTCATGACGGATTCGGAGGCTAAAGCGTGGTTCAGCCGCGGAATCGAGGAATGCATGGACTCACTTTACGGGCTGGCGCTGCGTCTGACCCGAAACAATGCGAATGCGGAAGATCTGGTTGCCGAATCTGTTGCCAAGGCGTGGTCAGCCCTCGCAACGCTGGAAGACAAAGAGCGCTTTCGTCCGTGGCTGTTTCGCATCTTGCACAATTGCTACATCAGCGAATATCGCAAGAAGTCAGTTCGCCCTGTTGAGTATGGCTACGACGATATTGTTGTCGATGGACAGGAAGACGACATTACGGGGTTCCTGATAAAGCAGCCCGACGATTTTCTGAACTGGTGGGGAAACCCGGAACGCGAGTTTGCCAACAGCCTTCTGGGTGAGGACATTGTGTCCGCCATTCAGATGCTGCCGGAGGCGTTTCGGATAGCGGTACTATTGGTCAATGTAGAGGGCCTTTCCTATGACGAGGCCGCAGAAGTGCTGGGTGTGCCGCCGGGCACGATTCGTTCCCGCATGAAACGCGGACGCACCTTGCTACAGAAGGCGTTGTGGCAACATGCCAACGAGGCGGGCCTGATCACCGACGATTTAGAGAGAGGTAGCAAGTCATGAAAGACAGCAAAGACAAACCCCAGATTGACGAGATCGGCTGCCTGGAGGCGATCAACGGGCTGTACGCCTATCTCGATGGTGAAATGAATGATCCGGAATCAATTGCGAAATTCGAGTGCTATTCGAGGACGGAACTGGAGACCGCGCTCGGTGAGCTCATTCGCAAGTCCGCCAAGGGCAAGGCGCCGGAAAAACTGCAGAATCGACTGCGCAAGCTGATAGACGGGATCTAGGCAGGGGAACCTGACATGGTCGTGCGCATCGTCTCGATCGTTCTGCTGATGGCATTCAGTGTTATCGCGAGCGCAGACGAACAGGTGACCTATGCGCCCGGCAAGGTTGTTTACGATTTCTCAAGCCCGGATCCCAAGGTGCTTGCTCATCTTCTTGACCGGGCGAGCCTGCTCCAGAACCTTTACGGCAATAATCCCTTTGACGCATCTATCGTCATTGTCGTGCATGAAGGCGCCGTTCCGCTGTTCGCCAGTGCCAATCAGGACGCCCATGCTGACTTGATGCACAGGGCCTCAAGTTTGGCGATAGCTCGATTGCAGGGTTTTGGCAGCGGGGATTTCCATGACTTCGTTGCCCTGGTTCCGATGGCAGATGCCGAGATCGTACGCCTGCAATGGGCAGGTTATGCCTATCTCAACTGATAAGCCCCAAGCGCTCGCGACCGTGGATCGTTGCAGTAAACAACGTCGTCGAGACAACCCAGGGTAGTTACAGCTTGAAGTTGGATTGACTCATTGCGTCCATGCTGGAATCGCTACTGACCACCTATGGATACCCGATCCTCATCGTCGGGACGTTTCTCGAAGGTGAAACGGTCCTGATTCTCGGGGGCGTCTCGGCTCATCTGGGTTATTTGTCGCTGGATTTGGTGATTGCGTGCGGGTTTTGCGGGACGTTCCTGGGGGATCAGCTTTATTTCTTTCTCGGTCGGCGCCACGGTTCAGCATTTCTGGCTCGGTACCCGTCGCGGCGTGCACGCGCAGACCGGGTGTTGCACCTGCTAGGTAAACACCAGAATCTGGTCATATTGAGTTTTCGGTTTCTCTACGGATTGCGCACTG
>LJTT01000108.1 GCA_001303585.1 Betaproteobacteria bacterium SG8_41
GCGGTGAGATTCTGCTCCACGTCGTCAACCACTCGAGCTACCATCGCGGCTTCGTTGGCGACCTTTTCTTCCAGGTGCCCGCCCGGGCGCCACAGATGGATCTGCCGGTCTACTTCCGCGAAGCCGCCCGTGACTAAGTGACTAAGTGACTAAGTGACTAAGAGCGCCTAACAAAATGAGGCTTGTACATTGATTGCGGTATTGGTACGGTGAGGCATCGCATGTTCTGGAGGGACGCGGATGCCGAAGCCGTTGATCGAAGACGAGTTATGGACACGCGTCGAGCCGTTGCTACCGAGGAAGCGAAGGCGCAAGCGCCACACGGGACGCCTGCCGCTGGAGGACCGTCGGGTGCTCACAGGCATCTTGTTTGTGTTGCGCTCTGGCATTCCGTGGGAGATGCTGCCGAAGGAGATGGGGTGCGGCTCGGGGATGACGTGCTGGCGACGGCTGAAGTATTGGCAGCGTCGCGGGGTGTGGAGCCGATTGCACCGTGTTCTGCTCTCGGAGCTGCGCGGGGCGAAGCAACTGGATTTCTCGAGAGTGGTGGCCGACAGCTCGTCCATTCGCGCGGTGGGCGCGGGGAAAAAAGTGGACCGAACCCAACCGATCGCCGTCGTGCGGGCAGCAAGCACCACCTCCTCACGGATGCGCAAGGTATCCCACTTTCGGTAGTGCTGACCGAGGCCAACCGTCATGACGTTACCCAGTTGATGCCCCTGCTGAGGGCCATCCCGCCGGTTGCTGGCCTGCGCGGGGCTCCAAAGCGCAAGCCCGAGTTGGTCCAGGCTGACCGCGCCTATGACTCCGATCCCCTGCGTGATCTCCTGTCCGAGCGCGGTATCGATACCCAAATCGCTCGCCGTCGCACCCCTCATGGCAGTGGCCTGGGCAACACCCGCTGGGTCGTGGAACGCACCATCGCCTGGCTGCATCAGTTCCGGCGTCTGCGCGTACGCTACGAGCGACTGCCATCCATCCATGAGGCATTCCTCAAGCTTGGCGCTTGCCTGATCTGTTGGCGCTTCGTGAAAACCGCATGACGTCATTTTGTTAGGGGCTCTAAGTGACTAAGTGACTCTGTGACTGAGTGCTGCGTGTTTGCTTTGCTGCGCTTGCGAAGTTAGCTGGTTACTGAGTCACCTAGTCACCTGGTCACCAGCGAAGCGTCAGAACATCATCTGCCCCCCATTCACGTGAATGGTCTGGCCGCTGATGAAGCTCGCGCCGGGTCCGCAAAGAAAGCGGACGGTGGTCGCGACTTCCTCGGCTTCGCCCAACCGCCCGAGCGGAACCACCTTGGCCGCGTCGGGTCGCGGCGCGCGGCCGGCGGCGCGCGTCGTATTCATCGTCCCGGGCGCGACGCAGTTCGCCCGAATGCCACGGTCGCCGAACTCACGCGCCAGCGCGCGTGTCATTCCGACTAGTCCATGCTTGGCGACGGAGCCGTGCACACGGTTTTTCGCGCCCGACAGCGCCACCTGGCCGCCGAGCGTGACGATACTGCCGCCGCCGGCCGCGAGCATGTGCGGAATGCAGGCTTGAGCCAAATAGAATGCGCCGTCGAGCGTGATCGAGAGCGGCAGCCGCCACTCCTCGTAAGTCAGTTCGGTGAACGGCTTTTCGCTTCGCACCGAGGCATTGAGAACGAGGATATCAACACGGCCAAAGCGCTTGGCAATGGCCTCAACCATCGCTTTCGCTGCTTTTTCGTCTGCAATGTCGGCCACGTAGAGCTCGGCCTGGCCGCCGGCAGCGCCAATTTCCTCGACAACCTTCTCCGCGTCCTGCCTCGAGGAGCGCGTATTGACCGCAACCGCTGCGCCCGCATCCGCGAGCGCCAGCGCGGTTGCACGCCCGATATTGCGCGAGGCGCCGGTTATCAGGGCGACTTTTCCCGCCAATTCTGCATTGCCAGCTGCTGTGGGTGGCATCGTGGAGTCTCCTCGCAAAGAGCGTTATGGTATCGGGTAATCGTCATTGCGCTACAGTCATCCCGGCATTTCGGTCCGCGTGTGGCGGCTGCCCGCCACGAACGCCGTCGGTGCGTGGTATAAAGCACCGGTGCAAATGAGCATTGTGACCGCTGTGATGAAGCTGCTGCGGGGTCTCTGTTACCTCGGCCTGGCGGCGTTTGGTGCTGCTGCCGCGGCGCAGGAGGCGGAGATTTCGTCCCAAACGCACGCGCTGTTCGAGCAGATTCGTGGCGGCGTCGCCCAGATCCGTGTCCTGCTGGGCGCGAGCGATACGCATGCGGCGACCGGAACCGGCTTCGTTGTTGGCGACGACGGGCTGATCGTCACCAACTATCACGTGATCGCGGACAAGGCTCTCGAGCCGGACGTCTATCAGCTCGAGTTTGTGCTGCCCGGTGGTCTGCGCGGGCCCCTGCAGATCGTGGCTATCGACGTCCTGAACGACTTGGCGGTTGTGAAGGGCGACGTCGGGTCGGCGCATGTGCTCGGCTTCCGCGGCCAGCCGCTGGCGAAAGGGGACCGTGGCTTCTCGCTAGGGTATCCGCTGAGCCAGGGGCTTACCGTGGTCGAGGGCATCTACAATGGCCGGTCGGAAGAGCTCTACTACGAGCGCATCCACTTTACCGGCGCAATCAATTCGGGGATGAGCGGCGGCCCGGCAGTGGACGCCATGGGGCGGGTGTTCGGCGTCAATGTCGCGACCCACCGCCGCGGACAGCTCGTCAGCTTTCTTGTGCCGTCGCGGTTTGCGGCGGAGCTTCTCGCGAGTTCGAGCGCGCAGCCGGGTCCGCCCTCGGGTGACTTCCGCAGCACGGTGGCCGCCCAGCTCAGGGCGCATGATCTCGCGTTGCGGAAGGTTTTGAAGGGGCCGCTCCCTACCCAGCAGCTTGGGCCCCTGGTTGTGCCTGCCCGTATGGGCACCTTCATGCAGTGCGCGGCCGGGACCGAGCGTGAGCGGGGCAGGGCTTACGACGTCAATAGTTATTATTGCCATACGCTGTCCTCGCTCTACGTGGATCCGAAGCTTCAGACGGGGATGGTCTCGTTCCGGCACCGCATCCTGCGCAGCCTCAGCCTGGACCCAGTGCGTTTTGCCCACGTGCAGGAGCAGCAGTTTCGCGCTCCCATTTCCAGCGATTTCACGAGCCGCAAGCACCATACAGCCTATGCCTGCCGGGACCGGATCGTCGCGTTAGAGGGGGGGCGGGCGAAGGTCGCGCAGTGCCTGCGCCGCTACAAGCTGTTTGAAGGGCTATACGATATGGTGCTGAAGGTGGCGACGCTCGATGATTCGGCGCTGGCGCTGCATTCAGAGCTGGAGATGGATGGCGTCTCGTTCGAGCATGCAATGGAGCTGTCACGCCGTTTTCTGGAGGCCATTCGCTGGAACCGCTAGCATTCGTCGAAGTCATGGGCCGGCACGGCGAGGTGCTGGCGCGACATCCCGTATGGCGCTGGCCGAGCCGCATCGGCCGCGGCTATGAGATGGACGTCATTTTGGACGACCCGTTCGTGGCGTCCGGCCACCTCGAGATCCACGAAGCGCCGAACGGCAGGTTATCGGTCGCTGATTTGCAGTCGGTGAACGGCATGGTGCTCCTGCCCTCGCGCGAAAAAAGGGCTAGCGCGGAGATCGGCCCGGAAGACGTGGTGAGGGTCGGCCATACGCAGCTGAGAATCCGGCCGCGGTCGTTCCAGGTCGCGGCCGAGCGACCGGTCCGGCAGGCCCGATCGGGCCGCCGGGCAGTGCTGTTTCTGGCCTTGATCACAGCTTTGGTGGCAACCTTTGCCTGGAGTGCGTTCGTCACGACCAGCCATCGCGATGAAGGCGTGGTCGTGGCGATCAGCGTTCTGCTCATGCTCGCCGCCGCTGCTGTCTGGGTCGCGATATGGTCGCTGGTCAGCCGGACGGTAGGAGGTCGCGCCAATTTTGCGGCGCATGGGGTCGTGGCCTGCGCGGGCGTGCTCGCATTGGAGTTCTGGAACACGGGCGCGCAGTATTTGGCTTTTGGTTTCGACGCGAGCTGGCTGGAGACTCTGGCGCTTGCCGGCGCCGCAGCGATTTTTGCCGTCATGGTTTATCGCCACCTGCGCCTTGCGTCCCGGGCCACGCGGTTCGCGCACGCTGCCGTGGCGGCAGGCGTGTCCACCATCGCGTTTGGCGGCGCCGTGGTGTTGACGAACCTGACGGAGGCGACGAACCTCGGCATCCAGTCCCACAGCGAAAGCCTCAAGGCGCCATCCTTCGTCATGGTGTCGGGGATTACGCCGACCGCCTTTGTGGATGGGGCCGACAGCCTCAAGCAAAAAGTCGATGCGATGGCGACCGAGTGAACCGGGCCCGTAAGCCTAACGATGAACGATGAGCGAGGAACCGCCACGTCTATTGGTGGTTACTGATCACCCATCACGCCATGGCTCGCAGGCCGTCCACGTAGACATAACTGCGGCGATCTTGGTCGAAGATATAGCTGAGGAGCTGGCGGCGGTTGTCGCGCGTGCCCGGCGGCCGCAGTGACACATGCACCCAGCCCGAGCTGGGTCCCTTGGCAGGATCGTAGCACTCGCAGATCAACTGATCGAACTCGAGGTTTCTCGCAACCCATTGGGCGAGTTCCAGCGTCGCAACGCCGGGGATGGTGACGTCGCAGGCTTCCCCTGCCGTGTGTTGACTGCTGCTCGACCAGTTGGCGGGTTTTTTCTTGAGCGCGCGCTCGAGTGCCTGACACCGGTACACACTGTTCGGCGAGAAGGCCCCGAATTCGTCGCGCATGGGCTGCAGCACGTTGCGGCACAGGTAGACGGCCGCGCGCACCTGCTTCACGCTTGTGAACGAATTGCGTATGCCCAGCCGGTCGGCGAGATCGGAACGATTGAGTTCGCCGAACCAGAAATTCGTCGACACCCGGTCCTCGGGCTGCGGCCGGCGGGGAAACCGGTCCCAGCGTGTTCGTCTCAAATCAGCCATCAAATCATTCCTGTCTCATCCTGGAGACGGTCATTATTCCGGCCGCCAGGTGCTAGGATAGCGCCTTGCCGCGTCTGGGAAAAAGGGTGAGCAGCGGAGTTGAATCGCCGGGCGTCACCCGATTTCGGCCATGGTCAGGGCGCTCGGCGCGGGTCACGGTGAGAACCATGAACTCGCGCGCGGGCACGAAAGAGCCGCGTAGTACTGGTCCGTGTGATACGTTTGCTCCTCCACCGGGTCTGGCGGTGCGGTCGATGATGCTGCGGTGGTGTACACTCATCCCGGGCAGCTCGGTGCCGCTTGACACGTCGGAGTGCTGGCCGCGGCGAAGCCGGTTGTCACGAGTTGAATCTCACGTTGTTCGAGAGGATTGAATGAAGCCGCTGGTTGAGATCAGGGACCGTTCCGAATATCAGCGCCGCATGAATGAGCTGCTGAGGATAGACCCGCGCCGAACCGTCGTTCTGACGGTGGACATGCAAAACGAGTACCTCGACATGAAGGTTGCAACCTCTCCGGTTGCCCCCGATGAGTCGAAACGAGTAATCGGTCACGCGAACAAGCTGCTCGCGTTCGCGCGCGCGGAAGGCCTGCCGGTAATCCACGCCTACGTAAAGCGGCGCCCGGCGGAAGTTGAGCGGGGATTTTTCGTCACCGGCGTGATGACCGAAGCGAGCCGGCAGGCCCGGCTCTCACAGAACGCACAGGCCGAGGCGCGCAAAGGCCCGGACCGGATCGACGGCACGCCGGCAGCGGAAATCCCGACGGAGCTGGTCAAGCCGGGGGACCTCCACGTAACCACCAAGCGCTCGATGGACTCTTTTCTCGGAACCGACCTGGACACACTGGTCGCCAGGACCTTCAAGGCCGAGACCGTCGTCATCACGGGCATCAATACGGATACCTGCGTCTACTCGACGGCGTTTTCAGCGCAGAATCGGGGTTACCAGCCGGTGGTGATCTCGGACTGCGTTGCCAGCATGCGCGGGCTCGATCACCACTGGATGGCGCTAGAGCTCATGTCGCGCTCCATCGCCTGGGTGATGACAGTCGACGAATTCAAGGCCAAGGTGCAGGCGGCGAGGATGTTGCAGCCGGCCGCCGCGCACTAGCTGCCTGCGGCTTCCCGGCGTGGGCAGGTTCGATTTCATCTGGCAGTATGTGGGCGCCTGCATTGGCGGCCAGTTGCCCTCTTCGGAGTGCGCGCCGTTGTGGCAGTTCGGGATCATCATTCTGCTGCTCATATTTGCGGTCGCCGGCCTCATCGTCATCCGCCTGCTGACGGGCGATGATCCCAGGCCACTCTCGGCTGCTACGCCGCGGCGCACTGCGCAATCTCAGAAGAGGACACCATGACAGAGCGAGGCAGGATTCGGCGGGTCGTAACAGGGCACGACAAGGATGGCAAGGCCGTCGTCATTTCCGATGGCGCGGCGCCCTCGGTTCACTCCAACCCTCTACGGCCCGGACATGTTTCGAGCGACATCTGGAGAACCAACGCGGCACCGGAGCCGATCACGCGCGAAGAGCCGGATCCGACCACTGGGCCGCGTCGGATCCACCCGGCGCCACGCGGCACGGTCTTCCGCATTTCCGAGGTCGCTCCGGAAACGGATGCGATCCGCAACCTCACGCCCGAGAAGGCGCGCGAGATCTTCAGGGCGGTCGGAAATGAGGCGGCCTCGACGTTTGGCCGCGGGGGGCATCACCCGCTCATGCACCGCACCGAGACGGTGGACTACGCTGTGGTGCTCGAGGGCGAGATCTATCTCGTGCTCGACGACACGGAGGTAAAGCTCACCACGGGGGACGTTGTCATCCAGCGCGGCACGAACCACGCCTGGAGCAACCGCTCCGGCAAGCCCGTGCGCATGCTCTATGTGACAACCGAAACACGACAAAAACCAGAATAGGAAAAAGCTGCTGCCGAATTTGGTTTTGAGTTTTTTTGTTTTATCTGCGTGTATCTGCGTTTATCTGCGGTTAATTCGGGTTTTGCTCTTGGCTGACTTTCGGCGCGTGGCTGGCGGCGCCAGTTTCCAGGAGGCTACGCCGAAGCCGACGTAGAGCTCGGGGATCGCCTTGTAGTTGATCAGCTCGAAACCGCTGCCTCCC